>CAVRSO010000119.1:0-8298 GCA_963723845.1 uncultured Acidobacteriota bacterium
GAACGAGCAACAGGCGGGCCTTGGCATGCCGCTGCCTGCGGGAACGGTGCGCGTCTATCAAGCAGATTCACAGGGCGGCGCGCAATTTGCGGGCGAAGACAACATCAGCCACACCCCGAAAGACGAGACGCTACGAATCTACGTGGGCAACGCGTTCGACGTGGTCTGCGAACGCAAAATGACCGATTACAAAAAGATCGCCTACGATCTTCACGAGATGGAGTATCAAATCACGCTGCGAAACCACAAGAACGGGCCCGTGATGGTAGAAGTCCGCGAGCCGATCGGCGGCGATTGGGAAGTGGTGAACTCGAATTACAAATGGACGAAGCTGGATGTCTCAACGATCGGGTTTCAGATTCCGGTGCAGAAAGACGGGACGGCGACTTTGGATTATCGCGTTCGCGTGAAATGGTAACCCATGCAGCGTAGCGAGTTTCCGCACGAGCGGGACGGGCTACGGCTCGGCTGGATGGTCGATCAGCGAGAGCTCGTGAGCGTAGAGAGGATTCCTGGGGAATTCGTCCACCAGGCTGGCAAGCAGGTCGCGGGCACGATCCGCCTGGTGTTCGCGCTCATAGGCCAGCGCCAGCAGAATCTTCGCAAAGGGTTTGAGGTAGTGGCCGTGTTCGGCGGCGAGCTGCATTTGTTGGATTCCCCGGCCCTTGTCGCCGTGGATTCCGCCGAACCAGAGGAATGCGCGCTTGAAGCCGGGAAGGTTGCCAATCACGTAATTGCTGGCGCCGAGCGCGAGGTAGGCATCTTTAGCATCCGGATCGACCGCTAGCAGTTTCGTGGCCTCGGCCTCCGCTTGGCGCATTAACCCGAGACCGGCCATCTGCTTTTTTACGATCATGGCGTCGTAATCCGACTCCATTCCGTCGGCCATCGTCAGGACTAGTAGGGCGTGAGCGTTATTCGGCTCGGTCTTCAGCGTTTTCTTGGCCATCGCTCGAGCCCGATTATTCGCGGTGAGAAACGGCGTGTTGCAGTTCTCAGCTGCCGTTCCTTCCGCGCCGTGCAGGAACTTGTCGTCATTCAGGAAGAACTGCGACGTGAAGATTCCCTTGGCGTCGAATTGCTCATAGAGGTAGCTGGCAGCTTCGGCGGCAGAGCCCATCGCGTCTGTGGGATTCCGCTGCTGGTAACTGACAAAATCGGCGCGAGCGTCCTTGAAATTCAATTCGTAGAGGTTGCGAAAACCGTTATCGAGCAAAGCAACAGGGGAAGGCGGTGACTCGGCGGAGTCGCTGGGCTGCGGGCCGGCGGCGTAGCACGGCGTCGAGAGTGACGGCGCAACTCCGCAGAACGCCAAAACGGCGATCAGGCATCCCGCTGCCTGTGCGGCCTTTCCTCTCAGCATGATACCCCGCAGCATAAACCTATTCGCTCCCTGAATCCCGCTTTAAGTCTCTGGCCGTTCCCTATCGTAAGTTCGACTGTTCCGGGAGGCAAAGAGTTGCATGGGTAACCGGTCTCCTACAGGTTATCCCCTAAAAAATCAGTAATTCCCTGGAAGAGCTGGATGCGCGCGGGCGCGTCGCCAATGCCGTGGCCACGTCCGGGGAAGATCATCACGCTTGCCGGATACTTTCCGGCAAGGATGAGCTGGTTGAGCACCTCGGCCGTATTTATGAAGTGCACGTTATCATCCCCCGTGGAATGCGCAATCATTAATTTTCCGCGAAGACTGGCGGCCTGATTCGCGGGGGAGGAATCGCGATAGCCCTCGGGATTATCCTGCGGGCGGCCCATGTAACGCTCGGTGTAAATTGTGTCGTAGAGGCGCCAATCGCTTACGGGCGCGACCGAGACGCCGGCCTTGAAAACATCGGGCGCATTGAACATGGCGTTCAGCACCATCGTGCCGCCGTAGCTCCAGCCCCAGATGCCAATGCGCGATGGATCGACGTAGGGAAGAGACTTCAGATATTTCACGCCTGTAAGCTGGTCCTCGAGTTCGACCTTTCCCAGATGGTTGTAGATGGCAGTTTCAAAGGCGTGGCCGCGTGCGTAAGAACCACGATTATCCAGAGTGAAAATGATGTAGCCTTTTTCGGCCATCATCTCCAGCGCGAGAAAATCCTTGCCGTCCCACGCATTGTGGACGTTTTGCACCTGCGGCCCGCCGTACACGTTGACAATGACAGGATATTTTCGCGAAGCGTCGAAATCCGGCGGCTGGATGATCGAGGCGTAGAGTTTCGTCCCGTCGTCCGCGGAAAGATTCAGGAATTTGACGGGGGAAAGTTGGTAGTCGGCAAGATCCGGCACTCTATTTTCGTTGATCGCTGCGGCGCGGGAGCCGTCAATGTGATCAAGGTCCTGGCGAGGCGGCGTCATGGCGTTTGAATAGGTATCCACGAAAGCAGATTCATCCGGGGAGAGGAGCACATCGTGAGTGCCGGACTCGCGCGTGACTTCGGTGATGCTTTTATCCGCGAGCGAAAGCCGGTAGAGCTGGATATCGAGAACATTATTCTTATTGGAAAGAAAATAGATGAAGCCGCGCGCTTCGTCGACGGCGGGATGGCTGGCGGCGCCGGGGCCGACGCCTCCGTTGCCGGTAATGGCCCAATCGCCGCTCGTCAACTGCTGGAGCTCGCGGCCTGAAAGATCGTAGAGGTAATAGTGGCGAAAACCTGTGCGCTCGCTGGACCAGAGGAAACGCTTATCGTCGGCGAAGAAGTAAAGATCGTCAGCGACATTGACCCAGTATTTGTCGGTTTCGGTGACGATGGTCGTGGAGGCGCCGGTGGAGGCGTCGCAGAAAAGCAGATCGAGGCGATTTTGAGCGCGATTAAGGCGTTGGATCGCCACGCGCTTGCTATCGTGCAACCACACGACGCGCGGAAGGTACACATCCGTATCCGCGCCGGTATCCATCCATTTCGTTTCGCCGCCGGTGACCGGGACGACGCCCACGCGCACGATTGGATTCGCTCCGCCGGCTTCGGGGAAACGTGTGTATTCGATCGCTCCCGTAAGGGAACTCATATCCACGATTGGAAAGCGGGTGACCGGACGCTCGTCCATTTGGTAGTACGCGATTTTTGAAGAGTCGGGCGACCACCAATAGGCCGTGGTGGCGTCGAGTTCCTCGGGATAGACCCAATCGAGCTGGCCCTTCAGGATTTCTTCGCTGCCGCCAGTGGTCAGAGCTTGTACTTTGCCAGTTGCAATGTTCGCCACCCAGAGATTCGAATCGCGCACGAAGCTGACCCACTGGCCATCGGGAGAAAATTTCGGGTCTTCGATCTCATGGATTTCGTGGCTGGCGTTGCTCGCAGAATCCACCAGCGGTTTCGCTTCCATCGTTTTCAGATTCAGCAGAACGAGGCTGCTGCTGCCGGAAAAGAGGAGCGCGTCGTTTTTGGGCGACCAGAAGTAGCTTTTCGCTTCGATGCGGCCGAGCCCAGTTGACTGAACGGCGCTCGTTGCTCGCGGTTGGGTCACTTGATTCAGCACATTAGCGTTCACTAGAACTTTTTTGTGGCCGGTCGCCGCGTCCATTGTCCACATCTCGGTCTGAGGGCCGCTGCGATCGAGGTACGAGATGCGCTTACCGTCAGGTTCCCACTCGATTCCTTCGGTCAAAGAGCCGCTCAGGCTCGGGGCGTCGTAGATTCGCTGAACCGTGAGCGCCTTCGAGGGCCGGGGCCCGGCCAGAGCCGGGACGGCACCGAGAACAATTGCGAGCGCGGCGCAAACTGGTGTTCGCAGGAAGGCTACGAGGCGCCGCTCGAGAAGTGCTTTTGCCCCCCTTGTTTCGTGACGGGTAGAGTGCGCGCCGATCCTTTGTTTTGAGTGAGTTAGAGTAAGTTCTACTCGGCACGTGTTGCGATTAGAAATCGAGGGATCAGCGGAGGCGGGCGGGTCGAGATGTCCGGTTTTGGGGCGACCGACCTGCGGCTGCTTCTCTCTGGCTCGAAGATGCATTCAACCTCCTATGTGGCGACGGTAGCATCATGCCTGATGTGGTCGGTGTTGCAAGGACCTTGTGGTGTGGACTTTTTCGGGTGCGGCGGCGGGGGGATCTGCTCGGCGGATCGCCAGCATCACGCCGAATGCAAGAGGCAAAATCTGCCGGGTCGAAAAAAATCGACGACCCGCCGCTACAACGGCAAAGGGGCGGCCGTTTGAAGGAGGCGCGATGGTGGCAGTTGATCCTCGCAATTGGTCCTCGACACTACAGACTTCGCGCCGAAATAGTCGGATGCGAAGACTGGTCTTCCGTACACGGAGCGCCATCGATCAATGAAGTCTGATATAGGAATAAAGACGTCTGGGAGTGATACCGTCTACGGCATAAGAGATGATCAAGAGTGGATAGTACCCTACGACCCGATCTGGCAAATCTAGATCGATGTTGAAAAACGACGGCCGCATTGCACCATCTTGGAACCCGAGAGCTCTGAAGAGAACTCCTGCATCGGGAACATAGAGCAAGTCTCGTCAATATAAAGTGACGCGTTGCCGGGTCATGGCGACAAAGATCGACGGTATTCAACCAGGCCGCATAAAGTAAACGTAAACACGGCCAGAGAGGCTCGCCATGCCACCGCGACACCTAACGTGGCGATGAACTGGTAACATTGTGAAAATGAGCACGGTTCTTAGCGTCCGCACGGCTCTCGCGTTCATAAAAGACCCTATCATCCTGTGTCGACCATTTGCGCGTCGAAGGTCTTAGCGGTAAATATTGGATCGCACGCACTCTTCACCGAGATTCCGCGTATGATAGATACGCATAGCCGACATTTAATTAGCCGATCCAGCGGAGCCGCTCGGCGGGTGGCCAACATCACGCCAAGCATGTTTGCCGGGCACAGCATGCTGTGCCCCTACAACTGCAAAGGCGAAAGCTACGGCGCTCTGCTACTGCGGGGGTTTGGCGGCGGAGAGCCAGGTGGCGATGTCGGTTACTACCTGCTCGTCCATGTGGCCGGGCTTTTCGTATTCTTGGGGGAGTGAGGGGCCGGCGCCGGAGATGAAGAAGTGATTTAGATCGGGGTACAGCTTCAGGGTGACATTGTTGCGGCCGGCGAGCGCTGTTTTCCATTCGTTGAAATTCGTAGCGGGAGGGGCTTGGAAGTCGCGTTCACCCTGGAGAATGAGCATCGGAATTTTCAGTGCCTCGGCTGCTGCGACGGGCTTGTAGCTTCGCAGATCGAGCCAGTATGACGATGGGAGCGGGCTACCCAATAGCGTGATCATTTCTCCGGGCTTTAGATCGGGGCTCTCGATTTTCTTGACACCTTCCTCGACGGCGGCGATTTGTTTCTGGTCGTCCGCAGTGGGCGCGGTCCCACCTTTTTCGATCACGTAATGGACCTCATCCAGGAACAACTGCTCGAGTGGGCGCGTGTTGGCCGCGAGCATGACGATTCCGGCGATTTGCGGATCATTACCGGCGATGCGGGGAGCGAGATAGGCGCTGAGGCCGTGCCCCACCACAAAAATGCGCTTGGGGTCGACCTTGGGCTGCTTGCCGAGGAGCGCCACCGCGGCTTGAGCGTCGCTCATGGTTTCGTCGTCTACGGTGAGCTTTGCGGGATCGGCGTTGCTCTGCTCGCCATATTTCAAGGTGCGTTTTATGTAGCGGAACACGACAATGCCGCGCGTGGCGAGGCCCCAGGCGAGATCCTTGAGGGGCTTATTGGGGCCGACAGTCTCGTCTTGATCATGCGGCCCGACATCTTGCAGCAGGACGACGGCGGGAAATGGGCCGTCGCTCTTCGGGACGGTGAGAGTGCCGGGAAGCTCGAAATTTCCGTTGACGAGTGTTAGAGGCTGCTCGCTGAAAGAATCGGGCTTAGCGTACGCGGGCGGAGCCCAAGGCGGGGGCGATTCGCGGTGAGGACCAAAGTGAAGGCCCGCGAGCTTTCCTTCCGGGCCGAAGGCGATCTGCGTATCGATTTCGCCCTTTTGGAATTTACATTCGAGGATCACCACATCGAGAGTTCCAGTTTTTCCGACTCGAGCCGACACCACGGATTCGAAGGAGCCCACCGTAGCAAGCACGCGGCCCCAGGCCATCGCGAGCTGCCCAGGGCCGAGGGCGCCGGAGAGGCGCGCATCGTAGCGGCCCTCGACAACGTCAAATTGGCCCGACGAGATTTCACTGAGGACTTGCTGCGCGGAGGCAACGACGGGAGGCGGTTGCGATTCTTTCTTCTGCTGCGCGGCGGCGGGCGCGGCAGCTACGAGCGAAAAAAGCAGCAACGTTCGCCAAAGCTTCATCGAGAATGACGCCGGCAGAGAAAATGGCTGCGGCGCAATTATAACCGAGCGCGGACGGCTGGGATTTTTCACGCGAAAGGTCACGGCGACTGTGCGACCAACGAATCGTCGGCAGTGGCGAGTTCGCCGTGCTTATCCGCGGCGTGAATTTTTCCGGAGGTATCCATCAGGAAAGATTGGCGGCCCGTTTTTCCGTAGGCTTCCGGAACGGCGGCGAGCTCAAAGGTCTGATTTTCCTCCTGCGACGAAGCAACAATCCTGTAGCGAAATCTATAGCCGCCCGTGCTGCCTGCGGCGAGGTGCTCGTTGATGAGCGAAGCTTGCTCGGGAGAGATCTGGTCCTTCGGCGCGGGACCGAGCTGCGCGAGTGAATCCGGCAGCTTGCCGTAGGCGCGGTGATAGGTTTCGATGGCGTCAGCGAGACCGCGCAAGGTAGTGATCGCGGCCTGTTCGTGCGCGGCGACATCGGATTCAGCCCACTGCTTCGAGAGTTGCGGGATATCCAGCAGAACCAAGCCAAGGGAAATCAGCCGCCAGCCGCCGTTTTCGCGGACAAGACCGAACTGCGTCTGCTGGCCATCGACCACGGTGATCGGTATGAACGCAAGATTCTCGTGAAGGCGCAGATCTCCGAAACGAAATTCAGCGGTGATTGCAGGAGTTTGGCAACGAAGGACGATGTGATTTTGCTGATCAGAATCGAGCAGAGGCTTTCCAGCCTCGCCGACGAGCGAAAAACGCTGGAGCAGGGAAGTACGCTGATCGGCGGGCAGCGCCTTGAAGGCGGCCGCGCTCTGCTGAGTGAGATAGTTCGCGAAGTGAGATTCGTCCGCACGGCACGCGGCGGAGAGCGCGGAGGCGAGGGCGCTCGCAGGACCGGTTTCAGTGCCGTCTTGCGCCCGAAGCGGCGCAGCGGACAAAAATGTGAGGAGGAGCACGATAGCAGCGGAGAGAGCCGGGAGGGGAGCGCGAATCCTCATGTGGACTGGGATTTCGCGCGCGCGAGGATGGTTGCCATGTCGTGTGTAAATTTCGAGCGCGGCATCACGTCGGCGCATCCCGCCGCGCGGGCGCGTTCGGCGAGATCAGTTGGACGTGGGAAAGGAAGCCGATCAGCGGAATTTCGTGGTTGCTCGCGCGGATGCGCTGGATGGCTTCGAGCGGATTCGATTGGGCGTTCAGGTCGATGACTACGAGGCGCGGAGCATCGTTTGCGATTTCGGCGGCGAGCGCATCGGGCGTGGCGCAGGTGCGGAGGTCGACGCTGACTTGCTTGGCGATTTCGAGCAGCTTCGCCTGGAAGAAAAGATCGTCGATTAGGGCTACGACTTGCGCCATCTGGGATTCTCCGCTTTTGATTGGAACACGACGGGAGACGACGCGCAACAGACGGGGAGGAAAGCGCCGGTGAGCGACGAACTCTCTTCGATTTGCGTGGCGGCGCAATCTTCAATCCAAGAGAGGTCCTTCGACTGCGTTGCGCGCCCGCGAAAAACGCGGGAAAGGCAAAGGCGCGCGCAACTCCACTCAGGATGACGGCGCGAGGCGGAGGTGGGGGTGCGATCGAGAATGTGGCGAGTGTGAGGAGCACGTCCGGGCAAGTCCGGACGGCAAACAGCGGGAGCAAGCTCCGCACTCCATATGAGCGGGCTGAGTGGGCGCAGTCCGAGGATACTAGGAAAATCTTTACACCGGGGGTGGTCTGCGCAAGTACCTGTTGGTGTAAAGAAAAATCGTCTACGGTGAACGCGTGATTGGGGCGTCATTTCGAGCGACGAACCGCAGTCGCGATTTCGGAGCGAGGTGTTCCTGGGCGGAACACTTTATGCGGCTTGGAACACTTGCGCGGTGGCCTCGTGCTGACGCTCGCGCGGTTCGCTTTTGGGGGCCTGTAAGCCACTGTAATACCTAAGTTTACGGGTTCGGTATTTCGTCCTGGGAAGCCCTGGTTGGCGATGAGAATGCGATAGCCATTGTGGCTAGCGTGCCCGGAAACAGGGCTGTTCGGCCGGGGGGAACATGGAGATCAAGGGGACAATACAAACACATTACCAG
>CAVRSO010000120.1:0-21892 GCA_963723845.1 uncultured Acidobacteriota bacterium
ATGCGTTGCGTTCCGGTGGATATCGATACGATTTACATGAATGGCTACGGTTTTCCGGCGTTCCGCGGCGGTCCTATGTGGTATGCGGATTCCGTGGGGCTGAAGAAAGTCTACGAGGATATTCGCGATTTGCATCGGCGACACGGAATGCTCTGGGGAGCCGCTTGCGCTACTGAAGGAGTTGGCTGAATAGGGGAGAACATTCGCAGAGTTTCAGCGTAAGGCCGGCCCGGCGGCTGGAGCGTAAACCAGTCGCCAAGTCAAGATGCCACCCTGAAGGGATGGCGCTACACGCGTGAACCTCGCTGCGGGCACCCTTCGCAGACGGCGCGAAGGAGTGCGGTACGCACAATGTTTGACCGAGTCGGCAGCCAAATTCGGGTGTTGTAGTATCGTTTCCTCTCGAATCTCAAGAGGGAAAAAAATCGGAACGAAACGGTGTGCCACCGGCCCAATCTCACGTCGCTGCCTGCCCACGCTCTTTCTTGCCGCTTACCCACTTCTTAATTTTGCTAACCATTCGGTTCCTGTCTTCAATTTCAGCGCGCAGTCGAGAAAAAACATATTCCAATACATCCCTCACCTCATCAGCTACCGCAATGCATTCGTCATCGGTCTTCTCGTGAAGACCCGCGCTGAGCAGCCCGTGAAGAGCGGCCAGCGGGTTAGCGCCACTTGGTTTCAGGCTCCTCGGAATCGCCTCGGAGGCAAGTAACAACCGTTGATCGTAGCTAAGGCGGTCGTCCTTCGCCGCTCGCAACTTGGCAACTTCTTCCGGCGTCTACGTCGTAGCTCTCTGCTTGTTCAGCAAGGACTTCGATCAGATCGTTAGTTTTGTTTTCGACCACTCTTCTGAGGTAGGCCATCAGCTCGATGCCAAAATTGGTATTTCGACATATCAATGCATTCTTGTAGAGGGCCGCGTCTGACCCCAGGCGCTTCTCAAGATCGGAAGCGATTTCGATGCTCTGCGCCGGAAACTGACCGATCTTCTGAACCTTTCCTTTCCCGCTTGAGTTGAATTGTCTTATGACCACAGTGACTCTGTGCTTCTCACACAAGCCACATCGATACGTGACGATATGGCCGGTTAATCCGCACGTATTATAGAGGTCATGATCATTTACTTGGCCCCACGTGGTTTCTTTGGCGCATGTGCTGCATGAGAGTGACACACTTGCCGGCGGATCATATCGTTCGCTGCCGTATTGAGTGTAGAGTGGCGACTTTTCGATGAATTCTTCTTGGGTCATTGTCCCTAGCCTGAAATTACCATATCCTGCCGGGGTAAGGTCATGCAACGCGGCTGAAACCATTGAACGACTAAAGCACCAGCCACCGGTCCTACGAGTACGCCTGGAGGACCCCAGCCTACTGCCGAGGTAAGAAAAGATTGCAATCGCCGCCCGGCACCAGGTGATCGAGCATGGCTTGGTTCTTGTATCCCGAGCCATTTTTGCGAATTTCTGCTTCTAATAGCGGCCACGCGTCAGGATGAAAGCGCGGCCAGACTGCGTAGACATGATTCGTCGTGTACCAGCTATCGCCAACCTCTCGTCCGCAAATCGACAGCTGCCTATACAAACCTTCAATCATTCGCCGACGGGTTGGATGCGACATGTGAGCCAACAACCGCGTAGCTGTGACGTACTGGTCTAGGCAAAAGGTGTAATCTTCCCAATCGTTGTAGGCCACGTCATATTGCTGAATGAGTGTGGAGTAGCGTTGCACGAAGCGGTCAACATCCGGCATGGAAGGAAAATCCTCAAAGCAGCGGGAGATATCATTCAACAGAGATCGCAAGACATTTGATTTTCGGACGCACTGCCTGTATTGAAGAAAACTAAGCAACAGTTCGAGCAAATCCGTTCTTCCCTCAGTCAAAAACTCGCGACACCACGCTCTGGATATCCGTAGGATTCCATGGACACACAGACCCAACTTCTGGGCTTCGAATCCCTCCATGACGATCGCTGATCCGCTGCTTGTACACCATTTCGTGAGCTCAACGAGGTCGACATACTGTGACAAGGTAAGATCGTCTGGTTGTCACGTTCGACTTCGAGCGCAGGGGACAACATCATACGAGACGCGCTCATACCACTCCAGATAGGCAGCGCCATCGGCCTCGATTTTGGCTGTTATGTGCGCATGGCCCCGGTCGAAAGTCGTAAAAACGGTTCCGAATTCGAAAAAACTCTCTATTCAAGATTCTTCGATGTATTGGATTCTCTTATGCTGTCGTAATCCTTCTGTCGGATGGAACGATGAAGGACCACGAAGAATGATGGACGTATTTGCGAGAAGGAATGCGAGTCCTCGGGCGATCCGCCTGCTTTTTGATCGAATAGGACCTCGTGGTAAACGAACTGAATGTTCGGATCGCTGAGGCTGTATCCGAAGAATATGACGGTGCGTTCGCAGAAAAGTGTGTACAGCTTATTTATGATGTAGCGGTCACTACGCAGAAATCTGTAATAGTCTTCCTCAGTTATGACGATGCTTCCCGCAGGCTCCGAATTTGTGAGAACACTGCCATGAACCTTGATTAGCGTGCGTCCGCCGCCGGTGACTCCGGCAAAGTCAACGTTCCTTATTGGCCGGGATAAAAGCATATCCGTTCCGTTCCTCAACCCCTCCTCGAAAAAAGTGTCCTCTAGGAACGTGTCGAAATTCGTAGTCACTCACATCGCAGTGGCAGGCCCTTGGCTGCCATAAGATGCGAATCGCTTACCGCCTGTCTGGCTCTGTCCGGATCGTAGTTATCTGTCAGGGCCTGCTTTCATCCGACTCGTGAATGCACGCGACTTTGTGCTCCCTCATTATCAGCCGGATTTCGATTTGCTCGGATGCGCGCCAGCTCAAATTGCTGCGCCAATTTCAGGTATTCAGCCGGATGAACAATCGCTCGCCTCGATCGTTGAAAACTGGATTGCAGTACTTAAAAATTTCATTGGGGTCACCCGTGAGTGAAGAAAATACTTGACGAAGAAGCTCTTGCCACAAAGGCATCCTTTTCAGGTAGTTCTTTACAAATCCCGCCCCGAATAAAAATGACGACGTTGCCTTTAAGAAATTCCTGTCGTAACTCGTAAGGAAGAGGCACGAGCCCACCTCTCTGCTGAATATGATGCCTCGGGACTACATTATACAAATTGTTAAGCAACCGGGGCGAATTCCGGACCATACAAGAAGCTTACGCCGTGGGGCAAGTTAGGAATTCAGTTCGAAAAAACCTTGATGGCGACGCCGGAACTTCAGGGGCTAAAGCCCAATTTATTTTGCGGGCTTATGTCGGAGCCCTTCGCCTCGGCTCTGGGTGAACTAAGCTCCGCCCCCCTAAAATGCTCTCTCCTTGCGCAATTCGCCCAAAGGGCATTCGAAGCGCACGGAGGGAGCACGTTCAATCGTCCCTCCGGGACTTTGCAATTTTCGTTTCCGTATCCCGGGACTCCGCTTCGCTGCGTGCCGGGCTAATTACAATCGCGCCTCCGGCGCTGACGTTCTGGAGGCTGGGGACGGGCACTGCGAGCCGCACGGTCAGGATCCACCCCGAACGGAGCGCTACGTGTTCTGGAGGCGCGAGCGTGGAGGCCGGACGCTGGCGGGGCTTCAATCGTCCCTCCGGGACTTTGCAATTTTCGTTCCCGTATCCCGGCACTCTGCTTCGCTGCGTGCCGGGCTAACTACAATCGCGCCTCCTCGCGGCGCTGACAGTTTTGGGGGCGGGGGCTAGGGGCTGGATGCTAGAGAGGATGGGGTCCTCCCGTTTGGGATAGCGGCGAGACGTTTAGTCCGCGCTTGGCCGAATTTTCCAGTTGGTGAACGCCACATAATAGAGAACTATCAGATTGACCAAGGGCATGACCATCAACAGCGAAAGCCAGCCGGAGAAGCCAGCTTTCGAAAAAATTTTCCAGTACGGGACCAGGAACAAGGGAATAAACAAAAGAGCGACAATCCCTGCGATAACCCTAATCAAAGTGACATTGTCCATCGCGCCTCCAAAGTCACCTTCTGAATCGTCAACGCGAAACCGCCTCGCGTCCCTTGACGGCATGGGCGGCACGATAGCAGGTTCAATCGTCCCTCCGGGACTTTGCGATTTTCGTTTCCCGTATCCCGGCACTCTGCTTCGCTCCGTGCCGGGCTAACTTCAATCGCGCCTCCGGCGCTGACGTTCTGGAGGCTGGGGGCTAGAGGCTGGATGCGTTCTGGACGCTAGGAGCTGGGGGTTGGAAACCGCCAGCCGCGAGAATGAGAAACCGAAAATCCCAAGAGGCCCTGAGGGACGGGTGATTCAGCTGTCGTCGGGAGAGAATCCGCTTTTCACGAGGAATAGGCGCCACTCCTCGGCGAAGCTGCGCCTTCGGTGATGTTGCGGCTGATTTCGAATGTACGCTTTGGTTTTATCAAGCAGCGACGTGCTGACACTGGCCGCCCAATATCCCGGCTGCCACTCAAATCGGCCATTGCCGAAATTCTTGTTGCACCACTTCGACGATCCAGCCTTGATGAGCTGCATCGCCTTGGCCAAAGCCATCGTCGCAGGAACAGCAATCAGGACGTGCGCGTGATCGTCGAAGCCGCCGACTGCGATCGGCGTGATGCCATTTTGTCGCGCGATGCCGGCCATGAACGACCACAGACGCGGTTGCAATTGCGACGGAATTATCCGGGCACGATTCTTTGTGCTAAAAACGCAATGCACGCGGTTGGCAACGAAGGAGTCCGGCATGGGCGGCACTGATAGCACGTTCAACCGTCCTTCGTACCGGACCGTGCCCCTACGACGGCAGGCCCGCGCCGAGACGTTTGGTCGCGCGATGCCGGCACAATAGCACGTTCAATCTCCCCCGGGACTTTGCATCGTTCCCGTATCCCGGGACTCCGCTTCGCTTCGTCCCGGGCTAACTTCAATCGCGCCTCCGGCGCTGTTCTGGAGGCTGGATGCTGGAGACGGCGAGCCACGTCGTGCCCGTGCGCGAGGGCGGATGGGCAGCAAGTAGCCAAGCATGTTTGCCGGGCACGATGTATCGTGCCCCTACAAGGACAACGGAAACTCTCGAAATCTCAAGAGGCAAAACATTCGGAGCGAAATGGTGCGGCACCCGCCCAGAATCAGCAGGTTTTGCGAGCAGCGCGGAATTGAGCCTTCTCGACCGGCAGCTAAATCGGCGTCCGTGTCTTATAATCTTCACGTTCTCCGCCCGGGAGCTACGATGAAGCGAACCGTCTTCCTACCTGATCGCGTTGCAAATCTTCTTCTGTATGGCGATGGCAGCTGCCATTTCCTCAGGCGCTCAATCAAATGACGCGGCCAATCGCCTTGCCCACGACATCTTTAGGCAGCTCATCGAAATCAACACGACCGATTCCGTCGGAAATGTGACAACGGCGGCCGAAGCGATGGCAAAGCGCCTCGGCGATGCGGGGTATCCCGAAAGTGACGTCCAGGTGATCGGTCCGAACGACCGCAAGAAGAATTTAGTCGCGCGTCTGCACGGCACCGGCGCCCACAAACCGATTCTGCTCATCTGCCATCTCGACGTCGTCGAAGCGCGGCGCGAAGACTGGTCGATGAATCCCTTTCAATTCATCGAAAAGGACGGCTACTTTTACGGCCGTGGCACACAGGACATCAAAGACGGCGACGCGATCTTGATGACAGCCATGATCCGCATGAAACAGGAAGGCTACAAGCCGGATCGCGACATCATCCTTGCGCTAACCGCCGACGAAGAAGGCGGCGATTTCAACGGCGTAAGCGTGGCTCCACAAGAACCATCCGGAGCTGATCGACGCAGATTTTGTTCTCAATCCCGACGCTGGCAATTTCGAAATCGAGAATGGAAAGAAATCTCTCGTAGGGATTCAAGCCACCGAAAAGATCTACCAGGATTTTGAGCTGAAAGTTACAAATCGCGGCGGCCACAGTTCGCTCCCCACGCCGGATAACGCCATCTACCAGCTCGCCGATGGACTGGCGCGGCTGCAGCACTTCAAATTTCCGTTCGAGCTGAACGAGGTTACTCGCGCCTATTTCGAACGCACGGCCGATATCGTGGGCGGCTCAGTGGGCGCCGATATGAAGGCGATTGGGAAGACGCCGCCTGATACCGCGGCAATGGCGCGTCTCGAAGAGGTTCCGTATTACAACGCGCGGATGCGCACCACCTGCGTCGCGACGATGCTGCAGGCCGGTCATGCGCGCAATGCGTTGCCCGGCATGGCAACCGCCAACGTGAATTGCCGGATTCTGCCGGGTCATACCTCCGAAGAGACAAAGTCGACGCTTGAGAAAGTGCTGAACGATCCCGGGATCAAAGTTTCTCCAATCGTTTCGCTCGGTGCTGGCGCGCTTCCCGCAAAACCCTCGCCCTTGCGCCCTGACGTGATGGGCGCGCTCGAAAAGACAGTTTCCGAAATGTGGCCTGGGCTTCCTGTTGTGCCACAGATGGACGCCGGCGCGAGCGACAGCTCAATTCTTCGGGTCGACGGGATTCCCGTCTACGGCGTCGTTGGCGTCTTCACCGATATTGAAGACGACCGATCGCACGGGAGAGATGAACGCATTCGCGTCGCATCCTTCTACGAAGGTGTCGACTTCTACTATCGCTTGCTGAAGACGCTCACGTCGCAGCAATGAGCCTATCGTCGTGCTGCAACAGGAAGTCGGGATGTAAGTCCATCGCGAAGCGGCGAGCTTTCTTTCGACGGCTCATTCGAACTTCCGCACGTTTCGCAAACGGCGCGAAGAGTGCGGCACCCACAACGTTCGACGGGAGTTAGTTTACGATGCTAACCACACCTCAAACTCAACTCTAACTTCGTCTTTGGCTTTGATTCCCGCTTTTCCAGGAGGCTTGATCCCGAAGTCGGTTTGCTTCACTGTGGCCTCGCCTGTGTAACGATCGGCGTTCAGCGTCGCGTTGACCGTTATCGGGCGTGTCTGCCCGTGCAATGTTAGATTCCCGTGCAGAGTCCAGCGCCCTTGGCCGGTAGAGTCCGCACTTGTGGATTTGAATACGATATCCGGATGGCCGGCGCTATCGAGCACTTCTGGTCCTAGCATCGTCTTCTGCACTTCAGCGCGATCCTTATCAGAAGCGTCCTTGTCGATCACGCGCAGCTCCCGCGCATCCACGCGTATTTCAACCGTCGGATGCGAGCCGGTGTCGGCGATGCCACTGTGAATCGGGGCGCGCACTTCGTGCTCATGTCCAAGTCCTGAGAACATGCCCGTCTTGCCGACATGGATGGTTAACGTCGACTTTTGCGTGTCGACGTTACGTTGTTGGGCGGTCACGTTCAGCGTGCACGCCAAGATCGCTGCAGCTAGAAACACGATTCGCCTCATCGCTCACCTCGAACAGAGTTTCCGGAAGTAAGCCCTGCGATTTGTCACAGAACAATCTGAATCTTGTCACAAGTCTACAGCGCAAGTTAGTCCCAAGCGAACACCTTGATGGCGACGCTCGGAGCCCTGACGAATGCCTATTCGGGAACTCGGTTTCGCTCAGTCCTTTGGCGCGGCGTCGCGGAGCTTGAGGAGCCACTGGCCATTGATGCGCTCGAGTTCTTCAACTTCGCGGCCGGCGTTCACGACGCGAGCGGGTACATTCGGGCCGGTCCGCGGCGAAACTTCCAGCCAGTAAGCTTCCAGGTGCGCGTGATCCCGGTCAGGAAATTCCACCGAGGTGTTCACGTCCATGACGTATACGGGCTGCTGCCCGGCCAGGCGCTGCTTGAGAGTCACGATCATTTTCTTGAGCGCGTCGCGTCCCTTGACGGCATTGGCGCCGGTGCCGAATTGACCATCCGGCGTATAGATGGCCGCGTAAGCATCGGCGATTCTGCGTGTATAAGGCACGACTGTAGTTCCACATGAGATTTTCGATCTGGGCGCGATCTTCGGCTCGTGCTTGCGAATCGTTTCTCGCCGCCACGGTTCGGTAGCTGAGCAAAGCGACGAACGAAAGCGCAACGATGCCGGCAAGGAACTTCTTCTTCATCGGATTCTCCTTTCGTGATGCGCGGCCAAGATACCACCGTTCTGGAGGCTTGGGGGCTAGAAGCGGGACGCTGGAGACGCGAGAACACCGCTGTAACGACGATACATGGGCATGCGACACAAGGAAAAAGCAGATTCCTCACTGCGCAGAAAGGGCTCCGTTCGGAATGACAGATGGGGGTTCAGGAGGAGGGCGCCATCCGAGGCTGGGTTCGGGGTTGGCGGTTATTTTATGCGGTGAGGATTCGCTGCTGTGAAAGGCGGGCGTTTCCGGCTTTCCGCCGCGTGCGTTCCTGAAAATCAACGGGAATGGGACGCAAATCATCGTGTTTGGCTTCCGCGCGTGAATTCTGGAACCCATCTTGAACATCCATTGTTGTGCGCAGGAATGCCGACGCCCTACGCGCCAACTCCGAGCGGTTTCCGGCACCGAATTTGGTGAGCAGCGTGGAAATGTGAAATTTCACGGTCCGTACGGTGATGTTGAGTTTGCTGGCGATTTCCTTGTTGGCGTGATTGCACAGGATCGAGTGTAGAATTTCCTGCTGACGCGGACTCAACGCAGCGGGATTCGCTACGGCGCGGCCTTCCTCAAGAAGCTCCTTGGCACGCGACTCCAAACGGTTAGCCACCACTTCCTCGACCGGGACCAGGATGGCGAAATCCTGAGGCTCGGACCCGCGCACCAAACATTGCATGGCGAGTGTGCTGGCCATCCGCTCGATCGTGGAGTCCAGGTTCGAATCCGAAGCGGCTTGGAACTGGGCAAGGCCGCTTCGTTTTTCACAGAATACAAACTGGCTGGACACACCTCGTTCGGAGGGGTTTTTGCCATGCATCAGCTTTGAAATGTCACGTATTTTCTTCAATAGAACCTTCCCGTCCTCGCAACAAGAGCGTAACGAGGGAATTTTTTAAAGTCTCTCAAGAAACGCCTGAAATGTTTCCAAACGGGAACTGCCGTGATTCCCGGCGGGGATGCGATTGAAATCCCGCAAGTCTCCGGGAAAGTAACGCGTGTCTTCCGACGCGGACTGGTGGAAATCCGATGGCAGCTACGTTGCCAATGTTTGTCGATCTTTGTAACTCACACACTGGACAAGAGATGTATTTGCAGCCCAATACAGGAAACCCTGTATTCTGTGTAGAACTTTCCCGTACTAGGCACTTTATTCCCGAAAAGGTACGTTTTTTCCACAGAGAAATCCTCTGCAATCGATGTGGCCGAGTGACATGGTGTCCGCTATTATCTCCACGCAACATGGTGAAGACCGCAGATCCGCGCATTCCCGCGTCGATGAGATGGGCGCGGCGGCAGAGAATCCGAGTTCCAGTAGTAGTGGCGGGCGTCGCTCTGGTCACGTCGATCTGCTCCGCGCAAGTTTCTCCGATCAATCCGCCAAGCGGCTGGAAGGTGCCCAATGGAGCCGGAGCGTGCACCGTGGGTAAGTCGTGCGCCGAGTTGGTGCCGACCATGATGCAGAGTGCGCTCGGCGCATCACCGCTCGAAGAGAACCTTCGCTATTTGACAACCACGCTGCGTGGACGAGTGACGGGTTCGCTAGAAGCGGAGCGCGCGGTGGGCTGGGCCGTGGAAGCATTTCGCCGCGCGGGCGTGGATGAAGTACACACGGAAAAGTTTATGGTTCCTAACGCAGGAAGTGAGGGGCACGCCAAGGCGACGTCCGGTGCAGTTGAGTCCGAAAATGTGGTGGCAGAAATTCGTGGACGGGAGGAGCCGGACAAATTCGTCGTGCTCGGGGCGCACCTCGACGACAGCTCCGACGCAGCGCTGGTGATCGACGCCGCGCGCGTGATTCATGCTTCCGGATCGGTGCCGCGGCGCTCGATCCGCTTCGTCCTGTTTACGGGCAAGAAACAGGGAATGCATGGCCCGTGGGCGTACGCGCGCGCCCATGGCGACGAACTCGATCGGACGAGCGCGGCAATTCTATTCAACAGGGGCATTGGCGCCGTGAGCGGATATTCAGTGGGAGGACGCAAAGATGCGCTCCCGCCCGTTCGCGAAGCGCTGGCACCACTCGCAGCCCTGGGCGTGAAAAACTTCACGCTCGATGCGAAGATCGATGCGGACCGATTCGATTTTATCCTCGAGGGAATCTTGACGCTCGATCCGAATCAAAAAGCCGCGAAGAATGTGACGAACCATCAGGCCACGTCAGACACACGCGGCAAGGTGGATATTGCGTCGCTCAAGCGGCAAGTGGGGATTGCCGCGATCACCGCCTATGCGCTTGCGGACACGAGAGAGCCGATTGCACTGCGGCAGTCGCGAGCCGAGATCGAGCAACTGCTGAAGGATACCGGCCTGAGCCAGCAGATGAAGAGCCAAGGGCTGTGGCCGGCGTGGAAGAGCGGTGAGCGTGGCCGCAAACCGTAACCGCGAGCCGTGGAAAGTTATCTAACCTAAGCGCGAGTTCCAAAGACAACCGCAGGTTCGGCGGATTTTGACCCATGGGAAGTCGTGTTTAATGAGAAGATAAGCTGATCTGGACGATTCCAAACGGTGAAAGTACGGCGAGCGCAAACAGCGAGGAGAAGCCTCGGAGGATTCTGGCGGTGGATTATGGCCGGAAGAGGATCGGGCTCGCACTCTCGGATGAGTTGGGCCTGACTGCTCGGCCATTGACGACGATGAGGCGCACAAATCGCCAAAACGATATGAAACGCCTGCGCGAAATCTGCCGCCGAAACGGCGTCTGCCGCATTATCGTGGGCCACCCGCTGCACTTGACCGGCGAGGCTGGTGCGATGGCGGAGGAGGCCTTGGGCTTTGCTCGCCGCCTGGAGAAGGCGATGGACATTGAAGTGGAGCTGCGGGACGAGCGATTGACGAGCTGGGAGGCAAAGCGGACGGTGACGGAAACGAGGAGCAGACGCCCTAAGGAAAGTCCCCTTGATGACGTTGCTGCCGCTATTCTACTGCGCGATTACCTGGAGCAGAAACGGGGCCACGGACGCAGCGGTTCCGTGGAGAAGGATTAGCGCGGGATGCGGAGACTTGGCTTGCTGGCCCTTCTCGCGATTTCCGCGTTAGGGGCTGGCTCTGCATGGCTTGATTCTCAGATCAGCCGGCCCTACCGTGGCCACCGTCCACAACAGGTTTTTGTTGACGTTCCCAAAGGCACCTCGCGGTGGGGCGTAGCCGGAATACTCCGGCACGACGACGTGATACGCAGCAGGCTGGCATTCGCGCTCTTCAGCGACTGGCATTTCCGCAAGCCCTTGCAGGCGGGTGAATACTCTTTCGACCAACCGGTGAACTCCCGCGAGGTCTTTTGGAAGCTCTCGCGCGGACGGATTTTTGTCCGCACGGTTCTGATACCGGAAGGCTGGACAATCTACGACATCGCCGCCGAAATCGAACAGCAGAAGATCTGCGACCGCCAGGAATTCATCGCGGCGGCGCACAATACGTCCCTGATATCCGACCTGGACCCGCGGGCGCGGAGCCTGGAAGGATTCCTGTTTCCATCGACTTATGAATTCACGCGCCACAGCACGTGCGAGCAAGTGGTGAAGCGGATGGTTCAGAACTTCCGCGCGGTATGGGAAACGCTCGATACGCAAAGCTCGCAGGCTTTGTCCTCCGGATTTACGCCGGCGCAAATCGTAACGCTGGCTTCACTGGTGGAGCGCGAAACGCCGAATGGGGAGGAACGGCCGATGGTGGCGAGTGTGTTTTACAACCGGTTGCAGATGAATATCCCGCTGCAATGCGACCCGACGGTGCAGTACGCGATGGAGCTGGGAGGCCATCCAGAGAAGGATGTGCGGCCGCAGGACCTGAAAATCGATTCGCCCTACAATACATACGAGCACCCGGGACTGCCGCCCGGGCCGATCGCAAATCCCGGCGAAGCATCGCTTCGCGCCGCGCTATCGCCCACGACCACTGACTACCTGTATTTTGTTGCCAATGACCAGGGCGGCCATTCTTTCGCTCGCACGCTCGCGGAACACAATCGCAACGTGGCTCGGCTGAGGCGCCTGCTGGCAATCGGCGCGAAACCCGATCCCGCCTCAAGGAAGACTCCAACGCTGAGGAAGCCTTGAGCGCCAACCGTACTAACAAAAACTCCGCGAGCGATCCTGCCACGAAAAAAGCGCTGATTCTTGAGGCGGCGCGGGCCATGAGCAAGCCGCGGTTCACGCCGGCCGAGATCGAGCAAATCCGCCGCCAATTGATCGCACGTCTTGGCACCCCGGGGAATACTGGGGCAGATTACATTATGAGCGTTCTGAAAGAGGCGGGGCTGCGGGTGGCATGGTCAACACGATCGGATGCCGAAGACCGCTATGAAGAAGAGTTCGACGATCTGCTGCATTTTTCAACGCTCGACGAGGCGGAGATGTGCCTGGTGCGGCTCGACGAGCTGCTGAGAAAATTTACGACAGAAGGCGAGCGCGCGGCGGGCGAACGCGTTCGCGAGGTTGCGCTTCTGGGCCGGCGGCGCGCCGAGATGATCGCGAGGAACAACAAAGTGGACGCTCAGAAGCGAGCGGAAAAAGAAGAGGTCGCTCACTGGTTCGCTATTTGGCTTGAAACTCCCGGCGCATTCTTCGATTGGCTCGAAGTACGGAAGCAATCCCCCGAATTCCAAAGGCAGTTCCCCCCAAGCGCGGACGACGAGGCGTAAATGTACTTGCTGGACATTGAGGCGCTGGACCTTGGTCCCGATGTGCGCGCCGTGGGGCTGGACCTGGTGGAAGCGGACGAAAACCGGGAGCCGGTGCGGGGAGAGGACGCGGCAAGAATCTGGAGCCGCGTGATTCGCGCGACGGCCGGAAATGAACCTTGGGCGCTCGACTTTTTCAGCCACGTGGATCGAGTGCGAGACTTTTGCGAGGGACGCGGGATTGAATACCGCGAGGCCAGCAAGCGGTCGATTGTGATTCCGGCGCCGGAGCCAGCGGCTCTGGAAGGGTTGATAGGACGTTTCGAGAGCGAGACGTTTGGGGTTCGCGCCGGAGGGGCGTTAGCTACCGGTGAAGGCACCGACCCCGTGCTCGAGAGCGATCTTGCACGGCGCGGAGCTGATGCCTACCAACAAGCGTTCCCAAACTATTATTTTTGTGCTATCTGCGGGTTTGAAGATGGATCGCTCGTAGTCCTGAGCGAGAAGCTTTGGGCCAGCGAGGTGATCCGGCGAGTAAGGCCCGTGGTGAAAGACTTGAAAGTGGAAGTTCGCCTACCGGTGTAAGGATGAAGGCGGTTGTCAGTTGGGAAATTGGTACATCCGTACCATTCTACTAGCGGGGGGTTCTAGTACAATTGTACCGAGAATGAGCCTATGTTGTCAGTAACAGGTGGGTTGACCGGACCCAGCAGCGAATCTTCTGTTCCCAACGCCCGCGCCTTCGTTAGAAGCCTTAATATTCTACTTAAGTACTCAAGATTGTATGGGTTAGAGCATGCGCGCTCGGTTGGCCAGTTTGAAACCAGCTGGAAGGAACTCGGAGAGGCGGTGCGCGCGGCGGGGCCTAGCGGCTTGCTGCTAGGGGCGTCTGGCTCACAACTTCTGCTGGACGGTGTGCCAACGGAATCGACACCCGCCGAACGCAGCTTTGCAGACCTTCTGAATGCCGCAGGTGTGGCTAGCATCTGCTTCCTGCCCAGAGTGGAACGCACTGAATTCTTGCGGCTCACGAGAGCGTTTATGGAGATGAGCCCGAAGGCAGGCTCGCTCAGCGAACGCCTAGAGCACTATTTTGGCAAAGGGATGGGGTCAGGCATACGCGTCAACGAAATTCGGTTTGTGGCCGAAGATGCGGCATTTTCCGAGGCGCGAATGGCGGCGCAACTTACGGCGAAAACTCTGGGCGCCGACGCGGCGAGCGTGACTGATTGGTTTCGCAATCCCGAGAAGATGATCCAGCTGATTGCTGCCGCAGAAGGATCCCACGGGGGGCCAGGCGGCCCCGGTGGGGGGGGCGCCCCTGCCGAAGGCGCGTCAACCAGAGCCGTAAAAGGTCCGGAGGCTGGCGGCTCTGGCGCAGGCGGGGAATACGTCTCAGCGATTCCAAGCGGACCGCGGGTGGACTGCCACCTCTCGGCGAAGCGGAGATGCACAACTTACTGAGGCTGCTGGCGCAGTTCGCGGAGGCCGCACAGGCCGATAGACCTGAACAGCTCGATTTGGCAGCCTGGCAACGGAAGTTAGGGTTATTGCCGCAGAACGCGCAGGTGACTTTGCGGCAGGCGCTGGCAACAGTGGCCGCGCAGACGCCCTCGGCAAAAGTAGACGAAAACATGCTGCTGCGGCTGGCGGAGAGCCTGGCAATCCGGTTCGCGCTCGACCGCTTCCAGCGCGGCGAAGTACGCGTGAATGCCGTACGGCAAATGCTGGAAAAGATGGGACACGAGCTCGAAACGCTGCGCAAATTGCTGAAAGCCCGCGAGGAAAAGATGGTGAGCGCGGGCATGCCCGTCGAATCTCATGCAGACCTGCTCGACCGGCAGTTCTGGGCCGCCGTGCCGGACTCGGGCAAGCGCGCGGTGCTGATGTCGGAGGATGCATGGTGCATCCCACCGCGTAACGTGCAGCAATACGTGGAAGAGCTGCTCGGTCGCGGCGAAGCGGACGCCGCGGGGGACGTGCTGCTGAAATATGCGTCATGTGTGCGCAATAAGGACGCAGACGCACGCAAGAAAGCCGCAATCGGGCTGGGCCAACTGGCTGAGCTCTATAGCAGAGGGGCGAGCCGGCGCCTGCAGGATGCGTTGGGACAAATCGGACAACAGCTTTCCGCGGAACCGGACCCGGAACTCCAGACACTTCTGAGCGCTGCGTTCGTAAGGTTAAGCCAGGAGTCTGCATCCCGGCGCTACTATCGGGCAATGCAGCAGGCGCTGGATTCTCTGGCGGATCTTGAGGAAGTGCGCCCCACTTGGGTACAAAGCCTTCGCCCCCGCATCGGAGTGGCGAACAGGATTCCGGAATTCATCGAAGAGGCCGTAACCGCTGAGGCGATCCCGGATGGGTTGATCGATGTGCTGATGCGCTTGCCAGATGGCGCGAGCGAACATCTTGCGGTGCGTCTCGGGCGGTCGTGGCGGAAAAGCGAGCGGGAAAATATCGTCCAATTGGCGAAAGCTGTCGGCGGCACCTGCGCCAGGCACCTGGAGGAAGTACTCAAGTCCGAACCAAGCACCAAAGCCGCCAGCGTTGTGGGACTCTTGAGCCGTCTCGACGTGGAGGCTGTTGACGATCTGCTGCCTTCGCGACTTCATCAAGGCGGCCGCGGTTTCCATGACGCTGTGGTGCGGCAGCTTTCGATCGGAGGAGCGGCGGAGCGCGGCCGCTTATTGGCAAATTTGATGGAAAAATTCGACGCCACGGTGCTGCCGCTAGCTCTCGACGAAATCGGAATGTGCGGCGACCCTGAGACGGCTCCCAAGCTCCTGCAGCTCGCCGAGGGGGACATCTTCGCTGGAGGTCCCGAGTACCTACGAGTAAAAGCCATCGAGGCACTTGGCCGGATGCGCGCGACCATTGCCATTGACAGCCTTCGACGATTCGTCGAATTGCGCAAAGCGTTCGGCTGGGCGTATCCAGAGGAAATTCGCACGGCCGCGGCCCAATCGCTGATGAAGCTCGATCCTCAATGGATGCGAGCGTTTCTGCCGCAATCGGGGCTCGATGTCAAAGTGATGGAGCTTGCGCCGCTCGATCCGGCGCCGGAGCGCGACGTGGTAAGGCACCGGCGATACCGGCGCATTCGATTGCCGCGCAAAGTACCAGCAGTGATCACGTCGCCGCGCGGAAAATTCTCTTCGGCAATCAGCGTGCTTAGCCTTGAGGGCGGTCTTTTGAGCGGCGACATTCAAGTTGCAGTGGGAACTGAAGCGACCCTAAAGATTCCAGCGGGGTTGCGCTCAATCAGCATGCAGACCGTGGTGCGATTCGTGCGGTCACGCCAAGCGGGCTTCGAAGCGGTCAGCATGGCGATCGAGGACCGGTCAAAACTGCGACGATTGCTGCTCTCGCTCGGAAGTCCGGACTCGAGCCACGATGCTGCCGATTGAAATCGACTATTCTTGCACTTGAGTCGCAAAATGCCCGCCGCCAGGCTGCATGGAGCCAGATCCCAGAAGCAAGATTTCTTCCCGCCACTTCTGCATCGCTCAGGAATCACCGCTCCCAGGATCGGTGACCGGCATCGTTGAGGGAAGAATGCGGCGATGAGGGCGGATGCTGAAGAATTTCGAGCGGCAGGGACTGCAACGGTAGGCTGGCAGTCGGATGAGTCGCCCGATGGATGTCAGGATACCCGACGACACGCGGTCGGGTGCGATACGCTGCAAATCCAAGTTCCCGCACCGCGAGCAATGAGCGTAGTGAGAGAAAGCGGCGGCCACTCGGCGAGCATAGAAACGAAAACTGCAGGTGTAGCATCGCCAGGGCCTCAGCCCGATGAGCCTACAGAGAATATCGATTGCGCCAGCGCGACGTGAACGATAGCAATCGCTACTGCGGCACTGCGGGCAGATCATTCGTGAATTTACTCCATGTTCGAGCGCAGAATAAGATGCTCATCGCGCATTTTTAGTGGGATTTCTTGGTGTCCTTCTTTTTGCGCTCGCCCACCATTGTGCTTGCCCCCCCACTCATCTGGGCCAGGGAATCCAGCATTGTTTTGCACTGCGCCGCGTACGGCCCATTGGGGTCCGCATCAATGCACTTTTGATACGCGTCGTTGGTACCCGGTGGGATGATGTAAGTCATCTTGTCGCCTTCCTGCTTTGAGTCGATCGTGCCCGTGAAAGCACTTCCGAGCAAATACCATCCCTGAGCGTCTTTGGCATCGGCTTGAGTGGCTTTCTGCAAAGGAGCAATCGCGTCCTTCAAATCTCCCTTGTTGCTGAGGACAATTCCGATGTTCTTCCAGCAGCGAGCCGTATCGGTTGGATTCGGCGGCGTTTGGAGGGCGCTGGCTTTGTCGCAGGCGGCACCGGCGTCGGTGATTTTGGAAGTGACGGCCGCAGGATCGGTCTGCGAGGCCGCAGAATTTGCCAGGGAAGAACTCAAACCATTGTAGTAACCCGCCTGAGGGTTTAACTCGATAGCCTTTTGATAAGAGCCAACCGCCTGGTCATACTGCCCCGAATTGCTGTAGGCAACGCCGAGGTCGGACAAGATGATGGCGTGGTTCTTGGTGTCTTTGGGGTTGGCGGCGGCGCCCTGTTCGGCTTGCTGAAGCTCAGTAACGGCGGTCTGGTAGTCAGTCTTCATCTGGCCCTCGAGGGCAGTTTTCTGATCGGCCGAGGCCGCCTTTAGTTGTTTGCGGAGATCTTCGGCGCTGCTGAGTGCTGCTACGCCCGCGTCAACATGAGCCTTCATGTTTTTGAACTGATTGGCTGCTTCCTCTTTCTTCTTTTCCTGCTCGGGATTTGCGCCGCCAGACTGCTGCGCAACAATGGATTTGAAATTGATCGTTACGTCGTTGTCCTCGCCGGAAGAGAATTGATGTTTTTCCGTGTAGGGTTGTTGTTGGCCTGGCAGATTCACGCTGACGCTATACACGCCGGGCGTTAGACCGATCTGGCTGAACTTGCCGCTATTGTCGGTCTTAAGGGTGAAGCTGCGACCCGAATCGCTTTTGATAACGACAGTGAGGCCGGCCCACGGCTTCCCGTCGCGGTCCAAGATCTGGCCGGTCACGCGCACTTCCTGTGCGGCGGCAATCGAAGGCAAAAGAAGTGCGATAGCCAGTACAATCCAAGCAGGAATCAATCGCTTCATCATTTCCCCCTCCCCAGAATCAACGAAATGCTGAATCCCCCCAACGACAGATCCATTCGACGGGCTCGTTCCTCATAGGTCATTATCGCGCAACCTGCGCCCGATAGGCGATAGGGTCGCGCACCCCCGCCTCGTCGAATGCGTGCAGGCGGAGGCGGCAACTATCGCACGTCCCGCAAGCTTCGTCATCCGATTGATAGCAAGACCAGGTTCGCTCCAGTGGCGCCTCAAGTTCATAGCCGCGGCGAACGATTTCGCTCTTTCGCATGGCAATCACCGGCGTGACGATTTCGATGTGAGTTTCAGGGCGCGTCCCCTCGCGAATCAGCGCTTCGAACGCCCGATAGATATTCGGGGCGGCAGTCAGGATAACCGGAACTATCTTCCGCCACAGCCCCAATGTAGATTGCGCTCGCGCCGATTACTTCGGCCCAGCTTACGGCCGCTGAAAGGAAATGCGCGTTGCGAAAGGGCACGTAGGTGACGGGAATTCGAGATCCCGCGCCGAGCGCCTCGCCCGATTCCGGCACAGCGATCCGCTCGTCGGTAAGGGCCGAACCGCCGATCTGTTCGAAGGCGTCAAATCGCACGATCAGCCGTTCGCGCACGCGGAAGAACTCTGCGATTTCCTCGAAGGCGCGGCGCTCGCGTTCCTCCGTGCGCTGGCCGTAGCTCGCATGCAACAAGGCGAGGCTGTGCGTCTGCGCCGCGATCGCAGCGGAGACACACGAATCCATTCCTCCGCTCAGCAGCACTACGGCTTTAGGCTTTTCCACCATCAATGGCTGTTAGACACCCTTTGTTGCCGGATCCCAGACGAATTTGTGCAACTGCAATCCCAGACGCACCGCAAGGCCGTCGGCGAGAATCCATTCAACCAGATCTCGCGCATTCAATCCGGGCCATCGGCCTTCCGGATCAGGGAAGACAGGCGAGAATAATATTTCGTGAACGCGCTGCGGCAAGCGATGTTCCCTCGTAAAATCGCGCGCGAAATCATAGTCCCGGCGGCTGGCAATCACAAACTTGATTTCGTCATCCGGCCCCACAGCCTCGAGGTTGACCATGTTAAATTTGCCGGGTTCTCCCGAGTCGGGGCACTTGACGTCCACGATTTTTATCACCGCTCGCGGCAGGGCGCCGATGAATCGCTCGCCGCTCGTCTCGATCATCACCGTATAGCCAGCCGCCAGCAACTTCTCGGCAAGCTCCGGAGTTTCCGGCTGCAGCAACGGCTCGCCTCCCGTGATTTCCACCAGGGGGTCGCGGCTAAAGGTCCCCCGGCAAGGGAATGGACCTTGTCGACGATTTCATCAGTGCTGTACTTTGTCCCGCCGTGAAATGCATACGCCGTGTCGCACCAAATGCAACGCAGGTTGCAACCGGTCAGGCGAACGAAAATACAGGGCAGACCCGCGCGGGTGCCTTCGCCTTGGATGGACTTGAAGATTTCGGTGATAACCATGAAAAACTAGCCATGAAGCTTCGCAAGCGCGGCATTTAAGGCCGAAACGTGGCCGCCGACGTTTCCGTCTCCCAGACCGTTACGCTCGCTACCGCAGCGCCATTCGGCATCTCGTGAAGCTGCTTGGCGGCCTGGTCATGGATATGCCGCGCGATATTTTCCGCAGACGGATTCAGCTTATCGAAAGGCGCAAGCTCATTCAAATACTTATGGTCAAGCTCGCGAATCACGCCCTGAATCACCTGCTTGAGGTGAACGAAATCGTATAAAAGGCCGGTCGGATCGAGTTCTTTGCCGGCCAACACCACGCGGACCTTGTAGTTGTGTCCGTGCAAATCCTCGCACTTACCGTGGTAATCGCGCAGGTTGTGCGCAGCGGCAAATGTTTCATCGACGCTGACTTCGTACATGAGTATCCTTCTCGCCGAAGAACGGCGCTATTGCGGATGATTTTCCATGAAGCGCGCGACTTCCGCGAGGTCCTGCGTGGTTGTGTATTCGGGCAAGGACTCGAGGAAAATTTTACCATATTGCATGCGGCGGATGCGGTTATCCAGAATCGTGAGAATGCCGCGATCCGTCTTGGAGCGGATCAACCGGCCAAACCCCTGCTTCAGCGCAAGAACGGCCTCGGGTATCTGGTATTCGGCGAACGCGTTACGGCCGTCTTCTTCGAGTGCGCGCACACGGGCCGCAACAATCGGGTCGCTCGGGACCGCAAACGGCAGCTTATCGATAATCACGCACGAGAGCTGCGCGCCAGGGACGTCCACTCCCTGCCAAAAGCTTGAAGTGGCAAAAAGGACGGCGTGGGGTGTCGAGCGGAAGCGCTCGAGCAGGATCGAGCGCGGTGCCGTTCCCTGCAAAAGAAGCGGAAACTTCAGACGCGACGAAACCCGCTCGTAAATATCCCGCATTTGCGCGTAACTCGTGAACAGGCAGAAGGCCCTCCCGCGCGAAATTTCGAGCAGGCGCGTGATTTCGTCCGCAGCGCTAGCCGCGAAGGCCGGGTTGCGCACGTCCGGAAGCGCACGCGGCGTATAGAGCAATGCTTGCTCCGGATAGTCGAATTCCTGCGGCAACACCGTCTCGTTCGCGGGCATCACCCCGAGGCGCTGCTTCAAATAATCGAATCTGCCGCCGACCGCCAACGTCGCTGAAGTGAGCACACACGGTATCGAATTGCTCGAAGAGTCTCTCACGCAGGATCTCGCTTACGTCAATGGGTGTCGCCGCCAAAAACACACCTCGCCCTCGTCGTTCGTACCAATAGACATAAGTTTTCTCCTCGCTTTCCATGAGGAAAGCTAGCTCTCGTCGCGTTTCCGCGGCACGCCGAGCCATTGCGATCACTTCTTCCGGCTTCGGCGTAAGGGCGGAAAGTTCCGCTTCAACGCGCTTCAGTGCGGACGCCAACTCGCCGTATTCCTCGCGGCTGCTATCGAGAAACGCATGTCTTTCAGCCGGACCGAAGGGATAGCGGCCTTCACGCTCCGGGAAACGCTCAAAGAAGCTGCGGGCGCGCTCGCGCAGCCGCGCCAAATGCCGCCGCAACGGCGCGGCATCGATCTGCAAGACCCGCAACATATTGTCCGCATCGCGCGCCAACTCCTCGAAGCGATAACTTGAAAGCTGACGCCCGAAATAATCACTGGCGACATCTTCGATTTCGTGGGCCTCATCGAAGACCACGGCGGAGTATTCCGGCAAGATCGAGCCGAAATCCTCCTGGCGAATCGCCAAGTCAGCGAAGAAAAGATGGTGATTGACGATGATTAAATCCGCTTCCTGCGCGCGCTGATGCATCGCCGTGATGAAGCAGCGCTGAAATTCCGCGCACTTCTGGCCGGTGCAGAGATCGCTGCGCGCATCGATGCGATTCCAGAGCTCGGCGTCGTCCGGGAGGAAGGTCAGTTCGCTGCGGTCACCAGTTTCGGTAAGCTTGGCCCAATCGCGGATTTGCGAGAACCAGTCGACTTCGTCGATGCCCTTTAACGCCGGCTGGCCGTCCATCTGGTGCACCTTTTGCCGGCAAAAAAAATTCGCGCGGCCCTTCATCATTGCGGCTTTGAGATTGGGCGCGAAATGCTTTTGCAGGAAGGGAACATCCTTTTGGAATAACTGCTCCTGCAGCGATTTAGTCGCCGTCGAAACCACCACGCGCCGCCCGCTGCGAATCGCCGGGATGAGATAAGCCAGCGTCTTGCCGGTCCCCGTACCGGCTTCAATCACTGTGTGCTGGCGCTTCTCGAACGCTTCCTCTGCCAGCTTTGCCATGGCGAGCTGCGATGGCCGGAACTCGTATCCCGGATGCCGCTTTTCGAGCACTCCGCCCGGGCCAAAAACGCCCTCAATCGTAATTTTTTCGAGCTTTGTGCCAGCTATTTTTGACATTGGATTCGGCCCTTACATCGAAGCCGGCAGGAAACGCGAAAACTAAAATAGCACATCGTTCGTCGTTACGGTGGGTTACGGAGCTTCGGCATCGCGTCCGTTCTTCAGATGATGCTTTTTTCCTTGAAATGGCGCTGCTCGGTTACCTGATAGGTCATCGCCGGGGCCATTTTCAGGCCGGATTCACGCATCCTATGTTCTAAATGAGTATAAGTATATATGTAACTGAAAATGAAGTACGTACATAAACAA
>CAVRSO010000121.1:0-79792 GCA_963723845.1 uncultured Acidobacteriota bacterium
ATCCGCCGCCTTCTCGGGCTGCGGCGCATCCGTGGGCATCGGATGCACGTTCTCCTTCGGGATCGGGACGTGCGCGATCAGGCTCTCCCGCGCCATTCGGTAGTTGCTTGCTGGATCGTCGTGCGGGACGTACCGCTCGTCTCCCCAGAATAAGTGGACGCGCTCCCACGGTGTCCTCATGGCGCCCTTCCCGGCCTGAGCCCACATCTGGTACAACTTCGCGGGTGTGTGGCCGCCCGCAAGCGCGATAGCGAATCGGCCGCGTTCCCTCACCGCATCGCTCATGATTCGCAGTAATTCGTCCAGCGCAGCGCGGCTCAGCGCATCGCCATCCTCGAATATGCGCGTATTCATTGTCATCTGGACGAAACCTGCATCATTCTTTCCCGGCGGTTTTCACCGCGTGTCCTCCAAACTCGTGCCGCATCATCGCCAGCAGCTTGTTGGCAAACGGTTGCGGATCCTGCGACCTGAACCGCGTATCGAGCGCCCCCGAAATCACTGGCAGCGGGACACCGAGTTCCACTCCCTCGATCACCGTCCATCGCCCCTCGCCCGAATCCGTCACATACGCTTCGATTCCTTGCAGCGATGCGGATTATTCGATAGAGCGTCCACCGTCAAATCCAGCAGCCACGAACGAATCACGCTCCCGAATTGCCATATCTTCGAAATCTGCAAGAGGTCGAGATTAAATTCCTGTTTGTGACGGAAGAGGTCGAGGCCTTCGGCGTACGCCTGCATAATTCCGTATTCGATTCCGTTGTGGACCATTTTTACGAAGTGTCCCGCGCCCGCCGGGCCCACGCGCCCCCAGCCCTTGTCCGGCCCTGGCGCAAGCGTTTGGAAAATCGGCGCGAGCCGCTTCACCAAATCAGCGTCGCCGCCGACCATCATGCTGTAACCTTCCGTCAAGCCCCAGACGCCGCCGCTCGTCCCGCAGTCCACAAAGTTCATTTTCTTCTGCTGAAGCCCCGCCGCGCGCCGCTGCGAGTCTTTGTAGTACGAGTTCCCACCGTCAATGATCGTGTCGCCCGGCGCCATATGAGGCGTCAGCAAATCGATCGTCTGGTCTACCGGGGGGCCGGAAGGGACCATCAGCCAAACGGCTCTTGGTGTTTTCAATTGCCCGATCAATTTCTCAAGCGAGTCGATTCCTGCTGCGCCCTTATCCGCCACGCGTTTCACTGCCGCGGGATCGCGGTCGAATGCGACCACTCGATGCCCTCCACGTACCAGGCGTTCGGTCATGAACGCGCCCATCTTCCCCAGCCCAATCATTCCCAGTTCCATGATTTTTTCCTCCAGCCTTCCATCGTAAGTTGAACCAAAGTCGAGCGATCTGTTTTCCCTGAAACGATCAATCCGCCCCCGCGCTCACTCCCAATTTCGCCAGGTCGGCCTGAAGCTGCGGAACATTCTGGAATTGTATTGCGTGCATTCCCAGTTCTTGCGCGCATTCCAGATTCAGCCCGCGGTCGTCGATCAGAACGCACTCCCCGGGTTCACGCTGGGTGATTTTCAGCGCTAGGGCATAAATTCCGCGACCCGGTTTGCGCGCTCCGAGGTAGCACGAACTGAAAAACACCTCGAAATAATCCCGCAGATGGAATGTGTGTATTCGGTATTCGTTGATCTCGAGCGATTCATTGTTCAGCGTAGCATTCAGATAGCGCCGCGTTCGCGCCAGGTTCCCCAGAAACGCCAGCGCCTCAGGGCACGCTTGTGACTGCTGGAACATGAACTGCTTGAATTCGTCGGGCGCGAACGGCCGCTCTTGATAGAAAACTACACGCCGCAAATATTCGTCCAGGCTAGTCTGGCCACACTCGAAGGCGTTGAGCATCAATTCATGGCGGTCCTCGAAATCCGTCCAATCGAGATGAAATTTCGCGACGGCCTTCTGCCGTGAGCCGCGGTCCCACCCGTTCGTGAGGATCACGCCGCCGTTGTCCCAAAATAACGTGGTAACTTTTGCCATGGTCCTTGGTGGTGTGTGGAGTTGTCGCGAATCGCAGTGGAATCGCTGTTGTTAGCATTCGGAGCTGGACAAAAGTGCCCGCGCCGCAAACCGATACTTCGATTCCATTATCCTCGATACGCCGTCCGGCACAGAATAGAATTCTACAGCATCGCGAATCGCCTTCTTCTCTCCCGGCATGCCGACGGCTGCATGATCACCAAAGCTAGGATAGTCCACAAGGATTCTCCTTGCGGCGTGTTGCGCGCTGTGGCAGCGTAAACTTGGAAGTGTGCTCCGGCAGCGGAGGCCGCGAACTAGATGAAGACGAACTTCAGCAAGGAACTGATCGCCTCGCCGGGCAAGAAGGTAAAGCTCTCGAAGTGGGACCCCGAAGACACTCTCGGGTGGGACAAAGGCCACAAGGCCAAGGCCAGCGCTGAAAAAGAGACCGAGAAGTTGGACAAGCTGCAATACCTTCTCTACGCCGAGCATAAACGCGCGCTGCTCATCGTCCTGCAAGGAATGGATGCCGCCGGCAAGGATGGCACCATTCGCCACGTAATGGCGGGCGTGAATCCGCAAGGCTGCGTTGTAACTCCCTTCAAGAAACCATCCATCGAGGAGCTGCAGCACGACTTTCTATGGCGCATCCACAAGGCCGTTCCGCAGCACGGCGACATTGGAATCTTCAACCGGTCTCACTATGAAGATGTTCTGGTGGTGCGCGTTCACAAATTGGCGCCGAAGCAGGTGTGGTCGCGCCGCTACGAAGAAATCAACAACTTTGAAGCCATGCTGCGCGACAACAACGTCACGATCCTGAAATTCTTCCTGCACATCAGCAAAGACGAGCAGAAGCGCCGCTTCCAGCAGCGCATTGACGATCCGGACCGGCGATGGAAAATTTCCGACGCTGATTTTGCCGAGCGGAATTTCTGGGACGATTATGTCGGCGCCTACGAAGACGCCCTCACGAAGTGCACCACCGATCACGCGCCCTGGTACATTATCCCCGCGAACAAAAAATGGTTTCGCAACCTCGCCGTTTCGCACATCATCACGGAGACGCTGGAAAGCATGCGCATGAAATTCCCGCCTCCGACAGTAGACGTTAAAAAGCTGAAATGGCGTTGATCGCTGCTTGCCCGCTTACTTGCGCCCAAAATTTTGCAACGAAATCACGCGGCCATACGTCCTTGACAAGATGCGGAGCCGCACATAATGTAAGGCGGTTTTGTGCAACGCGCCGAAGAATGGCGCCTTTTTCTTTGAAATGGGGACTTTTATAAAATGCAGGCACCAAACGCACCGGAAATCTTCAAATGGATTCAGGAAACAGCGGTTGGCTCTCACATTTCGGATTCACTATGGCTCTTCCCGCTCATTGAGAGCATCCACGTTTGGGGTATCGTCATATTGGTCAGCGCGACGGGAATGCTCGATCTGCGGCTGCTGGGCCTTGTGCTGAAGGAGCAGCCGGTCTCGAAATTAAACAGGACGCTTCTGCCTTGGGCTTGGTGCGGTTTCGCGATCATGATTATTTCAGGCACGCTCTTGTTTTCCTCCGAAGCCACCAAGCTTTACAACAACGGCGCTTTTTTGCTGAAAATGTGCCTGATTCTTCTGGCAGGCATCAACGCTCTGGTTTTTCACACCACCATTTACCAACGCGTGGACAAATGGGACCTTGCGGCGGTGACGCCGACCGCAGCGAAGCTGGCCGGCGCGTTTTCGCTCGTGCTCTGGGTCGGCGTAATTTTTGCGGGACGATGGATCGCCTACTGGTAAAGCCCGCGAAAATGGCTCGCGCGTAACGCTCTCGATGATTGTGCGATTGTTCGCGTTCATTCTGCTTTCAACCGGATTGGCGGCAAGCGTTTTTCCCGTTGGTCCGGCAGCCGCGCAGAATTCTCCCGTTGTGAACCCAACCCCGGAAGGTCTTCAGCAGGGCAAGCAAGCCTTCGAGACACGTTGCTCCACCTGCCACGGTTTGGATGGCGGCGGCGCGATGGGTCCCAATATCCAGGGCATTCCGTTTCGTTTGGGCGCTGATGTAGTTGCGAACATCATTAAGAATGGTTTGAGCGGCGGGATGCCCGCCTTCGCCGGCCAGATCAGTGACGCGCAAATTCAGCAAGTGGTCGCATACCTTCTCTCGCTCACGCCAAAGGACACAGGCACAGTTACCGGCGATCCGGCGAAAGGCAAGGAAGTATACGATTCGAGCGGCTGCACGGCGCTGCCACATTGTTGCGGGAGAAGGCAGCGGCATCGGGCCGGAGCTGACAACCGTGGGCAAAATGCGCGGGCCGAACTACCTGCGCAACGCCGTGTTGTATCCAGGGACCGATTTACCGCAGGAGCACGTTTTTCTGGAAAGCGGCGGCCAACTCGATTTTCTGTATGTGCATGTGGTCACCAGGGCGGGACATGCGTTCGATGGCACGCGCGCGGCGGAAGATTCCTTCCACATCGTTATCAAAGATGTGCAGGGCAACTTCCATTCGTTCCGGAAGACTGATCTGCGCGAATTGAAAAAGGAATCCGGCAAGAGCGTAATGCCCAGCTTCAAGGACAAATTATCGGCACGCGCAGGTCAACGATCTCGTCGCCTATCTTGCGAGCTTGAAGGGCGCCCAATGAGACTCGTCAAATGCGCTTTTCTTTTTGCCGCGTTGGCCTGGCACCCGGCAGACGCTCCGGCGCAGGGCATCACCTACCAGCGCCTTTTGCACTCGCAAAACGAACCTCAGAATTGGCTGACCTACGGCGGCGGCTATTCCTCACAGCAGTATTCGTCGCTCAAACAGATCGACCGTCAAAATGTTTCGCGCCTGAAAGTCGCGTGGATGTACCAGCCGCCGCACGGTGTCGCGAACCTGGAATGCTCTCCCGTTGTGGCGGACGGCGTGATGTACATCACCGAGCCGCCGAGCACGGTGACGGCGCTGGATGTTCGCACTGGCCTCAAACTGTGGACGTGGTCGCCCTCTCTCCCCGAGCACGTAGTCGCAATTGGCTTGAGCTCCACGAGCCGAGGCGTAGCGGTGCTGGGCGATACCGTCTACATCGGAACGGTTGACTCGCATCTGGTTGCGTTGGACTCGAAGACAGGCGCCGTGCGCTGGGACGTTCACATTGCGAACAATGCCATGGGTTATGCGATGACGGGGCCGCCGCTGGCCATCGATGGAAAGATTATTGTCGGCATCGCGGGAAGCGAAGCGGCCGTCCGCGGATTTCTCGACGCCTACGATGCGAAGACCGGCAAACGGCTTTGGCGCCTGTGGACCACTCCCAGGCCCGGCGATCCGGGCGCGGAAACTTGGGGTAATGGCGCCGCCGAAAGCGCGGGCGGCACCACGTGGAACAATGGCTCCTACGATCCCGACCTGAATTTGATTTATTGGGGCACTGGAAATCCAGCGCCGGATTTCAATGACGACGACCGCCCCGGCGATAACCTCTACACCTGTTCATTGATCGCGATCGATCCGGACACGGGAAAGATAAAATGGTATTTCCAGTTTTCGCCGCACGAAAATCATGACTGGGATTCGGATGAACCTCCCGTTTTATTCAACGCCAATATCGACGGCAAGCCGCGAAAATTAGTCGGCTTCGCTAATCGCAACGGCTTTTACTACGTTCTCGACCGTGCCACGGGGAAATTCATCACCGGCGTTCCGTTTGTGAAGGAAACCTGGGCGAAGGGGCTCGATGCGAATGGCCGCCCGATTCTCGCGCCGGACCAGCAGCCAACGCTCGGCGCGGGAACGCTGGTTTACCCGAGCGTCACCGGAGGCGTTGACTGGACCAGCCCGTCCTACAGCCCGCAAACGGGACTTTTCTACGTGAGCGTCCATGAAACCGGCGCGTACTACATCAAGGGCACGGGAAAAATCGAAGCCGGGCCGCCAAAAGGAATTGTAGGCGGAGGAGGAATTCGCGCGCTGCTCGGCGACCAATCCTATGGCGCAATTCGCGCACTCGAAGCCACCACAGGCAAGCTGAAATGGCAGTTCAAGCTGCTGGCGCCGGCCTGGGTACCCGTGCTTTCCACCGCCGGCGGCCTGGTATTCAGCGGGACTGACGAAGGGAATTTTTTTGCGCTCGATGCCGAGACTGGAAAGCCGCTGTGGAACATCCAGCTCGGCCACTCCGCGCGCTCGAATCCCATCAGCTACGAAGTGGATGGCAAGCAATACATCTTCGAGACCGCAGGCAACACCTACATCGCATTTAGTCTGCCGTAGGCGTGACAATCGTTAGGCGAAGCTCCGGTCGTGTCTTCGTAGGGGCACGATATATCGTGCCCGCCGCACATGCTTGGCTACTTGTGCGCCACCCGCCCGTCATTGCGCCTGAAAATGTAGCTCAGGCGTTCCCGGGCGACGTTTGCCGGGAAGGCCTGAGGTTTTTCGGCCCGCATTTTGCCTTTCTTACTACGTTCCTCAACCCCCTGGGACTGGTAGAATTGCTCATCCGGGGGGATCGTGATGAACAGGCGCGCAAATTTTTGCACGGCGGCTCTGCAGGTTGTCATCCTACTCTTGTCGGTTCTGCCGACGCTTCACGCGGACAACAAAGTGCTCGGCCAAGTCGAATTCCACGCCGACGACAAAGCCGCCGAGTCGTCCGGAGTTTGGGTTGACGGTCAATATGTCGGCTACGTGACGGAATTGAAAGGCAATAAGAAACTCCTGCTTTTGCCCGGCGAACACGAAATCTCAGTCCGGCAAGCTGGATACATAGACTTCAACCAGAAAATTACCGTAGCGGCCGGCAAGAAAATTGTGGTGCCCGTCACGATGGAGAAGGACTCTCGCGCCAAATCGTCCGCCGTAAAGTCTCAGATCAAGATCAAAGTCAAACCGGATAGAGCTGCGGTGTTTCTCGATGGCGCGTTCGCAGGAACGGTGCGCGAATTCAACGGTTGGGGTCAGGCCATGCTCGTCAATCCAGGAAGACATCACGTGAAGATCAGTTCGACGGGATACGTGCCGTTCGAAACCGATGTGAATTTGCTGCCCTATCAGAAAATCACGATCGAGACGAACCTAGCTCGCTCACCCACTGTGCAGACAGACCAGTCCATCGAGAAAAAATAGCCGGCTATTTGCGGAAGCGAAGTGAAGAAGTTGAAGAACGTGCCATTCCCGCGGCCGGAATTCACCAGCCGCGGAAATAGCGATTCAGATCTTTACACCCACTTATCGATCTCGACGCTCAGCCGGTAGCTCATATTCGCCACCTGATGGTAAGGATTGGTTTGGCCGCCGCAGACGATGAAGTTGAACGCGTCCGTCTTCGGCCACTTCGGAATTACCATGTCGTCGGTAAGGTTCGCCGCCTGCGGACCTCTTGGCAGACCGCTAAACAGCATCGTTTTGACGTCCTTCACGGTGACAGTGGTATTTTTCTGAAGCCAATCGGCGAGCTGCTCCTTCGTCTTGTAGCCAAGGTCCCCCAGCCCGTTGGCCACCAGCGGATCGCAAATCACCATCGCGCCAAATAGAGAAGCAAACGGCGCGAAGTTGGCGGCCATCGCTTCGTGGAAATGCGGCACCGGCTTCATGCCGAGGCCCTTGGCTCCCTGCCCCTGCGAAATGCTGAAACCGAAGAAGAAGCTGATCACGTTGTCCGTCGGCTTGAAACCCTTCTGCACATGGAAGGGAGGCCAGGGACTATCTTTTTCATTCTCCGGAATGATCAGGTTATTGTAGTTGATCACGTTTCCCTGCGAGCCCATGTAAGTCTCGCCGGCAATTCCGCCGCCATCGAGGTTCTTGGACATCAGCGTCCAGGCGCGCCCGATTACGGCGTTGGGCTGATTGAACGGGCCCATCGCTCCGATGCCGTAATTCATTTGGAGCTTGTCGCGGATCGGTCCATTGATCACCGCTGCGGAAACCAGCGAGTTGGTGGAACTGAAGAGCGCTGAGATTCCGGTGGAGGCGATCGCCAGAAGGGTCGGGAAGTAGTCGGGCGTCGCTCCGGCCATCACCGCGTTTACGGCTACTTGCTTGACGGTGTAGCTCCACTCCGGAAACGCTCCTCGTGCCGGCGTCATCTTGCCGACCACTTCGTCCGGTTTGTGGCTCGTGCCCTTCAGCATCGCTTCCACTTTTTCCTGCGTGGGCAGGATCACGGGCATGAAATCCGTCATGCCATTGTCGAGGAAATACTGCTGCAAATTATCTGACGTGTCGCTGAAGGTTGGCGCTCCGACTGGAGGAGTCACAGTTCCAGTCTTGGACTCTTCCGCGGTAAGCGGCCTCGTGAGCGAATCAACCACTTCCTTCATCAGGGGCTTGCCGCTCACCGGATCGTTCCCGTCGAGGTAGGCGTACATCTGCTCGTCCGTCTTGCCCCACACAGGATGTGGCGTGAAGGCGATGCGCTGCAGCGGCATGCCTCTTTTCGCGCAATTAGTTTTGGCGAGATCCTTGAAGGCGATCGTCACCATCGGAGCAGCCGGAATCCCCATCTTTTCGTATTCTATGCAGTGACCAACGGTCGCTGGGGTGCACGTGCTTCAATGCCCAATCGCCATGATGACGGCGTTTCCCTTAGCTTTCACTTCGGCGTTCAGCTTGGGATCGTCATCGGCGAAACCTCCGGCTTTCAGCCGATATTCCGTATGCACACTCAGCATATTTTTCTTGAACCAGTCCCCCACCTGCGCGAGAAAGCGATCGGCGCCAGGGAAGCCATCGGAAACAAGAAAAATCGTCTTGCCGTCGAGCGACGAAAGCCGCGGCGCCATCGGAATCAAAGTAATCGGGGGCGGCATACCGCGCGGATTGAGCACTTCCAACTTTGCGCCGCCGGCGCTAGCTGCAGCCTTTGTCTTCGTTTTCGCCTCGGCAGTAGCTCCGGCCAGTAAAACTGGCGACATTCCCAGCAGCGATAATAGATTGCGCCTGTTCATTTCTCACCTCGTCCTTCTTAACTATTATGCATCCTGTACATCAAAACCTCATCTTCTATAACGCCGCGTCCAACTACATCCATTTATCTATAGAGACGCTTACGCCATAGCTCAAGTTACCGGCCTGCGGGTAGGCGTTGGTTTGTCCGCCCGCAACCACGATATTAAAGTCGCTGGCCCGCGGGAAATGCGGGATCACCGTATCGTCCGGCAATTTGTACCAGCTAGCGTAAGGCTCCACGCCTTGTAGTGCGCGCGGGTAATCGAACAAGTACGCGTAGTTCCTGCTCTTGTAGTCCTTCACCGTTTGCGTCGTGTTCTTGTAAAGCCAATCGATCAATTTTTCCTTCGTGTCGTAGCCCTGCTCTTTCAGGCGTTTGGCGACCAACGGATCGGCAATCACAAGCGCGCCGAAAAATCCCGTGAACGTGCTGAAGAGATCGCTCAGCTGATAATCAAATTGCGGGTTTTGGTTGACGCTGCTGCCTCGAGCCACTTGGCCGGGTACCACGCCGAGCCCGCGGAAAATGCTGACCACGTTTTCTTCCGCCTTGAAGCCCCGCTGCACATGAAAAGGAGGCCACGGGCTTTCCGACTCATTCTCCGCAATCACCACATTGTTGTAATTCAGGTTATTGCCGAGAGATCCGAGATACGTATCGCCCGGGATTCCGCCGTTTCCGAGATTCTTCGATAGGATTGTCCAGGCGCGTCCAATGGTGGCGTTGGCTTGAGCAAACGGTCCCAGCGCGCCGATTCCATAATTGAATTCGAGCTTGTCTCGAATCGGCCCATTGATCACCATCGCGAAAGCGAACGAATTCGTCGAGCTGAAAAGCGACGCAATTCCCGAAGACGCGATCGCGAGGATGATGGGAAAATATTCCGGCCGTGCGCCGGCCATCACCGCGCTCGCTGCCACTTGCCTGACGTTATAGCTCCATGCCGGGTAAGCTCCAGCGGCCATTTTGCCGACCATTTCATCGGGATGATGGCTCGTCGCCTTGAGCATCGTTTCGACTTTTTCTTGAGTCGGCACAATGATCGGCATGAAATCCGTATAGCCATTATTCATGTAAAATTCTTGCAGATTGTCGAGCGTATCTGTAAAAGTTGGCGGGCCGATCGAAACTGAAACCATCCCCGTTTTGTTTTCTTCGTCTGTCAGCGGAGTCGTCAGATTGGCCACAACCTCCTTCATCATTGGCTTGCCGCTCACCGGATCGGGGCCGTTGACGTAGGCGCGAAGCTCGTCGGGTGTCTTACCCCACACCGGGTGCGGCGTGAACGTGATGCGTTGGTGCGGCATCCCGCGTTTCGCCGCGTTGAGGACCACCAAATTCTTAAACGCTTTCGTGATTATGGGTACGCTCGGAATTCCCATCTTTTCCGTTGTTATGCAGTGACCGACGGTCGCTGGGGCGCAAGTGCTTCAATGCCCAACGGCCATGATCGTCGCGTTACCCTTTTCCTTGATTTCTTTCCATAGCGCCGGATCGTCTTGCGCATAAGGTCCCGCTTTTCGCCGGAAAACAGTTTTGACGTCGGGCATGTTTTCCTTGAACCAAATCTGCATCTGCTCGAGCAGCGTATCGGAACCGTGAAAACCCGTATCAACGAAGTAGACGGTCTTGCCGTCGAGCGAATCCAGCCGCGGAGCCATGGGTATCAACTTTATTGCGGGAGGCGTGCCCTTAGGATTCACCGCCGTCACTTTGCCGCCCATTGAGCCGGTGTCATTCGCGGGCTCGGAGTTTTTCGTGAGGGGATCGGCTTTAGCGGAGGTGTTCGCCAAAAGAACCGGAGACATTCCAAGCAGCGATAAGAGCTTACGTCTATTCATGGGTTTACTCCCGTATTGAACAAACTCAGCGCCCGACGCCTCTAGAGACGGCCTCGCTCGCGCGCAGGTTACATCGCCTCAGCTTATAGTACCGCCCACATAGGAATTGCAAGCCGTTTACAACGGCCCTGAGTAACGCCGCCGATTCGGCGCCAACGCTCATCGCAATTTCACCGATCCATGAACTCTTCGTTGTGAACGATGAATTCGGGATACGCGCCGCCGCCCAGCTCGTAGAGGTCCAAACCTTGCCGCTCGCCCTCAGCCGCCACGCGATAGCGATAGACTCTGTCCACCAGCCAATTCAAACCATACGTAAGCGGCAACACGAATCCGATCAATGTCGCGATTCCCACAAGCTGAGCGAGCCACTGTCCGGATTGACCGATCGCAGACGCGCCGGCCGCATTCAATTCCGTCGCCGGAATTCGCGCAAATATTCCCACTGACAGGACTCCCCACAAGCCGCCCACCGCATGCGCAGAAATTGCACCGCCGGGATCGTCCACGCGCATTCGCAATTCGAACCATTCAATGGCGAACGTGATCAAAGCCCCAGCCGCGGCCCCGATCACTACCGCTTCAGCAGGAACCACAAATGCGCACGCTCCGCTGCTGGCCGCAAGCCCGCCGATCCATCCGTTCGCGGTAAGCGATGCGTCCGGCTTGCCGAAACGCACTTTCGTGATCGCCGCCGCCGTCAACGCGGAAGCCGCTGCCGCCAAAACCGTGTTGATTGCCACGAGGACTGCTTGCCCCGGGGCCGCACTGTTAAAAAGGATCGCGCCAGCGGAGTTCAATCCCCACCAGCCAATCAGCGCGAGCAAGCACCCGAACACTACGAGCACTAAATTGTGGCCGGGGATAGCGATGGGCATTCCGTCGCGCACGTATTTTCCTCTGCGCGCTCCTAAGATCCACGCAATCGATAACGCAGTAACGCCGCCCACGGCTTGTATCGTGCCGGCGCCCTGCCGTATCGACAAATCCGCGCCCCAGACCATAGTTCGCGCCGAGTTGCGCGAGCCATCCTCCGCCCCATACCCAGTGCGCGAAAAGCGGATAGGTCCATCCAGCCAGAATCGCGGTGGAAACGCAGCACGCGCCCAACCGCCAGCGGTCGGCTCCGCTGCCCAGAGGAATCATTGCGCACAGGGCTGCGCTGAGCATTCCGAACAGTGCCGCGAGCGACTCCGGTGAACCATCCAGCGCCAGGTGCCTCAGAAAAAATGGCCCGGAGCCGATCCAACTCCAACTTTTGCCGCCGGTCGCGACCACCTGAGATGCCGGTCCCGCGAATCCCTGCCACGCGAAGCCGCAGACGAAATAGGCCACCACCGCGATTGCGAGAACGCACAAACACGACGTGATCGAATGCGCCGCGCTGCGCGAACGCCCCAGCCCCGCATTCATCAGCGCAAGCCCGGCGATGGCGCACGGAATCAGCAGAATGAAAATTATGGTGAGCAGCGAAGCGGCATCGGAAGCCGCTGGAGTGGGAGGAGGAGTCACTCGCGTGCGCCTTGTGGAACCAAATGCGCGCGCATTACCAGGGCAAGTCCCACTAATTCGACGCACACGCCGGCAAGCACGAAAATAGCCCGCGGAACGCTGGCCGCGAGCAGTGCCAGCGCAGCTAAAACGAGGCCCCAGCCAGCCAACAGCAACAAGAAACCGAAAGCCTTCACGAAGGATGGCCTCCCCGCACAGGATTTGCGTCTGCGCGAGTAAGCCTAGCATCGGCAAGCAAACCCATCCAGCCGATTTTTGGCGTGGACGCGGTGTCGTGGGGCGCGCTTCGTTTCAAGGGAGGGTTCGGTGGAAGCCCCCTGCTTTAGCAGGGGGAGGCACCGCCGTGTCATTCCGAGCGGAGTGTCCCGCGCCTTTGCTCTTGCGCGAAGCGCCGGGACACGGAGTCGAGGAATCTCTCTTCGATGTCAGCCATACCGTGCACGGTGCGACGTAGCAATTTTCGGATCGGTCTTTTTGAGCGAGAGGAGCAGAGGGAAAAAAACAAAAAAGCGGAAAGCGAATTTTCTTTCGCCCTCCGCTTTTGTGAATTTAGCGAGCTACTGCTGATTCTCGGGTGCGGGCCGCGGCATCACCATGATGGTCACCGGTTGATCGAGCTGGAAATCCAGTTTCGTTTCCGACGGAATTTTCACTTGCTTCCCGTGCGTCGCCGCCTGGTAAACTCCCCCGCCCGCGCCGCCGACTCCCGCGCCAATCGCGGCGCCTTTACCGCCGCCGGCAATGGCGCCGATAATCGCGCCCAGCACGGCACCGCCGCCCACTTTTTCGGCGGTGTTTTTGCCGCGCGAGCCGCCCGCTAGCGAATAGGTGCTGCTGATCAGCGGATACGACTGGCCATGGAGTTCCAACTTGATGAGCTCCAAGTGCAATTCGCTCTTGCCGTTGAATTTTCCCGCCTGCGAGGCGGACACCAATCGCACGTACACGTCGGTCCCCCGCGGTGCCACCACTTCGTTGCCAGCCACGAGCGGCGCGTCGAGCGAAGCATGGAATATCTCGCCGGGTTGATTCACGGAGGAATCGACTCCGTCAATCATGCGAATTGTGACGGTCGTGCCCGCGTCGATCCGCACTGGCCTCGGCTGCGGAGGAGGAGGTGGCGGCGGAGTTGGCGCAGGCGTCGGAGCCGCGGCAGGTTCGGCGGGCGGCGGTGGAGCTTGTTCCTGCGGCGCTGGCTGAGGCGGTGGATCAGGATTTTGCGGAACATTCTGCGCGACCTCTTCCGTCGCCGGCCGCGCATGATGTTTTTTCTCACGCGCCTCACGCGCCTCGCGACGCCGCCGCTCCCGCTTGGTCTCCGCAGGGGGCTGTGCTTCCGCCGGCGCTGGAGTTGGAGCAGCCTGGGCAGCTTGGGGTTCCTGCACCGTCACCTGATCGTTCACGGACGTCACGCCAGGAGTTTGTGTCGCAATCTTGTAGGCGTCCAGGTGCGCGGCCGTGCTCGAAACGGTTCCCGTCAGCGTGACCTGGCCCTTGTTCGACGCCACCTGCAGATTCGCGTCCTTCAGCTGTGAATCGGAAAACATTTGCGACTGGATGCTGGTTACCAGCGCTGCGTCATCCACCTTCTTCGCGCAGCCAATCGCGAGCGCCACAACCAGCGCCATAATCGAGAGGATTTTTCTCTCGCGCATTTCACTTCTCCTTTGGTTGATGGCCAGACGAGCTATGCACCTAGTCTACTACGATGCGCCGCCAGGCGCTAAGTGATGCCGCCGATTCGCAGTTCGTGGCACAGGCACTCTTGCCTGTGCTCTCGAATTTGCCATGCAATCAGACCGCACAGAGAAGAGAGGCTGTGCCACCGCCCTTGCCAAGCACCCTACTTTCCGTTACCTTCCACCCTCGACGCGATAGACAAAACGGAGGCATCTCCAATGAAAATCCGCTCGCTCGCAGCTCTTCTGGTGTTGGCGCTGTTTTGTGTGGCCCTCGGAAATCGCGCACCCGCGCGGGCCGACGGAGAAAAAAAGAACGTGACGGCAGAAATCGAAGCCCTGAAGACCGCCGTCGCACAGCTTCAGAAGCAGGTGCAAAATTCGCAGGACTTCATCGCCATCTCCAACCTGCAAGCCGCGTACGGCTATTACGTCGATAAATGCGAGTGGGACCAGACCGCCGACCTTTTCGCGAAAGACGGCACGCTCGAGATCGGCTTGCGCGGCGTGTGGGTTGGCCAGGATCGCGTCCGCGCCTACCTGCACACGCTTCCTCAGCTGAAGTATGGAACGCTTTTCAATCACATGCAGCTTCAACCCAAAATCGATGTCGCTCCAGACGGCCTCACGGCCAACGCTCGCTTCCGCGCCTTCGAGCAGTTCGGCATGCTGCACCGCAGCGCGCAGTGGGCGGAGGGAACCTACGAGAACGAGTACGTGAAAGAAGACGGCGTCTGGAAAATCAAAAAGCTGCACTACTACATGACCTATTACGTCGACTACTACAAGGGCTGGGACCAGGGCGGCAATCCCGCTCCAGGCGCCATCGCCGGCTTCCCACCGGATCAGCCGACCACCGTCCCCTACAAGCTATATCCCGATGTCTTCGTCCCACCCTATCACTACAAGAATCCGGTGACAGGGAGATAAAGTCCAACACGTCATCCTGAGCGGAGTCCCGCGCCTTTTAATCCTTCGCGCGGTGTGTGCGCGGCGCGGGACGCAGTCGAAGGACCTCTCTTCGCTGCCAGAATCATCGTCGTGTGACACCACCTAGGCCCCGAACGGCTTACGGCATTTGCGGCATTAAGGAATGGTGCATTATGCTATCAGGCGCATTTGGCTCCCCGGCAGGAGGCCAATCATGAGGCGCGCATCGCTTCTGTTGCTGTTTGGTGGTCTCGCCGCACTTTCCATTCCTTCATCGGTCGCGCAAGCTCCGCAAGACGGCCTGCATGCGCCCAGCGGCGGTACGCGCTTGATGGTTCAGAGCATTACCGTCCCGCCGCTAACCAACGCGCCCTTCACCGCAACCGTCAGCACAACCTGGGTCCGCCGGCTCGATGACGGCAGCACGGTGACGATTCAAAATCACCGCATCATCGCTCGCGATAATCTGGGTCGCATTTATCAGCAGCGCCGTTACCTTTATCCCGAAGGCGATCCGCGCGAAAATCGGATCAGTCAGATTGAGATCTCCGATCCGCAGACGCACGAAATCTACTTCTGCCATCCCATCGAACGCAGATGTGAGCTGCGCGGCTATTTCGCGCCCACATCCCCGGCTCCAGTGATTCCCGCGGGTCCGCTCGATGGCGGCAAGGCATTTCTCACCCGCGCGCCCCTTGGCAACGATTCAGTGAGCGGTGTCGAGACCGTCGGCACGCGGGAAACAACCACGCTCAACTCCGGCACGATCGGCAACGACCGGAGCATCACGATCGTTAAGGAATTTTGGTACTCACCGCAACTGGGAATCAACCTGATCGAGAAGCGCCAAGACCCGCGCGTCGGCACTCAGACATTCACCGTCAGCGAGATAAATCTCGGCGAGCCCGATGCGAAGCTCTTCGAAATGCCAGCCGGCTTCCGGACCATCGACATGCGCAAGGCCAGCCCAGCCGCAGCGCCAAACACCGGAAACAACTGACGTCTGAGTGGCACAGGCACTCCTGCCTGTGCTCTCGAATTTGCCACGCAACAAAACCGCACAGACAAGAGTGTCTGTGCCACAAGATCGTCTTGCTTTTCCGTCTCTATCCTCTAACCTCTAGCTTCTAACTTCTAGCAAGGTGGAAGGTCAGCCCTGACACCTCTGCGCTGACTCTCTCGCAGCATGTTTTCTCCGACCCGCGCCCCGCATCGCACTGTGGCCGACTGTCATCCCGCCGGGTGCCAGTATTGCGATGCCTCTCACCGCTCCGCCAGATACTCATCATCTATCGTAATCTCCATCATGAATTTCACCGCATCGCCTTGCGCCAGCTTTCCGCAGAGGCGAGAAAGATGCTCCTGTTCGTGCTTGCCTAGGACGCACACCTTTGCCCGCAGCAGCTTCGCGCGCTTCGGCAGAATCTCCCCGACAAGCTCCTTCCCAACTTCGGTCAAATGAACGATTGCCTTGCGGCCGTCTGCTTCGTCGCCGCGGCGAACCAGAAGGCCCACCTTCGCCAAATTCCTGGTCACCACGCTGATCGTGCTCTCGCCGAACAGCACTCTTCCGGCCAGCCTTCCAGTCGCCATCGCCCCGTACAAAAACAAATGCTCCAGCACCCGATACTGGCTTCGGCTAAGCCCGTAGGTCGCGCACTGGTTGTCCAGCAGCTCGTCCAGCGAATAAAGCGCGCGCTCCAGGCTCGCGTAAAGCGCCAATGCGCGTATTCTCTTGTCCCTTTGCGTTTCCGCCATTTCATACCCCTCCAAAGATCAAAAAGTAGCCGCTAAGTCCCTGTTTACGGGCGTTTCGCGACCGAATTTGTACGTACGAGTGAAATATGAAAAGGATCGGACTGGTGGGACTTTTTCCTGTGGACTGATGCTTTTGCGTGGCACAGGCACTCTTGCCTGTGCTCTCGAATCTGCCATGCAATAACAACCGCACAGACAGGAGTGTCTGTGCCACAAGGTAGTATTGCTTTTCCCTCTAGCCTCTAACCTCCAGCAGCTAGCCTCTAGTAAATATCGTACTGTTCCCAGTGAAGCGTAGGATCGGCCTGAATGATCACGCTCTTTCGGGTCCAGCGCTCGAGTTCCTCGATCAATGACGACTCGCGCGTCTTCAGCGCCTTGGCAATTTCGGGATGGACGCGCAGCGTAATGCTGCCCGACTCCATTTCCGGCGCCATTTTGCGCGCTTCGGTCTGAATTTCGTAGCACAGCGTGGGAACGGATTTCACCATGCCGGAGCCCGTGCAATAAGGACACGGCTGGCACAGCGTGCGTTCCAGCGCCTGCTTGGTGCGCTTGCGAGTGATGGCTACCAACCCGAATTCGTTGAATCGCAGCACCTTTGACGGCGCTCGATCCGCGCGCAGCGCATCTTCGAGCGCGGCCATTACTTTCTCCCGATTGCGCCGCTCTTCCATGTCGATGAAGTCGATCACGATGATGCCGCCCAGGTCGCGCAGCCGCATCTGCCGGACGATTTCCTTCACCGCTTCCAGGTTCGTGCGGACAATCGTATCCTCCAGCCGGTTCGATCCCTTGCCCACAAACTTGCCCGTGTTCACATCGATCGCCACCAGCGCTTCGGTGTGGTTGATCACGATGTATCCGCCCGATTTCAGCCAAACTTTCGGACGCAGTCCCTTATCAATCTCCTGCTGGATGCCGAATTCCTCGTAGACCGGCGTTTCCTTGGTGTAAAGCTTCACGCGGCTCACCAGCGCCGGCTGAAAACGGCTCATGAAATCGACAACCTTGGTGTACTCCTCCTCCGAATCCACCCAAATCGCCGTGTAGTCGGAGCTCATGTGATCGCGAAGCATGCGCTCCACCAGATTCAGGTCGCGGTGCAGCAGCGATGGCGCTTTGCGCTGCTCGGAGCGCGCCTTGATTTCCGACCACGTGCGCGTCAGAAATTCCACGTCGGCGCGAACTTCCTCCGGCGCCGCGCTTCCGGCGGCGGTGCGGACGATGAAGCCTCCGCCCGCGCTGCCCTTCGCGTCGTTCACCAGATGCCGCAAGCGCGCCCGGTCTTCAGGCGAAGCGATTTTCCGGGAAACACCCGTGTGATCGAGCGTCGGCATGTACACCAGGAATCGCCCGGGAAGCGCAACGTGGCTGGTGATGCGCGCGCCCTTCTTGCCCAGCGGTTCTTTCGCGATTTGGACGATAATTTCCTGGCCCTGCTTCAGCAGATCGGCGATCAGTTGCGGCCGGCGCGCTTGCGGACGGTAATGGCTGCCATGTCCGCCCTGACTGCGTTGCGGACGTCGGCCGCGATCATCGCGTCGGCCTCGGTCGCGCCCGCCTCGGCGGGCGGGATGCTGCATGCGCGCCCGAAAATCATCGCGTATGCGGGCTTTATACGGCTGCTGGCTTTGCGGCTGAGAATTTTCCAGAACCATCGGCGAGAGGCTCTCCGGCGCAATCGCTTCCGGCGGCACCGCTAATTCCTGTTGGGCTTCATTGCCAATTTCCGGGCCCGGGGCGATCATCCCTTCGGCTTCGGCGTCCGCTTCCTCGTGCTCGAGTTCCACTTCTTCGGCTTCACCCTCTGAATCTGCTTCTGCGTCGTCGGTTTCGGTTCCAACCAATTCGTCGACGGCCCCGGCTGACGTCTCGGCGGCAAAACCCCGCACCTCGGCTTCGCGCTCCGCTTGTTCGCTTTGCGCTTCGGCAACATGCTCTGCGAGCGAGGCGGCTTCGTCTTCACTCAGGCCCGCGGTCTGCTGTACTTCATGCATCTCGTCCGGATGCAGAAGATCAGACATTTCCGGCGCCGAGGAGTCCGAGTGCAGCTCTGCATCCTCAGTGGAATTCCGCAGCGACCTCTGGGATTTCGCGGCGCGTGCTGCTTCCACTTAGCCAGGGTTTCACCCGGCAGCGGCTCCAGACCCGAAGAGGACGGCGCTGGATACGCAGGTCGAGCGCTCTCCGGGTGCTCCGGACGGAACTCCGAAGCGCTCGATGTCGCGGCGGTCTCCGTAACAGATTCAGCGGATTCGGCCAAAATAGATGACCGGCTCGTTTGTTCATCCGGCAAGGTAGTGGCTTGTTCGGTAGCCGCGGGAGGATTCTCCGAAGGAGGCTTGTCCTTGTATCTGGCCAAGGATTCCCCAGGCAGAATCACGGAAACGTGCCCTTCAGGCGCATCACCTGCGTCGCCTGGGCGATCTTCGTAAGTTCTGGGGGCGTATTTTGACTGCGGCAGCTCGCGTCCATAGCGCCCTCCCGCCGCCGCCGCGCCCGCCACCGCCGCGTCCACCGCGGTTAAAACGTCCCCCGCGCCTGCCGCCACCGCGTTGGCCAAAGTCACGTCCCTGCCGATTTCGACTTTCGTAGCGCGGACGGTCCGGCTGCGCAGTATTGAGCGCCGGAGGCGGATTCACCGGTGAAGCTTCCAGGGGTGTCGCCGGTTCGTGCCGGCCACTCTCTGGCGCACCAAAGCTCGTATCATCAGCGGGAATTTCGGGCGGTACCGTTTCAGCCGGGGTGCTCGGCAGCCCGCCCTGATCCGTCGGCGCCGGAATCTTTTCGCTGGCTGTCTCGACGTGCTCGTCGAGTTCCTCAATCCCTTCGAGAAAGTCGGTGACGTACAGGAAGGCGTCGCTATCCAGCCCAATATCCACAAAGGACGATTGCATGCCTGGCAGCACGCGCGTCACACGCCCTTTGTAAATGCTCCCTACTAACGCAAATTCTTTTTCCCTCTCAACGTAATACTCACAAAGCTGTCCTTCTTCCAGAATCGCTACCCGCGTCTCGTGCGGGTTCGCGGAGATAACCATTTCCTTCGACATTTGAAAACTCCTCAGGGAGCATGCGGATGCGGCGGCGCAAAAATGCGCGCGCGTCGGCGGCGGTGTGGCGGAAGGTGGTGGTGCGGTTTGCCTGCCACGGCGGGCCAATCAGGAAAGATCTGAAATGTTGCTGGGTTACTTTCCTCACCCGATGCATTCCTCAATTCAAACAATTCAAAAACTTAGAAAACGCCGGGCTCCGGTTTCCGGAGCGCGGCTACTAAACTTTCACAACTTACTCGCGGGACTCAGTTGACGAATCGCCGCATGCGGACATTCATCACCAGTCCCAAAGCCAAAAACACAAAAGCGGTTGCCGATCCTCCGTAGCTCATCAGCGGAAGAGGTATACCGGTCACCGGCACATCTCCGATCACCATGGCTGCGTTAACTAGAACGTGAAAACCGAGAATCGCCGTGACACCCATCACGACGTACATCCCGGCCCGATCCTTGGCCTTCTGCGCGTTATCCACGAGCCGCAAAATCAGGCCCAAGTACAACAGCAAAACCACGCAAACGCCAATGAAACCTTGTTCCTCGGCCAGCGCGGCCAGGATGAAATCCGAATACCGCACCGGCACGAAGCCGAGCTGGTTCTGACTGCCTTTACCGAATCCCTTGCCCCAGAAGCCGCCGGAACCCACCGCGATTTCCGACTGCAAAATCTGGTAGCCTGCGCCCCGCTGGTCTTGCTCCGGGTGCAGGAACGTCTGAATACGCTGCTGCTGGTACGGCTTCAGATGACGCCGCATGTTCCAGCCCAGCGGAATCAATAACGCAAGAACAAGCAGGCCCACCGCCGCATGCTTCCACTCGATGCCCGCGAAGAAGGCCCCCACCACCGCAACCGGAACCAGCACCAATGCCGTTCCCAGGTCAGGCTGCTTCAAAATCAAGAACACTGGAATAAGCGTTATAGCGCTGATCTTCGCCAGGTCCGTCAGCGTGAGGCGGTCGGTGTGTACTTCCGCGAAGTAACGGGCCAGCACGATGATTATAATCAACTTCATTATCTCAGAAACCTGCAAATTCACCAATCCGCCCAGCGAGATCCAGCGCTTTGCTCCCAGCCGCGAAAAACCGAGTACGAGGACAACCAGAAGGCCGGCGATCCCAACCAAATAAAGCGCCGGCGCCTGATCCATGAGCGTGTGATAGTCAACGCGGGATATCAGGAACATGCCCAGAATTCCTATCGCGATCCACATCAATTGCTTCCACTGCATGCCCGCCATGGCGCTCGCGTGCGTGGAGGAATAAATTTCAAGCACACCCAATCCGCTAATTGCCCCCACGAGAGCGAGCAAAATCCAATCGAAATCGTGAATCTGCGGCCGATTTTTCACGGGCGTGCGGCTCCCGAATTCTCAGCTATCGGCTTCATCGCGCCCGCCGGCCGGATTACCTCGGCGGTACTCGGCGGCGGGGGCAGATGCCCATTCTTCTTGTCGTAATAAGCTTTTACGACGTCGCGCACGATCGGTGCAGCGGAAGTGCTGCCCCATCCCCCGGCTTGAACCAGGGCCGCCACAACGATATCCGGATTGCGCCGCGGCGCGTAGCCTACGAACCATCCATTTTCCTTCAGTTTCTTGCCGAGTTTATTTTGCAGCTCGAAGCTTTCGGTTTGCGCGGTGCCGGTTTTTCCGGAGAAGTCGATGTTTTGGAGCTTCACCAGGCCGGAGGTGGTGCCATCCGGTTCATTGACGACGCCCCACATGCCGTCCGTTACGGTTTGGACGGTATCCTCGGAAATTGGGAAGGACTCCGCTTTCAGCCCCGTGGCGTTTTTCACAAGGTGCGGCGGGATCAACGTGCCGCCGGTGGCCACGGCCGCGACCATGCGAGCGAGCTGGATCGGCGTGACCATCACAGCGCCCTGTCCAATCGCGACCGAGATTGTGGACCCGGGATACCATTTGTGGTGATACACGCGCTGGACCCACTGCTCTGATGGCACCAGCCCCGCAGCTTCACTGGGCAGATCGATGCCTGTCCGACGGCCCAGACCGAGACCGCTTGCGTAGTAGCTGATACGGTCAATTCCGAGAATTTTGCCCACGTTATAGAAATAGACGTCGCAGGAAGCCACGATGCCTTTGTGGAGATCCACGCTGCCGTGGGCGTGATCGCAATGGAACAAGCGGCCGTAAAAACTGGCCTGACCGGCGCAGTACACCGTGTAATTGGCGGGCAGAGCTTTCGATTCGAGCATGGCCGTCGCCATCACGACTTTGAAAACCGAGCCGGGGGCGAGCTGGGCTTGAATCGCGCGATTGAGAAGCGGCGTTTTCGGGTCGGTGTTGAGCTGGGCCCATTCCTTGTTGGGAATTCGCACAGAGAAATCGTTGGGATCAAATGTGGGCCGGCTGACCATCGCCAGCACTTCGCCCGTGTGCGCGTCCATGGCGACGAGCGCGCCATCCTTGTTCGCGAAATCCGTTTCGGCGATCTGCTGTAAATCTTCGTCAATCGTCAGCTGGATTGGTTTTCCGGGAATAGCGTCCACGTTGTCGAGCGTCCGGATTGCTTTGCCGACGCTATTCACCACCACGCGGCGCATGCCGTCCGTTCCTTCGATCTGATCGTTGTATTCCTTTTCGAGGCCCGCTTTTCCGACGATGTCGCCGGGGCGGTAGCGATCGGGATTTTTCTCCAAGTCTTGGGGCGACACTTCGCCCACATACCCAATCGTATTGGCAAGCATTTCACCGTGCGGATAGCGGCGCCGTTGCACCATGATCAAATCCAGCATGGGGAGATCGGCGCGGTGCGATTCCACGAAAGCGATGTCCGCTTCGGCGGCCGCAGGCTTGATGATGACCGGCAGAAACTTCGGCTCGTTCTTTGCCGCATCCAGTTGCTGCCGCAGATCTTGATTCGAGATTCCCAGGCCGTCTTCGATTTGCGGCAAAGCTTTTTCGATGAGCTTCGGATTGTCGCGGAGCAGCAGAATGCTGAACGAAGGATAGCTATCGACAAGCACTCGGCCATCGCGATCCAGCATCGCTCCGCGCGGCGCGATAATGGCGATCGGGCGAATGCCGTTCTTATCGGCAAGGTCGGCGTAATGCTCGGACTGGACGACTTGAAGCTTCCAAAATCCCACTAAAAGGAATATGACGAACGCAACCGAAAGGTAGGAAAACAGCGCCAGGCGGCCTTGCGGAATCTTGCGATCGTTAACGGTCCATCCTGCCAAAAGAGACTCCTGCGCAGCGGGGTGTCACGGGAACCCGGTGCTGATGCGATTGTGAATCCGGCTGAAGCCCGCCAGGGTCGGGACTGTCCAACCTATCACCCGGAAACGGGGTCCGCAAGCGAACACGGCCGTAAATGTCGTTTTGGTCAACTGGTCAAGCGACCAAAATGTGCGGAAACGACGTTTAAGGGGCATGGATGCTCTCCAAACTGGCGGTTTCCCGCACGCACCATCTTTATACCCGCCATCGCTTGCGCTCCGCGCTAAAATGGTTTTCCATAGATGCCTGAAGGAGCTATGCGAATTGCCATTTCTGGCTGGCGAAAAGCCGGCTTGTCGCTTTTCTGCTGCGCGCTTTTTCTACTGGCCGCTCCCCTGTCCTATGGGCAGCAGACTGCTCGCGCCAAAGAGCTCGGCGCGCAATTGAAGTGCGTGTGCAACTGCAATCAGGTTCTCACCGCCTGCAACCACGTGGGCTGCCAGTATTCGCACGCAATGTTAAAGGAACTGGATGAGCGAGTGGCCCGTGGAGATTCCGATAGCCTGATCTTGCAATCCTTCGTCCAGGAATACGGCGAGCAGGTTCTCGCGTCCCCCCCGCGAAAGGGCTTCAACTGGTTGGTGTGGATACTTCCGATCGCGGCGCCTCTCCTGGCATTTTTCATGATCTGGGAGGTCGTGCGGCGCTGGCGCCGCCAATCGATCCTCGCGCCAGCCGGTGGTCCCGGCCTTGCGCCCGACTTGCTGGAGCGCGCCCGCCGCGAGAGCGGGGAAAACGAAATTGAGTAACCTCGATATAGCGGTCGCCTGTATTCTTCTCGCTCTTGCACTGATGGTTTTTGTTTTCGGCGTTCGCTGGGAACCGTCCGATTCGGCCCCGCACCGAACCAAGCTCGACCAGCTGATGGACCGCCGCGACGCGATTTACGAGAATCTGCGCGATCTTCGCTTCGAGCATCGCGCGGGGAAATTTTCGGAGAAAGATTACGACGAAATCAAGGCGTCGCTCGAAATCGAAGCTGCGCGGGTCCTTGCCGACATGGATATTCTGACGGGCGGCGCGCCCACGCCCGCCACGCGCCAGGCCGCGGCCGCGAAAGGTCCTCGCCCATGATCGCCGCTGCCCGCCGCGCGATCGGATGGTTGCGTTGGCCGCGCTGTTTGTTTCTCTAGCTGCCCAGCGTTTTCGCGGGAACCGTCACCGGCACGGTTACGAACGGCACTACCGGCAAGCCCGCGGCTGGTGTGGACGTGATCCTCATCCAGCTTCAGGGCACGATGAAGCCGGTTGCGACCACGAAGACCGATGCCGAAGGGCGCTACAGTTTCGATAATCCCGCGCTCGGCGCCGGGCCCATGCTCATTCGCGCGGTCTATCATGGCGTGAACTATCACGAGCCAGCTACGCCCGGCAAAACCACCGTTGACGTGCAAGTATTCGAGCCAACCGATAAGGCCAGCGCATTTTCTGTGACGGCGCACGCCATCATCCTGCAACCAAGCGGTTCCGACCTGGTCGTCGGCGAGGAATACAACATCTCGAATAAGACTCAGCCCCCCGTCGCCTATTACCGTCCCGACGGCTCTTTTTTGTTCGCGCTTCCTGACGGGGCGCAGCTAACAGATGTGTCCGTCGTTGGCACATCCGGCATGCCGGTGGTGCAGAGCCCTGTGGACAAAGGAAACAACAGGCAGGCCATCGACTTTCCGTTTCGCCCGGGCGATAGCGTGGTGCGCATTTCGTACCACTTGCCGTACCCGGCCGATCAGGCAAATCTTCGCTTCATGTCCTATTACTCCGCCGATCGACTGGCGTTCTTCGCGCCACCCTCGGTGCATTTCACGGGCGCAGGTTTTGCTCCCGGAGGCGAAGCTCAGGGATTCAGCGTTTACATGCGCGATTCCGTGGCCGCGAATACTCCAATTGCCGTGAGCGTTTCCGGTACGGCTCCGCCGCCTGCGCCTGATAATGGCGGCGCCAACGCGGCCAATAGCAATGACTCGCAGAACCCTTCGGTGAACTCGCACGCCGATTCGGGAGAGGAAACTCCGGTCGCCAGCATCACCACATTGCCCGCTCGCCTGGACAGCCTGAAATGGATTCTCGTGGGCGGCTTTGCTGCTTTGTTTGCGCTGGGTTTGATTTACGTGTTGCGTCAACCCGAAGCTGCGGTAGTGGGAGCGCCTAACGAGATGGCCGCGCCTCCGGCGGCGGCGGCGACCGGAAAATCTTCCTCGAATGTAGATCACGAGGTCCGCGGCAGCCTCGATCAATTGAAAGACACGCTGCTTCGCCTTGAATTGCGCCGCGAAGCCGGCACGATCGCCGAAGACGAATACGTTCGCGAACGCGATCGCGTCCAGAAAACGCTGCGCGATTTGGTGAAAGGCTGAACCATTTGTCCGGCGCCGTGTCTGAATCCGTGGCTCCGACCTCCGCTTTCACAGTTCCTGCCGCTGCTCTGGGAATTTCCTTCGAGGGCGTCGAAAAGCGTTTCGGCTCTTTCTTTGCGCTTCGCGGAGTATCGCTCGAAATTCAGCCCGGTGAATTTGTCGCGCTCGTTGGTCCCAACGGCGCGGGAAAAACCACGCTGCTCCGCATCGCCGCGCTTCTCGCCACTCCCACGAGCGGGCGCGTTTTTTTCCCGGGCATCGCAGCCGACGATTCGCCGAAGCTCCTGATCGGCATGGTGGGCCACAGCACGCTCCTTTACGACGAACTTACCGCCAGAGAAAATTTGAACTTCTTCGCGCAGCTCTACGGCATTAACGACGCCACCGCACGCGTCGCTGCGTCACTGGAATCGTGCGGACTCGCATCGCGAGCCACCAGCGCGGTTCGCACCTTTTCGCGCGGCATGCGCCAGCGCCTTGCGATTGCGCGCGCGCTGCTGCACCGCCCTCGCATGCTGCTGCTCGATGAACCTGCCGCCGGCTTGGATCGCCAGGGTCTGGATTGGCTCGCCACCACGCTTGCGCGGCTTCGCGATAGCGGTGCGACCGTGGTGATGAGCACGCATGCGCGCAACGAATCGCTCGAACTTGCCACTCGCGCCGTTGCGCTCGCTGGCGGGCGCGTTGAACGCGATAGCGGCAGAGGCGGCGATCCGCGCCCGATGCTTGCCTCTCTACGCACGGACATTTGACATGACCGCCACCCAGTTCATTGCAAGCACGCTGTCATTCCGAGCGGAGGGGCCGAACGCCTTTTCCTCCGTCGCGCTCTTGCGCGACGTTCGGCCCTGCAGCGAGGAATCTCTCTTCGATTTCCATTTCTGCCAGAGCGTCCCGCGATGACCACCGCGCGCGCCGCCGCCATTCTTCTCGCCAAGGAGCTTCGCCTGGAATTCCGGACGCGCGAGTTGCTCAACGCAACAATCGTTTTCGCGCTGATCGTGGTGGTGCTGTTCAGTTTTGCTTTTGATCCAACCGCGGGCGAATCGCGACGCTATGGGCCCGGCTTGCTGTGGATCGCGTTTCTTTTCGCGGGATCGCTGATGCTGCATCCGTCATTTGGGCGGGAGCAGGCCAATCAGACGCTTGACGCGCTACGCATGGCTCCTATTTCTCCATTCGCGATTCTGATGGGCAAGATGCTGGCGAATCTTTTGTTTTTGTTGGCGGCGGAGGTGATTCTCGTCCCCGTTTTCGCCGTCCTCTATAACGTCTCGCTGGCTGGCATTGTGGGGCGCTTGATTCTGGTTTTCGTGCTCGGGACGCTCGGCCTGGTAGTGACTGGCACGGTTTTTTCCGCAATCGCAGCGCACGCGCGCATGCGCGAATTGCTTCTGCCGCTGCTGTTGCTGCCGATCCTCGCGCCGCTGCTGATCGCGGCAGTGGAAGCCACCGCGTCGCTTTTTGCAGAACAGCCGGCGCTCGACCGCGCTTGGCTCGCATTCCTGGCCGGATTTGATATTGTGTTTCTTACCGCCTCGTGGCTGCTGTGCGATTTTCTGCTGGAGGAATGAAACCAGGTGAAGGTCCGTCGATGAAAGGCCGCGTTACCACCAGAGCTATCGCCGCCGCGCTGATTTTTTTCGCCGGATATGCGGCGCTTTTCATTGCGCCGGACGAAGCCACCATGCACCAGATCCAGAGAATATTTTATTTCCATCTTGGATGCTGGATGGCTATGTTCATGGCGCTTTCAACCGCCCTGGTTGCCAACGTCGCGTGGCTGGCTACTCGAAAGCCTAAATGGGATTGGCTGGGGGTGTCCGCGGTGGAAGTCGGCGTAGTGAGTTGCACTGCTGGCCTTGTCACGGGCGTGCTCTGGGGCAAGCCGGCTTGGGGCATTTGGTGGACATGGGATGCCCGGCTGACGACCGCGTTTATCCTGTGGCTGCTTTACATTTCCTATCTGTTGCTGCGCGGATTGATTGAGGAGCCGCAACGCCGCGCGACGCTATCCGCGGTGTTCGGCATCTTTGCTTTTCTCGATGCGCCCTTGGTCTATGTGTCGAATCGGGTTTGGCGCACGCAGCACCCTAAGCCTGTAATTTTCGGTGGCCCCGATTCGGGCCTCAATCCGACCATGGGCAAGGTTCTCGTAATTTGCATGGTTGCGATGCTATTCGTCGCAATCATCGCGCTGATTGATCGTTATCGGCTCGAACGCTTGCGCCACGAACTGGACGAGTTGCGCGTGGCCGCCGACGTCCACGACCCTGGCCCTCAATCTGCCTTGGTCGCGTCTCCTGCAAAGGATTCAATATGAAAGATTTCCATTTCCTGCTTACCGCTTGGATCGCCGTATGGGCTATCTTTTTCGCATACGAGATATCCGTTGCCAGCCGCATTTCCCGTCTGCGCCGGGAGATTGAGCGGCTGAGGCAGCAGATCCGCGAAAGCTAGTCGCCTGAGCCGGCAAACGATTGCGCGTTCGAAGCGAACGCGAGTAACCATTTTCTCGGTCCTGCCATCCTATTTGCGGTAAGCGCTAGGAGTCCCGCGAGAAGTGTATAATGCGGGCAGGTTCCTTCCGGAGGTCGCAATGACCAGATCCTTTCCAGCACAATGGCTGGCGGCAATTCTCGCAACTTTGCTGGTAATCCTCCCGGTTGCCACTGCTGCGCCGCAGAATCAGCAGCAGACTCCTGCTCCTGCGCCGCAAACTCCTCCGACCACTCAGGCCCCGACCGCTCCGCAGACGCAGGGCGACCAACCGGACGCGCAGAAGCCCGCTGACCAGCCCGTGCCGCAAACCGAGAATCCCAATGTGAAGCCCGGCAGCAAAGCGGACGTCAACGCCATTGGCGATCGCAGCGTGGGTAAGGGCCTGGATTTCTACTCGCTCGAGCGCGAAATCGCGCTGGGCAAGCAGCTCGCGCAGGAAGTGGATAAGAGCGCGAAATTCATCAACGACCCCGTGGTCACCGAATATGTGAACCGCGTGGGGCAAAACCTGGTGCGAAACTCGGACGCGCGCGTTCCATTTACGATCAAGGTGATCGATTCGGACGTGGTCAACGCATTTGCGCTGCCCGGCGGATTTTTCTACGTGAATAGCGGCCTGATCCTTCACGCGGACGAGGAATCGGAACTGGCCGGCGTGATGGCGCACGAAATCGCCCACGTTTGCGCGCGGCACGGTACCAAACAAGCCACCAAAGGCCAGATTGTGAACCTCGCCTCCATTCCGGCAATGATCTTCATTCCTTACACCTGGGCGGGCTATGCCATCTACCAGGGGATGAATTTCGCCATACCGCTCACCTTCCTGAAATTCTCGCGCGATGAAGAGCGCGAGGCCGATTACCTGGGTATCCAATACATGTATAAGGCCGGTTACGACCCGAACTCGCTTGTTTCCTTCTTTGAAAAGGTGCAGACCGACGAGAAAAAGGAACCCGGCACGATCCCTAAGGTTTTTTCGACGCATCCGCCGACGCCCGATCGCATCGAGGCTATCCAAAAGGAAATTGCCACGATCCTTCCGGCGCGCGACCAGTACATCGTCTCAACATCGGAATTCGACACCGTGAAGCACCGGTTGCAATTGATCGAAGCGAACGTGAAGGTCAAGAACAACAACCCGAACAGGCCCACCCTGCGCAAACGCACCGGCCAGAATAAAGGCGGGAATACGCAGCCTCCCGATATGGGCGGCAATGGCGGAGGCGATAACGGTGGTAACAACCCCTCCGCGTCGCCGGATCAGAGCCAGGACGATAGCGACCGGCCCACGCTCAAGAAGCGGCCCGACGATCAGCAGCAGCCGCAGCAGCAGCCGTGAAACTGCTAGTTGAGAGTAGCCGTTACTCTTAACCCTGAACTCTCAACTCTGAACTGGCTTATCTGAACTGTCTTATCCGCGGGAGTGAACTTCAGCGACTCCTAGCCTCTTGAGTCCTTCGGCGTAGTATTTCCGGTAGAGGATGTCCCATTCTTCGCTGCCTTCCAGGATTTCCTTTTTTTGCGAAGCGATCTTCGCGCGGGCCTCGTTATCGATTTGCTCTTCCACCTTCAGCAGCGAAGTAAGAATCGTGACAATCTCCTGGCGTATAGTGTCGCGATCTTCAACGAAATCCACGGCGGGACTGGCAACCAAAAAATCAATGACGCGATGAGAGATGCGCACCGTCTTTTCGCGGCTTAATCGCACTGTACGGCCCGGCTCATCGGAGGATAAGCTTCCTTTCGCGGGCCAGCTGGCTCTTCACTTTCTTGTACATGTCCTGATAGGAGACGCCCGTGCGTCGCATTTCCTCCGAGTAGCGGGCCAAAATCTCGCGCGCTTCTTCGCTCAGCCGATCTTCAACCGTTACCTCGTCGGCCATCACTTGCCGGACCTGCTGCGCCAAGCTTTCGGAATCCTTTGTTTCGATCATCTTGCCGGCCACCAGGCGTTTCACCACTTCCTTCGCCATGTAGCCGACAAAATCGCGCGACAGAAGCATCGTCAGGCTGCTCCGCTTTCTCTGTGCAAGATATAAGTCTAATGGTTGCATGCGAAAACTTCAAGGCGGGACGACGCACGCAAATTTGAAAAATTATTGGAGTTTTGTCGACGCGAATTGAGCGAGCTACAGCCCAACGCTGCTCAGCTTTTGGTCAGAACAGGCTCAGGCACCCGCTGATTGGAATGTTTGGCCTCGCGGCGCGCGATCCAGACCAACAGAAAGAGTGCCGGCACAGCCACCACGGATGTCAGCGCGAAGAACGGCGCCCAACCCAGCCTCTCGGCAAGTATGCCGCCGGAAGACGCCACCACGTTGTGGCCGAGCGACGCGAGCGAAGAGAGCAGCGCGTACTGAGTGGCCGTGAACGCCTGCGAACACAAACTTGAGAGATAAGCGATAAGCGCCGCGCTCGCCATTGCCATCGTCACCTGTTCCGCCGTCACGCAAAGCGCTAGGTACGCGATACTGTGCCCTTCAACACTCTGCAAAACGTAAAATAGATTCCCCGCCAGCTGCAAAATACCGCACACCATAAGCGACCGCATGATCCCGAACCGCATCGTCACGATCCCGCCCAGCAGCGCCCCCCCGACCGTGCCAAAAAATCCCACGAACTTCGAAACGGCAGCGATCTGGTCCAGCGAAAATCCCAGCGAAATGTACAGCGGCGTCGCCATCACTGCCGACATCCCCATACCCAACTTGTAGCCGAAAACGAACAGCAAAATCACCGGCCAAATCGGCCGGCGCATGAAATCGGCGAACGGTCCCGCGACGGTTCTCGCGAACCATTGGCCCAGCGATTCCCGTCCGCCGCCGGTTTTGGCCATGTGCGCGGCCTCCGCTGCGAGCGACGGCTCGGGGCTGAATAGCAGCACTAGCATGCACGCGGCCTGCAGCGCGGCCATGGTCGCGTAAGCCGCGTACCAACCCGCGCGCGCGGCGATCACCAGCGTACCCGCCCCGGAAACCAGCATCGCAACCCGGTACCCCGTCTCGATCATCCCGGCGCCAGGCCCCTGCAAATCGAGCGGAAGAAATTCCACGCGGTATGCGTCGATCACAATGTCTTGGGTCGCCGAGAGAAACGCCACCACCAACGCCAGCGCGGCCATCAGGGTCAGGTTGTGTTTGGGATCGCACGATCCCAACGCGAGTATCGCGGCTACCAGCGCGAGCTGAATCGTGATTCCCCAGCCGCGTCGCCGCCCCAACGGCAGCGGCGGTGGCAGCCGGTCCATCAGCGGTGACCACAGAAACTTGAATGCGTACGGCGTGGCCACCAACGCGAATGCGCCGATCGCCGCGCGCCTCACTCCTGCGGTGGCCAGCCACGCCGAAAGCGTCGAAAAAGTCAGCAGAAACGGCAGGCCGCTGGCGAAACCGAGCGGCAGGATCAGCAAGACGCGCCGATCTCGATACACCGTCAGTGAATGCCGCCAGTTCGTCATCGCCCCTTCGCAATCCGATACTTCACTTCTCCAATCGAATATGCGGCTTTCGAATCCCGTGCACAACGCCTGCTCCGGGCAGGGTGCTCTGAGCGTTACACGTCTTCAAGGAAAACCCCGCTCATCGGATCTCGTCGAATCGCGGGCCCCCCGCGCAAAGCTCGGAAGACTCTGGTATTCTGGATGTCTGCATGGTCCGGGCACGCGCCCGGATTGCAGAAATTTTCATTCAGGGGACGCTCAGACGTGAATCCATCGGCACCAGCCTTGTCGCAGCCCGCCACCAAGCGCGCGTTCAATTTCAATCCAGGTCCGGCGGCGATTCCTCTCCCCGTGCTCGAACGCGTGCGCGACGAGTTGCTCGATTATCGCGGCACCGGCATGTCGGTAATGGAGCTGAGCCACCGCTCCCCCGAATTCGAGGCCATCAACGACCGCACCGAACAATCGCTGCGGCGAGTTCTAGGCATTCCGGACGACTACGCCGTCCTGTTCCTGCAGGGCGGCGGAAGCTTGCAGTTTGCCATGGTGCCGATGAACCTCTATCTGCCCGGCAAGCCCGTGGACGTCCTGCACACCGGCTCGTGGACCAGCAAGGCAATGGAGGAGCTGAAAAAGCTCGCTACCTATCGTATCGCCGCATCCACCGAGTCCGCGAAATTCATGCGTGTCCCGCGAACAAATGAAATCGCCCTCGCGCCCGGCGCTTCCTACGTTTTCATGTGCACCAACAACACCATTGACGGCACGGAATGGAACGAAATTCCCGAAACTGGCGCTGTTCCGCTCGTCGCGGACATGTCTTCGAATATTTGCTCGCGGCCGATCGAAGTGCGGCAGTTTGGGTTGATCTTCGCCGGCGCGCAGAAAAATCTCGGGCCGTCTGGCGCAACCGTGGTGATCCTGCGCCGCGATCTCGCCGAACGCGCGGACGAAAAGGTCGCCAAAATCCTGCAATATCGCACGCACATGAAAGAGCGCTCGCTCTACCACACGCCGCCCACTTTCGCCGTTTACATGATGGGCTTGGTCCTCGATTGGATCGAGGCCGAGGGCGGGCTTGCGGCCATTGAAAAGCGAAATGCATCGAAGGCCAAGCTTCTTTACGATGCCATCGAAAGCGGCGGCTACTATAGCTGTCCCATCGAGAAAGGATCGCGTTCTCGAATGAACGTTGTCTTTCGCGTGGCCGGCGGCGATGAAGCAATCGAGAAAAAGTTCGTCAAGGAAGCCGAAGCGGCGGGGATCGTCGGCATAAAGGGCCACCGGTTGGTCGGCGGCATGCGCGCCTCGCTCTACAATGCGGTCCCGCCGGAGGCAGTCGAGGCCCTCGTCAGCTTCATGCGCGATTTCGAGCGCAAGAATGGATAGCCGCGCCATCTGAGCCGTCGGCATCCCCGGAACCCACCAGCGTGCGCTCGCGCATTTTCGTATTCATCCTTGTATTTCAGTCGCTGCTGACTCTGCTGCACTGGTTCGTTTGCCAGACTTGGATTTACTTCCAGCAGATTACCGATAGCCACACCATCCTGGCATTGCGCCTCGCGATGATGTTGCTCTCACTCATCTTCGTCGCCGCCTCGTTGCTGGCTTGGCGAACGTTTTCGGCGCCCGTGCGCCTGTTCTACAAAATATCCGCGGTGTGGCTGGGCGCATTCAGTTTCTTCGTTGTCGCCAGTTGTTTTACTTGGATTGCCTACGCGGTCGCGCTCCTGGCGGTGCATGTTGAGAAGCCCGTGCTTGCGGATGTGGTTTTCGGTTTAGCTTTGCTGGCGGCCGTCGCAGCCATCATCAACGCGAGCTTGGTTCGCGTCACGCGCCTAACGGTAAATCTTCCGGGCTTGCCGCAAGCCTGGCGCGGCCGCGTGGCTGCGCTGGTCAGCGATACCCATCTGGGCCACGTAAACAATCTGCGATTCATGCGCGGGATCGTCCTGAAGCTGAATCAGTTGCGCCCCGATATCGTCTTGATCACCGGCGATATGTACGATGGAACCGCCGCTCCGCTCGACTCATCTGGCCGAGCCGTGGAAGGAACTGTCTGTGCCGCACGGAGCGTATTTCATCACCGGGAATCATGAGGAGTTCACGGACCGCCGAAAATATCTGGACGCTGTCGCTCGCTCCGGCGTGCATGTTCTGAACAACGAGAAAGTCGAGATTGATGGATTGCAGCTCGTCGGCGTCCATTGGCGAGAGGCGAATGATCGCGAACGCTTCCCAGCCATCCTGCAGAACATGGCGATTGATTCCGCGCGCGCGAGTATCCTTCTATCGCATGCCCCGCACGCGCTGAACGTCGCCGAAGCTGCGGGCATCTCGCTTCAGCTTTCAGGCCACACCCACGGCGGCCAGTTTTGGCCATTCACGTGGATCACACGCCGCATTTATCACGCCTACGTCCATGGACTAAACCGCTTCGGCAAAATGCTTGTGTTCACCACTTGGGGAGCCGGCACGTGGGGCCCGCCCCTCCGCCTCGGCACAAATCCCGAAGTCGTCCTCATCCAGTTCGAGTAACAACGTCTACGTAGGGGCACAGTCCTCCGCGGCCGATGCCCGGCAAACATACTTGGCTCCGTGTAGCCCATTCACCTCTCGCCACGGGCGAGTGCATTCTGTGTCATTCCGAGCGGTGTGTCCCGCGTCTTTGTCTTTGCGCGAAGCGCCGGGACACGCAGTTGAGGAATCTCTCTTCGATGTAAGACGGGTCTCCCTCTCGCGAACAAATGACTCAGGGGCCCTTTAACCTCGGTCCTAAGGCCTTTGTTATGAATGTCATCTCGCGCCCTCGCCTCGCAATCGTGGCTAAATTGCCACACCCGTCTTGACTTCAATCGCATCGTGCCCCTATCCTTAGAACCTTCATGACATCCTCAGCGATCGCCCCAAGCGTGCCCGCGGAGCCATTCAACCACGCACCCGAGGCGCACCCGGCGCGCGACGCGCAACCGCCGCTGGACGAGTATTTCAACTCCATGTTCACAGCGCTGGGGCCGCAGCATTGGTGGCCCGGAAAGTCCCGCTTCGAGATTATTCTCGGCGCTATCCTCACGCAAAATACCTCATGGAATAACGTCGAGGGCGCGCTGACGAAACTCCGTGCGGCCGGGCTGTTCTCACCCGCGGCGATTGAAAAAGTTCCTTTGAGGCAACTGCAGCGGCTGATTCGCTCGTCCGGCTACTACCGCCAAAAAGCGCGAAAGCTGAAAGCTTTCTGCGAGTTTCTCCGGCAGGAATACGGTGGATCGCTGAAGCGCATGTTTGAGACTCCCACCATTCTTCTGCGCGAAAAGCTGCTCGCAGTATTCGGCATTGGCCCGGAAACGGCCGATTCCATTCTGCTCTACGCGGGCGAACACCCCGTGTTTCCGGTGGACGCGTACACGCGTCGCTTGCTGCTGCGCCACGGCTGGATCAACGAGAAAACGAAATACGAAGACATTCGCTGGATGTTCGAGCGGCAATTTTCCGGTGATACGCGCCGGTTCAACGAACTTCACGCCTTGATCGTCACCAACGGAAAAAAGTTTTGCCGCGTCCAGCAACCCCTGTGCGATCAATGTTCGCTGGGGCGATACCTCGAGGAAGGCCGGTAGCGTGAAAGACGCGCGAAGCAAACGAAAAGTTTGGCTCACGGTGGGATCGATCGTGGTGGTGCTGCTGGCCGCTGCCACGATCACCTTGGGATCTTTCAGTGTGCCCGTGCCCGCGGATCAGGGGAGCGCGGTCTACATCCTTTTCGCCCTTTCGGTTTTGATCTTCGCGACGTTCCTGGTCTTCGGGCTGATTTTGACTCGAAGCCTGGTGCGCCTCTGGGCCGAGCGGCGCACCGGCCAAATGGGCTCGCGATTCAAGGTCAAAATGGTTTTGGGCGCCATGGGAGTTTCGCTGCTCCCCTTGGTCTTTCTGTTTTTTTTCAGCTACGCGCTCGTCAACCGTACGCTGAATCTCTGGTTCCCCCGGCCGCTCGAAATCGCCAACGAGCAGAGCCAACTTCTTCTTTCGCGTTTTGAGCAGTCTCAGTCAATCCGCCTGAATAATTTGGCCGCTGATCTGGTGTCGCGAGATACCGGCGGAGCAATTTCCGTGGAGCGAAGCCCGGCTTTCGATGCGTATTGGATTACGGATTCAAATGGGCGAGTCACGGCCGGGTCGGATTTCAAGACCGCAAATGTGAAGGCGCCGAACTCACAAGCGAAGGCTGCGCGGCGCGCCTCCGGCTCCTGCCAAGATTTCAGTGGAACTTTCGCAAACCACTCCAAGCGGAATCCAAATTTGGAGCGTGGATGGCCGCCTCTATCTCGCCGGAAGCGCGCCACGAAAGAATGGCGGCCACCCTTTACCTTGCGCGATTGCTGCCGGACGATTTTTCTGCGCGGTACGCGGATATTGACTCACAGACGCAAACCTACGCCCAACAGAAGCAGCACTTGCGGACCTATAAGCGCGAGATCTTAGTGGCACTGGCGCTCATCACTCTGCTGTTGATCTTTTCCACCACCTGGGTCGCGCTGTTTCTTTCCAAGCAGGTAACCGTGCCCATCCAATCTCTCGCGGAGGCCACGCGCGAGATTTCCCGGGGAAATTTCGACCACCGCATCGAAGTGCAGGCGCAAGACGAATTGGGCACGCTGGTCCGTTCTTTCAATCGCATGACCGAACAACTTGGCGAAGGACGGCGGCAAATCAACGAGTTTACGCGCAGCCTCGAACAGGCGGTGGAAGAGCGCGAACGCCGCCGCATGTTGATGGAAGCCATCCTCGAGAACATTCCTACCGGCGTGGTTTCACTCGATAGTTCCGGCGAGATCGCGCGCGTGAATCCCGCCGTGGTCACGATTCTCGGCGAGTCGGCCAGGGAAGCTCGCACCTTGCAGGACCTCCTGGGCGAAGACGCGGCCCGCGCCGCCTTGCACCTGATGCGACGTTCGCTGCGGATGGGCGCTGCTTCCCGAGAAATAGAAATTGCGACGGGCGGGCGGTTGGTGCGCGCGGCGGTAACGGTCAGTTCGCTCGGTCCTCGGCGCTCGAATCCCGGCTTCGTATTGGTGATCGACGATTTGACTGGGCTGCTCCAAGCGCAGAAAGCGGCTGCATGGCAGGAAGTGGCGCAGCGAATTGCACACGAAATCAAGAATCCGCTCACTCCGATCCAGCTTTCGGCGCAAAGACTGCTCCGGCAATTGAATCGCAGCGGCGCTCCACGCGGCGAATTCGAAAAGCTGACGGCGGAATGTGCCGGGCTGATTGAGCGAGAGGTTCAGACTCTCGAATCCCTTGTGGATGAGTTCTCGCAGTTCGCTCGCTTCCCGGCCGCTCGCCTGGGCCCTGCTAGCGTGAATTCGATCGTCGAAGGCGCACTGGAACTTTTCAGGGATCGCCTGGATGGCATCGTTCTTCGCGCCGAATTGGCGGATGGACTTCCGCCGGTAAAAGCGGACTCCGAGCTTCTCCGCCAGGTGGTGGCGAATCTGATCGACAATGCCGCCGAGGCCATGGAAGGCTCGCCGATCCGCCGCCTGCGCGTGGTCACTCGCGCGGAAAGTGACGGCGATGCCGTGGAAATCGAAATCTCAGATAGCGGCCATGGAATTTCGCCCGCCGACAAAGGGAAACTTTTTCTGCCGCATTTTTCAACCAAGGATCGCGGCACCGGCTTGGGACTCGCGATCGCCAGCCGTATTGTGGCTGAACACAACGGCACCATTCGTGTGGAGGACAACGTGCCGGTGGGCGCGCGATTCGTGATTCGCTTTCCGGCGGCCGAAGCTCCTGTCTCCACCCAGCCAATTTCTCTATAGGAACTCCACCAAATGCCCGCGAAGATACTGATTGTTGACGATGAGAGCGGCATTCGCGAATCGCTGGGCGCGCTTCTCCGCGACGAGGGCTATGAGATTGAGACGCTGCCTTCCGGCGAGGAATGTCTCGCGCGCCTGAAACGCGATGAGTTCGATCTCGTTCTGCTGGATGTGTGGCTTCCTAAAATGGATGGGATTGAAACACTCGAGCGCTTGCAAGCGCAAGATGATCCGCCCATCGTGGTGATGATTTCCGGCCACGGAAACGTAGAAGCCGCCGTGCGGGCCACCAAACTTGGCGCATTCGATTTCATCGAAAAGCCGCTCTCACTCGAAAAAGTAGTTTTAGTGGCTCGCAATGCTCTCGATTACGTTCGCCTTGAGGATGAAAATCGCCGCTTGCGCGCAGAACTCGAAGAGCGCCATCAGATCTTAGGCGGCAGCGTCCCGATGAAAGCGCTCCGCCAGCAGATCGCGCTCACCGCGCCGACCACGGGGCGCGTGCTGATTTACGGTGAAAGCGGCACCGGAAAGGAGCTCGTCGCTCGCGCTCTCCATGAACACAGCACGCGCAGCAGCATGCCATTTGTGGAAGTCAACTGCGCGGCCATTCCCGAGGAGCTGATCGAATCGGAAATGTTCGGCCATCGCAAAGGCAGCTTCACCGGCGCGAGCGAAGATAAGGTGGGCAAGTTCCAGAAAGCCGACGGCGGCACGCTTTTTCTGGATGAAATTGGCGACATGAGCCTGAAGACCCAATCGAAGGTGCTGCGCGTCCTCGAAGAACAGCGCGTCGAGCCGCTAGGATCGAATCAGCCGGTGACAGTGGATGTGCGCGTCCTCGCCGCCACCAACAAGAAACTCGAAGAGGAAATCGGACGCAACGCATTCCGCGAAGATTTGTTCTACCGCCTGAACGTGATTCCATTTTACGTTCCCGCGCTCCGTGAGCGCACCGAGGATATTCCGGTGCTCGCCGCGCATTTCCTGAAAGAATTCTGCGAGGCCTACGGGAAAAAACCGAAAGAGTTCACGCCCACCGCGTCGGAAGTTTTGCTCGCGTATCCGTGGCCGGGAAACGTTCGCGAACTCCGAAATCTGGTGGAGCGCCTGGTAATTATGTGCCCGTCGCCGCGCATCGAGCCGCACCACTTGCCTCCCGAGCTTTTTCGCGGCGCGTCGAAAAGCCCGCAAAAACCGTACGAAAGTTTGCAGGAAGCGCGCTCCGCCTACGAGCGCGAGTTTGTTCTCCGCAAGCTCGAGGAAAACCGCTGGAATATGACGCGTGCCGCCGCCGCGCTGGGCCTCGAACGCAGTCATCTCTACCGCAAAATGCGCTCTCTCGGCATCGCCCCGTCCAAGGCTTCGTAGCAAAATTTCAGCCCGCGAATTTGAGTCCAACTAGACACATAATCCGCCGAGTTTGACGCACGCAAACCGTCTAACTGGACCCACAAAGAGGTCAAAAGCGCCCTCAAAAGAGGGTGGATTCGGCGGTTGGGAGGGCAGTTTTTCGCTGCAATTTGCGAGTCGGTGCGTGGGACAGGGTAGGCTTGGAAGAGGGGGCGTAAGACGGGAAGCTGTGGCCTTTTGACCACAGCTGCAACTAAGAATTCTGTCCCTCGGCGATCTGCTCGAGCTGGCGGCGCCAATCCAGCTGCCGGACCAGGGCGGCGTTCTGGCGCCAGTTCGGCTGCACCTTCACCGATAACTCCAGAAAAATGTGTGCACCTAGCAGAGTTTCAATTTCTTTGCGCGCGGCCGTCCCGATTTTTTTCATCATCTCGCCGCGCTTGCCGATCAGGATGCCCTTTTGTCCTTCGCGCTCGACGTATAGCGTGGCGCGAATTTTGATGAGCGCGCGCTTCTCTTCGAAGGTGTCGACCAGCACGGCTAGGGCGTGGGGCACTTCTTCGCGGGTGGCTAAAATCGCCTGCTCGCGGACCAATTCCGCGACGAGGAAGCGTTCCGGCTGGTCGGTGAACTGGTCGGGGGGAAAAAGCGGCGGCGCTTCGGGGAGGCGCGCGATCCAGGCGTTCACCAAATCGTCGCAGCCGCTGCCGGTCAGCGCGGAGATGGGGAAAATCTCGGCGAACTCGAAGGCCTGGCGATAGCGCTCGATCAACGGCAGCAGCAGCGGCTTGTTGACCTGATCTACTTTGTTCAGCAGCAGAAAAACGGGACCGTGGAAGCGCTGCACCCATTCGATCGAGAAACGGTCGCCGGGGCCAAAATCCGTGGACGACGCATCCACGATCAGCGAAAGGACCTCGATGCCTTCGAGGGCGTGCTGGAGTTCGTCCATCATCTGGCGGCTGAGAACATTCTCCGGCCTGTGGATTCCAGGCGTATCGACCAGGATGATTTGAGCGTCGTCTCGGTTCACGATTCCTTGTATGCGGTTGCGCGTGGTTTGCGGCTTGGGCGAAACGATGGCGACCTTGCTGCCGACAAGCTTGTTCACGAGCGTGGATTTGCCGGCATTGGGGCGGCCGACAATTGCGACGTAACCGGATTTGAATGGCATGCCGAGTGAAATTGTACGCGGTAGGCGGAGGGAAAGCACCTCGCCCCCATTCCTGGCGCGCCAACCGCGAAATCGGCTGTCGAAATGGCGGCGCTGGGAACATCCAAGAGAGGTTCTTCGACTGCGTGTCCCGGCGCTTCGCGCAAGATCAAAAACGCGGGACACTCCGCTCAGAATGACGGTCGCTGGTTACGGCGGCTAAGGGGCGGAAGCGGCGGGGTCGGGGACGATTTTGACGCGGAGCTCGCGGGTGCGCGGGCCATCGAATTCAGCGAAGAATATCGCTTGCCAGCGGCCGAGGACGAGGCGTCCATCTTCGATCCAGATGGTTTCGGAGGAGCCGATAAGCGCGGCCTTGATGTGCGAGTCGGAGTTGCCTTCGGCGTGCTTGTAATCGCCGTGGTGCGGGATCAGGCGATCAAGCGTCGCTTCGATATCGCGCGCGACGGCGGGATCGTCGCCTTCGTTGATGAGAATGCCCGCGGTGGTGTGCGGTACATATAAATGGCAGATGCCGTTGGCGCACCCGGATTCGCGGACGAGCGATTCGATTTCGGCGGTCATGCGCTTTAGCTCGGTGCGTTTCGAGGTTTTGATTGATTAGCGTGCGAGTTGAAGGAATTGCTCGCTTGCTGGGCCTTCGATGTCGTCACCCATAAACATGCCATCGGGCCACGCGAAGATCAATGCCGAGACGACGTCAGACAGATGCGAAATGTCTGGGCACCCGGGCCGGTGGGGGAGGATGCGAGGAGCACGCCGGGGCAAGCCCGGGCGGCAAACGGCGGGAGCAAGCTCCCGCACTCCACGGGAGTTGCGTCACAAGCGAGTGTGTCGTGGAGGCACGGTTGCGCCGCAACGCGCACAGCATGCGTCTCCGGCTATTCATGAACGTCGACCCTTTGGATGCATTCATCCGTATAGTAAATCCTCACATCGAGTCCGTCATGGATAGGGCCTTTGTGAGCAGGAGCATTGTGAAAACAGGGCGATGAATCGAGCACGTTGTACGAGAAGGGAACTCCATTTACTGTGAACGACTCATTAGCGGGGCCGAGAATAGGTGCCGCATGAAAGTCCTGAATCTTTCCCGCGACGACGGAGCTGGCGCCCTTGGCATACGGCCGCCGCTGCGCCACGAAATCGGGGACTAGTTTCAGAGCCAAAATCAGGAAGAACAGCACTCCTGATACGGCGATGATAGTTCCAGCGATTTTAAAATACTGGTTCCTGCGCGCGAGATAGACAAGCGCTAGCCCAATCACGATGACAGGAATCGGATGTAGCAAGGTTGACCAGGGGAATGACTTGAGACCGATCTGAAAAATTGTGTGGTAGTTTGCCTGTTCCATCGCGATACGAGTCACGAGCGTGCTCGTCCCGAGGGGCGGTTAGTGGGAGGCACCGCCGGAGAGGGCGCGGACTATTTCGCCGACGAAGGCTTTGGCGTCGCCGAAGAGCATTAGCGTGTGATCGAGGTAGTAGAGGGGATTATCGATTCCGGCGAAACCGGGGTTCATGCTGCGCTTGATCACCATTACGGTGCGAGCTTTATCCACGTCGATGATGGGCATGCCGTAAATCGGGCTGCCCTGGTCGGTGCGTGCGGCGGGATTGGTGACGTCATTTGCGCCGATGATGAGCGCGACGTCCGTTTGCGGCAGATCGGAATTGATGTCGTCCATTTCCATGAGGCGGTCGTAGGGAATATCCGCCTCGGCTAGCAACACGTTCATGTGTCCGGGCATTCGGCCAGCGACGGGATGAATGCCGAAGCGGACGTCGATGCCCTTTTTTGTGAGGGCGTCGTAAAGCTCGCGGACTTTGTGCTGCGCCTGGGCGACGGCCATGCCGTATCCGGGCACGATCACGACTTTGCTCGCGGCTTCGAGAATTCCAGCGGCCTCTTCGGCCGAGGCGCTGCGTACGGTCCTCTCTTCAGTTGCGGCGGCAGACGAGGTTTGTACCTGGCCAAATGCCCCGAACATCACGTTGGCGAAGGAACGGTTCATGGCCTTGCACATGATTACCGAGAGAATGAAGCCGGAAGAACCGTCGAGCGCGCCCGCAACCACCAGCAGCTTGTTATTCAGCACGAAGCCCAGAAGTGCCGCCGAAAACCCGGCGTACGAATTCAAGAGCGAGATGACCGTGGGCATATCGGCTCCGCCGATGGGAGTGACCAGAAGGATGCCGAATATGAGGGACACGACCACCATCGCGGGAAAAAGATACGGCTGTTCGGGATTCACAACCAGCGCGACGGCCAGTAGAATCGCGGCGGCCAGCACCGACAAGCTCACAAAGTTCTGCCCCTTATAGACGATGGGGCGCTGGGGCAAAATTTCCTGCAGCTTGCCGGCTGCGATCAAGCTGCCCGTGAAGGTGAGCGAGCCGATGATTACCTCGAGTCCGATTTCGCCCATTCCGAATCGCGTAACGTGCGGAATGCCGACGTAATATTCGGCGATACCGATCATGGCTGCGGAGAGAGCGCCGAAGGCGTGGCTGAGGGCGGTCCGCTGAGGCACGGCGGTCATTTTCACCATGCCGAGGGGGATGCCGATGCCCGCGCCGATAATCAGGGTGATGATGATCCACTTGAACTGGACGACTTGAGGGTCGAAAAGCGTGGCGCCGACGGCCATCGCCGCGGCAATTTCGCCGACCAGGACACCGCGTCGCGCGGATGCGGGCGAACTCAGCCACTTGATCGCCAGAATGAACAGAACGACAGCGACGATGTAGCTGCCGTCAATGAGTTGTAGGATTTGCGCCTGGCTCATGATTTTTTGGGCTTGCCAGTTTTGAACATGCGCAGCATGCGATCGGTGATGAAGAAGCCGCCGACCATGTTGCTGAAGGATGCTGAGACGGCGATCAATCCGAGGATGACGGAAAGGCGCGTCTCATGGCGTCCGGCGATGATGATGGCGGCCACCACGACGATGGCGTCCAGTGCGTTGGTGAGAGACATCAGCGGCGTGTGCAGGAGCGGCGACACGCGCTTGATCAGCTCGAACCCAACGAAGCCCGCCAGAATGAAGACGTACAGATTAGAGATAAAATCCGACGGCACGATTTCCTCCTTATCCCTTTGCAGCCAGCGCAGGCAGCGCAAAAAATTCGCGCACGCGCCCGTTTACGACTTCTCCGCCCCGAGTGAGCAAAGTGTCGCGCGTGATTTCGTCCTCGAGATTGAGGTTGAGCTTTCCGCCCTTCACGAGGTGCAGCAAAAAGGCAGTGAGGTTGCGGGCGTATAGCGAACTGGCGTGATAGGGCACAGTGCTCGCCAGGTTGATCCGGCCGATGATCGTGACGCCGCTATCGACGATGGTTTCTTCCGCGCGGGTGAGTTCGCAATTGCCGCCGCGTTCGGCGGCGAGATCGACGATCACGGAGCCCGGCCCCATGCCGCGAACCATCGGCGCTGTCACCAGCACAGGGGCTTTCTTTCCCGGGACAACGGCGGTAGTGATCACCACATCGTTTTCCGCGACTACTTTGCCCATGAGTTCGCGCTGGCGCGCGTAGAAAGATTCATCCTGCGCAGTCGCATATCCGCGGGCGTCCTGGGCATCCTTGGCCTCAATGGCCAACTCGACGAAACGTCCGCCGAGGCTCTGCACCTGCTCCTTCACGGCGGGACGCACGTCGTAGGCGGAAACAACCGCGCCCAAACGCCGCGCAGTGGCGATGGCTTGCAAGCCCGCGACGCCGACGCCGATGACCAGGACGCGCGAGGGAGTAATGGTTCCAGCAGCGGTGGTCAGCATGGGAAAGAAGCGCGGCAGCACGTCCGCTGCGATCAGCACGGCCTTGTAACCGCAAACGGTGGCCATCGAGGAAAGCGCGTCCATGCTTTGCGCGCGGGTGGTGCGCGGCATCATTTCAATGGAGAAGGAGGTGACGCCCGTGCCGGCGATTTCCTGGACAATTTCGCGCGATCCCAGCGGGCGCAGGAAGCCGATGAGAATCTGATCGCGGCGCATGAGCGGGAGGTCGGCTTTTCCGGTGCGCTCGTTCGAGCCGTAGCAGAGAACCTGCGTGACAATGTCGGCCGCGGCAAAGACAGCCGCGCGGTCGGGCGCGATCTTCGCGCCTTTCTCGGTAAACGCTGCGTCCGGATAGCCCGCTTCGCTCCCCGCATTCTTTTCGATCAGAATTTCCAAACCGGCTTTGGCGAGATTCGGAATTACGGACGGGACCAGCGCCACCCGCCGCTCGCCCGGGAAACTCTCTTTGGGAACGCCGACGATCACAACACTTTCCTCCCGTCTAATTCAAAGCGACCTATTCTATACAGGACAGCGGATATTTTCACTGGAAGATGAGAAATTTCCGAGAGTCAGCCGAACGGGCAGTGACTCAGTTCGCTGGTGGAATAGCCACTCTTGACTGTGGCTTACCGATTGCCTCGGCTTACGTGCGCAGGCAAGAGTGCCTGCGCCACGTTTGGACGAAGCGCATGCAACCGGTACCATGGAGATCGAGTCAAATCTGATGACTTCGCCCGCCGGCGGGCTTGCGGCATGACACTTCGTCCTCTCATCCTACTTGCAGCCCTCTTGCTGGTGGCGGCTCAGGTGGCTCAGGTCCCTGAACGGGGTGAACAGGGTGAGATCGATATGGACGGCAAGACTTTCGCGCCGCCCAATCCACGCGAGAAAGCCGAATGGACCTTTGCGCGCTTCCACTATGACCTCGGCTATCAGTATGGACGCTACGGTTTCGAGCGATGGGCCGCGGACTGGCCGAAGGCTGACCGGCAGTTCATCCTGGGCGTTCGGCGCCTGACGCGAGTGCAAAGCCGCTCCACCGAACAAGTGGTGGATGCCGATAGCGACGACCTCTACAACTGGCCCTGGATTTATATTGAAGACCCGGGCGGCTGGAGGCTCAACGAGAAGCAGGCCGCTCGTCTGCGCGAATATCTGCAACGCGGCGGTTTTCTAATGGCGGACGACTCGCATGGCGATTACGAGTGGGACGTTTTGGTCCAAGGTATGCGCATGATCTTTCCGGATCGCCCCATCGAAGATCTGCCGGATTCGGATGAAATATTTCATGTCGTATACGATCTGGACGATCGCGTGCAGATTCCCGGAACGCGCTACATTTGGGGACCGAGGTGGTCCTACGGTCCCGACAGCGCGACGCCCAAGTGGCGCGGGATTCGCGACGACAAAGGCCGAATCATGATCGCGATTTGCCACAATTCGGATGTGGGCGACGCGTGGGAATGGGCCGATAGCCCTCGGTATCCCGAGCACGAAGCGTCCGTGGCCTACCGCATCGGGGTGAATTACATTATTTACGGGATGACGCATTGATTGGCGGCGCAGTCGAAAGCCGTGGCGGGCGTTACATCGAAGAGAGATTCCTCGACGAATCTCCCAGGCTCGACTAACCGTCGACCTGGGAGCCCTTTCTTGTGTCCCGGTGCTTCGCGCAGAACCAAATGCGCGGGACACTCCGCTCGGAATGACGGCTTGGCGTGATTGCACTGAGGTTTTGACGGATGCACGCGAAAGTACTGAGCGGTTCGGGAATCAGCTTTAGTCCTTGCGCGGCCTTTTGGGAACATAAGCCAGGAAGCGGCGCGGATTGTCCACCATGATGGTATGGAGTTGCGCATCGGTCGCACCTGCCGCTTTTACCTTAGGAACGAACACGGTTAAGGTCTGTGCATAGCCCGGGCCGCCGGCATGCTTCGTGCTTGTTAGAAACGAAAAGTCGGACGAGAACATCAAATTCTTCACGAAGCCGGCTTCGAGGAGCGCCATCACCATCGGCACCTGCTGCGCATCTCCCGGGCCAGCCTGGCGATCGAAGCCGATGAAGCATCCCCGCCGACAAAGCGCCTTTTGCACTTCGACCTTCGGGTCAACGAGGTTGCCTAAGTGCCCGATCGCAATATGTTCGGGTTTCGCTCCAGCGTCTTCCAGCAGATCGAGTTGCTCCAGCGCGGATTTTCCAGGAATGCCGGTATGGGTGAAGACCGGCATGTTGGTCGCGGCCTGTGCGCGGCCGACGGCGCGGAAAACCTTGCGCTCGTCGGCGGTAATCCAGTCCCATGAACCGATCTCGCCCCACGCACCGATCGACTCTCGATCCACCTGCTTCATCAGCGCGTCGAAAACCTGATTCTCGCTCCAGCTCAAAATCTCCTGCGGATAAAAGGGCTGAGTGTAAAAGCCGCCGCCGGCCACGATCGGAAGTCCAGACTTCGTGGAGATCGCTTTCAGGAAATTGAAGTCGCGCCCCATATCGGGATGGCCGGCGTCCACGATACAGGCGATCCCTTCCGATTTGGCGGCGCGCATCTCGTCGGTCATCAGATTTTCGTTACGCATGAAAAAGGGTCCCGTAGACTCGGGGAGCGGCGCCAGAGGCGTCGGAGTTGTCTCGCCATTGGCCTCGCGGGTCGCGCGAGAGTACTTGTTGAACCGCGTTCCCAAATCCGGTGCTAACGACATATGCTCATGGAAGAGGGTCGCACCGCCGCCCAGATCCTCCGGTGCATAGTCCTTCAGAACCGTGCGAATGACCGCCCCTTTTGGGAACGTCGTGCCCTCTGACAACGTGAGCCTTGGCAACATCGCAGCGACTGCCCCAGCACCCAGCATTCCCAGCATTTCCCGGCGTGAGTAACCTGGCTGACGAAAGACCGTGGTCATGGAAGACGCCTCCTTGCCCCAGTTGTTCACGGCAATGTACACGGACAGTGCGCTGCGGTCTACTTTGGCGGTTCGAGAGTCAACTTTTGGATGCGCCAATTTAGGAGTTCCGCCACGTATAGCTCGTTTTCGGATGGGCAGGCGATTTCATGGATCCATCCGAATTGTTTGAGCTGCTTGCCGGATTCGCCGAGCATTCCGAGTAGTTTGCCATCGAGGCTCAGTTTGTAAATTCGTCCGGGATAGGCATCCGAGCTATAGAGGACCTGGTTGGGGCCGGGCGTTATGCAAATCGCCCAAGGGGCGCCGGGCGCCATGGTACCTGTGGTGGCGGTGGGCTTGCTACCGATTGCCGGGCGCGCATCGGGCGGCGCGGGAACGTCAATGGTGATCTGGCGCAAGAGATTTCCTTCGCCATCGAAAACCTGAATGCGGCGGTTGCCGCGATCCGCGACGTAGACGTTTCCCTTCGCGTCCACTGCGATGCTGTGTGGAGTATTGAACTGGCCCGGGCCATCTCCGGGAGTTCCCCAGGATTTCAGCCAGTTGCCGTCCTTATCCACTTTGGCGACGCGCGAATTGATGTAGCCGTCGCTGATGTACGTGTTGCCCTGGGCATCCCAAGCGACGTCCGTGACCTGCCTGAAGAGGCCGTCCACCGGCGGCAGCGGCGGGTGCGCATGCTTGACGGGCCCTGTGCCTTCATCCGAGGCTTCCTGCTTGCGGCCAAAGACCATCACGACGCGGCCGGCGGGATTGAATTTGATGACCATGTCGGAGCCTTTATCGGTGGCCCAGATGTTGTCCTGCGGATCGATTTTCACGGTGTGGGCGAAGGACCAGGCGTAAAGATTGTGGCCGATTTCGCGGATGAAACGGCCGTCGGCGCCGAATTCCAGAAGCTGCGCCGCACCTGCACCGTAGGCTGGTCCGGTGGTATTGCCGCGCGAAAAGACGAATACGTGTCCCTTGGAATTGACGGCTACGCCTGAGGCTTCTCCTAGATATAAATCCGGTGGCAGCTTCAGAAAATCCGGGACCGAGCGGAAAGGAATCTCGGGAACTTTCGCGGCGTCAGACGTTTGCTGCGCGGAAGCCGCGCCAACAGAAGCGAAAAAAAATAACAGCAGAGCACACCATTTCATAGCCGCCTCCAATCGCCGCGAGTATACGCTGGTGGGTGCGGATTTGACTTCGCACGGTGAGTCTCCTAACCTAACCCATCCATCGCACGGAAAAGAGACACGAGAAAATGCCGGATTTGAAGCTGACTACGCGGGCCGAAGATTATTCGGAATGGTACAACCAGCTGGTGCTGCGCGCCGAGCTGGCGGATTACGCGCCGGTGCGCGGCTGCATGATCGTGCGACCCTACGGGTGGGCGCTGTGGGAAAACATCACGGCGGCGCTGGACAGAAGATTCAAGGCAACCGGGCACGTGAACGCGGCGTTTCCTCTGCTGATTCCGCGCAGCTTCATCGACAAGGAAAAATCGCACGTGGCAGGGTTTTCTCCCGAACTGGCCGTGGTGACGCACGGCGGCGGCGAGGAGTTGGAGGAACCGCTGGTGATCCGGCCCACATCGGAGACGATCATCGGCCACGCCTATGCGAAATGGATACAGAGCTATCGCGATTTGCCGGTGCTGATCAATCAGTGGAACAGCGTGGTCCGCTGGGAACTGCGAACGCGATTGTTCTTGCGAACGCTGGAATTTTACTGGCAGGAAGGGCACACCGCGCATGCGACGGCGGACGAGGCCGAGGCCGAGACGCGGCAGATGTTGGACGTGTACACGGATTTCGCGGTGAACGAGGCGGCCATACCCGTGATTCCGGGGCGAAAATCGGCGGCGGAGCGGTTCGCGGGCGCGGAGCAAACTTATTCGATCGAAGCGATGATGGGAGACGGCAAGGCGCTGCAGTCGGGCACGTCGCACAATTTAGGACAGAATTTCGCGAAGGCATTCGAGATACGGTATCTCGATAAGGGCGGCGTGCTGCAGCACTGCTGGACGACTTCTTGGGGACTTTCGACGCGCTTTGTGGGCGCGATCATCATGGTTCACGGCGACGATCAGGGCTTGATTCTGCCGCCGCGGCTGGCGCCGCATCAGATCGTGATCGTCCCCATCTACAAGACGGACGAAGAGCGCGGCAGCGTGATGGAGAACGCGCAGCGTCTGAAGCGCGAGCTGGCGGATGCCGGCATTCGCGTGAAAATGGACGAGCGCGAAGGGATGAGCCCCGGCTTCAAGTTCAACGACTGGGAAATGCGGGGAGTGCCGCTGAGGCTGGAACTTGGTCCCAAGGATGTGGCGAAGGGCTCGGTGGTGCTGGCGCGGCGCGATCGGCCGGGCAAGGAAGGCAAGACGTTTGTGCCGCAGCAAGGGATAGCCGCGGCCGTGGCGGGAATGCTGGAAGAAATTCAGAAGTCACTCTACGAGCGCGCACTTGAATTTCGCAAGTCGAATACGGCGGAGCCCGCCGATTATGGCGAATTCAAGAAGGCGGTCGAAAAGGGCTTTGCGTTCTCGTGGTGGTGCGGCAGCGGCGAATGCGAAGAGAAGATCAAGGAAGAGACCAAGGCCACGATGAGGTGCATTCCTATGGACCAGCACGCAGCCGGCGGAGGCAAGTGCGTCTATTGCGGCAAGGCCGCCGGCGAAAAGGCCATTTTCGCGCGAGCGTACTGAGCGGCGCCGACCCACTTCTTCTCGTTGGAGCATCGATCGCCGCTCCATTCCACTCCCCGGCGTTTACCGATCGCAAACACGGCTTATCCTGAGTCCCACCGGACGCATAGCCTCCGTGCTAGCCTTGAAGAAATCCGGCCAGGGACTAGGCGGCGGAGGACCAAGTCACGTGTTGCGATCGAGAAAGACGATGAAGGAGCGCGGGGGTTCGAAGCTGAACCTGATTATCACGCTGTTCATCCTCGGCTCAATGGTCTTCGCAGGAGTCAAAGTGGTCCCCGTCTATCTCGCCAATTATCAATTTCAAGATGCCATCGAGAGCGAGTCCAGGTTCGCGCTGACGGGCTACCCGAAGAAAAATATTGAAGACGTCCGCGACGACGTTTGGCAGAAAGCACAGGAACTTTCGATTTCGGTACAGAAGGAAGATATCCACGTCGAAATGCAGAACGGAAGCGTTTCGATAAGCCTGGATTACTCTGTGCCGATCGATTTGGCAGTATATGAACTCACGTTGAACTTTCACCCACACGCGGACAACCATTCGATCTAAAATAGTATTTCGCTCTTTTTGGTTGATCGGAAACACGCCGGGCAAACCCAGCCCTCAGCGGCGACTCGCATGATCGCGCCTTGCCGCTTGCTGCGCGACCGGCCGGAGAAACTTATTGCGGATTCGAATCGCCCGGGGTTTTTGGACATCGCGTCTTGGGATCGGGGTGCTCGGGGCCGCGCTGGTTGTGCTCCTTGTGGCGACGATTGTCTTCGCCGGGTACTACATTCAATTTGGACATTTGATCCAGCAGCGCCTCACTGGCCAGATCTATCAGAATACGTCGAGTGTGTTTTCGGCCCCAGGGCGAATTTTCACCGGGGAGTCGCTGCGCGAAGACGATTTAGCCAGCTACCTGCGTAACGCGGGCTACCAGGAAGGAACCGTCGCCGGCGCTCCAGGCGAGTTTCACGTCACCGACTCGACGATTGAGATCAAGCCTTCCTCCACATCGTATTTCCAGGGACACAATGCGCTACGCGTAACCTTTCAGGGTCGAGCGGTGTCGCACATCGCGCAACTTTCCGATGGCACGACAATGGAGTCGGCGGAAATCGAGCCGGTGCTGCTGACGAATTTATTCGATACCTCGCGCGAAAAGCGGAGGGTCGTGCGGTTCGAGGATTTGCCGCCGGTGCTGGTCCACGCGGTGATGGCCGCCGAAGATAAGCGCTTCTTTGAGCACGGAGCGCTGGACATCGTGCGGGTATTCGGAGCCGCCTTTTACGACCTGAGCCGGGACCGCAAGGCGCAGGGCGCCAGCACCATAGACATGCAGGTGGCGCGGACGTTCTTCTTCACGACGAAACGCGAATGGAGCCGGAAGCTGAAGGAAGTGCTGATGGCCGGCGAACTCGACCAGCGTTTTTCGAAGCAACAGATATTCGAGCTCTACGCGAACGACATCTATCTCGGAAACCGAGGCAGTTTCTCAATCCGCGGATTTGGCGAGGCCGCCCAGGCGTACTTCGGAAAGGATGTGCGGGATCTGACGCCCGGCGAATCAGCGTTTCTCGCCGGGATTATCCGCGCGCCGAACCGCTATGCATCCGCCGAGCGGCACGTGGACCGCGCCGACGAGGTGCGCGATCGCGTGCTCGGCGAGATGGTCGCTGATGGCTACATGACCGCCGATCAGCAGGCCGCCGCCAAGGAGGCCAAGCTGAAGTTCATCAACGGCGGCATGGAGAGCAGCCCGGCGCCGTATTTCGTGGACATGGTGAAGGACCATTTGCTCGAAAAACTTTCGGAGAACGATCTGGAAACTCAGAGCTACCGCATTTACACGACACTGGATCCTGATTTACAGCGCGCGGCCAGCGAAGCAGTGCAGATCGGCGTCAAAAATCTAGACAAGCTTCTTGCGCGGCGCTACGCGATTTGGAAAAAGAAGGGCCAAGCCGTACCGCCGGCACAAGTGGCGGTTGTGGTGATGGATCCGCATACGGGAGAGATCCGGGCGTTGATTGGCGGGCGCAATTATGGCGAGAGCCAGCTCAACCACGCGCAGGCGCGGCGGCAACCGGGATCGGTCTTCAAGCCATTTGTTTACGCGGCGGCTTTCGACGATGCGGTCGAAAGTGTTGATCCCGTAGTGACGCCGGTGACAACGGTGGATGACTCACCGACTACATTCGAATTCGACGGGAAAGACTACACACCCAACAATTTCGGCGAGGAGTTCTATGGAACGGTGACGGTGCGCGATGCGCTCATCCATTCCCTGAACGTGGCTACGGTGAAGGTAGCGGAGTTGATCGGATATCAGCGGGTGGTTGATTTGGCGCGGCAGATGGGGCTTGGCGCGAATATCCAGGCCACCCCGGCGGTAGCGCTCGGCGCTTACGAGATGACTCCTATCGACGTGGCGGCGGGCTACACGGCGTTCGCAGCGAATGGCGTGCGGTCGGAGCCGCTTTTTATCCGCAGCGTGATTGCCGAAAACGGAAGCACCGCGGAATCCAATTCTCCGTCCACGCGGGCCGTGCTTGACCCGCGGGTGGCGTTCTTGACGACCAGTCTGATGGAGGACGTGATCAATCACGGCACCGGCTATCCGGTGCGGCAGATTGGATTTGTCGCGCCCGCCGCGGGGAAGACAGGCACTTCGCACGATGGCTGGTTCGCAGGATACACGTCAAATCTGCTGTGCGTCGTGTGGGTTGGATTCGACGATAACCGCGATTTGGGCCTGGCAGGAGGCGAAGCTGCGGCGCCTATCTGGGCAGAGTTCATGAAGCGCGCCGTGGCAATGCCAAAATATCGCGACACTCAGAATTTTGACCCCCCGCCGGGCATTGTTGAGCAGTCAATCGATCCCCAGACAGGCCAGCTTGCCACACCGTCTTGTCCGCGGATGATGACGGAATATTTTATAGCCGGCACTGAGCCGCATCAGTATTGCCAGCTTCACGGGGGAGGGCTCGCGCAATCGGGACCTGCGTCCTGGCTGGCTCACTTGTTCGGTAAGGAATCGGAGGAGTCAGGGCCTCGACCACCCGAGACGCACCAAGCATCGCCGAACGCCGCTAAAAACGGACGCGTTACCGTTCCTCCGCCGGCAAGATCGGCCACGGAGAACGCGCCCCAGGAGCAAGTCAAGCAACCTGAGAAGAAAAAAGGTCTCTTCGACAAGATATTTGGTATCTTTGGGGGAGATAAACAGCCGGACGAGAAACAGCCGGACACGTCGAAACCGCACTAGAATACGGCGGTCGGCTCTGCCACGGTACAACCAGGAGACGGGCAATGAAACGCTTGGCCCTCTTCGCCATTGTGGTCGCTTTTTTCGCGGTCGGATTCAGCCGCAGTTCCCTCGCTCAACAGGATACCGGCGATAACCTTCAGCCCGCGGCCGATCATTCGCAAGTACAAACGCAAGTACAAAACCAAAGCCCGCCGATGAGTCCCCGTCAAGTGGCTGAAATGCGCGCGGCCATCCTGATGGCGCGCAAAGAGTACAGCGACGCCGCAATCGCCTATCAGCATCTTCTGGAAACTGACCCGCGTAACGCCGACTTCCTCAATCGCACGGGGATGGCCTATCAGGAACTGGGGCAGGACGACCTCGCAGAGCATTTCTACAAGAAAGCCATGCGCGCGGATAAGCAATTTTCCGAGGCCATCAATAATCTTGGCACCGTGGAGTACTCAAGGAAACGCTACGGCAAAGCGATCAAATATTACAAGAAAGCCATCGATGTGGCGCCCCAAATGGCCGCGGTTTACAGCAATCTTGGTTACGCCTACTGCGCTATCAAGAAATATCCGGCAGCGATGGAAGTGTTCGGCAAGGCCGTCGCGCTTGACCCTATGATCTTCGAGCACCGGGGATCGAGTGGCTCGCTGTTGCAGCAGCGGACGGCCGCGGATTCGGGAGAACTGTATTTTACAATCGCAAAATCCTACGCGAAGCTGGGAGATGCCGAGCGTGTGGCGCGCTACCTGAAGCTTGCCCGCGACGGTGGGTACAAGAATTTCATTGGGGTCGAGAAAGATCCCGCCTTTGAGAAGGTAATTAAGGACCCGCGCGTCCGGGAAGCGCTGGGGGTGAGGTCGGCTTACGCCGCTTCGCCGGTCAAGCAGGATTCCAACTAATCCCCCGAGGCTGCCGGGACCGAGGACCTCCAAGTCCCTTTGGCGCCCCCTTTCTACACACAGCTAAACGCTTCATTGGTTCACAGAATCCAGGTAATCTGGCATCATAAAGAGAGAACGAAAGATATCTGCAGCACATGAAGAAGGGATGAGCGAGGGTTATTGATGGCTGTGCCGGGACCAGTATCGCAGATGTGGGCGGTATCGTCGTACGTCATCCGCCAAAAACTGAAAGGGCGCAAGCAGTATCCGCTCGTCCTGATGCTCGAGCCGCTGCTGCGCTGCAACCTCGCATGTGCCGGTTGCGGCAAGATTCAGTACCCAGCGCACGTTCTCAAAAAGAATCTTACTCCCGAGGAATGTTTCCGCGCGGTCGACGAATGCGGCGCGCCGGTGGTTAGTATCCCGGGCGGCGAACCCTTGATGCATCCGCAGATCGCCGAAATCGTGAACGGGCTGGTCGCTCGCAAAAAGTACATCTACCTCTGCACCAACGCGCTGCTGCTGAGCGAGCGCCTCAACGAGTTCACTCCCAGCAAATATCTTTCGTTTTCCGTCCACATGGATGGCCAGCGCGAGCACCACGACTTTTCGGTTTGCCGCGAGGGCACTTACGACAAAGCCGTCGAGGGAATTCGCCTTGCGCTTCAGCGCGGCTTCCGCGTCACCACGAATACCACCCTTTTTGAGGGTGCCGACCCGCAAAGCGTGCGCCAGTTTTTTGACGACATGATGGAACTCGGCGTGGAAGGCATGATGCTTTCGCCCGGCTACACCTATGACAAGGCGCCGGACCAGCAGCATTTCCTCTCCAGGAAAAAGACGCGCAACCTATTCCGCCAAATTTTGAGCAATCGCTCCGACAGTTGGCGCTTCAACCTTAGCCCGCTGTTCCTTGAGTTCCTGATGGGCAAGCGGAATTACAAATGCACGCCCTGGGGCATGCCGACATACAACATCTTCGGCTGGCAGAAGCCTTGCTATCTTCTGCAGGATGGATACGCGGACACTTTCGAAGAGCTGATTCGCGAGACCAATTGGGAACAATACGGCACTGAGAGCGGGAATCCGAAGTGCGCGAATTGCATGGTCCATAGCGGGTACGAAGCGAGCGCCGTGAATGATACCTTCAGCTCGCTCGGCGGCTTTCTGAGCACAGTGCGAGCCACGCTCTTCAATAAGTACAAGGATCCCGACCTGATGGATGGCGCCTCAGGCACTTCGGGCGAAAGTTCTGGGCAACTGATTCAAATCATGACTTCGCCGAAAGCCTAGCAGGCAGCCCTACACCAACCGAAGTTCTCGTGCGTGTATTTATTTCAGCGGAGCGGGAACCGATACTTGACCTTCCACAGATGTGAGCTGGTCGGCATTTCGCAATTCCGGGAACATCCAGGCCCACAACGCTGTAACGACAATCGCTCCCACGCCGCCCAGGACGACTGCGACTACCGTCCCGAACCAAGCCGCCGTTACGCCCGATTCGAATTGTCCGAATTCGTTCGATGCCCCGATGAAAATCATGTCCACCGCATTTACGCGCCCGCGCATTTGATCTGGTGTGGCAAGCTGAATCAAGATTCCGCGCACAACTACGCTGACCATGTCGGTGGCGCCGACCAGAATTAGCGCAATCATCGAGAGCGCGAGGCTGTGCGAAAGTCCAAACAAAATCGTGAACACACCGAAGCCCGCCACGCACCACAGCATTTTGGGCCCCGCGCGTCCCCTCAACGGTTTGAAGGCGAGCATGAGCGCCATGGCCCCCGCGCCGATTCCCGGCGCGCAACGCAGCAGCCCCAATCCCAATGGGCCTGTTTTGAGGATTTCGCGTGCATATACCGGCAGCAGAGCCACGGCGCCGCCGAGCAGCACCGCGAACAAATCGAGCGAGATCGAACCGAGCACCAGCTTTTCACGCCAGATATAGTGCATGCCCGCGAGAACGGTCTTCCAGCTGAAAGCTTCTCGCGGCCGGGGACGGTTTCGCGGCTTCACGCCAGACATCGAAATAGCCGCGCCCAATGCGGCCACCATCGCAGCCCCATACACCGTCCCCGCCCCCCTGAAGAGCGCGTAAACGAGGCCACCGAGCGCCGGCCCCAAAATCGTCGCGGTCTGGAAAATCGTAGCGCCCCAGGCGAACGCGCCGTGAAAATGCTCCTCCGGTACCAAAAGAGGCAGGATGGCCCGACTCGCAGGAGCGTTAAAAGAACGCACCACGCCGACGAGCGCGACGACAGCGTAGATGGGATAAACCGTGCGAGGCCGGAAAATCGTGATCGCGAGCAGTAGCCCTGAGCAAACGGCGAATCCGGCGTAGCCCAGCGTAAGAACCCGGCGGCGGTCGTAACGATCCGCGGTGTGGCCCGAAACGAGAAACAGCAGAATGCCGGGAAGAAATTGCGCCAGCCCCACAAGTCCAAGATCGAGCGGCCGCTTGGTGATCTCGTACACCTGCCAGCCGACCGCGACGGATTGCATCTCCGTGGCCAGCACGATGCAAAAGCGCGCCACCTGGTAAAGAGTGAATGCCGGGTACGTAAACGCAACTGGACGGGCAAACCTGGGTTTCCCGGAAGCAGCCATTGACGGTCTACTGTGCCACAAAATTCAAATTCGCACGAGGAGTGGAAGCTCGGCCCATTTTTGGTATTGGCCGGTGGAATGCCAAGCAGAGCGGCCCTGACAGATTCCGGCGCCTTCGAGAGCTAGCGATTGGTATGCGTGCCCAGAATAGCGTCGAAGAAAGCGCCGAGGAGAAAGCGAATATCCTGGTCGGTGACGATCGCGTTGTCGACCAGGTGCTCGAGCAAAAGAGCGTTCGAAAGCGCGCCGAGTCCGGTTGCGGCGCTGGTGCTCGATATCGGCAAATCGCGCCCGACTTCATGTGCAATGCGACGCACGAGGTCGCCTCCACAGGCGCGAAGAGGCCGCTGCCGCGTGCGCAATCGCGCGTGCGCCTCCGGATGCCGGATCGCGAACAACTTGAATTCCAGCGATAGCAACACCAGCCGACGATCCTTCGCAAGTTGCACGTAATGTTCGCGCAGGGCGCGCAAGCGCTTGGCGGGAGTGTCCTCCCGTGCCAGCAGTTCCGTGATTTCAGCGATCCGCCGGGCCACCCATTGTTCGAGCAAGGCGAAGAAAATGTCTTCCTTGCTCTTGAAATTGGCGTAAAAGGCGCCGCGCGTGTAACCCGCCAGCGAGGCAATGTCTTCCAGACGCGCCGCCTCAAATCCATCGCGCGCAAACGTCTTTTCAGCCGCGGCGAGAAGCTTCTCGCGGGTCGCCTCGGTCCGCGCCCTTTGCCGCGAAACCGCAGGCGGGGTTCTTCTGCGGGTTCCTTCCTGAGTGGCGAGCAAACGGGTGCTGCTCATCGCAACGGCTCGCCGCATCCCGCTTTACAGGATACATACATGCACGTATATTATTAATAATGTTCTCGAAATACAAGGGGCGCGTGTGGCTGCGGGCACAATAGCGATTGACCATAGTGCGTGGCGACCGCGTTACAACCCATGGCTCGTTGCCTTCGTCGTCACGCTGGCCACGTTCATGGAGGTGCTCGACACTTCCGTTGCCAATATCGCTCTGCCCCACATCGCCGGCAGTTTTGGCGCAACCATCAATGAGGCCACGTGGGTGCTCACGAGCTATCTGGTATCCAACGGCATTGTCCTGCCCATCAGCGCCTGGCTCGCCACGCGATTCGGGCGGAAGCGGTATTACATGTTCTGCGTGGCCCTGTTTGCAGGCAGCAGCTTTCTATGCGGACTCGCGCCCACACTCGGGATTCTTGTTTTCTTTCGCGTGATGCAGGGTATTGGCGGCGGGGGACTGCAACCGAGCGAGCAATCGATCCTGGCGGACACTTTCGCTCCCGAACAGCGCGGCATGGCGTTTTCGATCTACGCCATGGCAGTGGTGCTGGCGCCCGCGATCGGTCCGACGATCGGCGGATGGATCACTGACAACTATAGCTGGCGCTGGATTTTCTATATCAACGTGCCGATCAGCATCGTGTCCCTGTATCTCACTTACCAGTTCGTCGAGGATCCACCCTATCTGCGCGACGAGCAGGCGAAAGCAAAAAAAGCGGGTATCGATTACATCGGACTGAGTCTTGTGGCCTTGGGCATCGGCTGCCTGCAAATGGTGATGGACAAGGGTCAGGAATTGGATTGGTTCGGGTCCCACCTGATTACCGCGGGTTCGATCATTGCGGTGGCAATCTTGATTTGCTGGGTCATTTGGGAATGGCGGCATCCGCATCCCATCGTGGAGCTGAAGCTTTTGAAAAACCGGAATTTTGCCGCGGCGATGTTTTCAATGGTGATGCTCGGATCGGTTCTCTACGGCACCACTGTATTGCTTCCGGAATTTCTGCAAACTTTGATGGGCTACACTGCCGCACAGGCGGGCGAATGCATGGCGCTCGGCGGTTTCCTGATGATGCTCACCATGCCGATGTCCGGGGCGCTTTCGGGGAAAATGGACCCTCGAATTTTGCTGGCGTTTGGGTATGCGGCCACTTCCGCCGGGCTCTATCATATGGCCACCCATTTGAGTCTGGTGATGGATTTCGGGACGGCGGCGATGCTGCGCACCTACCAGGTTGCCGGCCTGGCATTCATCTTTATTCCGTCGAACGTGCTGTGTTACGCGGGCATCCCTCGCGAAAAAAACAATCAGATTTCGAGCATGATGAATTTTGTCCGCAATATCGGCGGCAGCATCGGCATCGCGGTGGTCAGCACGATGGTGACGCGAACCACCCAGACGCGGCAAGTCTATCTCTCAGCCAACATGCAGAATGGCAATCCGCGTTTTCGCGCCATGGTACAGGGACTTTCCGCTACGCTGCGCGGCAAAGGCATCGGCGCTGCAGACGCCACCCGCCAGGCCTATGGCCGGCTTACGATGATGATGCAGCAGCAAGCTTCGGCCCTGGCGTTCCGCGACGTTGTCGCCATTCTGGCCATCATCGTCCTGTGTCTGGTCCCCATCGCCTTCGTCATGCAGCGCCCCGCAAAGTCAGCCGCAAGCGAAGCTCCCCCGCCGCACTGATCGCCGTAGCTAATGCGCTCCAGGAAATAGGACAAGACTCTTCTCTGCCAGCCCGGACTCGCAGATGTAACTTACGGATAAGGGGGGATTATGCGTAGCCTTGTAATGTTTTTCCTTGCTGTTCTTGCAAGCGTTTCCCTTTTTACCCAAGCGCAAACGACCGACACCGATCAGGCGTTGATGGTTGCCTTCGCGCAAAAAGCAGCGGTACGGGCTGTGGATTGTCGTCAGGGTGATGCAGCGAGCCTGACGGATGCCCAATCGGACTTCACTCCAGATGGCTGGAAAGATTTCATGAAACATATGGAGGGATGGCTCGACGCAAAGGAGCGTCGACTTTCACCGCGACCTTCTCACCTTCGAGGACCGCAGTTCTAGTGGACCAGAAGGATGGGATCGCGCACCTAAGAATACCCGGCACGCTCAAGCAGACTCAGAATCAGTTCAGCGCGACCTACAAAGCTGCCCTGGAAGTTTACCTCAGCGGAACGCCCATGAAGATCCAGCGTCTGGAACAGATCATGTGCGTTGGCGCATCCACAAAATGCCAGTAAGACCTCGACACCAAGATTGCCTGCCACCTTTTTCAAGAGCCCTCGGGTGGAATCAAGTAAGCCGCGTTGATCGCTAGGGTAAGTGATTTTCGTGCCCCGAACCTGGGCGAACGGAGTGAGCTTGTGTTCTTTGGGCGCAGCCTTGCTGACAATTTCGAGGGCGCGGATGCCCCGAATGAGCAGCGCGTCCGCAACCAGCGAACGATGGCATCGCCACGGCACCGCCTCCGCACACATCAGCGCAGTGGGACGCGCTTCCGCCAATTTGATTGCCCGATCGAGTGCCTCTAGGAACTCAGGCGTCTGCATGTAGTCCGCGTAACCCCGAAAGCTCGCGTTGCGCCAGCCCAAATTGATTGAATCTGGCTTAGCTCGGCGAAGCCCGCCCAGCTCTTTCAGATGAAGATATCGAATGCGCGCGGCGCGCAGCGATTTTGCCAGCGCGTCGCCATTGAATTGCGGGTTGTGCCGCGACTTCGGGATCGTGCGTATGTCGATCAGTTGCTTGACGCCGTTCGCGCGCAGCAATTCAACGAATTCATCGATAGGCCGCGTCGAATGCCCGATGGTAAAGACTGGCGGATGGATCGGTTCTTTGCGTCTGGGCACACTACGAGGATACATTAATATTTTTAGCGGAACGCACCTGGGGAATGCAAGTACCTGTTGGTGTAAAGAAAAGTCGTCTACGGTGGGTGTAAAGAAAGGCCGTTTACCGTAGCGCCAGCCGCAACCTTCACAAATCGATGCTATGCCGCGCGGTGAAACGTCCTCGCGGACTTTACCCCAAAGTTGTAGACTTTAGTTTCTGTCTACCCGCACAAACGAAGGAGCCGTTCCCATGAGCGCGACCTCACAAGCAGCACCCTCCGCTTCCGCCGTACAGACGATCAAAGAGAAAGCGCGGAGGCTCAGCATTCTTTCCATGATCGAGACGACCGCCGCAGGGTCGGGCCATCCAACGTCCTGCATGTCCGCGGCCGAGCTGATGGCTGGCATTTTCTTCTATGCCATGAAATTCGATGCCAAGAATCCCAACTCGCCGGATGCCGACCGATTCGTGCTCTCCAAGGGCCATGCCGCGCCCGTCCTCTATGCCGCGCTCGCCGAAGCCGGTGTGTTTCCCGAATCGCGCCTGAGGACGCTACGGCAATTTTCCAGCGAACTCGAGGGCCATCCCACTCCGCTGATTCCGGGCGTCGACGCCGCCACTGGATCGCTAGGCCAGGGGCTCTCGGTTGGCGCGGGCCTCGCCATTGGTGCGCGGCTGGATAAAAGCCCCACTCGCGTTTACGTCCTCCTCGGCGACGGCGAAATGGCGGAGGGCCAAATCTGGGAAGCGGCGGAGTTCGCCGGACATTACAAGCTGGACAATTTGACGGTGATCGCGGACGTGAACGCCCTCGGCCAAAGCGAGCCCACGATGTACCAGCATGATATGGAAGTCTACCGCCAGAAGTTCGAGTCCGAAGGCTTCGCCACTGAAGTGATTGACGGCCACGACGTGCCCGCCGTCCTGGCGGCTCTCGACCGCGCCAAGGCCACCAAGGGCCGGCCGCAAGCCATCCTCGCGCGGACGATTAAAGGCCACGGCTTCACCGAGGTGGCAGGCAAGGAGGGAATTGGCACGGCAAGCCATTTTCAAAGGACGAACTCGCCCGAGCCGAAAAGGAGCTTGGAGGGGCGATCGAAGTTCCGCCCGATCCGGCAAGTCCTATGCGCGTACTTCCTTGCCCAAACCGCCCGATTTTCCGGCGCCCGCTGCGCCTGATTACGAAGCCGGCAAGCCGGTCGCAACCCGCGAGGCCTACGGATTCGCGCTCAAGCAGCTCGGCGCGGTGAATCCGCATGTGGTGGCGGCTTCAGGAGACGTGAAGAATTCCACCTTTTCTGAGACCTTTCAGAAGGCCTTTCCCGATCATTTTTTCCAAGGCTACATTGCCGAGCAAAATTTGGTGAGTCTCGGCGTTGGACTGGCCGCGCGCGGTAAGGTCCCGTTCCTCGATACGTTTGCGTGCTTCCTTTCGCGAGCTTACGACAATGTCCGCATGGCTGCCATCAGCCGCGCCAATATCAACCTCTGCGGCTCGCATTGTGGCGTCTCGATCGGTGAGGACGGCCCTTCGCAAATGGCGCTGGAGGATATCGCCATGTTCCGCGCCGTCCACGGCTCGGCGGTCTTTTATCCCAGCGATGCGATGTCCACCGAGCGCCTCACCGAGACAATGGCGCGGCGCAGCGGCATCAATTACCTACGCACGTCGCGACCTAAAACCACCATCCTGTATTCCAAAGAGGAAAAGTTTCCGGTTCCCGGCTTCAAGGTTCCCCGGAAGAGCCCACAAGACCGCGTCACCGTGATTGGAGCGGGCATAACGGTTCACGAAGCACTGAAGGCGGCGGATGAACTGAAATCGCAGGGCACGGCGATTCGCGTAATCGACCTGTATTGCGTGAAACCGCTTGATGGTAAAGCGCTTGCCGCGGAGATCAGCGCCACAGGCGGGCGCCTCGTCACCGTGGAAGACCATTGGGCGGAGGGCGGAATCGGCGAAGCGGTCCTTTCCGCGCTGGCCCAGGCAGGCGCGACGCCTTCAAAATTCCGGCTGCTCGCGGTCAGAGAGATGCCTCATTCCGGGAAACCGGATGAACTGGTGGACGCGTTCGGCATCTCCGCCCGGCATATCGCCGAAGCCGTCCGCGAAATCGCCTCGTAGGACCTTACCGCAGGCTCGGGACGAAAGGACGCATTGAGTGGCCGTTGAAAAAATGGTGATGGTGGGTGTGCTTCCCGAGGCGGTAGTGATTGATCCCGGGGACCAAGTGGTTATGGTTTTCAAACGCGGGCAACTTGAAGATTGAATTCGACTCTCAGCGGTCGCCGTTCGCCTCGAACGTTTTTCAAGCGCCCCCCGGCGTCCGCTTATCTAGCGGAGCCACGCGCCCAGGCTTGAACCCGGGCTCGTATCGGTACCGCCTCTCCCTCAATGACGTCGTGGTAGCGCACGGCGAGGTCATTCTTCGCGGTAAACAGTAAGGGTCCCCAGGGCGAGCCCGGTCCGCCTTCGATCAATCCCCCGCCAGCTGCGTGCGGTAAATTGGTCGCCTCTCGGCTATCGAGTCCGCCAATATTCGTCGAACTGGCGCCAGCGCAGCCGTCGAAATCACTCGCTCGGCACCCACTCTGAATTCGGCAATCTTGCGGGGGAAATCCCTACGACGGTCGAGCCAGAGACCGAATTCACGTAGAAGGTCGCCGGCCACATTAGGATCGTCGGTTCGCTCCACACCCCAGAAACGGAGGCGTTCTTCATTCTTTTGAAGCGATTGCAGCGATTGTGCCAGCTTCTTCATTGCCACGTTGAAAGATGAGGCAAGGAAATATGCCGAAACCGTCCATCCTGCTCCGTGATGTGCCGACGAGGCCGCCGAATCGCCCCCTGTGGGACTCGTGCCAAACAAGGCTCGCAAGCGCACGTTGTACTTGCCGTTTTGAGTGCGCTCGATGGCGCAATGATACTCGTTGGCCCGACGGCGCTTTCCCTGGTTGATGAATGCTAACTTCTTGGCGGAGGAAGGCGTCCTGCCGCCAATCCGGCGCCCAAGGCGGATGGGCCTCTCCGCACGCGCAACGATTTCGAGTCTTCCCGGTGTAAAAGTCTTTATCGGCATGTGAATGCTCCTCAGAAAGAAGTGGGCTGCTCACGGCCAAGCATCTACACCGGGGAGGGCTTCCGGTACAGGTCGAACCCCGCTGGCTTCGGGGCGGCTCTGCGGAGGTGGCTATTCTATCGCGGCACAATAGAACCTACAAGCCTAAGCAGCTAATATTTAAGTCTCCTTTTTACTTATAGATACGGAAGCTCTCGGGGCAGTGACAGTCGCAGCGCATGCGCTCAAATTGCGCTAACTGTAGCGCAGCTAGCTTGAACGCGTAACGCGATCGACGGCGTCGGTGTTGATGCTGAGCTTGCCTTCTTGAGTCAGGCGATTAACCAGGCTGGTGTGAAATGCTTCGAACGCCGCGTTCTGCTTGGTTTGGAGAAGTTGCTGCCGTAGATCGCTTGCTTGTTTGGCGAGATCAGCAGGATCTGGAGTCTCATGTGACAAAGTGCGGAAGACTACCCAGTTTTCGCCGCTCTGAATCGGGCTGCCGGTCTGCCCGACGGGAAGAGTGAAGGCTACGGCGAGCTGGCGGCTGGTGCCAACGTCGGGAATCGAACCGTTTCGGGCGAACGGGTCGGACTTTTTGATCGTCAGGCCCAAGGAACTGGCTACCTTGTCAAAGTCTTCTCCGGCCCGCACTCGCTTCGATAGCTCTTCGGCGCGGGAACGAGCCAGATCAATTGACTTTTCATGCTGATAGTCGGCTAGAGCCTGGTCATGGACTTCGGCGAGGGTGGCTTGGTGCGCCGGAGAAACGTTTTTCGGAGTGATGATCACGAAGCCGCTATCGATCTGGATCGGCTGGCTCAGCTCGCCGAGGCGGAGCGAAAAAAGCGTCTGGTGCAATTCCTGGGAATTGCCGAGGGGCATGATGGCATCGGTCATGGAAGCCGCTGGCGCATCACCCACTTCCAGATGGAACTTTTTCGCCAGATCGTCAAGCGACTGGCGGTCGGATTGGCGGATAGCCGCGGCCATTTGATTTGAAATGTCGCTTGCTTCCGTATTCACTTTCTGGTCGAGCGTGGTTTGAAGAATGGAATCCCGAACTTCCTCAAAGCTCTTGGTGTGCGCCGTTTCGCGATCCAGAACTTTTATGATGTGAAATCCGTATTGAGTTTTCACCAGGTCCGAAATTGCGCCCTTGGGCAGAGTGAACGCGGCTTGCTGGAACTCGGGGACGGTTTGGCCGTCGACGATCCAGCCCAAATCGCCACCCTTGGGTTTTGTGCCATCGTCCTCAGAATACTTCTTTGCCAAATCCTCGAAATTGGTCCCATGTTTCGCTTGTTTCAGGACGTCCTCAGCCTTCTGGCGGATTTCGGCGATCTCGGCGTCTGTCTTGCCAACGGTTTTGAAGAGGATGTGCTCCACGTGGGCGCGATTTTCGACCTTGTATTCGTCAATGTGCGAGTTGTAGTAGGCGCGCAGCGTATCGTCGCTGACGGTTGTAGTGGCCCGAAGCTTCGCGAGATCGAGCAGCGCGTATCGGGCGGAACGCTTTTCCGGTATCTGGTAGCGCGACAGATTCTTCGTAAACCAGGTGGAAAGCTCGGCGTCGCTGGGATGGATCGACGATGCGAGATCCGCCGGCTTGACCAACGCGTAGGAAATGGTGACCTTTTCATTGCGCCAGCGAAATTCTTGCTCGATCTCCGGCTGGCTGACGGTAATGCCGTCAGTAACGAGCTGCCGGAATTTATCGACAAGCATCTCTTCGCGGAGAAGGCTTTCAAATTCCGACACATCCATTCCTGTCCGCGTCTGGACTTCCGTGGCGTAGCGGTCTTTCAGCCAGGTGTTTCCCGACCATGCATCCGGCAAAATTTCCTTGATGCGCTGGGCTTCCTCTTCGGGAGTGACGCGAAGACCCATCTCGCTGGCCTCGTATTCGAGGGCTCGCTGAAAGATCATCTGATCGAGGATCTGCTTGGCATACGCGGACCGCAGCATCGTGGGAATGGATTGGCTGCGTGTGGCTTGATCGAATTGCTGTTGAAAATCAGCGGCGGTGATGCTTTGACCTGCAACGGTCGCAAGTGCGTCGGGGCTGCTCGCCCCCGTCCCATTCATCAGCCCGGGAATGAGGGTGACGACCATGCTGACGCAGATGAGGACCAGGATCACGCCCATGGTGATCTTGATCCAGCGGTTGCGATCTAAATCACGCTGCTGAATACTTCTTAGCATAGATTTCTGCCTAACCCTTCCGCGGAAAATGGCTTAATTTTTGATTATAGAGGAGATTCGCAAGAGTCTCAATCGGATGCTGCCAGCGACAAGCTACCCAGGGGATACGCGCCCTTCGCGTACACTTTTGGACCGCTTATTGGGTCTAGTTAGACGTTTTGCGTGCGTCAAACTCGGCGGATTCTCTGTCGCGACCTTCTCTTTTTCCATATTGGATACCCAAATCCGAGGCCGAGGATCACTACTGCTGGAACGGCGAGGAGAAGGTAAAGGCGTCCGTCTCCCCCCGTCTTTTCGGGATCGATCGTCTGATAATAGAAGCTGGTGAGCCACATACCAAAACGACTCCGCGAGAGGACGAGGTCACGAAAATCGGAGCTGTATCGAAGCAGGTTGCTTTGCAGATCGGATTTTGAAAGATCTACGCGCTCCGCATTGCTTGGGATCGCGTATTTGATTTGCACATGGCGACTTTCGCCTCCCGGTATGACTACCGCAATTGTTACGAGGCCACGATCTTCCTTGTAGGGCATCGGTTGCCCGTCGATCAATACCGAGTCCAGAGCTGGCGGGGAAGACTCTGCCTTTTCCACGTGGAACGTACGGGTCTGAGAATCTGGATTCGAAATCAAAAGGTCGCTGGAGTAGGAGCGAATGTCATATTGCCCGTCATCGCGCCGCTTCACCAGGTAGGTGTGGCGAGCGATTTCTCCGAGACCGGTCCACACAGTATCGGGATTTATCCGATTGATCTTATCCGCATAAGGATCGAAGGCGCCGATTCCCGGAGCAAAAAATCCCTCGTGAACATAAAGAAGAAGCGGATTACCCAGAAACGATTGGATCTCCAAAAAAGAGCTGGGCAGGCCTCCCTCGACGCCAAATCGTCGAACACTCGGAAAATTCGCGTAGGAGAGAGTTACATTTCGAAGCTCGAAAAGAGGGTCAGCGGGTCGGGCTAGTCCTTGAGGAACCGTTTCAGAATTGACCGTAGCAAGAAGCCCGTTTTCTTTCAGGATGTTCAAGACCGGTTCCGGGCCGATTGAGTAGGGAAATATCCAGACGCGGTCGTAAGGGATCCCCGTCAATCGTGAAAACTCATCCATTCGAGCCAATGCTTGCCGAACCTTAAAGGTGTCTTCCCGGCGCTGGGTCTCCAAAAACTTTTTCCTCAGCGGCGACAAAGAAAACTCTGCGTGATCATGATCATCGCCGTGGACGGAGACCGAGAATCTGTCAGGGTGAGCGCGGACAATGGACACGACATCCGGTCGACTGCGGTCAAAATTCCAGGGAATGAACGCCACCGTAGTGTGAAAGTTGTGCTTCTCCATCTGCGCGAGCAGCCCGGCATAGCTCATATGCCCGTAGGGCTCGATGAGCCAGGGGTCATCAACGGTCAAGTTTGCATACTGCCTCGGGAAATGCCATGCCTTGTCGCCGGCTGCGGCCCGAAGGTACATGAAGTAAGGTGCAACCCACTGAGAGAAGATCGCTGGAAGGTAGGAAACCGAAGTGCTGGTAGGAAGAGTCGCAGCTGTTCTCTGTGTTACAAAAAAGATAGATTCTCCATCCGAAGCTTCTCGGACAAAAACTGGAAAGTGATTAGAACCGTCGACGACTTCCATGACCGTTTGCAGAGATGCGCCCACCGAGGCCTGAAGACACGTTTGATGCACAGGAAATAGTGGAAGGTCTTGCTCGCTTAACTCCGACGTAATCCCTTCAACTCGATCGATGTGAACGAATGCATTTTGGGAGAGCTTGCCGTCGTCACAGGCATTGACTCTCTCGATCTGCCCTCGCGACCATTCGCGGAGCACAGCGGGACTGGATGCGGGGGAGAGATCGGCGATGAGGAGCGGGACGGATTTCGAACGGGGACGCAGTAACCAGTGCATAACGTCTTCGCGGCGTACGAGAGGGATGGCATCAGCGGCAATCACCACGCCCACTACCTCAGGCTGCGTGATTGCGCGGGCGGCGTCCTGTGCGCTCGCGGGGACATTCAATTCAAGCAGTTGCAGCCCGAAGAAACGAGCCGACAATTGGAGGTTTTGTCTCAGCTGCTCCGATTCGCCGGCGCGTGCCACAAGAACAACTTGGCCTGCTTTGCAATATGGCGCAAAACAAAGAACTGCCAGAATAAGCCCGGAAAGGAGGCTCCCCAACCGATACGGTGTCATTTTTCTCGCGCGTCACACGCCAGGATGCTGCAGTGTGTGCAGCCCCGGCATTCACAATTCCAATGATGAGCTTATCGTGCCTGAGAGAGCACCTTTCGAATTTCGTCCGCGTGAGGATAGTTGGGGCTGATTTGAAGCGTGTACTCGAGTTGCTTCTTGGCCATTGCGTAGTTATTCGCTTTTTCGTAAGCCATGCCGAGATGGTAGTGGAAGTTAGGGTTCTTGGGATCTTGATTCACCGCCTGTTGCAAGGTGTCGATAGCGGAGTTGTAGGCTCCCTGATAGTAATAAGCCCAGCCCAAAGTGTCGGCGGAGCTGGGAACGTTGGGCAGGCCCCTTCGGCCGGTTTGCGCGAGCGTAAGAGCAACGTTGACGTTACCGCCGTGCTCAAGCATGACGTACGCAAGATTGTTGGCAGCAAGCGCATTATCGGGTTGGATTTGAAGAGCTTTGTTGTAAGTGTCTTCGGCTTTCTGCCAATCCCCGCGCCGCTCGAAAAGGCTCCCCAGGGAGACACAGAGATTTACGTCTTGTGGATTATCTTGAATTCCGCGCTGGTAGTTGGCAATGGCTTGATCCAGGGCACCGCGGGACGCTTGAGCGCTGCCTAGGAGCAACAGGGCCTGGGTGTTGTGCTTATCCAGATCGATGGCTTTCTGGAATGCCTCTTCCGCTTTGCCTTCATCCTGGTTTCGAAGCTCAACCTGTCCGAGCAGAGTGTACAAACCCGTATTGGCGGGTACACGCGCAAGCTGCTCCTGTATGCGGCGCAAAGCCTGCTCCGGCTGTTTGTGCTCGATATCAATATTCACCAGGCCTACGAGCGCCTGCGAAGCGGAAGGATCCAGACTCAGCGCCTGGCTATAGAACTTGGAGGCTTGGTCCGGCTGCTTCTCCGCAATGAGTAAATCGCCCATCTGAATCAGAGGGGCTGGATCACGAGGAGCTATTGCAGTGGCATTCTTCAAATCAGCCTGGGCGCCAGCATGGTCTCCCTTAGCAAAAAGGGCTTGAGCGTGGAAGACGTAGCCTTCAGGAGAGCGAGGCTCGATCTTCATTAGTTTTTCGCTGACCGTTTTCAAAAGCGAGAAATCCCGCTGGCGGACAGCGAGCGCGGCAAGCGCGTGTTCCGGTTCGACGGCGTTGGGACTAAGGCGCGCGGCTTCTTGCCATTCGGACTGCGCCTGGCCGAGGTTCGCCGCGCCGGCATACGCAACTCCCAGATGATAATGAGCCAGGGCATTCTCAGGAGCAATTTTAACGGCCGATGCGAGCACGGGGATAGCCTCGGTCGGCTTGCCCTGGCGGGTTAATATTTCTCCGCTAAAGATCAAACTGCCTGTGTCAGAGGGCGAGCTCTTTAGGAGGGCATTATCCAACTTTTCCGCATCATCCAGGCGATTCAGTTGAATGAGAGCTTCGATATAAGATTTGGTGACGACCGCATCCTTGGGATGCTCGCTATGTAGTGAAGCAAACTCCTTGGCGGCTTTGTCCCATTCACTTTGGCCCAAGTAGAAATCACCCAACATGGGGTAACCCGCCGGATTGTCCTTCACGCCATCCCTGGCGTTTTGCAACACCTGCTCGGCCAGGTCTTTGTGCCCCTGCCTCAGGTAAAGCTCCGCGAGCAGGGCGGACGGAGCTGGGTCGTGGGGATTGAGGGCAATTGCGGATTGGAATTCCTTCTGAGCGTCTGCCGGCCGATTCTGACGGACGTAGAACTTGCCGAGAGTAAGGATTGCCGGAACCGACTTGGGATCAATGGAAACAGCTTTTTCGTAATTCTGTTCCGCGACGGAAATGTCCTTATTGCGTTCTTGAAGTTCCGCTAAGAAGGAATAAGACGTCGCGCGTTTGGGGTCCATTCGCACCGCGTCCTGCGCTTCCGAGATGGCTTTGGGAAGCAGACCCAATGCCGCATCCGAGCTGGCCAGCAATCCCTGTGCTTCGATATTGTTCGGGTCGCTCTTCAGAACCGTTTCGGCGCTGTTGCGCGCTTCCAATTTTTGCCCGGCAGCAAGCATCAAATTGCCAAGCGCAAGCTGTGCCTTCGAGTTTGCAGGATCAAACTCCACGGCGCGGGAGAGTTCCTGGTAAGCATGGTTCCAATCACGCTGTTGAAGGAAGACCTTCGCCAGAGCGAAGTGGGCATCCGCAAACTTCGGATCGATCTGAATCGCATTCAGATACTCGACGATAGCTTCTTGGTACTTGGCTTTTTGAAAGTATGAGTTGCCTTTGTCTAAGTAATTCCGCTTCCGGACCTCTGGGTTGCGGGACATCCTCCAAGGCAGGCGACCAGGAGAATGCAGAGTGACCACATTCCGAGGCGGAAACCATCGAAACTCCGTGAACGCGGCAGCGCAAAGAACGCCTAACTCCCGAAAACCAAGCCATGCAGCCTGGTCGCCTTCGGCCTATCGAAAGTCTCATGTGTCAAAGCGTCCCTAAACTATTGCAACTAAAGCTATTATCATAAACGTGCGATGCCCGAAACCATGTGAATAGACGGACCAATAGTACTGCAGAATGGTTCACATTGACGACGAAATTTTCCACTTCACGATGTGAAATTGCCACTAATGGCCGGGAGGAGCGGGACAGCACTGGGAACAAAAGGCGAGTCTTTTGCCATTTGGTGGAATTCCCCTAGGACATCCAACAGGGTTGCGAGGAAGGGTTGGCTCCTATATAATTTAAAACAATAGAGTTAGCAGTTACTTAAAGCCTTTGCGGTCCAGAGTCGGCGCTGGCAGCCGCCGTGCAACTCCCAAGACCGCCAGCGCTAGGTTTGTGGCTGCGACCAGGCCTTGGAGTGAACGGCAAGAGCTATGGCGAGTGAAAGAATGAACCCGGTAGCATTAGAGACAGAAACGAACTGGATCTCCGGTGTCAGTCCAGCCATGCAGATGCTGGAGAACATAGTCGGAGAACTCGCTTCAACCGATATTCCGGTGTTACTCGTGGGAGAAAGCGGTACGGGCAAGGAAATGTTGGCTACTCGAGTTCATCAACTTTCGATGCACGCTCAGGAGCCTCTGAGAAGGATACCCTGCGCGTCGGTTAATCCGACGATGCTTTCAGCAGAATTGGGGTTGAACGGGAACGGGACGGCAACGCCGAATGTGATGGGCACGGTTTTCTTTGACGAAATCAGCGAACTCGATACGGCCTGCCAAAGATACCTGCTAGGAGTGCTGCCGGACGGAGACGGATGTGCGCGGCGAGGGATGGCGAAGGCGAGAGTGGTCTCCACAACCAACAAGAACCTGCACGAAGAGATGCGCGCAGGACGTTTTCGCAGCGAATTGTATTATCGAATTAATGGAGTTTGCTTGCGGGTGCCTGCCTTGCGCGATCGAAAGGAAGACATTCCGTCTTTGGTGGATTCCTTTGTGAGAAAGCACGCCTCGCAATTGGCGCGACCGCGACCCAATGTGAGCCCGCGGACGCTAGAGATTTTTCAAAATCATTCATGGCCGGGAAACATTCGCGAGCTTGAAAATATGGTGAAGAAGATCGTGGCGCTGGGCGATGAGAACCTAGCGGCCATGGAACTGGCGACTCCAGGTCTGGAGCCGCGGCAGGATCGCGCTGCCGAAGCGCGAAGCTATTCGCTGAAAGCCGCGGCCCGCGCCGCGTCACGGGAGGCGGAACGGGAGTTGATTATGAAAGCGCTGGCGCGAACGCGATGGAATCGCAAGCGTGCAGCGCAAGAGCTGCAAATCAGCTACAAATCGCTGTTGTATAAACTTAAGCAGATCGGCTTCGAAGAATCGGAAGCAAATCAATGAGATTGGAGGGGGCGATGCAGAGAGGATTGGGATTCTGGGCGGTACTTGCGCTGCTGTTCGCCGCGTTTCCGCTTTCCGCGCGAGCAAGCGCGAGGCAGGCAGCTCAGTCGAGCGCAACAGCGCCTACGGAAATTCCCGCCGCGAAATCGGCTACGCCAGGATCCAAACTATATTATCGGCGCTCAAGACATGCTCGATATCAGCGTATGGAAAGAACCGGAATTGACTCGCGCGGTTCCCGTGCGGCCTGACGGAAAAATCTCGCTTCCATTGCTGAACGATGTGCAGGCGGCGGGGCTGACGCCCACGCAATTGGCAGCCCGGATCACGACTGATCTGAGGAAATTTGTGACGAATCCGCAGGTGACAATAATCGTGACGCAGATCAACAGCCAGCGCATTTACATACTTGGAGAAGTAAATCGCGCCGGCGCCTACCCACTGCTCCCGCAGATGACGGTCTTGCAGGCGCTATCTAGCGCGGGAGGCTTCACGCAGTTTGCGAACTTGAAGAAGATATACATGTTTCGAATGGAGAATGGAAAACAAGTGAAGTTCCCGTTTAACTACAAAGATGTAGTGGCCGGTAGGCATTCCGATGAAAACACAGTGCTGAGACCGGGCGACACGATCGTCGTCCCCTAAGTGAGGAGAATGATGCACACACTTCGTAACGGATTCTGGGCTGCGCTTTGTGTCGCAGCGCTGTGCGTGCCTGTGGCGCGAGGCCAGCAGCAGGACCAGAGTCAGGATCAGAACCAGCAGCAGGAGCAGGGACAGCAGCAAGATCAGGAACAGTCTGGCGCGCCCATTCCGGCTTACAAATCACCGCTCGCGTCGCAAGGCAACACCAGTGAGAACGAAACGAATCCCGGGCAGTTAATACCGGATACGAGTTCCCTATCCGGCTTTGAGAACTTTTCGGTAGGGATGCCGAACGAACGGAGTTATTGGCAACCGCACGCGGAAGTGTACGTCTCGGGCGACTCCAACGGGCTGGAAACCCCTAGCGGCACCTCTTGGGGGGCGTGGGGGATCGTTAGCGGAGGTGTCGACGTATATCGTACGTCCGGCGAATCGAATTTGGCGCTCAGTTATGCGGGTGGGGGAATGTTTTCGAGCCAGAGCGCTGTGGGCAATGGAACGTTCCAAAACCTAAGCTTCTCCGATAGGTATGCATTTCATCGGGTGACATTGTCAGTTATAGACAACTTCTCCCTTTTGCCGCAAGACGCGTTTGGGTTTGCAGGCCTCAGTGGAACCCTGATTCCGGGTGCAAACGGGGCAGGCGGGTTGGGATCGTCCTTCACGCCAGGCCAATCGATTCTGATTGGCCAAGGCCGAAGCATCGCCAACGCATCTGATGGCGAGATGGATGTAACTCTTAGCCGTCGCGCCTCGCTGACGTTCGTCGGTGGCTACTCGTTACTTCACTACCTCGGCGGCAGCAGCTTATTGGATTACCACAGCGCGATCTTTCGCGGCGGATACAATTACCAGCTTTCACCCAAAAACACCATCGCGGCCCTTTACCAATTCGACCGAATCAGTTACAGCAACATCAATCAGAAGATCGACGCTCATAGCGGGGAACTTTCTTATGGCCGGAGAGTAACGGGCCGCCTTGCTTTCGAAATTTCAGGTGGCCCGCAAATTATCGTATCCAATGTTGGGATTACGGGCCTTCCGGTAGTGAGCGGGTCGACGGGGACAGGATCGGTGACACAGATCGGCTGGACGCTGAACACTTCGGTCACCTATCAGACGAAGCCCGCTTCCCTGTCCGGATCCTATTTTCATGGCGTGACGGGCGGGTCCGGAGTGCTGGGTGGCGCAATCACGGACACCTTCACAGGATCGGCAACGCGGCAGGTCTCGAGGACTTTTTCAGGTACGATTTTAGGGGGCTATTCCCGTCTTCAAGGAGTGCCGCTCGGGACCGTAATTGCCGGAGGCCCTTCTAACCAGAGCTACGATTATGCTTTCGGTGGCGCAAATATAAGCCATCCCCTCAGCCGCGCGCTGGCGCTGAGTCTTTCTTACCAGCTCCAATATCAGACTTCGAACGCCGCAGTTTGCAGCGGAACGATATGCGGTTCGAACATAATCGTACATCTGATTTCGTTTGGACTTTCTTGGCGAGATCGGCCACGACTTTTCTAGGAGCGAAGAGGATCACATGGACGAAATAAAAGATCGCGAGTTAACGCCGGCTGATTTTTTGGCGATGCTTCGCAAACGAATGGTTTTGATATTGATTCTCGCAGTGACTGGGGCGGTTCTGGCTTACGGCGTCTCAAAGTTCCTTCCCAATCGCTACAAGTCGCAGACCATCGTGCTGGTTCAACCGCCGAACGTACCGAGCACAATCGTCCCGAATATGGAGACGATCGGCATCAATCAGCGTCTGGCGACCATGCAGGAGGAGATTTTAAGCAGGACGCGGCTCGAGCCGATTATCCACCAGTTCGGACTGTTTGCGAAAGATATCAATAACGAGTCGATGGACGATTTAGTGGGCAAACTTCAAAAGGCGATCAAGGTTACGCCTGTGGAGCCTATGGCCGAAACGGGCCCGCAAGGCCTCCCGGGTTTTACGGTGAGCGTGACTTTGGATAATCCGCGAACGGCCCAAGCGGTGTGCACTGCCATAACGTCAATGTTCATCGAGCGAAGCATCAGCGTCCAAACCCTACACGCGGAGCAAACGACGAACTTTTTGAATCAGCAGCTAGCTGATGCCAAGGCGAACCTGGACGCCCAGGATACTAAGTTGGCGTCATTCCAGGGCCGCTACATGGGTTCGCTTCCCGATGACGCGCAGACAAATTTCCACATACTGACCGATTTGACTTCACAGCTCGACGGGACTAATCAGGCGCTGGCTCGCGCGCAACAAGATAGGAACTTCGCCGAATCCTTGCTGACGCAGCAACTCCAAGAGTGGCAAGCATCTCAGAGCGGTAACAACCCGGCAACGCTGGAACAACAACTCGCGACATTGAAGACCCATTTGGCGGACTTAGAAGTCCGGTACACCGATGACTATCCCGACGTGATCAAGGCCAAGGCGGACATTGCCGCACTGCAAAAGAGACTTGACGAAAGTGATTCGAAACCCGCTACCCCAAGCGGTAAAACGCACCGGAGCGCTGAACCGGCGCAGATCACGCAATGGCGAGAGCAAATACACGCGGAAGACGAGACGATCACGGAAAAAACCAAGGAACAGGAAGAGATCAAGCGCCAGATCAAGCAGTATGAAGGCCGAGTCCAATCCAGCCCTGCGATTGAGCAACAATACAAGCAGTTGACTCGCGGCTATCAAACCGCGCTCGATTCCTACAATGATTTGTTGAAGAAGCGTGATGCGTCCGCCATGTCCGGCGATCTTAATCGGGAGCAGCAGGGAGAGCAGTTTTCAGTGCTCGACCCCGCTAATTTGCCTGAGAGCCCATCATTTCCAAACCACCCGTTATTTGCGCTGGGAGGTTTCGGAGGCGGGCTGGCGCTGGGGCTAGGACTCGCGTTTTTGATAGCGACCCAGGACAAGTCACTTCGCAGCGAGCGAGACATCGAGTTTGCACTGCGGCTGCCGGTTCTGGCAGTCGTCCCGGCGATCGAACCTATTTCTGGAAAAAATGGGCGATCGCTTACGTCTGGTTCCGGTTCCGGCACGACGATAGACCTGCGCGCATGAGGAAATATGTACCAGAGATTCTTTAATCTACGGGAAAGCCCATTTAACGTTAACCCGGATCCGCGCTATCTCTTCATGACGCGGCAGATCCAGGAAGCGCTAGCGGGTTTGACCTACGGCATTCAGAACCGCAAGGGATTCATCCTTCTGACGGGTGAAGTGGGTACTGGCAAGACCACGCTGGTGAATCGTTTGCTGGACTGGTTGCGGGGTCAACGAGTTGCCACAGCCTATATTTTTAACTCGCAGTTACAGGTAAACCATCTCTTCGATTTCATCATGGCCGATTTCGAAATTCCATATGATTCGCGGGAAAAGAGCCAAGTGTTATTGAGGCTCAACCAGTGGCTGCTGGAACGCTATCGTGCGGGGGAGACAGCCGTCCTGATCGTGGACGAAGCGCAAAATCTCTCCAGCGAACTATTGGAAGAAATCCGGCTGCTCACAAATCTCGAGACCGCAACAGAGAAACTTTTGCAGATTGTTCTCGCAGGTCAGCCTGAACTTGAGGAAAGGCTCAAATTGCCGCAATTACGCCAGCTCAGGCAGCGTATCACACTGCGCTGCCGCACCTCCGCACTCTCGCTCGAGGAGACTTACGGGTACATTGCCGAGAGACTGCGGATAGCAGGAGCCAACGGAGAACCGATTTTCTCCAAGGAAGCGATTCAGGCGATTCATCAGTATTCGCGCGGGATCCCCAGAGTCGTGAATCTACTGTGCGAGCACTCAATGATTAACGCATACGTCGATACGCTGCGCCCGGTTCCAGCCCACTTGGTCGAAGAAGTAGCGCGCGAATTCCAACTCGACGAAGTTCCGCCGATTTCCGGCAATGGATCGTCGGTCGCCGCCCAGCAATCCGTCAATGCGCAGGCATTACTGGAAAGTTTGAACGAATTGCTTGGGCGCTTGCGCCATTCGAATATCACGCCGTCCCCCGAAAGGAAATCATGAGCCGCATCCACGAAGCGATAAAGAAAGCCCAACAGGAACGGGGAACGTCCGCTCCCGCCGCGCCGGAAATCCCCTCGGCTCCCGACGCATCGATTCCGACGATACCCGAATGGCGCATCGCTCCGCCAGTCGGAAACGCGGCTTCGGCCCTGCATCCTGAGCCAGTCGCTGTGCTCCCCTCCGGATATTTGCGTTTCGAAGACATCCGAGCGAACTGCGCGCATCCGATATGGCGTCCCGACGCAAACGTCAACGTCTTCGTCGGTCCGGGATTAAGTGCGAATGGTGCAGAGCAATTTCGCACGCTCCGATCGCGTCTCTACCAGATTCGTGCAGTCCGACCGTTGCGAACGTTGCTTGTCACAAGCTCGGTGCCGGGAGAAGGGAAGACGTTTGTAACCTCGAACCTAGCACAGTCGATCGTACGTCAGTCGGACCGCAGCGTGCTGATTATCGACGCGGATTTGCGATGTGCGCGGGTGCATACACATTTAGGAGCGCCTTCATCTCCTGGCCTGACGGATTACCTCCGGGGCGAAGCTGATGAAATGGCCGTCATTCAGCATGGTCAGGAAGGGAATCTCTGCTTGATCGCGGGAGGAAGCGAAGTAACAAATCCTAGCGAACTGCTCTTAAACGGACGATTTAAGAAATTGCTTGATAACGTTGCTCCGGTCTTCGATTGGGTGATTATCGACTCGCCCCCGTGCCTGCCCGTGGCGGACGCCACCATTCTGGCTGACTCTTGCGATGGAGTCATAATGGTCGTCCGAGCCGGAACTACGCCCAGTGCAGTGGCCCAAAGGGCCTGCCAGGAAATGCAGGGTAAGAATGTCGTCGGAGTGGTCCTGAACGCCGTTGAAGGCGACTCCCTCGAGACATACTATGCACAGGGTTATGGCTATCTGGAAGGGTCGGCGCAACTTAAGGACTCCCAAAATTAACGGCCAGCCTCACTTCCAATCCCAGCACCAGCCTTGTCGCAATCAGGGTCACCAGCTTGACATGGCAGTTTCATTGCGATTGATTCCCGCTGCGAAATCGTCCGATTCACGATGATCCAGACTCGAGACATTAAAGAGACGCTTGAGGCCGAGCGCATAAGCGATCGGCAGCGCGGAAGCCCGATCATTCATGAAATTGATCCCTTGACCGATCCCCGATGGAACCGTTTCCTGGAACAGAATCCGCGCGCTTCGGTATTCCATTCTGCTCCCTGGCTTGAGGCATTGCAGCGAACGTACGGGTATCGGCCAGTGGCCTACACCGCCTCTCATCCGCATGAGGAGTTAGAGAACGCTTTGGTATTTTGCCGGGTGGAAAGCTGGCTGACAGGCCGGCGACTGGTTTCGTTGCCGTTTTCGGATTACTGCGAGTTGCTGGTCAACGATCTTTCCACTCTGCGCGCGCTTTTAACCCATCTCGAAAACAGGGCCCGTCGAGAGAAGTGGCGGTACCTTGAAATACGGCCGCTCGATTCCCTTAGTGCGTCACAGGCAACCACGCTGTCGTGTTCCACTCAGGAGTACACCTGCCACAAACTCGATCTTTCTCCCGATCTCGATACTCTCTTTCGCAATTTTCATAAGAACTCGACCCAACGCAAGGTGCGTCGCGCCGAACGAGAGGGCGTGGAATACCGGGAGGGAACACTCGATCTGCTCGATGATTTCTATTATCTGTTTGTTATCACCCGGCGACGCCACCATGTTCCGCCGCAGCCGATCGCCTGGTACCGAAACTTGATCGCATGCTTTGGCGATGCCCTAAAAATCCGCATGACGTTCAAGGATGGCCATGCGATCGCAGGCATGGTCACATTGAAGTACAAGGATACGATGACCTACAAGTACGGTGGGTCCGATTCGGCCTATAACAAGTTCGGGAGCATGCATCTACTTTTTTGGAAGGCGATTCAAGAGGCCAAGAATTCCCATCTGAAAGTTTTTGACTTCGGACGTACAGATGCCGACCAGCCTGGACTGATTACTTTCAAAGGGCGCTGGGGAGCTACCCGATCGCAATTGATTTATTCACGTTACGTTTTGCCGGGCAAGGCGCCGGGTTTTCTCGACCCTGCGATTGGGAACTGGAAAGCACAGCTTGCGAAACGCTTCTTCGCGCGCATGCCGGCCTCGCTGCTCGCGAGGATCGGCAACAGGCTGTACCGTCACATTGGTTAACGAAACGCCGGGGTCAAAGACTCTCTAGCGGAGACGTCTGCAGTTTGAAAGCGATGCGATCTAGCGTGCAGGTGGCCGTGGCCAACGGGGCAGGAAACATGAGAAATCGTAAACTCGCGGATCAGCACGTGATGTTCGCAGTTTTCGTGCTCGCCTCCGGCCTCATTTTCTGGAAGACATGGGCAGCGTTGATCGAGTATTCCCTGCAAAATGAGTCGGCCTCTCACATTTTGATCATTCCGATTGTGGCATTTTGCCTGTTATTCTTGGAACGAAACAGGGTTTTCCAGAAAAGTTCTCCCGCACTCATCTCTGGCTTGGCTGTGGTGGTTGCCGCGGTCGCTATTTTCTGGCTGGCCACGCGCCTTAGTGACGCGGGTAATGACCGGCTGTCGCTCGAGGCATTGGCTTTGGTTACTTTCCGATCGGCGGTTTTATAGGTTGTTACGGCTTGAATGTTGCGCGCGCGGCGTTATTTCCGCTGCTGTTTCTGCTACTCATGGTGCCTTGGCCGGGCGTGATCCTTGATCGCGTGATCCTCTGGCTGCAAGCGGGTTCAACTGACATAACCTATGCAATCTTCAAGGCGCTTGGTGTTCCGGTCTTTCGGAGCGGCTTTACGCTTAGGCTTCCCGGTGTCGCGATTGAAGTGGCGAGTGAATGCAGCGGCATCCGGTCGAGTATGGCTCTGCTGATCACTTGCGCACTTGCAGCCCATCTCTATCTTCGCACAAAGTGGAAGATGATACTTTTCGTGCTCCTTGTGATACCCCTATCAATCGTCAAGAACGGGATTCGGATCGCGACACTAACGTTGCTCAGCCTGTATGTAAATCCGGATTTCCTCAGAGGAAATTTGCATCGTGATGGCGGGTTTGTATTTTTCTTTTTGGCGCTGGCGATGTTGTTTCCGGTATTGCGGCTGCTCGAGAAGACGGAAAAGGGGCACGGATCGTTGGCGGGCGCCGATGCTCAGGGCGGCACCGCCTCGCCTGCCGGCAATGCCTAATCCCGTGACTTTCATGCCGAATGCGTTGCTGAACGCAATGGTTTCGCGCAAACCCTGTTCATAGCCGGGTCTTGAATTCAGCCCACTCGCAATCCTCCCGCTGGCGAAGCCTGATGGCCCTCGAGTAACATCGTGCGCAACGCGTTCGTGCTGGAATCCGGAATTTCAAAAACAGTTCGAGCCGGAAGATTGAAGGGCGGGAGATCCAGGTAAACGCCGGATCGTTCGCGTATACGCGTATCCCAGCCAGGGGGCTTGTCGAGATTGGGGCGAGCCTTTTTGCCAACCCAGATGTCTTCAGTTATTAGGATATAGCGGTACCGCGAGCAAGCAGCGACCACCTTCGATATTTGCTTGTTTGGAGATGCTGCAGCACCTGCCGAATTATACAGAGGTCGCCATCCGGGAGTTCATCCTCAACAATATTGACGCATCGAAACTCGACGTACGCATTCTGAAAACGTTCCTGGTTATGCCGGATCAGATCAGCAACCACATCGAGCCCTGTGTACCGAACGCTGTTGGACGTTTTCAGCAACTTTCCTACGCCAAAGTCGCCGCAGCCGAGATCCACTATGTGATGGAGTCCTTTCTCCGCAACAAAGCGATTGACCCAATCAGCGTAAATCTCCGCGAACTTTCCGCGCGATCCTGCTCCCGAATAAAACTCCTCGCCCGCACCGGCTCCCCACGCTTTTCTACTGTAGATCTCTCGAGAAGGCGTCGCCGATCGGACGCGAGCGAAACAGTTCTCTGAAATACCATTTCGTTCGTACGAACTGCCAGTGCGTGCGCCATCTCCGAACGAATTGAGGGGTGGATCGTCTTATGACCGCTGGAACATTCATTTTTCGCGTGCCTCGCCGAAATCGAATCGAGCCCTGAGGGCTCAGCTTGGAGCTATTGAAAAGAATAGCCTGAAGTTGCGGACCGAGGATGCCGAATTTCGCCAGGAGCTACGGAAGTGCTACGACTGTTATTTTCCCGAAGCTTATGTCGGCCTGGACTGCCGCAAGCAAGATGGAGCCCGTACTCGCATCTCCTTGCACTACGAGGTTCCAATTGGCGGGTTCAGTAGAAGTCGCCGGCCAAATCTTGAGGTAGTACTCACTCGTTGTGTTGTTCGCATTTCGTTGTACGGCAAACTTCATGTCGTATTTCACCCCGAGAGCAAGTTTTAATCCCGAGTTGTCCTGGATCAAGACCGTTTCAAAGAAATTGGGACTATTCGCGTAGATGTTCAGCTCTGCATTGGGAGCCGTATTTGTTCCGGTGGTCGCATACGAACCATAACCAAAGAAGGGGTGGCCGCTGCGCGGCTGGTCCGGTTGTGGCGCGTTTGGAACAGTTGTGTGCCCGTGCCATCCGACCACCACACCCAGCAGAAAGAA
>CAVRSO010000122.1:0-56239 GCA_963723845.1 uncultured Acidobacteriota bacterium
GGACGAGCACGGCAATATCGAGCAGACCGTCGCCGAGCTGTATGAGATCCTGCACCGCGACATGTCGCGCGCTCGATCTGACGCGCGAGGCCAAGTACCGCATGATCCGCAACGGCGCGACCGGGATCAGCCACATCACCTTCTCATTCGCCCAGGCCAATCCCGAAGTGGCGATCGCGAGACGCTCGACGACGGTCGGCTGGTCACCCTGGACCTGGGCGGCATCTCAACGGCTACTGCTCGGATAATCGCCGCTATGCCTACTCCGGCGACATCCCCGCAATCGCTGCATCGATCGCTACGCGGCGATGGTCGAGATCGTCGATACCGGTCGGCGCGGCGCTGGTCCCGGCCCAGCACGCCGCGATCTTCCCGCTTGGCTCTGGACCTCTACGCCCAGCACGGCATCAGCCACGCTGGCCCGCTTCACCCACGTCGGCCACAACATCGGCCTGGAGACCGAGGAGCAATGGCTCGACGACGACCCGCACGGCAGATCGAGGCGGGCATGGTGATCAACATCGAACTGTATTCCATGGCCGAAACCGGCGAGCAGATCGGCAATGAAGAGACGTACATCGTCGGGACCGACGGGTCCGGAGCGCATCTCCGTGCTGCCGCGAGAGATTCGAGCCAGTCTAGCAGAGCCGATGAACGCGTATGGCAAGTAAATGACGCGACGCAGAGATAAACGAATCGGCATTGGCTTGATCGGCCTTGGGTCGATCAACCGCGCGCACATCTGGCTACCTGACTCCCCGCGAGCAAAGCGCGCATCGTGGCCGTCTGCGACGTCAACGCGGGCGGTGGCGGAACGGGCGCCGACGCTTGGACGCGACGGGCTATACCGACTACCGCGATGCTGCTAGATCCCGCCGTGCGGCGCGTGGACATCACGCTGCCGCATCATCTGCACTACGCGGGTGGCGAGGGCGGCGCTGGAGCGGGGAAGCACGTGCTGGTCGAGAAGCCCATGGCGGCGACGCGGCAGGAATGCCGCGAGTTGATCGAGGCTGGCCGAGCGCGCAGGGCCCGCCTACCTTCAGCCGAGAACACCCGCTTCGTCACCGCCTACATCGAGGCCGGAACCTGGTGCGCGACGGCACGCTGGGCGCGCCGCGGCTGATCCGCACCTTCATCTACGGCTCGGAGGTACGAGCGGTTGACAACACGCCGCTATGGAAAGGCCCGCCCGGGACGGCCTCGCTGGCGGCGTGACCATCGACATGCGGCGCCGCACTCCTTCTATCTGCTCAAGTGGCTCTGCGGCGAGATCGAGGCCGTGCAGGCGGTCCAGGCCATTGATGCCCGGAAGCGAGGTGGAGGACTTCGCGGTGGTCGGCGGCCGATGAAGAACGGCGCGATCTTCACCTGCGAGTACACGCTTCACCGCCGAGATCCCCTGGGGCGAGCGCTGCGAGATTTACGGCAGCAAGGGCTCGCTGATCATCGACCAGCTCAGCAATCCCGGCGATGCACTATCGCGGCGCCGAGGACTACGACGCCGCACCGCCCGCACTGCAGTGCCGTTCGAGCCGATGCGTTGGAAGCTGGCACTCAATCGTCGCAGGGGTGCAGGACTTCATTGCCGCTATCCACGATGGCCGGCCACCGGCCGTGGACCCCTGGGATGGCTACTACACGCTCAAGGTGGTCGAGGCGGCCTACGCGTCCGTCGCCGCGTCCGGTAAGATGATGCCAGTCTAAGGATCAAGATAGACCGGCCCGCGCCTATCGGAAGGGCACGCGCGATGCAACGTCATCCCACCTGGCGCCTTCTCCTGTTTCTGGTCTTCGTCGGTAGCGTGGTCGCGGTCGCGCCGGGCCGACCCGTGCAGCGTTCCATGGCAGCGGCGACCCCACCATCCGCCGACAGTGCCCCCTTGGCTCCTGCTCCTGGCAGCGACCTGGCCCAACTCGACACCGACACCGGGCACTACACGCAGGACTACGGCGGCCTCACACACCTCGACCTCTACAACAGTCCCGTGGGCAACCCTGACGCAAGAGGCTGGCATCTCCGCGAACTGCGGGTGAGCGCGTCGCCGATCGCGGGCGCCTTTAGCCCCGCCAACGTGCCCTTCCACCTGCACATCGCGGCGACGGGCGGCGCACCCGTTCTGGCCTCGCTGGTAAACGGAGGAGTTACCCTCGGCGTGGGAGTGGCCGCGATCGACGGCGCGAGCCCGGCCAACGTGCCGGGGCAGGCCGGCAACGTCGGCGTCACCTATCCCACGATCGTCTCGTCAACCGTGACGATTCCCGCGACGGGCACAAACCCTCTCCCCATCGCCGGTGACCTGCCATCTAGCACCAGCGCAGCGGTTCGCCTGGCAGCGCGCGATCTCGTGGCATCCTCGCCGCTGCGGCCACGTGGGCGGCTCTCGTCCACCCTGGCTGCCCCGCCGGTCGTCACCGCTACTATCCCTACAACGAGCACGGTCGTGGCGACGAGCACGGCGCTAGCCACGACGACAGCGGCTGCGACAGGCACGGCGTCGGCCACGAGCACCGTAGTTGCGACGGGGACTGTCCTGGCTACAAGCACCGCTGTTGCGACGAGACGGCCTCGGTGACGAGCACCCAGCGGCCACGGCGCCGGTGGCTACGACGGGGACGGTAGCGCCCACGAGTGCAGCCAGCGCGACCGCCCTGCCGGCCGCAACCAGCACTCCGCCTGCGACAAAGAGCGTCGCGGCAACAAGTGATTCGCCTTGCGCCCGACCATCTCCGGCCTCGACGTGCGCATCGTGCTCCACAGTGCCGCCGACGCGCCGGCGCCTTCGCCCTCACCCTGACGCCGGACCCGCGCCTGCAGGTGGTCCAGGACGCCGACGGCACGATCAGGTTGACCCGCGCGATCACAGAGTACGGCGACGATGGTGTGACGCCGTACGTCGTGACAGGACCGGAATACTTTATCCATCCGCCCCTCGCGCTCGACAGCAACGCCGACCCGGTATCCTCGGTCCAGGCCGGCCCCACGACCATGACCCTGCTGCCGGCCGCCTCCGGGCCGCGGACGGTGCTGGTCGGCGTGAATCCAGACTGGCTGCACGCCCCGACGCGCGTCTTCCCGGTGTGGGTGGACGTGCCGATCGCCACGGCCTACTCGGCGGCGAATACGGGCGTGATCGGGACGGTCGACAGTTGTGCCCCGTCCGTCCGCGCTCCCCTGGCCCCCATCGTCGTCGGGGTCGAGGGGCGTGTAGCTACCGAGGCGAGCTGTCCTTCAATACAACGTCGTTGCTGCCCGACACCCCGATCCTGGCCGCTCGACTACGCCTGTACACGCCCGATCAGGTGGGCGCCACAGGGGTGCGGGTCTACCCTAATGCGCCGGTTACTGACCTGTCGCCGCCACAGCAACCAAGCTTGGAGCACGGCCCCACGCGTTATCCCAGGAGCGACCGGCATCGCCCAAACGGGAGCGTGGGCACTGGCAGACGCTGGGACGTCACCGGCCTGGTGCGCCAATGGGTGCGCAACGCGTACACGAACGGCGGCCTTACGCTGATGGCGGCGGGCGCGCCCGTGCGCTTCGCCTCGCCGCTCGGGGCCGGCGACGCCGCTCCGGCCGTGGCGCCCGCCCTGGAGATAACCTATGCGCCGCGCCCGACGACCGTGCCGGCCGGCCAGCAGCCCCAGGCGCCGTCGCCCTATACCACCGTCGCCGACGGCGCCACGTTCATCTTCGGCGCCTCCGGGGAGCTTCGGCGCTTGCGGCGCAGGGAGTCCCTTGCACCTCTGCGGGGACGGCGGCCCGACGGCACTCTCCGCCGCGGCCGGCAACCAAACTGCCGGCTTCGGCGCCAGGTTCATCCGCTTCGGCCCGGTGCAACTTGGCTGCACCCGGCCGCTCCCCGATGGCTACTGGGACGACAAGGCGTATTTGTTACTTACGGGCGCCTACTACAGTAACCCGCGGCTCATCCCGATCGTCGACTTCACGGCCCCTCCGACGTCTCAATGCACGTTGAGCAGCCGCGACTGGCATGACGAGTTGCAGAACTTCGTCGTGAAGATGCAGTTCTACCACGACCCGCAGGACCGGCCCATCCCGTCGACCTATCCCGCCCTGTACGTCGAGGTCGGCAATGAGCCGAACCTAAACGCGAGCCAGTATCCCAACTACCCTAATATATTCGCCGCGGGGGCGGCGGGGCTCTACGCCAACCTCAACCCCACGAAGGCCAACATCACCTTCCCGTTCTACCGCATCCTGACCGGCGGGATGATCGGGCCGACGGCAGACAGGGCGTGCAGCAACGTGAGCAACGTGCAGATGGCCGAGGGGGCGATCGACGCGGCGAAGAGTGAGGCCAACCCCTACGGGATGGTCAATCCGGTCGACCTGGGCGTCGCCGTCCACCCTTACGGCTACCGCGGGACGCAAAATGACGTGTGGCGGAACTCACACCAGCTACGGCCACGCCTATCAGAACTCGTGTAGCGACCTGGCGCTCATGAACGACACCTGGACGAGCGATCCAACCTTCGCAGGCATGCCGGTGGTCTATACGGAGATAAACTGGAGCACCAATACGATCGATGCCGCGACGGGGACCAACAGTACCAGGCGAACGCCGAGGGCGCCTACCTCGTCGACCTCTTCGGCTACCTGCACAACCACAATTTCACGCAGACGCCTGCGACGAGCCCCTTACGCGTGGTATGTGGTTCCGCGGGAGCGATGTGATCGAGAACGGGAACCAGCGCGATCCGCTGGGCATCTACAACGTTCATGGCGGGGGGAGAAGTCCTTGGTCATCCCGGCCAGCACGAGTAATGGTCCGGGCTGTCCCGACAACGCCAACGTCGTGAATCTGCATACCCTTTCCAACGACTACTGGTGGCTGCGGAACGGGGAGTGCCATAACCCCTGACGGGCCTGTCTCATTCGCGCCTTGCACCCCTCGTGACTGGGATCGCCGCAGCGCCGTGCTCCGACAATTTCGGGCTGCGCATCAGGTTGTGGGGAAGATATGAGATGTGCATCGTGTTGTGAACGCACAGCGGGGCTATCTTGACCTTAGAGCGGCATGACATGACCGTACTAGAGCGGCATCCGTGCAGGTAGAGAATTGAGGGGGGCAAGTGGACGCGCTGCGACGCCAGCGGGTGGGTGGCTTGCCGGCCGGCGCCCTTGTCGTCGTCCTATGGCGCTATCGGCTATCGCGTGGCCGACAAACGGGCAGGCTGGACGCACCACAGCCGGGGCACACGCTACACCGGCCCACAATGCACTACGCTCCAGCCGCATCTCCCGCGGCCCTGCGGCACCCCACGGGGATCGCGGCGCTATCGCACGCCAATATCTGGGCCGTGGGCGCCAATACCAATGTGGTCCCGACGCGCCCTTTGATCGAGCATTGGGATGGCCTGTTCCTGCATGTCGTGTCCGATGCGCCCGCGCCCAAGGGCAGCTCAGCGCCGTTGCGGCCATCTCTCACACTGATGTATGGGCCGTGGGCACCAGTGGTCTGCTCCGAGCATTACGATGGCCGGCGCTGGGCAATAGTGCCGAGCCCCGCTGCCTACAGCTTGAGTGGTAGTGGCCGTTGCACCGCACGACGTGTGGGCCGTGGGCCAGGACACATGCGAGCCGGCCCGTGATCGTGTACTGGGATGGGACGCGCTGGTCCGTCGTCCCCGGCCCGAACGGCCCGAGCACGCATGGGGCGCTGTTGGGGATCGCCGCCGTCTCGGCCGCGATGTCTGGGCCGTGGGGAGCGGCAGCCGCGCCGGCCACGATCAAACGCCGCTCGTGATCCACTGGATGGGCGGCCTGGCGCGAGACACCTATCCCGCACATCGGGCGCCCCGGCGCGGCCAACACCCTCGCCGCCATCACGGCTGTCTCCGCGCACGACATTTCGGGCGGTGGGCAGTTACGACGCCTCGAACTGCTGCCGCGCGGGGTCTGGCCCGATCACGCTACACTACGACGGCCGGGGCTGGCGATCGGTGCCGATCCCCAATATCCCCGGCAGCGCCCAGCATAACGTCGCCGGCGTCGCGTTGACCGGGGTGGCTGCCGTATCCAGCGGCGACGTCTGGGCCGTGGGGATGACGGCGACCGAGCATTGGAACGGCACAAACTGGCAGATCGTGCCGAGCCCACGCGGCCGGCTCTCCACCGGCGCCACACTCCGCGCGGTCGCGGCGATCGCCACGCGGGACGTTCGGGCCGTGGGCGACGTCCTGGACGAGACGGCGCTGACCCACTGGAACGGCGTGTACTGGGGTCTTGCGCCGAGCCCCACTACCAACATCTAACGGACAGGGCTTACGGTGTGTGGGCGAGCGGGAGAGAGAGAGAGATGCACAGGCGCGTGCGGCTGGCCACCACCTGTAGCGTCCCGCCGTAGTACACCAGCGCGTGTTTGGTCGCGGCGAGGCTCATCAGCCCTCCTGTGTGCGCGCCAGGCCGCACGCGCAGATAGGGGTCGGTCAGTGCGCCGACCTCCTCGGCGGGGAGCGCGCCGCCGCGCCCTTCGACGGCGATGGTGGCGCGCGGCCCATGTTCGCGGGTGCGGACGGTCAGGATCGTCCCGGCGGTTGCATACGTCGAGACGTTGAAGACGACGGCCATGAGCGCCTGCTCGAGGTGTTGCTGGGCCAGCATGACCGGACGGGTGACGGCGTTGTCGACGCGCAAGGTCTGCTCCCGTCGCTGCAAGTGCAGCGAGAGGCGCCACAGCACGGCTTCAAAGGCGTCGTCGAGGCTGAGCGGCTGTGCCGTGGGCAGGCGCGCGTCCATGTCGAGCAGCGTGAAGTCGGCCAGCTCGCTGACGTAGCGCAGCAGGTCGGCGTGGTGCATGCGCAGGGCGTCGACGATGCCGGCGGGCGTCTCGGAGGCGCCGGGATCGAGGAGTTCCGCGGCCACGCCGATCCCCGACAGTGGCGTGCGCAGGTCGTGCAGCAAGCGGGCCACCAGGTGCCTGCGCTGTTCTTGCAGCGCGCCTTCGTGTCGAATGGGAATGATGCTGAGCACGGCCCCGTCGGGCGCAGCCGCCTCACCAAGCGGCCCCACAGCCATCAGGACCGTGCGGCGCTCGTCTCCCAGGCGCACAATGGTCTCGCGTGGCTCGCGCCGGCGCTCCTGTCCCGCAAACAGCCGATGCGATGGGCACCACTCAGATGGCGATAGGCCCGCGTACGGGGCGAGCAGGTCGCAGATGCGCTGGCCTTGCACCTGCTGTTCCATCGCTCCGAGCAGGTCGAGCGCAGCGCCGCTCGCGTAGACGATGCGGCACGCGCGGTCGACGGCAAGCAGGGCGACCGGGCTAGATGCCGCCACCTGTGCGGCGATCTCGCCGGCCTGTAGACGCGTCGGTGCGGGGACGTCCGGCGCTCAGGGCAGGCGCAGCGGTCCTTTTGCGGGGGCGGGTCGACGGCAACGGTACATCCTCAGCGCTCTAGCCGCGGCGCACCAGGGGCCGATGGCGCGGTTACTGTCACCGCTGATATTGTATCAACCGTGCGGCTTCCCCCTGGACTGGACTTTCTCACCTCACCCATTGATCGGCTTAGGGTGGAACGAGCTACTCGCGGAGGCTGGGCACGCTCACCCCGCAGGCTGATCGTCGAGCATCTCCACGGTGAGCTGCGGGAGCTGCGCGGGGTCGGCGAGCAGCTCGATGGCGACGATCTTCCCCGCGACGATCGTGAAGTCGAAGACGCCGCGCGGCGTGCCGCCCGCAGCCCAGACGGCGCCCACAGCTCCGTCGACCAAGGCGGGTTGCACGCCCTGCGCCCGCCCGGCGAAGGTCTCTGCCACGGCCGTCGCGCCACGGACCACGTCTGGCAGCCGCGCGCGCCGCCGCGTCGCCACAGTGCGGTCGGCCCGGAGCACGACATCGGGATCAAGCAGGGCCAGCAACGCGCTGAAATCGCCGGAGCGCGCGGCGGCCAGGAACGCCTCCACGACGGCGCGCTGGCGCGCGTGATCGGCGGCGGGCGCCGCCGCCGTGCTCTGCACACGGCGTCGCGCGCGGCTGGCGAGCTGCCGCGCCGCCACCGGCGACCGCCCCACGATCGTGGCGATCTCGTCGAACGGCACGCCAAACACATCGTGCAAGACAAAGGCGAGCCGCTCGGCGGGCTCCAGCGTGTCCAGGACGACCAGCAAAGCAGGACCGACCGCATCGGCCAGCAGCGCTTCGTGCTCGGGATCGGGGCCGCCCGTGCGCACGCCCCACCGGCTCCAGGCGCGTGCAGATCCAGCGGTTCTTCCCGGCGTGCGCGCCGCGACTCCAGCATGTTCAGGCACACCCGCGAGACCACGGTCGTGAGCCACCCCCCCACGTTCTCCACGCCGCTCTGTGCCGGCGCGGCTGACCCGGAGCCAGGCCTCCTGGACGGCGTCGTCCGCCTCGGTGGTCGAGCCGAGCAGCCGGAACGCCACCGCCCGCAGATGGGCGCGGTGGGCGTCGAAGCGCTGGGCCAGCCCCTCGCCTTCGTCCATCACGCCCGTCCTCCCTCATCGGTCACATTTCCGCGCTGCTCCCGGTCATAGTAGTGACCGGCGCGAACGCGGCCGGTGTGACACATCAAGTATAGAGTGAGAGGACATCCACCATGACGGACACACAGAAGGCGGCCACGCGCACCACGGGCAAGGCGTCCACGGGCTTCACGGCCGAGGAACGCGCCGCGATGCGGGAGCGCGCCAAAGAGCTGAAGGCGGCCCAGAGCAAGGCCGACGATGAACGCGACTGCCTGGCCAAGATCGCCGAGATGCAGGGAGTCGGATCGCACGCATGGCCGAGCGGCTCCATGCCCTCATCACCGCCACCGCCCCAGAGCTCGCGCCGAAAACCTGGTACGGCATGCCCGCCTATGCCAAGGACGGCCAGATCGTCTGCTTCTTCAAAAGCGCGCAGAAGTTCAACACGCGGTACGCCACGCTCGGCTTTAGCGACAAGGCGCACCTTGACGAGGGCACCATGTGGCCGACCGACTTCGCCCTGAAGGAGTTGACGGCCGACGACGAGGCCCGGATCAGCGCGCTGGTGCAGCGAGCGGTGAGCTGAGGACGGAGCCCCGCGCGGACAGGCCTGCCACGGGGCGGGGAGCGGCCCCCGCCCCGTGGCGCAGCACATTACGCTCGCGCTGCGCCGGCCGTCGTCACAGCGGGATATTGCCGTGCTTCTGCGGCGGGTCGGCCTCGCGCTTGTTGTGCAGCATCTCCAGCGCGCGGATCAGTTGGGCGCGGGTCTCGCGCGGCTCGATCACGTCGTCGATGAAGCCGCGCGCGGCGGCGATCGTAGGGGTTGGCGAAGCGCTCGCTGGTACTCGGCGATCAGCTCGGCGCGCGTCGCCGCGGGGTCGGCGGAGTCGGCGAGCTCGCGGCGGAAGATGATATTCGACCGCGCCGTCGGCGCCCATCACCGCGATCTCGGCCGTCGGCCAGGCGAAGTTGAAGTCGGCGCGGATGTGCTTGCTTGCACATAACGTCGTAGGCGCCGCCGTAGGCCTTGCGCGTGATCACCGTGATCTTGGGCACGGTCGCCTCGGCGAAGGCGTAGAGCAGCTTGGCGCCGTGGCGGATGATGCCGCCGTACTCCTGCGCGTGCCGGGCAGGAAGCCGGGCACGTCCACGAAGGTGACCAGCGGGATGTTGAAGCCGTCGCAGAAGCGCACGAAGCGCGCGCGCCTTGTCGCGAGGCGTTGATGTCGAGCACGCCGGCGAGGTACGCGCGGCTGGTTGGCGACGATGCCGACCGGCTGGCCGTCGAGCCGCGCGAAGCCGACGACGATGTTCTGCGCGAAGTGCGCTGCACCTCCAAGAACTCGCCGTCGTCGCACCACGCGCCGGATCACCTCCGTGATGTCGTAGGGCTTGGTTGGGCTGGTCGGGGCACGATCTGTCGAGCGCGGCGTCCGCGCGGTCGCGGGTCGTCGGTCGGGCGGCGATAGGGCGGGTCGTCCAGGTTGTTCGAGGGCAGGTAACGAGAGCAGGCGCGCGGACCGTGTCGATGGCATCCTCCTCGTCGTCGGCGGCGAAGTGGGCCACGCCGCTGACGCTGTTGTGCGTGTCGCGCCGCCCAGCTCCTCGATGCGTGACGTCTTCGTGCGGTCACCGTCTTGACCACGTCCGGGCCGGTGACGAACATGTAGCTGGTGTCCTCGACCATCAGGATGAAGTCGGTGATGGCCGGGCGAGTAGACGGCGCCGCCCGCGCACGGGCCCGATGATCGCGGAGATCTGCGGGATCACGCCCGGAGGCGAGCGTGTTGCGGCAGGAAGATGTCGGCGTAGCCGCCCAGGCTGACCACGCCCTCCTGGATGCGCGCCCCGCCCGAGTCGTTGAGGCCGATCATCGGCGCGCCGGTCTTGAGCGCCAGGTCCATCACCTTGCAGATCTTCTCGGCGTGGGCCTCGCCACAGCGAGCCGCCGAAGACGGTGAAGTCCTGCGAGAAGACGTAGACCAGCCGCCCGTCGATGCGTGCCGTAGCCGGTGACCACGCCGTCGCCGAGGATGCTGCTGCTCGTCCATGCCGAAGTCGTCGGCGCGGTGCACGACGAAGCGATCGAGCTCGACGAACGAGCCCTCGTCGAGCAGCAGCGTCGATGCGCTCGCGGGCGGTGAGCTTGCCCTTGGCGTGCTGCTTCTCCTGCGCCTGTGCTTCCGCCTCGTCTACGCGGCGCGCGTGCGGCGATGCAACTCCGCGATCCGCGCGTCGCCGGCCTCTCTCACCTCGTCGTGAGCCGTCATGCTCATCCTTCCACTGTTCCGCTGGCCTGTACTCCTACCCAAGGGCGAAGACATTCAGGAGGGCGAAATCCCAGTCCAGTCACAGGGTCATATTGCTTTCTGGGAGCGCGATTTCGACTACCCTCCGACCACTGGAAGTTTGGTAGTTCTGAAGTCGCGAGGCAAGACCGAACGGATCATAGGCCGTAGATTCGCGAAATAGGGAACGGCGGGGCATATAATGCTGGCATGCAGCCTGACGCTAAGCTGGTTGTCGTCCAATCGTGCGGTAGCCGCGTTGAGGCGGAATTGGCTAAGGGTGCGCTCGAAAATGCTGGAATCCCCGCGATGATCCAGTCTGATACGGCGGGAAAAATGCGCGAACATCTTGCATGGTCCGGTGCGGGATTTCGAATTCTGGTGCGCGAGGAAGATGCAACTCCGGCGCGCGATGTGCTCACTCGCAAAAGCCGACGAACCCGACGGCGACGTCCGAAGCTGACCGCGAACCTTGATCGTCTTGGTGTTGCTTACCTAAGCTGCTCTGTTAACGAGCGGTCGCCGCAACAGCTCTCTTCGGCCGCTCGCGAGGTATAGTCGCCGTCCCCGGACGCGGAGCCGGCTGCAGAAGCATTTCGTCGAAGTCGTCGTGCGTGAGCAGAAATCGGCCCGCAAGCTCGGCGTAGCTGCCGGAGGCGAGCCGCACGCACATTTCCGCGCATCGCGCCAGCCCCTCAGCGACGTTGCCTTTCTGCTTTACTTGGTTCAGATAGTCCACCATTTTGGGAACCCATCGCTGCGCATCCGGGGAGGCGATCGTAGCCTCCGCCATATCGGTGAGTACCGTGCCGGGGTCAATGATGAATACGCTGACTCCATGCTCTTTGGCTTCGGCGGCAGCGTGCTCCGCCAGGCGTATCTGGCTGGCCTTGGAAACCCCGTAGCAGCTCAGGTGAGGAGTGAACCACTGGCCGCCGCAGCTGGTCACATTAATTACGCATCCCTCTCTGCGCGAAACCATTCCAGGCATCACAGCATTCAGATAAAGCAGAGTCCCGCGTACCACCACGCCCTGCGCGTCCCACCACTCGTCGGGATCGGCCAGCCACACAGGGCCGTAGGGGCCTGAGATTCCTGCGTTATTCACCAGGACCGTTACCGGGCCGAATTCCGCCTCTGCGGCGGCGGTTACTCGCGCGACATCGCAGCGCTTGGCCACATCGCCTACTACTGCCAGCGCGCGGCCCCCAAAAGCCTCGATTTGAGAAGCCGTCTCCTCGAGTTGATCCTTCGTTCGCGCCGTCACCGTCACAGTCGCTCCAGCTGTAGCAAGGCCGAATGCGATGGCCTTCCCAAAACCGCGGCTTGCCCCCGTGACAATCGCGTTTTGTCCTGCCAGTATTCCCGCCATCTCTTCTTCCCTTGGCGTCCCCGCCGCTACTTTTATCGGCTCACCCGCCCGCTACGGATGAGGATAGTGAAACGAACCCGCGCCAGTCCTAGCCCAAGCGCACCCGGACTGTCGCCCCCTAGGGGTCGTTCCACATTTAGTTTTTAACGTACACCCGCCTAGCAGAAAGGAAAAAACCGCCCGCTTAAAGCGGCCGCTACACCGCGAAGGTGCGGGCACTTGCCTTGCTACGCTTCACTAATGAACTTCGTCACCAGGCACGCCTCGAGCCCCTCGATGCCTTCTTCGGAGCCGTGGCCGCTTTCCTTCATGCCGCCAACGGCGATTCAGGCACCGAGATCGCAAACGTGTTCAGCCCGACCATGCCTGCTTCCAACTGCTCCCCAAGCAGCTTCACCGTTCGCGATGAATTCGTGAACGCAAACGCCGCCAGCCCATACGGCAGGCGGTTGGCTTGCTCCATCACGCTATCGAAATCCGAAAACGGATTGATCACCGCGATCGGTCCAAACGGCTCTTCGTTCATGATGCGCGCCTTGTTCGACACGTCGGAAAGCACCGTGGGCGTGTAGAAATATCCCGGACTCTTCAGTCGCGCGCCGCCGGTCCCGAGTTTTGCGCCGGAATCGCGCGCATCGTTCACAAACGCTTCCACCGCCGCCAACCGCCGCGCGTGAATCAGCGGACCCATTCTATTCTTCTCGTCGAGGCCATCGCCCACCGGAACTGCTTTTGCTCGGTTTACGAAGCCTTCCACGAAACGGTTGTAAATCCTCTCCTGCACGTAGAACCGCGTGGGCGAAACGCACACCTGCCCCGCGTTCCGGTACTTGGCGCCTACAGACGCATCCAGCACCTTGTCCACGTCCACATCGTCGAATACGATCACCGGCGCGTGGCCGCCAAGCTCCATGGTGGTGCGCTTCATGCCGTCGGCGGCTAGTTTCATCAGGTGCTTGCCCACCGGGATTGAGCCAGTGAACGAAATCTTGCGGATCACCGGAGAGGCCAGCAAGTACGACGAAATGTCCGCTGGCACGCCATATACGATCGCCAGCACGTTTGCGGGCAGCCCCGCATCCACCAGGCAGCGCGCTACCGCCAGTCCGGACGCTGGCGTTTCTTCCGCCGGCTTCAGGATGCACGAGCACCCGGCGCCCAGGGCGGCGCCGATCTTGCGCGCGGGATTCCCCAGCGGGAAGTTCCATGGCGCGAACGCCGCCACCGGCCCCACCGGTTCCTTCACCACTGTCAGGCGCGTGCCTGGAGCGCGCTGCGGCAGCACGCGTCCGTAAGCGCGGCGCCCCTCTTCCGCGTACCACTCGAAAATATTTGCGGACATCATCACTTCGATCCGCGTTTCGTGAATTACCTTGCCGGATTCCGTGGTGGCGATGCGCGCAATCTCTTCTTTGCGTTCGCGCAGCAGGTCTGCCGCGCGCTTCAGAATTCGTCCGCGCTCGTCGGGAAATATCGCGCGCCAGGTCTTGAAACCTTCCTGTGCCGCGGCAAGCGCCCGGTCGAGGTCAGCCCTCGAGGCGTGAGGGACGTGCCCGATCACTTCCTCGGTAGCGGGATTGACCACGGGCGAGCTTTCCCGCCCTCCGGTTCCCAGCCACTCGCCGCCAATGAATAGTCCTAGGTCCGCGTAGGCCGCAGCCAATTGTGTCGCCATGCTCCGTACTCCCAACAGTTTGGCGGAATGATTCCACGTTTTCCACATGCCCGTCAAGACATCATCGTCCACGCCGCAGATGCCAGGGCTCAGGTCAGAGTCCAAGTGAGGGGTACTAGTCCTAGGAGTGAAAATGCCAGCAAGAGGCAGAGACTCTGCAATCCCGTCTTGCGGTCTGCAAATGCGAAGGAGTAGAAGGCCTTTACCGCGTTGTTGCTGGCAGCGGCAATCAGGATTGCGGCGGCAGCGAGGCCCATCGAGGTGGCTGCGCCAGCGGACTGCGTCAGGCTCAATATGAACGGATCCACGTCCGTGACGCCCATGATGGCGGCAAGACCGAAAAGACCCTTCTCCCCCAAATGCGCCACGGCCCACGCCGTGACAACGAGTATCGCGATAAAAATGCCTCCAAAAAGAAAAGCTACCCAAAGCTCGAGCGGATTACGAGGTACGTAGTCTTTCTTTATTTCCGTCGATTTATCGCTTGGGCGGAGGCTCCACAGCCAGCCACCGCACGCGCCGATGGCCGCAAGTGCCAGAAGAGGCAGGGCTAGCCTTGTAAGCAACTGCCAATTGAAAATGCCGATCAGGGCTGCCAGACGCAGGTACATGATGCCCGAAGCCATCAGGATTCCGCCGGAAAAAAGATGCGCGGAACCCTCCGCCTCCTTCGCACGCTTCGCTAACACGATGGTTGTCACCGTGGACGAGTAGGCTCCTCCGAGCAGCGCTGAAAGGATGATCCCACCTTTGCCCTTGGTCAGAATCTGTAGAAGATAGCTGGCATACGAAATGGCGCTGACCGCCGTAACCACGAGCCATGTCTTGAACAAATTTATATGGTACGGACCGATGTCCTGGTTCGGCACTACGGGCAAGATCACCACCGTCAGAAACAGGAATTTCGTGAAGGTGAAAATTTCCTGCGCGGGAATGCGTCGGGAAAGTCCTTCGAGAAAAACCTTTAGTTCCAGCAACAATAAACTCAGCACCGTCAGCGTGCCCGCGACCCAGAAGTGTCCCTGCGAAACCAGCGCGCCTACCACGTAAGTAGTCAGCGCGGACAATTCCGTTGTTACGCCGGCGCTTTCCGCGCCTTGCAATTTGTGTTGGTAGGAGAGCCAGAGAAATGAAGCGACGACGGCAAAGCCCACGGTCAAAGGGAGCAGCTGGGCTCCGGACACCAGATTCAGCGCGTAGCCCAGCAAACCGATCAGCGGGTACGTCCGTATGCCGCCGAATATGTACTTATCGACGGTTGCTTTGTGCTCTTCGCGCTCCAGCCCAATCAGTGCGGAAAGTGCGAGAGTGAGAACAATCTTGGTCGCTTCGCTTTCGGCAAATTGCGACGCACTCGGAAGTGGAATGAACATAAGTCAATGAAGCTGCTGTTTGCCGTTAGCCGGAACTGGATGTTTGAGCGCGTGCAGAATAGCGGACAACCGCAGCCAACTCAACTTTTCTCTCTGCGGAAACAGGCCATTAAAGAAAGGTCCCATAATTTCCTTGTGACAACTTGGAGTGGTTCTAATTTCGATGAGGGGAGACTAGAATTGCATCCAGGTCAGCCTTGAATCGGAAGAGACGACGAGCCCCAGCCTCTTGCCATCCCAAACGATTCTTGCCAATCTGAGTTGGACTTGTGGCAAGGGAGATTCACGATGGACAATTCCGAATATACAGAGACGACGACTCGAGTATCCTCCGAAGAGGTGCATTCGGCTGGGAAGGCCGCAAATTCAGAGGAGCCTCTCTCCGCGGAAGAACTCCGCAAGATCGATGCCTATTGGCGTGCAGCCAATTACCTTTCGGTCGGCCAAATCTATCTCTTCAAAAATCCGCTCCTTCGGGAGCCGCTCAAGCTCGAGCACATCAAGCCTCGATTGCTGGGCCATTGGGGCACAACTCCCGGCTTGAACTTCATCTATGTTCACCTAAACCGCCTGATCAAAAAGCTCGGTTTGAACGCCATCTTCGTCACCGGCCCCGGCCACGGAGGACCGGGTATTGTGGCGAACACCTACCTCGAAGGCACCTATACCGAACTGTATCCACACATTTCACAGGATGAGCGGGGCCTACAGCGGCTGTTCAAACAGTTCTCGTTTCCGGGAGGCATCCCCAGCCACGTTGCGCCCGAAACGCCGGGATCGATAAACGAGGGCGGCGAACTGGGTTACTCGCTCGCCCACGCCTATGGGGCAGCTTTCGATAATCCGAGTCTCCTGGTTTGTTGCGTGGTCGGCGACGGCGAGGCCGAAACGGGTCCCTTGGCAACGAGCTGGCACTCCAACAAATTCTTCAATCCGGTTCGCGATGGAGCCGTCCTTCCAATTCTACATTTGAACGGCTACAAAATCGCAAATCCCACTGTGCTGGGCAGGATGACGGACGAGGAGCTGAAGCGGCTTTTCACCGGATACGGCTACACGCCATATTTTCTCGAAGGCGATCATCCGCTCGACATGCACCAGCGCATGGCCGCCACGCTGTCGGCGGTAATAACCGAAATCCAGTCAATCCAGAACTTGACGCGCAGCCAAGGCGAAGCGCAGCTCCCGTCGTGGCCAATGATCATCCTGCGCACGCCCAAAGGCTGGACAGGACCCAAGGTGGTTGATGGGAAACCCGTCGAAGGCACGTGGCGCGCCCACCAGGTGCCCCTCGCGGAAATGGCCACTCACCCCGAACATGTGAAGCTTTTGGAAGAATGGATGAAAAGTTACAAGCCCGACGAGCTTTTTGATGCGAACGGGAAGCTCGTTCCAGAATTGGCAGACCTTGCCCCCAAGGGCGCCTCCCGCATGTCCGCGAACCCCCACGCGAACGGGGGGGTGCTGCTGAAGGATTTGGTGATGCCTGATTTCAGGGAATATGCGGTGAATGTGCCGAAACCCGGCGATAAGGTGGCGGAAGCTACGCGGGTGCTTGGGGCGTTCTTGCGCGACGTTATGAAGCTGAATCTGGCCTCGAAAAACTTCAGAGTCTTCGGACCTGATGAGACAGCCTCGAACCGTCTTGAGGCCATTTACCAAGCAACCGATAAGATTTTCATGGAGCCGCTCTTGCCGACCGACGAGAATCTCTCGGTGGACGGGCGAGTGATGGAAATTTTGAGCGAGCACATGTGCCAGGGATGGCTCGAAGGTTATTTGTTGACGGGGCGCCATGGATTCTTCTCGTGCTACGAGGCCTTCATTCACATCGTGGACTCGATGTTCAATCAGCACGCGAAATGGCTGAAAGTGACGCGAAATATTCCTTGGCGGCGGCCGATCGCGTCTCTGAATTATCTGCTTACGTCGCACGTCTGGCGCCAGGATCACAACGGATTCAGCCACCAGGATCCGGGTTTCATCGATCACGTGGTGAACAAGAAAGCGGACGTGGTGCGCGTGTATCTGCCTCCCGATGCGAACACGTTGCTCTCGGTGGCCGATCACTGCCTTCGCAGCCGCAACTACGTGAATGTGATTGTGGCCGGAAAGCAGCCGGCCTTGCAGTGGCTGGACATGCAGTCCGCGATCGAGCACTGCACCAATGGAATCGGAATCTGGGATTGGGCATGCACGGATTTGGGAAGCGAGCCGGATGCAGTGATGGCTTGCGCAGGAGACGTTCCCACACTGGAAACCCTGGCGGCGGTCGATTTGCTAAGGGCGCACTTTCCGGACATCAAACTTCGCGTCGTAAATGTCGTGGATCTGATGGCTTTGCAACCCAAGAGCGAACATCCCCACGGGTTGTCCGATGCAGAGTTCGACTCCATGTTCACAACCGACAAACCCATCATTTTTGCGTATCACGGATATCCCACGCTGATTCATCGCCTTACTTATCGCCGAACGAATCACGACAATATGCATGTGCGCGGCTATAAGGAAGAAGGCACAACGACGACGCCCTTTGATATGACCGTATTAAATGACCTGGATCGTTTCCATCTGGCCGGAGATGTGGTTGATCGAGTGCCACGGCTGCGGGAAATCGGTGGGCATTTCATGCAGCATTTGCGCAATAAATTGATCGAGCACAAACAATATGTTCGCGAATATGGCGACGACATGCCCGAGATCCGCCATTGGAAATGGCCGCACTAGCCGATGAAGATACTCGTCGTCAATTCTGGATCGAGCAGTCAGAAGAATAGTGTCTACGAGATCGGTAATTCCTTACCTGAGGACCCGCCGGATCCAGTTTGGCAAGCGAACGTTGAATGGAAAGAAAATGCGGCCGAAGTCCGCATCAAGACGCGCGGCGCGAGCACATCCAAAGATCGCTCGGAGAATGCGCCTTGCCGAAAAGTGCTGGAGGGTTTGCTTCGCTCGTTGTGGGAGGGCGACGATCGAATTGTCGAGAAGCCGTCAGAAATTTGCGTGGTGGGTCACCGCATTGTCCACGGCGGCAGTAAATTCTATGACCCGGTCATCATTACGGAGGAAGTGAAACGGGCCATCGAAAGCGCTTCCGCCATCGCCCCTCTCCACAACCGTGCGGAACTCGAAGCTATAGAACTCATCGAGAGTCAGATGGGGCGGATCCCGCAAGTGGCCGTCTTCGATACAGGCTTTCATCAACATCTTCCGCCAGCCGCGGCCATATATCCGGGACCGTACGAATGGTTCCAGCGGGGAATTCGGCGATACGGCTTTCACGGAATCAACCACCAATACTGCGCCCGACGCGCCGCTCACCTGCTCGGAAAGCCGCTGGATCAGCTTCGGCTGGTGTCTTGCCACCTCGGCAATGGTTGCTCGCTCGCGGCGATTGACGGCGGCCGCAGTGTGGACACCACGATGGGTTTCACTCCCCTGGAAGGGCTGATGATGGGCACGAGAGCCGGATCCATCGATCCGGGTATCTTGACCTATCTGGTGAGAGAGGATGGGATGGACGCCCAAGAGCTCGATCGAGTGCTCAATGACGAGTCCGGACTGCTGGGTATCTCGGGTGTCTCTAGTGACATGCGCAAGGTTTTGGAGGCGATGAAATCGGGCAACGAGAGAGCGAAGCTGGCCTTCGAGATCTTCATCCACCGCTTGCGCTCCTGCATGGGCTCCATGGTGGCCGTGCTCGGCGGCGTCGATTCGTTGATTTTTACCGCTGGGATTGGAGAGAATTCCGCTGCTGTACGAGAAGCGGCTTGTGCGGGCCTTGAATTTCTCCACCTCAGGCTCGATCCGGCCGCAAATAATCAATCCCCGGTCGACCGGGACATCGCCGCGCGCGATTCATCGGTGCGCGTGCTGGTGATCCATGCGCAGGAAGATTGGGCCATAGCAGGGGACTGCTGGAGAATTTACTCAGGGAGCCAACGGACTCTTTGACCGACCTTGCCCGTCACGGCTGACTGCTGAAAACTGTGCCACAAGCCGCGATAATCGGGGCCCCGAGGGAGACGGCGTTATCAAGCGCTTCTAAAATTTTATTCATATAGGATTTATCTGGTTATGGGGCAGACTTTTACATAGGCTGATACGTGTCGTTCAAAATACCGGGTTGGCTCAATCCGGGTTGGAGAGGCGCGCGGCAATTCAATAGTTCTCGTGCATGCGATTCAGGCATCCATTTCGGAGCAAAGAATTTGTGGATGCCTGCCTGAATTCCAAAGCGTTCCGTGGGCTCCGACATGCGGCGCCAGATAGGAGGGAATATGCGTGCAACGGTATCTGGGCTTGTTCCACGGCCCTCAACAGTCAGGCTGTCCGTCTGGTTTGGTGAGCATCGTCGCCTGCGCGGAAACCGAAGCAAACACGGCGCTTGGGTGCTTTTGAGCGCGTTGCTGATATTCCTAGCCGGAGCCTTTCCAGCCTCCGCGCAGCGCGCGGATACGACGGAGTCCGCATCGGCCGCGCTCGCCGTCCAAGCGTCCAATTCGCCGCAAGAAGCGGCGCAGAATAATGCATCAAGTGCCGCGCCGCTCACACTTACCCTGGCAAGCGCTTTGGAGCGAGCACGCGCCAACGCCCCGCAGTTCAATGCCGCTGTGACGGCCGCGAAGCTAGCGCACGAGGACAGAATCCAGGCCCGCGCCGCGCTTTTGCCGAACGTGAGCGCCACCACGCAATATCTTAATACTCAAGGTAACGGGAAGACTCCCAACGGTCGCTTCGTGACGAATGACGGCGTGCACGTATATCGAGCCTGGGGCGTGGCACACGAAGATCTGAGCGTCAACACACTGACCGGGGCCGCATATCGGGGCGCCTCGGCGGCGGAAGCGGTGGCCAAGGCGGACGAGGAGATCGCGCGCCGCGGGTTACAAGTTACCGTTACACAGGCCTATTACGGGCTTCTGGTTGCCCAGCGCAAATACGCCGCGGCGCAGCAAGCCCGCGACGGAGCGGGAAGCGTTCTGAAGACCAGCCAGGATATGGAAAAACAGGGCCAAGTTGCTCACAGCGACGTGATCAAGTTCCAGATTCAATTTAATCAACAGGATCAGGCATTCCGCGAAGCCAACCTGGCGATGGGAAATGCGCGCTTGAACCTGGCCGTTCTGCTTTTCCCCACCTTCAATCAAGACTTCAACGTCGTAGACGATATGGACGCCGCGCAACCGTTGCCGAGCTTTGAAGAAACGGAACAGCTGGCTCTGAAGAGCAATCCGGAACTAGCAGCCGCTGCCGCGACACTGCGTCAATCGAATGCGGCTGTCTCGGTGGCGCGAGCGGCGTTTTTTCCGACGATCAGCTTAGACGTGGATTACGGAATCGAAGCGAATGCTTTCGCGCTGCGGAGCGTAGCCACCGCTTTCCCCGATCAGGGCAGGTTGCCGAACCTCGGCTATTTTGCGACTGCGGTGTTGAACGTGCCCGTGTGGGACTGGGGCACGCGCTGGAGCCAGCTTCACCAGGCGGAGGACCGCCGGGCGCAGGCACACCTGGAACTGACGTTCGCCCAGCGGCAGGCGCTCGCCAATCTCCACTCCTTCTACGAGGAGGCGAGCACGGCGCGATCCGAAGTAGACTTGTTGCGGAACTCCGCCGATCTGGCGGCTGAGAGCCTGAGGTTGAACACGCTGCGGTATCGTTCGGGAGAATCGATGGTGCTCGACCTGGTGGACGCGCAGACTACCCTCACCCAGGCTCAAGGGGCTTATGCCGATGGCTTAGCTCGGTACCGCGTGGCGCTGGCGACGCTGCAAACACTCACGGGGAGCTTTTGATCGATGCCTCGGCAAACCCCCGACTCTCTTGAGGTTCCGGCGACATCGAAATTTATGATGGCCGCCTTGACGACGACGGAGGGCGCGCCGCGGTCAACTCGCGCTGTGTCGAGAGTCAGCGGTTGTGTAATTCTTGCGCTGGGCACAGCCATGGGCCTGGCCGCTTGTTCCGGCAGCGAATCGGCCGACAAGGAGCCGGTGGTATCGGTCCAAGCGGAGCCCGCCGAACGCACCAGCATTCAGCAAAAGCTTGTCGCGGAGGCGGTCCTCTATCCGATTCACGAGGCGGCCATCACGCCCAAGGTGAGTGCGCCCGTTCTGAAGTTCGATGTGAACCGGGGCGACCACGTTCGCGTCGGCCAACTGCTAGCGGTTTTGGAAAACAAAGATCTAGCCGCGGCCCTGACAGAAAATAAAGGCGTCTACGAGCAGGCTCAGGCGGACTATGCGAACACCGTTGCCTCGACGCTTCCCCAGGAGGTTCAGGCTGCGCAGTCCGATGCCGAAAATGCGAAAGCTGCGCTGGGTGCAGCCCAACGGCTCTATGACAGCAGCAAGAATTTGTACGATCAGGGGGCTCTGGCAAAGAGGCAGCTTGATCAGGCTCAGGTGGCCCTGATTCAAGCGCAGACGCAGGACCAAGCCGCCGAGCAGAAGCTGCAAAAAATGGAGGCCGTGAGCCACGAGGCCCAGCAGAAATCCGCGGCGGGCCAACTCGCCGCCGCTCAAGGAAAATTCCAAGGCGCGCAAGCTCAGCTCGCGTATTCGGAGATTCGCAGCCCCATCGCCGGAGTGATCACGGACCGGCCGCTGTATCAGGGTGAAATGGCTGCGGCCGGAACTCCCTTAATAACGGTGATGGATGTATCCAGGATCGTGGCTCGCGCACATATTCCCGAGGCCCAGGCAGAATCACTGAAAGTGGGCGATCCCGCCGAAATTTCATCGCTGAACGGCAAGGACAAAATCTCCGGAAAGGTGACCATCGTCAGCCCGGCTCTCGATCCCAACAGCACCACGGTTGAAATATGGGCTGAGGCGAAAAACCCTAAGGGACAATTCAGGGCGGGTGCGAGCGTGAACCTCACCATGGTGTCCAAGACCGCAGCTCAGGCCATCGTTGTCCCGAAGGGCGCGCTGCTCGTCGATCCTAAGGAAGGCAGCAGCGTAATGGTGGTGGGTTCCGACAGCCATGCGCATCAACGCAAAGTGCAGACCGGCATTCAACAGGACGACCGAGTGGAGATTGTCCAGGGGCTAAAGGAAGGAGAAGTTGTCGTAACCGTGGGAGCGTATGGCCTGCCGGATAACGTAAAGGTGGCCGTCCAGAAACAGAGTGAAGGCGCCGCCGAATAGGCGATCCGCTGATGACGAAATCCACTGAGACGCAATCGCCGCCGCTTTCCCCGCCCGCAGGTGTTCCCTCCGAGGAGCGCTCTGGGTACTGGATTGTTCGTCATTCCAAGTCAATCATCTTTCTGGCTGTCACGCTGGCTCTGATTGGCGTTTACTTCGCGTTTACGATTCCCGTTGCGGTTTTTCCCGAGACGAACTTTCCTCGCGTCCTTATTGGCGTGGATAACGGCGTCACTCCCATCAATCAAATGCTGGTGACCATCACCCGGCCGATCGAAGAAGCCGTGAACAGCGTCCCGGGACTCCAAGACGTTCGCTCCATTACCAGCCGCGGCTCGGCGGAAATCGATCTTTTTTTCGACTGGAACGTCGACATGTTCCAGACCCTTCAACAGGTAAACGCGGCGATGGCGCAGGTGCAAAGCACTCTGCCGTCCACTGCTCGGATTGAAACGCACCGGCTGACGTTCGCCAGCTTCCCAATCATCGGCTATAGCCTGACATCGGACACCGTGCCGCAAACTCAATTATGGGAATTGGCCACTTATGAAATGAAGCCGCGGCTGAACCGGCTGAATGGCGTATCAACCGTACTCGTGCAAGGCGGGGAAGTTCCGGAGTTCCAGATCACGCCGGACGCGTCGAAGCTGCTGCGGGCTCAGGTCACCGTCCCTCAAATTCTGCAGGCGGTGGGGAGCACCAACCTGATTGCGTCTCCCGGGCTGCTGGACCAGAACCATCAATTGTTCCTCACGCTTGTGGACGCCCAGGCTCACGCGGAATCGGAAATTGCCGGCATTGTTGCCAAAACCACTCCGGGCGGCTTGCCGGTTCGCATCGGTGATGTAGCTGATGTGCATGCATCCGTCGAGCCGGTATACACGATTGTCACCGCAAACGGAAAACCCGCCGTTCTACTGAGCATCAATCGCCAGCCCAGCAGCAATACGGTGCAGGTGGCCGATGAAGTTCACGCGGAAATGGAACAGCTCAAGAAAACGCTGCCGCCTGGCGTCACCATCAGCAGCTACTACGATCAATCCGATATCGTGAAGTCCTCGATTCAAGACGCGCGCGATACGATTTTGATCGGGCTGGTCCTTGCGTCGATCGTGCTGGTCTTGTTCCTGCGGGATTGGGGCACGTCGCTCGTCGCGGGGCTGGTGATTCCGGTGACGATCCTGGTGACTTTCATTGTGCTCAAGATCGTTGGCGAGACATTTAACCTGATGACCCTCGGGGGGCTGGCTGCTGCGGTCGGGCTCGTCATAGACGATGCGATTGTGGTGGTAGAAAACATTGTGCTTCATCGCGACGCCGGCGAAGAACGCGTCGAAGCGATCCACAGCGCCCTTTCCGAAATCACGGTACCTTTGATTGGTTCCACTTTGACGCCCATCGTGGTGTTCCTGCCATTGATCGCGATCACCGGTGTCACCGGAACATTTTTCAGAGCGCTTGCGATCACGATGGCAGCGGCCCTTTTCACGTCGCTGGCCCTGGCTCTTGTGTGGACGCCTAACTTGAGCCGGTATTTCATCCACACGAAGCGAGCGGAATCGAATCCGCGAGCGGACGCGGAAGAAGTAGATTCACCCGATCGAGGGGAAGAGATATCCCTGCAGCAACGCGAAATGAACCGCCTGATGGCGGCTGAAGAAGCTTCGATGCGAGGCTTCTTTGGCCGCGTGATCACGTTTTACGAGCGATGGGCGCGGCGAGCCTTGGAGCATCCACTTTGGTTAGTTGGTTTGTGCGCGATTCTGCTGGTGGCCTCCTACTTTTGCTACAAGGCGCTCGGATCGGACTTGCTGCCCGAGATGGACGAGGGAGGATTCATTGTCGACTACATCATGCCCGCCGGCAGTTCACTACAAGAGACGAACCGAGTGATAACTCACCTCGAGAAGATGATTGGCGCGCTTCCCGAAGTCGCCAGCGTATCCAGGCGCACCGGCTTGCAATTGGGCCTTGCGACCGTCACGGAAGCCAACACGGGAGACATCTCGGTAAAGCTCAAGACCAAGCGGAGCAAAAGCGTGTATGCCATCATCGACGAGCTACGGGACGAGTTCGCCCAACGGGAGCCTTCCGTGGATGTCGAGTTCGTCCAGGAGCTTCAGGACATGATCGGTGATCTTTCCAACGCGCCCGAACCGGTCAGGATTGAACTCTTCTCGTCCGATGCGAACTTGCTGCAGCAATGGGCGCCCAAAGTGGCCGACGCGATCAGCGCGATTCAAGTGAGCGGGAAGAAGCCCGTGGTGGACGTGCTGAACGGCATCGAAAATACGATCAGCGGCCCGGCGGTGACCTTCAAGGTGAACCCGAGCGTTGCCGAGCGCGCCGGTTTTACTCCTGAAGAAGTTTCCACCGATGCGGAAGCGATTCTGGAAGGAATGCCGGCGCCGACTCCGGTGGTTGCGAACGATCGCGCGTACACCATACGTGTGCGCTTCCCCGACGCGAATCGCGCTTCGCTCGATGCGATGAGCAACACGTTGCTGGTCAGCTCCAGCGGCCAGACTGCCACGCTGGGTTCGCTATCGACGATTGCGGAATCGCCGGGACAGACGGAGATTCTTCGCGACAATTTGCAGCGAGAAGTCGCTGTCACGGCGCGGTTCGAGGGTCTGGATCTCGGCAGCGGCATACGCGAAGTTCAAAAAACGGTGGGTGGACTTCACTTGCCTTCGTCCATCCGCGTGGAATACGGGGGCCTCTACAAGGAGCAACAGAAATCTTTTCACGATCTCGTCGTGGTGCTGGTGCTTGCACTTGCGCTCGTCTTCATCGTGCTGCTGTTTGAATTTGGAGGCTTCGCCGGGCCGCTGGCGATTCTTACCTCCGCGCTGCTCTCCACTTCCGGAGTCCTTTTCGCTCTTTGGATTACCGGCGTTACGTTCAACATCTCTTCGTTCATGGGATTGATCATGGTGATCGGCATCGTCGCCAAGAACGGAATTTTGCTGCTCGATGCCGACCAGAAATTCCGCGCCGTCGGATTTTCTCCGGAGGAAGCCATGATTCAGGCCGGACGGAGGCGCTTGCGTCCCATCGTGATGACCGCGCTGGCCGCGATGTCGGGAATGCTTCCGCTTGCCCTTGCCTGGGGAGCGGGATCGCAAATGCTCCAGCCGCTTGCCATCGCCGTGATCGGGGGGATTCTGATCTCCATGGTGCTGTCGTTGATCATCACGCCGGCGATGTATTTCAATTTGTCGCGAGAACGCACGAAATAGCGCACATCGAAGGTGCGATCGCGTAGAAATTCGCGTTTTTTTCTAAGCCGCGGAGCGGCGACCGTAATTAGCCCGGCACGGAGCGAAGCGGAGTGCCGGGATACGAGGAGCAAAATTCAGAAGTCCCGGAGGGACGGTTGATTCTCGGTATTTGAAACACCCCGCGATCGCGACGTGTGCTTTTCCTTCAGCCTGTGCTTCCAGCACTTTCCTGCGTCGCGTGTCCTCCCCACCAGCGGGCGGAGTAAACGATCGCCGCTGCCACCAGCCATCCGGCGGCGTACATCGGCTCGGCTTTCCATCGCAGAACTGCCGAGTGCATCAGGCCGATCCACGAAAATGCCGATGCCACCACGCACCAAATGGCCGCTCGCCCGAAATTCCGGTCAATCGTCTCGGTTACTACCGACGCAATCACCAGCACCAGAAAAAGAAATCCGTTGCCCAGCCCTTGCACCGACGACCAATAAATCGACCGGTTCAATGCGGCTTGCACGCTCGCGCTGGCCGTCGAAATCTGAAGCGCGGGCAGCGCCGAATTCACTGCGGCGGACACCACCGCGCCCGCTGGGAGCACGAATCCCAAAAGCACGGCGCTCAAATATTTTCGATCCACTCGGCGCAGCGTCGCCGTCCCCACGCCAACCGATACGTATGCGATCATGGCCGCCAGAATCGCCCACGGAAATAGTCCGGCCATGAACGAAATCAAGCCGCTCATCACCACCGCAAGAAAAATCACCGGGTCCAAAACGCAAAGCCGATCCGCGCACCTAGCGCCTTGTACGGCGGGTGCAGCGCATAGATCACTGGCGACACGATGCTCCCCGCCAGCCCGGCGACCAGGGTGCCCACTGGCATCGCAGGCCACCACGCTGCGCGCGTCATAGTTATCGCCCGCCGCCGTGCCTCCTTCCACGGACGCGATATCTTGCAGCACGTGGTAAATGGAAATGGGCGCAATCACCGAAAGATACGGCACCGCCAGAATCATCGCGTGCAACGGCCCCGCGGTCGGCACGAACGGCAGCACAAACGACAAGCCGGACCACACTGGATGCACGTAGCCCACGATCACACCCAGAATTAGCGGCCCGAGCCACGCAACCAAAAATGGCGGAAGCTTGTAGCGAGTGATCGGCACGCCCGCGAACACGGCCACGCACACGATCATCAGCGCGGCAATTCCCACCAGCGGTTGATCGAACACGCGCTGCAGCAAAATCAGCGCGAGGTAGCTATACATCGCCGCGCCAAACACCGTCATCGTAGCGGGCACGGGGATGTAGCGCCGGAAAGCGCCAGCGAACGGCGCCGCAATTAGCTTGATGATTCCCGTCCACACCACCGCGGCCGCACCGATTTCCCACGCACGTTCCGCGTCATGCGTCTCCAAATATACGGGCAAGAAAATCGAAAGCGTGTACGCCAGAATCGCGGGAACATTATTTCCGTAGGCGTGAGCGGTTACGTCTTTGCGATCTTCACGCTTGCTCAGTCGTACCCCGAGCCAAGCAAGGCCCGCGGAGCCCACCAGCAGTCCAGACGCGAATCCCGGCACAATATGCGTAAGGCTGAATTGCAGCGAGACGCCGATCGGTGCCAGCAGCAGCACCGGAATGAACATTTGCGCGATGATGCAGCCAACTTGCGCGATCGTCGCGTCAATGTCCCCGCGAGTCAGCGTCCACCACGGCTGCGAAGTCGCGTTTCCTCCCGATGCCAGGGAAGTCTCCTTCGGCGCGCGTTTGAAAAAAGCCCGCGGCGCGTCAGACTTTGAACGATTCGAGCGATTCCGGAGCAAAAAGCTCCGCCGGCTTCAATAGACGCTTCGCCAAACCTTGCTCGTGCGAGTACCGCAGGAACGTTTTCAGCGTGTGCGCGTTCCGTTCGAGCCCGTAAGGCCAGAAATCCGCGCCCATTAGCGCGCGTGTTTCCTCTGCGTGCCGGACGAGCCAGGGAAGCATGAAGTGCAGCGCGCCCGAATCGTACAGCTCGGCGTACGCAATTCGCTGCGCTTCCGCGAAAGCCCTGTAAAGCGATTGCGCCACCCACCGCGATTTTTCATAAACGTCGCGGCGAATCACGATCGTATGCATGATCGGAAATATCTTCGTCCGCGAAAAATATTCCTGCTCCACCGCCTGATAATTTTCGAAGAGGCGGCGTACCTTCCCAGAGCCATCTCCAAACGTGGAAGGCGCCCTCGCCGTGTACAACGCATCAATTTCCCCCGATTCCAGCATCGCGGAAAGCGTCTTCGTAGCGGGAATGGACTCCACTCGAATTTCCGGCGGCAATGACAGCGCAATTTTTTCCGGCCGCCCCGGCTCTTCTTCGCCGCCGCGAAAGTAGGTGACGCTGCTGGCGGGTACTTTGTAGTCGTCGCTCAGAATGCCGCGAATCCACACTCCGGCCGTCATCTGAAATTCCGGCACGCCCACGCGCTTGCCGATCAAATCTTTCGGCTCGCGAATGCCGCTGTCGCGATGAATGAAAATGCAGGAGTGCCGGAAGAAGCGCGAAGGAAACACCGGAATGGCGATCAGACGTGGATTTTCGCCGAAAAGCGACACCACGTAGGATGAAAGCGATATCTCGGCGACATCAAACTCGTGATGCCGCAACATCCGAAAGAAAGTTTCCTCGATCGGCAGGTCCAGGCAGTTGAGTTCGATTCCTTCCACGCGCACGCGCCCATCGAACAGCGCGCGCGTCCGGTCGTAATTCGAACACGCCATCGAAAGCCGCAGCTTACCCACGCCCGATTCCCCCGCTCGCGTCGAAGAAGCATGCCCCCGCGCGCACCCGCCGCCCGTTTGGCGCCCACAGTATACTCAACACCCCTCGGGTGCCGCAGCCATTTGCCTTCCCCAGGCCAACTGAAAAAAGTCCACACGACCTGGTCCTTACAACGCCTTCTCGTGGTGCTAACCTGAGCGGGAAAGGAGAACCGCGATGTTTGGTGAGGTCGAAGGCAGTCGTAGCGTTGGCTTGCCGCGTGCGAAGCCGAAGGGCGTCTCGTTTACCGTGAGAGAATTCGAAGGGCCGGCGTTCTTGAATCTGGCTCCTAGTCGCAACGCCCAGTCGGGCCTCGTCCGGCCGGCTCTCCGCCACCGACGGCTCTACTCGCAACACGTGACGAGTAGAATGTGCTCCAACTCACTGAAAACAAACGACGGGCGTCACGTCTACCCGTCACGGAATCGAGAGGACAATTTCCCCGATTTCGGTCGTTTCGCGGCGAAAAATCCCATTCCTCTTTTTTCACCCTGCCTCACAGGAGTAAACTAGCCTCGCGGAAGCAGCCGGCAGGAATCGAGATCAAGATGGCTCGCACATCGCTCAAAGTAAACGGCAAGTCGCACATGGTGGACGCCGACGCTGACTGCCCTCTCCTCTACGTCCTTCGAGACAATCTTGCCCTGAATAATCCCCGGTTCGGTTGCGGTTTGGGACAATGCGGCGCCTGCACCGTCCTCGTGGATAACCGCCCGGTGCGTTCCTGCCTCCTGCCAGTTTCGCGGGCGGCCGGAAAAGAAATCGTCACCCTCGAAGGGCTCGGCTCTCCTGAAAACCCGCATCCGGTTCAGCAAGCCTTCATCGACGAGCAGGCTTTCCAATGTGGCTACTGCCTCAACGGCTGGGTGCTGACGGCAAAAGCCCTGCTGGATCAGAATCCTCATCCCACCGAAGCGGAAATGAGGCGTGCGTTTGAAAGTTTGATTTGCCGGTGCGGAAGCCACGTAGGAATTCTCGATGCGGTGCGCAAAGCGGCCAGTTCAGCGAAGAGGAGTGCGTAGGCCATGGCCGCCAAAACCGTCCTGTCGAGAAGGGAATTCGTCCGCAACACTGGAGGCCTGCTAATCGGATTTAGTCTGGCCGATGCCGCCATTCTCCCTCGCGTTCTTGCAGCGTCGCCCGAAGATGCGATGAAAACTCCATCTCCCGGCCAGCTCGACGCCTGGCTGCGAATTGAGAAGGACGGAACCGTTCGCGTTTTCACCGGCAAAGTCGAAATCGGAATGGGAGTCGAGACGGGCTTCTCGCAAATCGTCGCCGAGGAGTTGGATGTGTCTCCAGAGCGCGTCCAATTCGTGATGGGCGATACGTCCATGACCACTGATCAGGGCGGCGTGGGCGGCAGCACCTCCATCATGCTTGGCGCCAAACCCCTTCGAAACGTTGCGGCCACGGCGCGATATTTGCTCTTGCAGCTCGCCGCGCAGCGTCTCAGCGCGCCAATCGAGCAGCTTCAGGTGCGCGACGGAATCGTTAGCATTCAGGGAAACGCTGGCAAGAGCGTCTCTTATGGAGATTTGGCCGGAGCCGGCGACCTGAATGATGCGCTCAAAGTTTCTGGCCGCGGCTTCGCATTGAACGTGGAAGGAATCGGAAAACCCAAAGATCCGGCAAATTACATTGTGGTCGGCAAACCGATTCCGCGTGTGGATACAGCTCCCAAGATTCTCGGCCAGTGGCAGTACGTCACCGATGTGCGAGTCCCAGGTATGTTGCACGGGCGCGTGATCCGCCCGGCGCGCGCCGGCGCAAAGTTTGTCAGCGTGAACGACTCGGCTGCGAAAGCAATCAACGGCTACGTGAAGACCGTGGTTGAAGGAAATTTTGTCGGCGTCGTAGCTGAAAACGAATGGTCTGCCATCCGGCGGCACGCAAGCACTGAAAGTAACCTGGAGCAGCGTGCAGCCGGCATTTCCGGCGCAATCGCAGCTGTACAAACACATGCGGACCAGCGCGCCTAAGGCGAGCAAGGAAACTCTGAAGCACGGCGACACTGATGGCGCTTTCGCCAGCGCAGCCAGGAAAATAGAAGCCACCTACGAAGTACCGTTTCAGTCGCACGCCACCATGGGACCCGGTTGTGCCGTCGCGGACGTGCACTTGGACGGCCTCACCACCGTGTGGTCTGGCGGACAAAAGCCGCATGCGTTGCAGCAAGGATTTGCGGAACTGTTGCGGCGTGCCTCCGGAAAAAGTCCGCGTGATTTGGGTCGAAGATGCCGGTTCGTACGGCCGGCCCGGTTTTGAAGACGCCGCGGCGGATGCGGTGCTGCTTTCCCGCGCCGTAGGAAAACCGGTGCGCGTCCAGTGGTCGCGCGAGGATATGACCGCGTGGGGAACCAAGGGTCCGGCCGTAATGTGCGAGATGTCGGCGGCTCTCGATGCGCACGGCGAGGTAAGCGCGTTTCGATTCACATCGCACGCGTTTTCCGGCGGCCAAGTAAGTTACCTGCCGGCGACAGCCGGGAATTTCTTGGGCGCCCAGCTCACCGGCATTCCAAACACCAGTGGCGTGGATGAGTTTGCCCAATGGGGCGAAGAATGCGTGGCCTACGCATTCCCAAATGTTCACGCGGATGCGCATGTGGTTGCTCCCTTTTTGGACGAGGCTTCTCCTCTGCGCACCACTCACTTGCGCGATCCCGAAGGTCCGGCCACAACATTCGCAACTGAATCTTTCATGGATGAACTTGCCGCAGCGGCAAAAGCCGATCCCATCGAATTCCGCCTCAAGTATCTGGACGATGAACGCCTGAAAGCCGCGCTGAAAAAAGCAGCGGAAAAATTCAATTGGGATCGCCGCCCTTCTCCGAAACACGCGGGCAATTCAGGAATTGCGACGGGTCGAGGCGTGGCCGTGGCCTTGCGCGGAGGAACTCGCGTGGCAACCGTGGCCGAAGTGGAAGTGAATCGGCAGACGGGCGCGGTTCACGTGAAGCGCTTCGTCTGCGTCCACGATTGCGGATTGATCGTCAACCCCGAAGCGCTGGCTGGGACGGTTTCCGCGAATCTTGTGCAATCGTTGAGCCGCAGCATGAAAGAGGAAGTGACGTTTGACGGCTCTCGCGTGACCAGTGTGGATTGGAACAGCTACCCCATTGCAAGGGCGTCGGACGTGCCCGATCAAGTTGACATCACTCTAATCAACCACCCGGAGATTTCACCGAGCGGCGCCGGCGAACCATCCAGCCGCCCCACCGCTGCCGCAATCGGCAACGCAATCTTCGATGCCACGGGTGCACGCGTGCGACGAGGACCTTTTACACCGTCAAGAGTCAAAGCCGCGCTAACCACGGTTCAGCCCGCCTGACCGATAGCCACAAGAAATTTGAGAGGTGATTTTTCCGCACGCCGAGAGGCGAAGCGGTTAGCCGCGAAGCCTTTTCGGCCGCGGCGAAATCTAATAGTGAGGAGGTATCTCACGCGCAACCGGCCCTCATTTGAGGAGGACGAATCATGTCAAATGCCGCAATTGATACCGATGTTTTGATCGTTGGCGCGGGACCGGTCGGATTATTTCTGGCGAATGAATGCGCTCGGCGGGGCCTGCGATGGCGGCTCATCGAGACGCACTCGTCGCAGTCGGAACACTCTAAAGCGCTTGCAATCTTTCCCCGCACGCTTGAAATCTTCGATATGGCAGGAGTCGTGGGTCCATTTCTCGAAAAAGCGAACCGCGTGACCTCGGTCGCGGTGATTACACATGGGCGCACGCTTGCGGACATGCGATTCACGCCTGAGGAAACTCCTTATTCGTTCGTCGCGATGGTTCCGCAGGATGTGACGGAGAGATTACTCGCCGAAGAGTTGCAGCGTAAAGGCGGACGCGTTGAGTACGAAACCACGTTTGTTTCGGCAGATCAACAGGATGACTGCGTGGTTGCGACGGCGGACCGCAGGGGCCAACCGATCCAGATCCGAGCGGCCTTCGTTGTTGGCTGCGACGGCGCTCACAGCGCGGTTCGACGGACGTTGAAGCTGCCGCTTGAGGGCGGGGAGTATGAGGACTCCTTCATGCTGGCGGACATCGAGACGAATGAAACTCTTCCCGCGAATCAGATGCAGCTTTGCCCCAGCGAATTCGGACCGGTCGCCATTTTCCCGATGAGCGCTACGCGCCGGCGCGTTGTGGCGACGATCGAGCATCCGGAAGGAGACGCTCCGCCGTTGGACTTGGTGCGGAAAATACTCGTCCAACGCGCCCCAAGCGCGATCGAAGCGCGCAGCTCTTCACTGGAGCAGCTATTTTCGCATCCATCATCGGCACGCACCGCAGCTTCGTGTCGGACACATGTTCATTGCCGGGGATGCGGCGCACATTCATAGTCCATTTGGCGGGCAGGGCATGAATACGGGACTGCATGATGTTTGGAATCTGGTTTGGAAGCTGGACTTGTTCCTGCACGGCCATGGAAATGAACAGTTGCTCGATAGCTACAGCGCCGAACGCCTTCCAGTAATCAAGAATGTGATCGAGACTACCGATTTTCTGACCAAGGTAATGGGAACTCCGAACAAGTTTGCCCAGGCTTTGCGCGATACAGTGATACCGATGGTGTCTCGCCTGGCCCCGTTCCAGCACGCTTTCGTGCAGAGGCTTTCGGAGCTCGGAATTGCTTATAGCGGAAGCCCGATTATCGAGGGACCTGGGAAGCGATATTTCGATGATTCCATGCGCGGCGGCAAAGGCATCAGCAGCCGCTTTCTGGTAATGATCGACGATGAAAAGGAGCCTTCGATCAAGGAGGCCGCGAAGCAGCTGCGGGAATCACTTGGCGAAATTGTTGAGGTGCGATCGGCGTCGAGCCCGGGCGTCACACTTGTCCGGCCCGATGGCTACATCGCATATTCCGCGCACAACCACAATCGCGTAGCAGCCTTGGGAGCGGTGCGCTCGCTTGTGGAGCGCCAAACAGGCCGGACCCTGCCGATCGAATACGGATGTGGCGAGGGCGGACGGTCAGGCTAGGGGCATCGTCAAGACGTCCAGCTACTCGAGGAAGGTCACCTTATTGATCTCGCGTAGGGTGGTCAGGCCGGCGCGCACCTTCCTGAGGCCGGATTCTCGAAGAGACGACATGCCGGCTTCCTTGGCTGCTCGCTTAATTTCCGAAGTGGGACGCCGGCTGATTATCATCTCGCGCACACGATCCGAGAGGTTCAGGAGTTCGCTAATTGCCGAGCGCCCGTGATATCCGCTTCCCGCGCATTCGAGACATCCAGCCCCTTCATACATGGGGACGCCGGCCCACTCCGCAGGGTCGAGACCAGATTCGAGCAGCGTTTCCGGCGGACAGGCGACCTGTTTTTTGCAGTTCCCGCAGATCACCCGAATCAGCCGCTGAGCCATGATGCAGTTGAGGGCAGAGACAAAATTGTACGGCTCGACTCCCATGTTGATGAAGCGTCCGATCACGTCGGTAACGTTGTTGGCGTGGACGGTGGTAAAGACGAGATGGCCTGTGAGAGCGGAATTGATAGCGATCTGAGCGGTTTCCTGATCGCGTATTTCGCCGACCATGATCTTATCGGGATCGTGACGCAAGATGGAACGAAGGCCGCGCGCGAAGGTCAAGCCCTTCTTCTCGTTCACCGGGATCTGAGTGGTGCCGCGGACCTGGTACTCGACAGGGTCCTCGATGGTGATGATCTTATCCTCTTCGCTTTTAATCTCATTGATGGCGGCGTAGAGCGTGGTGGTTTTGCCCGAGCCCGTGGGGCCGGTCACCAGCACCAGGCCGTAAGGCTCGCGGATGAAACGGCGGAAGCGAATCACCTCGTCGCGTTCCAAACCGACGACGTCGAGGCTCAAATCGCGAAATTTCTCGCTCAGGCTTTCTTTATCGAGAACGCGAAGCACCGCGTCTTCGCCGTAGACCGAAGGCATGATTGAAACGCGGAAATCAACAAAGCGGTTTTGGTATCGCACGCGGAAACGTCCATCCTGCGGAATGCGCCGTTCCGCGATATCCAAGTCACTCATCACCTTGATTCGCGAGAGGAGCGTGTCGTGGATTTCCTTGGCGAGCGGCTGCATTGCGCATTGCAACATGCCGTCAATGCGGTACCTCACGACCACGCCATCGCTGCTGGTCTCCACGTGGATATCGCTAGCCCGCCGCTCGAGAGCGGTGAAGATGACGGTATCGAGAAGCCTGACGATCGGGCTCGCGCCAACCTCGCTCGTGAGCTTCTCCATGGAAATATTTTCGTCCGGGTTTTCGTCCTCGGGCAGAACCTGGTGCGTAAAACCTTCAGAGGCGCGATCGAGAACCCGCTGCGATTGTTCGGTGCGCTTGAGGAGGTCATTAATTTGCGACGGGGGCGCGACCCTGATTTGGAGCCGTTTACCCAGATGCAAGGCCAGTTCGTCGATCAGCTGGAAATGACTGGGGTCGGCGATGGCAATGGTCGAGAGTAGCCTCGTCAACCTCGAGCGGCACGAAGTTGTAACGGAACATCAATTCCGCCGGTATGCTGCGGACGAGTTCGGCCTTTATGTTCTGCTCGCGAAGGTTGAGAAATGGGCAGCGGTAACGCCTGGAAAGTTCGCGTGCGCGCTCGACTTCGGCGGTGTCATTCAGATTTTCAGCGACTAATGCATTAGCGTCAGTGACTGCCATTAGAAATACTCCTGAGATGCTTGGTTTTTTCGTGCTGTGCGTTCGATGTACAGCGCCCTCAACAGTGCGACGACAGCCAAACAAATAAAGTTCTGTTCTGAACACAAATCTCAGTCCTGGAAATAGTTGCTGAGCCTCCGGGGGCGTCTGGGCTGATGTTCCGAATTGAAACAGAGTGACTAATGAGAACTTATCTGGAAGTGCATCACCCGCAGGAGGTTTCTCAAGACGGCTCTAGAGTAAAAATAATGCTAGCCGATCGCTCTTTCAGGAGAAGAATTCTGGGAATTCGTGGGTTCGCAGAGGCCTGAAATCCACTATTGCGTCGTTCCTGAATCCGAAGGGACCGGGTCGATTTTAAGGGAATGCATGATTGTGCCTGAGTCGGTATCGATTGATGTGAAGCGGCGCTTACCCGGGGTGAAGGAAGGATCTCCGGACCGCGGTAGAGCTGTGAGTGGATTTGCGCAACGAGAATTGTCGGGTGAGGAACGCGCCAAGCTACTCGACGTGAAAGCGTGGGATCCGATCCTGGAGATGTATGGCCGCACAATGAAGCTCGCAGTAGCGCTCACCGATCCCGAAGGGCGCCTTTTGGGAACATGCCACAACACTCAGCCCATGTGGAGCGCCCTTCGCAGCTCAATGATTGGAAAACAGAGCGGCTGTCCCTTCTGCCTGAGTCCGCTTTCGCCTTGCACCGCGGTTGTCGATGCGTTGCAGACAGGCCTACCCAAAATCGTATGCGATGCGGCTGGCCTGATGCACGTGGCGGTTCCGCTGCTTTTGGGCGGACATGCGCTAGGGGCTATTCTTGCGGGCCAAGTGCCCAGCGAATATCCCGAGCCACTTTTTTTGCAGGAAGTCTCGAAAACATTTGGAGTGTCGGCGCAGTTGCTTTGGAGCCTTTCGAACAAACAACATCCCGTGACGCGCGCGAGCTTGCGATCGGCCGGGGATCTGCTGCACACGCTCGGCCAGGCGTTCGTGCAGCAACGGTACGGAACGCTGCTCGAGGCGCACGTTGCGGATACCAATGCTCAGTTTCGGTTGTTGGTTGATGGCGTTACGGACTACGCCCTTTTTACCACCGACGATCGTGGGCGCGTGACCAGCTGGAACAGCGGTGGCGAGCGCATGCTGGGTTATCACGAAGACGAAATCATCGGCGAGGAATTCTCGCGGATGTTCACCTCCGAGGATGTTCAGAACGACATTCCGAAGAAACAGCTGCTCAAGGCTTCGCAAAGCAGGCGCGCGGAGAACGAGGGCTGGCGGATTCGCAAGAACGGAACGCGGTTGTGGGCTGATGTGATCATCACGGAGCTAGAGGGAGAAGCAGGCCGCCGCCGAGGCTTCGCCGTGGTGATGCAAGACGTTACAGACCGGCGCAAGGCAGCGATCGAATTGGAATCGGTCCGACAGGAACGCATGACCCTTCAGGAACAGTTTCTCTCTCACGTCTCGCATGAACTTCGCACGCCCTTGACTGCGATTTATTTTTTCATCACCAACTTATTGGAAGGAGTGAACGGCGATCTATCCCCGGGACAACGCGAGACCCTGGAATCCAGCCTGGAAAATATCAATCAGCTCAAGGACATGGTGAGCGATCTTCTCGACATCAGCCGCGTGGACTCGCATAAGCTCAGCGTGGATCCTCAGCATATGGATGTGCCGGGATTGATTCAGGAGGTTCTCAGGACTTGCCGGGCGAACGCCAAGTTGAAGGACATCAACCTGGTGGCAGACATTACACCTTCTCTTCCTTCTGCCTGGGCCGACCGCGCGCGGGTGCGCCAAGTTCTGATCAATCTGATTGATAACGCAATCAGATTCACATCCGAGCGCGGCACGGTGGTGGTACGCGCACGGGTGTTCGCGGAGGACAGCAGCTTTCTGTGCCTTTCGGTTGTGGACACAGGATGCGGAATCAGCCCAGCGGACTGCCTTACAGTGTTCGATCGCCTGGCGCAGGTAAAAAGCGCAGCAGAAACAAGCCGCAAAGGTTTGGGGCTGGGACTATTCATATCCAAGGAATTGGTGATGCGCCTGGGTGGCAGAATCTGGGTGGAGAGCCGGCTCCAGGAAGGCAGCACCTTTTCATTTACTTTACCGGCTTTTTCACTTGGCAGATTCTGCGATGTGCTTTTCACGCCGGCAAACTTGGCGGCCGGTTGCGTGATGCTTTTCTCGATCGACGTTCCCGCCGTCGAGGGAGCTGTTCCCCAGCAACACCTCGCAGCGTTGCGGAAAGCCCTGGAAGGCTGTATCACCACCGGCCGGGACTTGCTGTTGCCGGCCATGACCGAGGCAGAAGCGATCAAGACGTTTTTCGTGATCGCTTGCACCGACACGAAGGGGGCTGAGTCCGTCAGTGAGTGTTTTCGGAGAGAGTTAGAGAATTTCTACCATGGCTCGAACGTTCGGCCGGTTATTTCCGCGACCGGCGTGCAACTCCCCTCCGGCGAGCAGCCATGGTCAGAGCAAAAAGCAGAAGCCGTGAACCGGATTGACAAATTAATTCAATCGCATGTACGCGAAAGGAGCTCTGCAAATTGAGTGCAAAGAAAATTCTGATCATCGATGACGACGAACATCTTCTGGTGGGTTTGTCCGCCAAGTTGAAAGCGAACGGCTATAGCGTCGTCTCCGCCATGGATGGGGTGGCCGCCGTAGCGATGACGCGGACCGAATCGCCCGACCTGATTGTTCTGGACCTGGGATTGCCTGCGGGCGACGGTTTTGTTTTCCTGGAGCGACTGAGGTCCCTTGCGCCGCATATAGCGACTCCCGTGATCGTGCTCAGCGCCCGAGATCCCAGTGGGAACAAACAGCGCGCGATGCAAGCAGGAGCGGCTGCGTTTTTGCAGAAACCTCCGGATAACCGGGAATTGCTGAGCGAGATCGGGCGCGCGTTGGGAGAACGCGGTGCAATGTCTCAATTCCTGAAGACCTGAACGCTCGCAGCTGGTCGGGGTCGCAGGTGTGTCTATTATTTTGCGGCGCAGGGTGAGGGATTCCAGCCGGAAGCGTCGGGGAGTCTCTTGAAGTGCGAGCTGGTGATGAAAGGCCCCGAGAGATATTTCGGGTCCGTGACGATTGTTGTCACCACCAGCCACTGGTCGCCGTTGGGCGCCTTGAAACTATCGAAATATTCTTTCAGCTCCGCATTAGCGCTATAGGGGACACCGTTCTTGCGAAGATATCCAGGACGCAGGTCCGTGGTAACGACCTTCAGGTAGCCTTCCGGGGCCGGCCCGCCCGGACCAGCCGCCGCACCAAAGCCACTCAAATTGAAAAAGCCTCCGGGCCGGAGTCCATCCCATTCCGCGATGGAATAGCCTTGCCATTGAGGAGCTGATTTCGGCGGGAGTGAGGAATCGAAATGGAAGATACGAGTCTGCGTTCCAGCATCCGTTTCCACACGCAAAGTGGTGTCGTTCTCCCAGGAGATGTGCAGGCGTCCAGGGACACGCATGATGGCGGCGGCGCCATATGATCTGCATTGCTCACCTGCGGCTTCGTCCTTCGCCGGATCCCAGGTATCCGCGACGCGCTTACCTTCGGAGTTGAGTGGAACACTCGCATAGTCACCTTTGTCCGGAGTGATCATGCGAAAGCGCCAATCTTCCGTGACGATCGAGACCCAGTAGCCCGTGAGATCGAGTGGCGCGATTTTGCGAGCGTTTACAGGGGCTTGAGGCGGCGGAAATCCAAACTGGGCGTGGACACGGGCCGGCATTACGAGCGATGCCATGGCCGCGAAAATGAACAGCACGAACCGCGGTCGCTTCACGATTTCGCATATTTGCGCAGGGCGCCGCACTGGCGCGAGTCGATGGCGCTCTCTGTATTTCCTAGTGTTTCGCACTCAGACTCCTATACACGGCCTCGACAAACATATCCGTTGTCCAAGGCCCTTTGTCCGTGCCATACAGCGGATCGTAGTCTCGTGTAGGCTTTGCTGCTTTCACTTGCTCGAGCGTCATACCTTTGCTCACCATGTCCTGAACGCGGTCGCGAATGATCGTGACCATTTCCTGGTAAACGACCACGTCCGCCTGGTCGCAGAGTCGCCCATGCCCCGGAATCACCATGGTGCCGCCTTCGTCCTTGCTCTTGACGTCGGCCGGAATGGTCAGATCGAGAAGGTGATTCAAGCCGGCAACGATTCCCTGAATGCTGCCGCCTCTTGCAAGATCGATCACGGGATAGCTGTCAGTGCGGAAGACGTCGCCGGAACTTATGACGTCTTCGCGGCGGAAGTAGGCCATGCTGTCAGCGTCTGTGTGGCCGGGTTGGTGGAATATCCGAATGCTATCGCCATTGAACCAGAAACTTTTCTGGGAAGACTCATAGGCGTCCGTGGGCCAAGCACCCTGCGGCGCAGCGGATTGCTTTCCCGTGGTAGCACTCATGCGATCGAGAATGGTTTGAAAAGCGATGACGGCTGCCGTGTTACCTGCACTGGCGCCGATGTCACCCACCACGTTTCCGCCGGTTATCGTGCTGCCGGCCTTCGCAATCTTCTCATTCCCGCCGACGTGATCCGGATCGTCCGTGGTGTCAATGATGAAGCGGATCGGTTTGTCGGAAAGGGTGTGGACCGCGGCCAAGACCTGGTCGCTCATAGCGGGGAGCCCGGTATCCACGAGCAACACACCGGTTTCGCCAACCTGAACGGTGATGTTGGCTCCAGCGCCGACCAACATGTAGATGTTGCCCTGCACTGGCAGAATGTGGACAAGCGCGTCCGTTTGCTCACCGCTCTCTTGTGCGCTGGGAACCGAAGCCAGGCCAACCACGCCTAGCAGGGCGGCGATTGCGAATGATGTGGAAACGATTCTCATCGGTCCGTGTGTTTCTTGGCCGGGCGCGGCAACGTGGTCATCGTCTTCATTTTCGATTTGTATTCCGGGTACATTGTCTCCGCACCGCCTCTTGCAGCCTGGGGAGGAATTCCGTAGGCGGCTGGAAATTCGTTGAGAAAGGGGTTCGTCCCTGGCAAATGATTAGGCACAACCCCCGTCGGGCGATCGATCTCGTCGACAGCTTCACAGGGATAGGGTCCTATCGTCTGTTGCGGGGCGGCGACGAAGTCTGTGGTGCGAATAAAAGGCTCCGTTAGGTACGCCGGGTCGGAAATAAGGACGGCAACCGTGAGGTAGCGATCGTGCCGCATGATGTAAGTGGTGACCGTGGCTCTGTCGCTGCGGGGAATGCCGTTTCTCCGGATCCAGCCTTCCTTGAGGTGGTCCGTGGTCACCTCAAGGATGTCCCCTTGCCATTTGCCAGTAGAGAAGCCCTGCCAGGTGTGTGGCGCGTAAGCCGGCGGATGGGGACGGCCGTCCATGTAAATTGTTTGCTCGGGAGACTGCCACGAGATGTGCGTGTGGTAAGCGATGAGCTTCTGGGTCTCCGGATCTACTTCCTTCCAGATCCTAAGCAAAGCAGGCCCCCGCCAGGCATAGTCGGAGGGGTGAGGTCTGCACTGATTCTCGGGCAGTTCCAGAAGCGTAGCATCCCAGGTATCACCTCTCAGGCGCGCGGCATCATTGATCGGAAGGCCGAGGTAGTCCCCGATTTCCGGGCCGGGAATGCGTTCAGGCTCGTCCTCATGAAACCTGTTTTCCCATTCCCCACTCGGATCCGTCTGTGCGAGCGTTGGGCCAGCCATTAGCGCTACCAGAAGAAGCGAAAGGCCCAGGACCTTGAATCGGCTGGCGTTACTCATCTCCTGGCTCCTGGAAGCGCGCCGCCCGGCCGGCGAGTAAACGGACGTGTGCGAGGAGGGTCCCTGAAGAAACCCCAAGAGTCATGTGTCGTCCCTTTCTATCGGCACACCACGGTCCGCCAGCCTTTGGATATCAAACGGTCGAGGGAATCGCTTGCAGGAACTCCACCTGAATGGACAGATTCGTGACTCTGCGGCACGGAACGGCGAGGCTTCTAGCGGGGGACAGGGCCAGCCTAAAAGGGATGGGAGCCGGAAGCTCCAAATCGTAAGTCATGATTCTGCTAACCATAGTGGAGTTCCTGCAAGCCGGAAGTCGCAGGTTGCTCTAGCCTGAATGCGACACAGGCAAGATGGAGTGTATTGACCGCCGACAGGCTATTTCGGCAAATTACCCCTACGGCGCTTGAGCCTTTTCAGTAAGCGTGCACTTGTCTTCGGCAAACTCAGGAGGATTGCGATGGTGAGCAATGAAAAGAACCAAAGTGCCAGCGCGAGCGGCCAGGCACGAACACGCCCATTCACCTCGCGGGAGTTTCTGGACAGCGTCCGCGATGATCGCGAGATTTGGATCTACGGCGAACGCGTCAAGGACGTGACGACTCACCCTGCCTTCCGCAATACTGTTCGGATGATGGCGCGGCTGTACGACGCGCTGCACGATCAACGCGAAGGGCGTTCTCTGCACCGAGACCGATACCGGCAACGGCGGCTACACGCACAAATTCTTCAAAGCTCCACGCAACGTGGAAGAAATGGTGGCAGCGCGCGATGCCATCGCCGAGTGGGCGCGCGTGACGTACGGCTGGATGGGCCGCAGCCCCGACTACAAGGCCGCGTTTCTTGCCACGCTGGGCGCGAACTCGGACTTCTACACGCCGTTCAGGAGAACGCCCGGCGCTGGTACAAGAAAGTGCAGGAGGAAGTCACGTTCGTCAATCACGCGATCGTCAATCCTCCGGTGGATCGCAACAAGCCGCTCGACGAAGTGCGCGATGTTTACATGCACGTCGAAAAGGAAACCGACGGCGGCCTGATCGTCAGCGGCGCGAAGGTGGTGGCGACGACTTCGACCCTCACGCATTACAACTTCATCGCCAACAACGGCGCGCTGCCGATCAAGACCAAGGATTTCGCCTTCGTCTGCATCGTGCCGACCGACGCACCGGGCTTAAAGCTGTTCTGCCGGCCCTCCTACGAGATGACGGCGGCGAGTTATGGGCAGCCCGTTCGACTACCCGCTTTCCAGCCGGATCGACGAGAACGATTCGATCCTCGTGTTCGACAAAGTTTTCGTGCCGTGGGAAAATGTGTTCGCCTATGGCGACATCGAGAAGGTGAACAACTTCTTCCCGCGCTCCGGATTTCTTCCGCGTTTCATGTTCCACGGTTGCACGCGCTTGGCGGTGAAACTCGATTTCATTGCCGGGCTGCTGCTGAAGGCCGTTGACGCCACAGGCTCAAAGGAGTTTCGCGGCGTGCAGGCGCAGGTCGGCGAGGTGCTGGCTTGGCGCAACCTGTTCTGGGGCCTCACCGATGCGATGGCTCGCACAACGACAGCCTGGACGCCAGGTTACGTGCTGCCCAATCTCGATTACGGGTTGGCGTATCGCGTGTTGGCGAGCATGGCTTATCCGCGGCTCAAGGAAATCATCGAAAACGTGCTAGCCAGCGCGCTCATCTATCTGCCATCTCACGCCGATCGACTTCAAGCAGCCGGAAATTCGCAAGCAGCTCGATCAATACGTCCGCGGCTCAAATGGCTACTCAGCCGTCGATCGCGTGAAGCTGATGAAACTGATGTGGGACGCGATGGGCACAGAGTTCGGCGGGCGGCATGAGCTGTACGAGCGCAACTACTTCGGCAATCACGAAAGTATCCGTTTTGAGGTTTTGATGGTGGCCGATTCGATGGGACAATCCGCAAGATACAAGGGCTTCGCCGAACAATGCATGGCTGAGTACGACCTGGATGGCTGGACAGTGCCAGATCTGATAAATCCAGATGATATTAGTGCGGTGATGAAGAGTGGGAACTTGAAGCGATAGACGAAGCAGAGGAGAGACCCGATCGAACGCGCCGAGTCTTTCGATCCCATTCAGTTCCGAAACGCGCTAGGGCGTTTCGCGAGCGGCGTGACTGTGGTTACCGCTCGTTACGAGGAACATACGCACGGTATGACGGCAAATGCATTTGTGTCCGTATCGCTCGATCCGCCGCTGGTACTCGTTTCGTTGGACAATCGCTCGTACATGCATCGGATACTTCCCCGCGTGGGGCGCTATGGCGTTAGTGTGCTGGCGGAAAATCAACAGGTGCTGAGCAATCACTTTGCGGGGCACACCGTCGAGGGCCTGCGAATTCACTTCACCACTCGCAAGGAGATTCCACTACTGGAAGGCGCTGTTGCGTATTTCATTGTGCAGATAATCGACGCGCATCCGGCCGGAGACCACTCGCTCTACATCGGCCGGGTGGAGCACTTTGAGTCGCGGGACGACAAGCCATTACTGTTCTACGCCGGAAGTTATCAGCAGTTGGGCGTGCAGAAAGCAAAGCCAACGCCCTGGCCGCAAGACGAATTTTCGCTGTTCTCGATCGGCAGCGTCGATCCGCCAATCACCTAGCCCGAAACTTACGCCTAGGAAATGCCTTGCCGCCTATAGGTCGCCGGAGAAACTCCGACCAATCGCCGAAACCAGTTGGAGAGATGGCTTTGCGAAGAAAAGCCCGCAGCCAGCGCGATGTCGGCTATCGGACTATCAGTGCTCGTCAGCAGGCTTCTCGCTTTTTGGATGCGGCGTTGAAGCACGTATTGATGGGGCGATTGGCCGACAGCCGCCTTGAAAGCGTGGGGCAGGTAAAGTGGACTAATCTCCGCCTCAACGGCCATTGCTTCAAGGCTCAGGTCCCGGTCAAGGTTCTCCTCGATGAAATCCATCAATCGCCTCATTTTCGAAGTGGCGATTGGCTTCGCTATGGCCGCACCGCCGGATCCTGAACGTGACGAATGGTGCCGCGCAAGATGCACAGCCATCATTTGCGCAAGAGTATCCACGTAAAGACCGTCCTGCACGGTCCCATCCCGTAGAGCCGTCGCAATGGAAATGGCCAGCTGCTCAAGCAAAGGATCTAACACGGCAAATCGAGGCACAATCTGGGCTGCCGATACGTCGCATCCGTACATTTCTTGTACGGCGGCAGCGTAGATGGAATCTCGGACATAAACCTGAAGGATTTCAGGATGCCCAGAATGCTGCCACCGCGCCGTTGCTCCAGCAGGTGTTACGCATATTCGACGAGGGCCGATGAGAGCTCTTTCTTTCGACGCACCAGAGATCTTGCGCATGACGGTCGTCGGGTGGCTCAAATGGTAGATGAGAAAAGGATGGCGAACACCCGATTCGACAGCTTCAAAGGGGGCTTCTTCGATGATTGCGGCGTAGAGTGAACGCCAGCCTGCGTCAGTGCTTTGCGCAATGAGGCGGTTATCAGGCCTGAGCACGCGTCCATGCGTTTCGCGAACCGTAAAAACCGCATTCATACATGGGACCACAAGTGCACCCGCTTTAGTGATTCAAGGTCCGCCCCCGCCTAGCAGGCCTGTCTAAATTGGCCTGATCGTAGTGAGACGCGCCTCTCAAGTCAAGGCTGTTGATTGAGTCCACATCCTCGGTTCTTTTTCATGAGCACTTTGCGGAGTTGTTGAAAGGATGGTCGGGGACCACTTCGAACAAGTGTTCTTGTTCCACCGACCCCCGAGTGTCTACAGAGCCTTCTCCTGACCTCCTACAGCAAAGTCTGTCTGGAAAAGCAGAAGGAGTCCGATTCGGATCCGCATCGAAACCATCGATTACTTCCTCAAGCGCTACCGTGAGGACGTCATCAAGCGCCACAAGCTCGAGCAGGATATTGACGCACAGCTAGCGCAATACGAGGCCCAACTCCGCAGGTCTATGCAGCAGACGGAGCACGTCGCCGCGGATTAAATGATTCTGCCGGGACGGTAGCTGCAGTTTGCAAGGCGCGGGATTCCCCCGCCTCTCTGGTTCATGTCGGCACATCTCCCTGAATTTCTCCGCTCAAATGGGACGATTTTGAACATATAGGATAACTACTTGTTAATCGTCTCCCCACTTCAACGCTCCCGCGACTAGCAGCAGTGACAAAATAGGCTTCTCGACCGAGGTTCACGGCTGTTCCCCCCTTCCTATGGAGTTTGAAATTGACGAAGCCTTGCCGCGTCATGGCGATTTTGGGCACGCGCCCGGAAGCCATCAAGTTAGCCCTCGTAATCCAGGAACTGCGCCTGCGCTCGGACGATTTCGAGGTCGCGGTCGTGCATACCGGGCAGCATCGGACCATGCTCGACCACGCGCTTCAATTGTTCAAGATCAAACCGGACTTTGACTTGGCCGTCATGCGTCCGAACCAAACGCTCAGCTCACTCACAGGTCGGGTGATTGACACCGTGGAGAACGCTTGCCAGCGCTTTCTTCCCAACATGGTCCTGGTTCAGGGTGACACCACTACTGCCTTTGCCTCCGCTTTAGCGGCCTACTACTGCAAAATTGCCGTCGGGCACGTCGAGGCCGGATCTTCGGAGCCATGACATCTACAACCCGTTTCCAGAGGAAGCTAACCGGCGCCTGGCTTCAGTGGTCACGGAGATACACTTTGCGCCAACGGCTAACTCGCGCGATGCACTGCTGGCGGAGGGCGTGGCATCCGAGAAGATTGTCGTCACCGGAAACACGGTGGTGGACGCACTGCGCGGGCTGAGCCAGCTGCCTCATTCTTGGAAAAATAGTCCGCTCGCGGGCATCCCCACCGATCAAGGCCGCCTGATATTGGTCACGTCTCATCGCCGGGAATCGTGGGGAAGCGACCAGGAGAACATGTGCCTCGCTCTAAAGGACCTCGTGGCGAAGTACCCGGACATTCGCGTCATCTACCCGGTCCACATGAATCCGAACGTGCGTGGTACGATCAACGCGCTTCTCGGGGATACGGAGCGGATACACCTCACGGAGCCGCTCGACTACATCACATTCGTTAGCCTCCTGCGCTGCTGCTTTATGGTTCTCACCGATTCGGGTGGAGTTCAGGAAGAGGCCCCCACGTTCAGCAAGCCCGTGTTGGTCCTGCGCAAAGTTACAGAGCGGCCCGAAGCCTCGCAGTTCGGGATGGCCAGGATCATCGGGATGTCGCGGGAAGCGATCGTCAACGAAGCCGAGCGTCTGCTCAGCGATTCCGAGGCATACCAGGACATGGCGGAAGGAGAGAACCCCTACGGTGACGGCAGGGCCTCCGAGAGAATCGTGGAGGCCATCGCGCGCTGGCATCAGAAGAAAACGCCTCTTCTCGATGCAGGCAAGGAATTTAAATTGCCACCGAGGCGTGACCGTCGTCGGCGCAAGAGCGACTTGCCGGAGCATGCGGCGAAGGTCGGTCTCGATAAGGTCCTTTCCTAACGCGCGGCTACATACGATGATCTACTTTCTCTTCGGCATTGTCGTTATCATCTCGATCTATACCTCGCGCCACTATTGGTTCACGCTGAATCGCCTGTTCGGATTTCAACGCCACCCCTACATTGATATAGACACGGCCAACTGGCCGAGAGTAACCGTCCTGGTGGCCGCCCACAATGAAGAGAAGGTCATTACGAACATCCTGGCTGCATTGATGGGGGTGAATTATCCCGCCGACAGAATGCTGGTCGTGCCCGTAAACGACCGTTCCACGGACTGCACCCGCGAGATTGTCGATCTTTTTGCCAAAGATCATCCCGGCCGCATCCGCCCGTTTCATCGCGAAGGCGGGAAAGGAGGCAAGGCCGCCGCGTTGAAAGACGCCATGGAAATGGTCGAGACCGAAGTGATCCTCATATTTGACGCCGATTATATTCCCGGCCGCGGATTGGTCCGCCAGCTCGTTGCGCCGTTCTTCGATCCTGAAGTAGGCGGAGTAATGGGGCGCGTGGTTCCTCTGAACGTAGGAACAAACTTGCTTACGCGACTGCTCGACCTCGAGCGATCAGGTGGCTATCAGGTGGATCAACAGGCCCGAATGAATCTTCGCCTTGTGCCGCAACATGGCGGCACGGTGGCCGGGGTTAGGCTGAGCGCCCTGCGGGAAATCGGCGGCTGGAACGACAATTCTCTCACCGAAGATACCGACCTAACCTTTCGCCTTCTGCTGGCTGGTTGGAAAACCGTATACCAGAATCGTTCGGAGTGTTACGAAGAGGTTCCGGAGACGTGGCCAGTTCGCATTAAGCAGATCATGCGGTGGGCCAAGGGACACAACCAGGCTTTGGTGACGTATGGTTTTCACTTGTTATTCGGGAAGCATCGCGCCACATTCCGCGAACGCGCGGACGGCTTTCTGCTTCTCGGCGTCTATGCGGTGGCACCTCTAACCCTGATCGGCTGGCTTCTGGCTCTCGCTGTGTTTTATCAAGGAGTGGCTCCGCTTCATGGCGTGATCGCGTTGCTGGCCTTTACGGCCTACGCTGCAACCGGAAATTTTGCTGCCTTTTTTGAAATCGCGGCAGCAGTTCGGCTAGACCACACACGTCAGCGCATATGCCTCCTCCCATTCCTAGTTCTAGGATTTGCGGTCAGCATCTTTTCCGTATCTCGCGCTGTGGTTTCCCAGTTGATGGCGCCACTCACCGGAGCGCAGTTTCACTGGGATAAGACCGAGCGCTTCCGGACCACTCCGTGAACCCCTCCCTTGCACTCGTGATGCTGGTCTTGTTAGCGGGTGCACTTTTCACCCTTCCCATGCTGCCTGCGATTGTAGAGCTGCGTTTCAAGCGCGACGCAAAGCCGCTCGACGTAATTCAGCAATACGGAGGAGACATTCGCCATTTCGCGGATGGTTTCCGCACCTATCTGGCGGAGCTGAAAGGTCCCTTGCAGCAGTGCGTTGCTTCCGGAACCACAGTGAGGGGAATACTGCCGCGCGGAGACGAATACGTTTTGCTGGGAAGCGCTGACACCGCCGTTTTTCTAAACGCCGGGAAGAAGCAACCTGCCTGCGCATGGGTCGTCGCCGCTGGCACGGACATAGCCTTCTCCGCTGGGCTCACTTTCCTCAAGGAGATTTATGCAGCGGGACAGTTCCTCGGAGGGGAAGGCGGCACCTACCGCGCGCTTCTCGGAGAGAAGGACATCTCCCTGGGGCCAGCCAGCCGTATCACACGCTGGGCGCACGCGGCAGGAACATTTCGAGCGGCGCGGAACTGCGACCTGTACGGCCGTATTTCGGCCGACCAAGAGATCCAGTTGCAATCCGGCTGCGCCTTCCAACGCCTGAATGCGCCGCGCATTACGTTCGGATGCTCTAGCGATACCCCCAACGAGACTTCTTTCAGCCCGCCCGATCTTCCCGCTGAGACACCCGCCCCGCCGGGGCCGAGCGGCCGCACTCTGGTCGAGGGGGATTTCGAGATACGACCTGGTGAGGTCGTCGCCGGCAGCGTGGTAGCTCGCGGCAAGTTGCACATTGGTGCGGGCGCGCGAGTGCTAGGCAGCGCGAAGAGCAACAAAGAGATGATCGTGGAAGCCGGCGCTTCTGTGGAGGGCAGCCTTATCAGCGCGGCTACCATGCACATTGGTCCGCGCTGCCGCATCGGCGGCCCAATCCTAGCGGAGCACGAAATGGGAATTGAATCCGGCACGGAGTGCGGCACCGCGCGAATGCCAACAACGGTGAGTGCGCTAACCATCGAACTCGAGGAGGGCGCCCAGGTCTTCGGGACGCTTTGGGCTAGGAATGAGGGGTGGGTGGTTCCCAAAAGATGAAAAAGCGCGCAATTATCAGTGTTCTGGTGGCGCTTTTCGTGGCCGCGCTGGTTGGATTCGTATTGTCGAGGAGCCGCAGCCGCGATCCATCCAGTTCGGAAAGTGATCGGCTGCTCCTATTGGTGCCGGACGGCACAAACTTTTCCGACCCTAGCGTCACGGTTTGGACCGATGCCGCGAGCGAAGAGGGGCTGCACATAGTCCCCATACACGATTCAACCTTCTTGCAGCCGCTGTTTGGAAGGCCGCCATGCGCCGGCGTGATCTTTCCCGACTCCATCCATCCGCAGGCGAACGACATCCTGATAGGCGCTATCCGCGAATATGTAGCCGGCGGGGGAAGTCTAATGCTCGTTTATGATGCCGGCACAAAGTCCCAAGAGGGGCGTTACGTCGGCGCCAAGTCAAGATTGTCCGATCTTGCAGGAGTGGACTACGCGCTCTACGACTCGCTCCGTGATGGAATGATTCAAGCAGCGGACGTGAAAGGCGCCATCCCGGTAATGAATGATCTAGGAGTGCCGCCCGGAAAATACTACCCGCTATCTCCTGCGGCGGAGAGGGCGGTTGCAACAAGTGGCGGCGAGTTTGAAGTTCAGCTTCGGCGCTATAAGTATGGCGACTTGGAGTATCCCAGCTTCGTTACCTCAGGAGCCTACACGGGGCAAGTCTTGCTGCACTCAAGCGTTGGAATCGTCGCCGGGGTCCACTCTTTCCAAAAAGGCTCGGTCCTGTTCGTGAATATTCCGCTCGGATATTTGGAGAGCTACACCGATGGACTTCCGCTGCATGCCTTCATCAAGTATTTCGCCTCGCGGGTTTTGTCTCTGCCTTACCTGATGCCTGTGCCCGACGGCGTCGGAGGCATTGTTTTGGATTGGCACGTGGATTCCAACGCTGCCATCAAGGCCCTTCAGGAGATGGGCACCTGGAAAATTCTGGAGCAAGGACCCTATTCGATTGACATCACCGCAGGGCCAGATACCTATGCAATTGGCGATCATGAAGGCTTCGACGTGCTTCACAACCCTGTCAGTCAAGGCCTGATCCACGAGTATATGGGACTTGGAAATGAAATTGGCAGCCACGGAGGATGGATTCACAATTACTTCGCCGAGCACGTTGATAAAGACCCTCCCCAGGACATGGAAAAGTTTCTTGAGCTCAACAAGGACGCTCTCGAGAAGGTAGGCGGCAAGGCGGTTCTTGAATACTCCGCTCCCACGGGCAATCAGCCTCAGTGGGTCACTGTATGGCTCGAACAACACCATTTCGTGAGCTACTACTTCACGGGCGATACGGGAATGGGTCCCACTCAAGGCTATCGCGACGGCCGCCGTGCCGGATCAGCGATTTGGGCCTTCCCGATCCTGCACATGGACCGAGCTGCCTCGTTCGAGGAAATGGGCACCGAGGGATACTCGCAGGCTGCGACAGAACAGTGGCTCGATGAGGCGACGGACTTCACCGTCGCTCAGCGGCAGGTCCGCCTGATTTATTTTCACCCTCCAGGAATTCTGCCTTACCAGCGGATTGTCAGTGCCTGGTTGGAGAAAACCGCGCAACTCAGAATGCAGGGGGTATTTCGCTGGTACACCATGGTGCAGATCGCCAACTTTCTGAACTCGCGCAAGAAGGTGGATTGGAAGCTGACGGAGCGCGATGGGCGAGCCTTCCTTGATGCTGCCGATCCCCAAACGCTGGCTCACGAATCCTGGTGGCTCCCGGCAAACAAATTTAGCCGGCCGGATGTGATGCAAGGCGTGTGCAAAATTCAGCGAGACGAGAATGGTTGGCGAGTGGTCGCAGGAGAAGGGCAGCACCTGCAAATCGAATCCAAGGTTCTCGGTCAATGAATATTCGGGCGCTGCGCTTTTGTCTGGACGGCCTGACGGTGGTGCTCGTGAGCCTTGCGTTCGCGCTGACGGCGAATGCCCAGGCAACTCCAACCACTGCCCTGCTTCAGGAATCAGCTCCCACTCCAGCAAGCCCTAGCACGCCTGCGCAGCCGGTGGAGGAAAAAATTCTGACCAACTTTGTGGAAGCCGGCGGGAGCTACGAGACCCTATCGAACAATTTCGGCCGTTGGAGCGGTGGTTATCTTCGCGGGGTGGTTGCAATGGGGAAGAATATCTGGAACGGCGAAATCAATGGAGAGCATGAATTCGGCGACGCCGGCGTGTATATGGCCGCTGGCGATACATACAACTTCAACCCTGACTGGTACGCTTCGCTCACGATCGGTTCGAGCGTCGGCGGCTTCTTCTGGCCACGGTATCGGGGTGACGCATTCGTGAATCGGAAGTGGAGGGCGCGGAAGCAGCTCATCACCACCGTCGGCTTCGGCTATTACGCTGCAAAGGACGTTCATCGCGATAGTAGCTTCTTCGTCGGAACCACTTACTATTTCGAAAAGCCGTGGATCATCGAGGAAGGCGTGCGGTTCAACGTGAGCAATCCCGGCACGGTCTTCTCGCCCGCCGGTTTCGTGGCTGTCACGCAGGGGCGGAACGAGCATCGTTACGTCACTTTAAATGCAGGATTTGGAGAAGAGGCATACCAATTGGTTGGGCCGGCCGCGGTTCTCACGCGCTTCCCAAGCCAGACCGTTACCCTCACCTGGCGGCAGTGGGTCGGCAAGCAGTGGGGATTCAATTTAGTAGCGGATTATTACCACAGTCCGTTCTACGAGCGAGGTGGTGGAAGCTTTGGAATCTTCAAAGAGTTCTGATCGTGCGCCCAGATTTGTCGACCGAGGCCGCTTTCGCGGCCACCGGGGCGGCGTCATCGCCATGCACAGGGCTCTCGCCCGGTTCGATCTAGGGCCCCTCGACCTGATCACGTCAGCCCTGCTTGTCTTGCTGGTTTCATTGGTGTGGATCGCTTCGCTGCCGTGGCTCTGCCGGGTCTGGCGATTCGCGCTGGTAGTAGGAACCAGGATGCTCGCGTTGCGCACCAATCTCGGCCTGGGGGCGCATCAGATCACGCCCTACGTCCACTTCACTGTTCCGTATCCCCGGATGGATAGCATTGCTCCCGACGCGCGCACGTGGTGGTTCACCGCGGCAATCGTCATTGCGCTGTGGATCGCAACACTTATTTTCCCCGCGAAGTTCATTCCCATCACATATCTTTTGCGCGCTGTCCTTTTTATTCAGGCCACCGCTCTAGTCTATTTCTTGTTGTTTCCCGCGCGGTTTCCCCACACACCCGATAGCTATTTGGAAGGATTCATGAGCTATGCAATCGGCTTGATTTCTTTTGTGCCCATTCTGTTTGGCTTGACGTACTACATCTTCGATTTCGGCTTAATCAGAAAGGCCGCGCTCACGGCGATGACGATGGGCCATCTCTCTATGTTTCTTCCGTTCCAGATCCTTTTGCAGGCAGTCATATTGCGGAAGTCCGTCTTGTTCATGCCCCTGCTCTATATCGTCTTCGGTTTGCCCTTGGACATCGCGATCATTCTCGCGTTCTACTCGTGGGGCATGAGTTGGTCATTTAAGACTGAGCGTAAATCGTGACTTCGATCATTTTCAAGGCCAAGCGATTCGCCCGGTTATCTGGTTAGTGCGGCCACATCCCCCGCTCTCACAAAATTGCCGGTCAGCAGCGCCCCCTGTGCCAAAAACATGTGAATTTGAAACACGTGAAGTCAACCACTTACAGAGCGCATCGAAGAAGGGTTATTGGGCAGATGATCCCTAACTCCTTGCAGGGATTGGTCGGGGCGTCCGGATTTGAACCGGGGACCTCCTGCGCCCAAGGCAGGCGCGCTACCAGGCTGCGCTACGCCCCGACACGTTCGGGAACTTATTCTAGCCCAACTTACGCATTCGCCGTCAGAGGTGCGCGACCTCGATGTGTGAAAACCGTGCGAAATACGATTGAAAGGGCGTTGCCGAACTACTTGGGTATCAGGCTGGCCTGAGCGTCCTGAACTGTGGGGTACAGGCGGAACAGCTGGCTGACCTTGGTCATGTCCATTAGGGCTTTCACTCGTGAGTTTGCGCCAACGAACGCGACCTCGCGGTTTGCTTTTTGAGCAGTCACAAGGGCGCCCACAAGCGCGCCGAGGCCCGCCGAGTCCACAAACGGCACTTCACTGAGGTCAATGATGAGAATGGGCGACGTTTCGGCCCGCGCCGCAGTCTGAAAGTCGAAAGTCGTTTGAATAGTGAGCGGACCCTTCAGGGATAGGATCTTCTGACCGTCACGAGCCCCCTGAGAAGGGAGTATCTGCATTTTTTCTGAGGCCATGTGGCGCGCATTCTAGCGGAGCCAGCAGCCGGCGAGTGTTAAAGTTCTGTTAAACCACCCGATGCACACTTAGACGGCGGGATTGCCACTCACTCGGGAAATAGGGAAGATAGCTTTACGAAAATTGCAAAAGATTGCACACAGATCCGCGAACCTGGTAAGAGGGTGCTATTTTGATCATGAAAATGAAGGGCTTACGGAACGTGCGTCGAATTTGATTCGGCCACTTAGGTGCACGGTGATTGCGTGCTTGAACCACACGGGGGTGTGCGATGAAGCTTGTAAAGGCAATGTGTCTCCTTGTATTGCTCGCGACGTCGGCTAGCTTGGCGCTCGCGGACGGAATAGATCCGATCGTTAGCCCTGGGCGCTCGCACACGGGAAGTCCCCCCTTGACGTCCATCGTTGGCCTCGACGTGCCCAATAGTAACTTGGTCACAGACGACTTTACGGTCCCGGGTGGCGTGGTGACGGCTGTCTCGATCACCCTTCCGGCCGTGGACGTCGCGCTTGGAGTAACCTGCGGTCCCTCCAACGCGTTTCTCGACGGAGGCACTTTCAATGCTCGAAAGGGTGGCTTCGCGCCCGTCATAAACCAGGATGGAACTGCCACGTGCAATTACACCTCGTTTACAGGCACCCCTCCCAATGAGCCTGGACAACGAATCCGTCTCGCGAATGGAACTGGACTGTTTTCTCACGAATATCGGGGCGAGTCACGACGCCGATGATTGCGCGGGCGTTCCCTCGGGAACCACCGATAGCGATGTGCGCTTCACGATTTTCGGTGGTGTGCCAGACGCTGACTTGACCGCCAACTCCACGTTCTCAGGAGTGCCGGAACCTGCGTCACTTTCCTTGCTAATGTTCGGTCTTACAGGTCTCGGAGTGATTCGCCGTCGCCGCGCTTCTTGAATCTTCTGATGGCCGGCCCGCTTGTATCCGAGCGGTCCGGCCATCGTGTTGCTTCCCACCACGTTAAGATGTCTCGGGAATTCTGAGCTTGGTCTGCCGTGGCTGGATCCTCCAGCTGACGTATAACCCCTCAGTTCGGTTGAGCCACTATCAATTCAGGCGAGTTAGTGCGATCCCGCAGTGAATTTCTTCACCATGGCGATGAATTCGGGGCGATCCTTTAGATTGAAGAATTCGGGGTCGGACTCGGCTTCTTTGGCAGGGTATCCCTTACTAAGGGCCTGTTCGAGGTCACGGAGGGTGTCTGCCGAGTGATTCGAGAGGTTCTCGACAGTCGCCTGAATATAAAGGAGCTCGACGTCATTTGCGTCTATGGCGCGCGCGCGACGAATGAAGTCCATCCCTCTATCTAGCTGACCCTTCTTGGCATAGTAGAGAGCGAGACCTGCCATCGCGTACGTATTTTGGGGATTCACTTCGAGCTCTTTGAAGCCGAGCGAGATCGCTTTGTCGTAGGCTGCAGCAGCCTTGTCCTTTTGCCCGGACCAGCGGTAAGCGTCCGCCAGGTTGCCGACCGCGAACTCCTGAGTGGGACCCAGTTCGACGGCTTTTTCCGCGGCTTGAACGGCCTCAGGGTAACGGTGCAGGAAGAAATAGATTGAGCTTAGGTTTGAGTACCCGTCCCAAGTTGGCTGGAGGGAAATGGATTTCTGATAGTTCGGTATGGCCTGCTCATACTCACCTAGCCTGTCGTACGCGACGCCGACATTGCTCCAACCCGTGGCATTGTCGGGTTCCAATTCGGTGACGCGCTTGAATTCTTCCAGGGCTTTTGTATTGTCTCCGCTGTTGAGATAAGCATCACCCAGATCTAGGTGAGATCCCCAGTAGTACGGATTCACTTCGATCGCCTTTTTATAAGCCTGGATGGCTTCGTGCGGTTGACCGCTGTCCAAGTAGGCGCCTCCGAGACGCACGTAGCCGTCATCTGACCGGGGGGCAAGCTGGAGCCCTCGTTTAAGCTCTGCGATGGCTTGGGCGGTCTTTCCAGTCTTCATGTAAACCGCGCCCAAAGAAAAATGGACTTCAGGGAGATTATCCTTGAGCTGTGCCGCGCGCTGAGCAGCTCCCAAAGCTTTTTGCGCCCAAAAGCTGTCCTTATTGACCCGGTACATCAACAACGAAGCATCGGCTAAGCCTGTATAGGCCAATGCGAACGATGGATCCTGCTTGGTGCTCTGCTCGTAGAAATCCATCGCCGATTTTGCGGATTTGACGGCATCCGGACCCTTCAAGGCCTGGTTCCCCCGGAGATAAAGATCGTATGCTTCGGAGTTGTTGGTGGGGCGTTCGGTCGCGCGCGCCATTTCCTCATTTGTCGGATTGACCGCGAGAGCTGAGACAAGCTGAGCCGAGATCTGGTCCTCAATCGATAGCAGGTCTTTGGTGACGCCCGAAAACTCCTGGCTCCAAGTCCGCTTCCCCTCTGAAACATCATCGAGATTAACGATGATGCGCATGTTCTGCGCCGAACCCTGCACAACACCGGTGACGAGAAGATTTACTCCCAGCGCGCGAGCCGTTTTCTGGAGCGGGTCTTTGTTGGAGACACTGGCCACCGCGGAGTCTGAAGCCAATCGCAGATCCTTCAACTGAAAGAGCTTTGCTGAGAGCGCCTGGTTCAACCCTTCCGCGACGTACCCGAGCGACTGCTCGTCGCCAAGACCCGAAACGGAAGGACGGCCGACGAATCTGCCTTGGCTAAGAGGAGGAATATCGGATGCGAGAGCTGGGGCATTCTTTGACGTCGGCCCTCCCAGAAACTTGTGCCTGATAGAGGGATTCCCAATGCAACGAGCAGTAGACAGAGGAGCCCAGCGACCGCCCAGATCCATCGACGCTGCGCAAAATGGGGAATTTGAATCTGAACCGTACGGCTCTCGGCGCGGCTGATTCCGGTACGGCTGGCGCCGGCTGAAGATTTGCCGGCCTGCAAATCCGAAAGAATATCATTGGCATACTGATACCGCGCGGCCGGGTCTTTTTCCAGGCAGCGCATGATCACCGCGTCGAACCAAGCCGGGATCGATGGATCCTTTAAGACGCGGGCTTTTGGGTGTTTCTTGAAGCCTCTGGTACATGACTTTCAGGGTGGTATCCCCGGTGAACGGCACGTCGCCTGCGACCATCTCGTACAGGATCAGCCCATACGCGTAGAGATCGCTGCGCTGATCGGCCGGATTTCCCTCCACCTGCTCGGGAGACATATACCGCGGTGTGCCAATAAAGGCGCCCGACCGCGTCATGCCTACTGAGTCGTCCTCAAAAGATTTCGCCAGACCGAAATCGGAAACGTAGATGTAGTCGTCCTTGTCCACCAGGATGTTCTGAGGCTTGAGGTCGCGATGTATCACGCCTTCGCCATGCGCGGCGGCCAGCGCCTCCGCAAGCTGCCGCGAAAAACTAAGGAGGCGCGCTCGAGGGGTAGCTTCGGATTGTCCCGGAGGACATGGTAGAGATCGGGACCCTCG
>CAVRSO010000123.1:0-27534 GCA_963723845.1 uncultured Acidobacteriota bacterium
TGCGAGCACGACCGCACCACCGGTCGACAGGGTCGCCAGCGTGGCAACGACCAAAGTGTTGCGCAGTTTGCGACCGCGAGTTGGTCGATCCGAGGTCTTACCTCGGCGAAGCCATGACATACGCGCCACTTGGACGCCCCCCACCCTTTGTAGGAGAGACCGGTTTGTGATTGAAATTGCTCACATTCGGCGGACGACGCCGAATCTTGTTACGCATGTTGCCTGGATATACGTCGCCCAGCAAGCCGAAGGCGACCACGGTTCTCGTTTCAATACACGGACCCAACAGCGGACCAAAGCCTTCAAATCATCAATACGGCGGCACACGACCACCAATTCGGACATCCGCAGATCAAGAACCTTGAGTTGATCTTTGAGAAAGCTTTGGTACTAGCTGCTTGACACCTATGCGCGCCGAGCCCGGAGCCTTTGCAGCAAGGAAAGATCGAGCGTGAAGTGCCCTGTTTCGCGAGCCCCGAGCTAGTGCGGCGAGGTTCGACTGGCGTAAAGCCAAATACCGGGCGATCATGTCCCGATCAGGCGGGGGCGTATTCGGGAAACAGCCAAACAGGACATTTTTGGTTCTTTCCGAATAAGAGGGTCGACATTCTTACGGCTTCCGATAGGACAACCGATCAATCGTTGGCGACGCCGAAGATCAGCGCCTTCCTGCCGTCCAGCAGCCCCATGCCCGTCCTCCCGTACGTCCCTGGTCCAGCGTACCTCGCGTCGCCCTACACTGGCCGCCATGAGCACCCCCACGTGAAGATCCAGTTCCTCGGCGCGGCCGGCACGGTCACCGGCTCGCAGTACCTCCTGACCACGGATCGAGCCCGCATCCTGGTCGACTGCGGCATGTTCCAGGGCAGCCCGGAGGAGGCAGCCCGCAACCGCGCCGGCTTCGCCTACGACCCCGCGACGATCGACGCGGTGCTCCTGACCCATGCCCACCTGGACCACTGCGGCATGCTCCCGGCGCTGGTCAAGGGCGGGTACCGCGGCCCGATCATCACCACCACCGGGACACGCGAGCTGGCCGAGCTCGTGCTGCTCGACAGCGGCAAGCTGCAGGTCCAGCAGGCGCAGGCCCACAACGACCGGCTGGAACGCGAAGCCCGGCGCGAGGCACGGACGCCGCGGCTGCCGGCACGGCGGCATCCGGCGCCGCGCCCGGCCCGGTGGTCGCCACCGGCGCCGCACCGCCGTCGTGCCCGTGCCGCACCAGGCGTCCGACCACGGGCCCTTCCCGCGCGGCGGCGGCGACCCGGAGCGCCCGGCGTGCGCAGGACGGGCCGATCGAGCCGCTGTACGACCGCGACGACGCGGCGGCCACGATGCTGCAGTTCCGCGGCATCGACTACGACACGGCCGTCGACGTCGCGCCGGGCGTCGCGCGCCACGTTCCACGACGCCGGCCACATCCTGGGCTCGGCCATCATCGTGCTGGAGGTCGCGCAAGCGGCCGGCACGCCGCGCCGCATCGTCTTCTCGGGCGACGTGGGCCGGCCGGACACGCCGATCCTGCGCGACCCGACGGCCATCGTCGACGGCGCCGACTACGTGCTCATGGAGTCGACCTACGGCGGCCGCGAGCACGAGCCCGAGGACGAGGCCATCCGCCTGCTGGCCGAGGCCGTCCACGCCACCGCCGACCACAGCGGCGTGCTGCTGATCCCGTCCTTCGCCATCGGCCGGACGCAGGAGATCGTGTGGCACCTGGACCGCCTGCTGACGGCCGGCGCACATCCCGCACGTGCCGCTCTACCTGGACTCGCCGATGGCCTCCAGGCGCCAGCGACGTCTACCGCCACTATCCCGGGCTACTACGACGCCGAGACGCACCGCCTCCTCGCGACCGGCGAGACGCCGCTCGAGTACCCCGGCGAGATCGATCACCAGCGACCGCCGAGCGAGTCGCAAGAGCGATCGCCACGCGCGCCCGGCCGATGATGATCGTGTCGGCCAGCGGCATGCTCACCGGCGGCCGCATCGTGCACCACCTGCGACGACCTCATCGACGACCCCAAGGCGCATGCTGCTCTTCGTCGGCTACCAGGGCGAGGGCACGCTCGGGGCGCACCTCCAGGCCGGCGCGAAGCAGGTCCGCCTCGACGGCGCAGTGGCGCGACGTGCGCTGCGAGATCCGCTCGATCAGCGGCTTCAGCGCCCACGCCGACGAGAGCGAGCTGGTCGACTGGCTGGGCCACTTCGCCACCGGCGCCCGCCGGCCGCGGACCATCTTCATCGTCCACGGCGACCCCGATGCGGAGCTGGCCGTGGAAGCCCGCGTCAAGGGCCTCGGCCTGGCCGCCCACCGCCCCGCCTGGCGCGAAGAGGTCGACCTCGGCTAGTGCCGATCGAGGACCGCATCATGAAGACTCGAGCTGCGTCTCCGGGCTTGGTCCGGGTCCGGGTGGACCTGGCCGTCGCCTGGGTCGCGGTCGTCGCTGTGGCGGGCCGTCACTCGGCCTCCGGTCTACGCGGCCCTGCGCGGCGTGGGCCGTCCTGCCGCCGCTCGGCCTCATGTATGCGTCTGCGTATCGCATCGACGTCGCGCGACCGCCCGGCTCGCCATCGTCGCCACGGCTGCGGCGGCCCTGGTCATCGGGCTCGCCACCCTGCTCCCGGAGGCAACGGCGGTGTGACGGGACTCCCGGGCACGGCGGGACCGATGGCGCGCATACTCGATCCCCGTACCGGGACGGCGCGGTGCCACCCGGCTTCCAGGCGCCCGTCCCCAAGGAGCCACATGCCGAAGATCGTCATCACCCACGCCGTCAAGGACGTCGAGACCTGGCTCAAGGGCAAGGCCGAGCGTGTCAGGTGTTCTCGCCCTTCGCCAGGGAACGTGGACCGACCACGTCGGCGACGGATGGCAGCAACAACGTGGCCATCACCGCCGACATCACGGGACATGGACGCCGCCCAGAAGATGATGACCACGCCCTCGCCCGAAGCGGCCGCCACGGCCGAGCGCCACGGGGTCATCCAGCCGGTCATCACCCACATCGAGAATAGCCCGTCCGGGCTCCGTCGTTTGGGGCCCCGTCGGGGCCCCGTTCAAGAAGCGCCCCTATCCACTTGCCTCGGAGGTAAGGGGTTCCTTGCCCCCCAGGTATGTATCGAACAGGTTTGGCCCTGATTCGGCGGTCGACGTGGGTGTCAGCGTCGGTTCGGCGGCCCGAATTGGCACTTGACCCGAGACATCGAGCGTGGGCTGGCGGGCCGGGAAGGCTTTGCGACCATCCGACGGCGGTCCGGGGCCATGTCCCTGCTTGTTACTAACCTCCCACGCAAACGATGCCCGGGTTGCCAGGTGGGCCGGCGCGCCAGGGGACCCGGCGGCCCAGGGAACCCGGCGGCCCGGGGACCCGGGGGCCCGCCAGGCCTGCCCGAGACGCCCCGGTCCGCCTAGCGGCGGGCCGCGTGCACCGCGATGGCGCGCTCGTAGGCAGCTACGTACTGGGCGGCTGGTACGGCCCAGGAGTGATCCTCGGCCATGCCGCGGCGGACCACGGCGGCCCAGCGACCGGGGTCGCGATAGGCGGCCACGGCTCGCTGGACGGTTTCGCGCATAGCGGCCGGGCGGCCGCCTCGAACGCGAAGCCATTGCCCGTACGCGGCCGCGGCGGCGAGAATCACGCAATCCTCAAAAGAAACGCCCTCGAGCGGAACAAACGGAACCACGTCCGTCGCACCGATCCGCGGATGCGCTCCTGTTTGCCGCGTCAGATCGATCAGTTCCATGGCCTTGCCCACCGCGCGCACGGCGGCTTCCACGATCGCATCGGGCTCACCTGCGAGAGTAATCACGCTCCGGTTGTGATCCGCGTCGCTCTCCCGCGCCAGCAGGAAAACTCCTGGAACTTCCTGGATGGCGGCTTCGATCGCATCCACCTTGGAAAGATCGCGGCCTTCTGCGAAATTGGGAACGCATTCAACGAGCCGTTTCATGGATTAGCTTCTAGTCGAGTGGATCACTACGCCGCGCTTCATCGTGAGGCTGCAGAGGTTCATACCAAAATAATACGGAATCTCGCGGTAGGAGGCTACGTCAAAGGCCGCCAGGTCCGCATATTTTCCCTCTTCGAGTGAGCCAATGCGGTCCTGCTGACGCAGCGAGTAGGCAGGATTAATCGTGGCGGCGGAAATCGCCTCCGCGGGGGTTACGTGCATTTGAGAGCAGGCAAGCGACAGAATCATCGACATGCTCAGCGTGGGGCTCGTTCCCGGATTGAAGTCGGTGGCCAGCGCGACGATGGCGCCTGCATCGATCAGCTTGCGCGCGGGAGCGTAGCAGCCGGTGCCGAAATGGAAACCGCAACCCGGAAGCAGTGTGCACACCACATTCGAAAGCGCAAACGCGCGGATATCGCTCGCATCGATTTTTTCGAGATGATCGGCGCTCGCGGCGGCAAGCGCGATCGCCAGGCACGCCGCCCCTGTGTGCGCCAGCTGCTCGGCGTGAATCCGCGGCACTAAGCCGCAGGCTCGGCCCGCCGCAAGGACGCGCCGCGCTTGCGCCAACGAAACGCACCGCGGTCGCAGAACACGTCGCAAAACTCCGCAAGCCCGGCGGTTGCCACGGCCGGGATCCAACGTTTCACCAGTAAGTCCACGAACGCATCCGGTCGGCGGCGGAATTCCGGCGGCACCGTATGCGCGCCGAGAAAAGTCGCACGATATCAAGAGGCTGGTTCTGGTGTAACTGCTGGAGAATGCCGAGTATTTTCGCTTCGCTTTTCCAATCGAGTCCGTAACCGCTCTTGGCTTCGAGCGTGGTGGTGCCGTGCGCGGCGAATTCGCGGAGATGGGCGCTGGCGCTGGCTGCAAGCGCTTTCACGGGTGAGCGCCGCAAGCTTTGAACAGTCGCGCGAATGCCGCCGCCACTCTTTGCGATTTGTTCGTAAGTTTTTCCGGCGATGCGCTGCTCGTATTCGTCGGCGCGGCTCGCCGGAAAAATCAGATGAGTGTGCGAATCCACGAAACCGGGGAGACCACACGCCCCCTGAGATCGAGTCTTTCGGCGCGCCGCGCGGCACGCAAGCGCTCGATGCTGCGCCGGGGCCAACGGCGGCGATGCGGTCGTTATGAACAAGCAACGCACCGTCACGAATGATGCCAAGATCGGCGAGATCACGGCCGCGTCGAGGGACAGCGCCGCGCAGAGAAGCAGTTCCGAGCAGCCGGTAATAAGCCAATCAGACACGACAAATATCGGGATAGTGACTCACGGGATCGTGAAAAGCCCAGAAATCGGAATCGGCCGCGCTCATGGCTTGTCATCCGGCATCGGAATTCTAATTTCGGATTTTCGGGCGAAGGCAATGGCCTCGGGATACCCGGCGTCCACGTGGCGCGCGACTCCGATTCCCGGATCGTTCGTGAGTACCCGCTCGATGCGCGCGGCCATTTCGGGGGTGCCGTCGGCGACGAGGACTTGTCCCGCGTGCTGTGAATAGCCGATGCCCACGCCGCCGCCATTGTGGATCGAAACCCAACTAGCCCCGCTCGCCGTGTTGAGCAGGGCGTTGAGCAGCGGCCAATCGGCCACTGCATCTGAGCCGTCCCGCATTTTTTCCGTTTGCGGAAGGGAGAAGCGACGGAGCCGCAGTCGAGGTGATCGCGACCGATCACGATCGGCGCCTTCAATTCGCCGCGCGCAACCAAATCGTTAAGCGCGAGGCCGAATTTTTCGCGTTGTCCGTAGCCGAGCCAACAGACGCGCGCGGGCAGTCCTTGAAAGCGCACGCGCTTTTGCGCGAGACGAATCCAGCGGCAGAGAATTTCGTCCTGCGGGAACATTTCGAGGACGAGCTTGTCGGTGCGATGAATATCGGCGGCTTCTCCGGAAAGTGCAACCCAGCGAAATGGTCCGCGGCCTTCACAAAATAGCGGGCGAATGTAGGCGGGGACAAAGCCCGGGAAATCGTAGGCGTGTTTCACGCCTTGCTCGAAGGCAAACGTCCGAATGTTGTTGCCGTAATCGAATGTGACGGAGCCAAGCTTTTGCAATGCGAGCATACCTTCTACGTGCTTCGCGATGGATTCGAGCGAGCGCGTGCGATAGCTCTCGGGATCAGCTTTGCGGAGTTCGACAGCTTGATCGACGCTCAATCCTTGAGGAACATAGCCGCCGATCGGATCGTGGGCGCTGGTTTGATCGGTGAGGAGATCGGGGACCACACCTCGCCGGGCTAGCTCGGGAATAACGTCGGCGCAATTGCCAACCAAGCCGACCGACGTGGCTTCGCGCTTGCGAACGGCATTTTTGAGGATGCGCAACGCCTCGTCAAGATCGTTGACCATCACATCGCAATAGCCCGATTTCACGCGGCGCTTGATTCGTTCCGGATCAACGTCGATACCGAGGAATGCCGCGCCATTCAGCGTTGCCGCGAGAGGCTGAGCGCCACCCATGCCTCCCATGCCGCCGCTGGCGATTAATTTGCCGGCGAGATCACCACCGAAATGCTTTCGCCCCGCGGCCGCGAATGTCTCATAAGTGCCTTGAAGGATTCCCTGCGTCCCGATGTAAATCCAGCTTCCCGCGGTCATCTGGCCATACATCATCAGGCCGGCGCGGTCGAGCTCGTCGAAATTCCGCCAATCGCTCCAGTGTCCGACGAGATTTGAATTCGCGATTAGGACGCGCGGGGCGTAGGAGTGAGTACGAAAGACGCCGACCGGCTTGCCGGATTGCACGAGCAGCGTCTCGTCATTTTCCAGAGACTTGAGCGAGGCGACGATGGCGTGGAAGCATTCCCAATTGCGAGCGGCCTTGCCGCGGCCGCCGTAGACGATCAACTCTTCGGGCTTTTCGGCAACCTCGGGATCGAGGTTGTTCATCAGCATGCGCAGGGCGGCCTCCTGCTGCCAGCCTTTACAGGAGATGGCGGAGCCGCGCGGCGCGCGAATTGGCTGATAGCCAGCCGGGTTATCCACGGTGAGCTTTACCATGGACGCGCTCCCAGACTGAATTCAGGGTCCTCGATTTTTTGGCGATTAGCCGTGGCACCGGAGCTTTGTTTTGAATAAGTTAGAAGGTGTTCTATTCGATAGCATTTGGCGATTAGGCTGCTCCCCTTTGGATGGAACGAGGCGCATCGATTGAGGGCAGAGCACGTGGCTGGCAACGGGACACCCACCCGGACATAGATATCCTGCCCGGCCCATGTTGATGGCCAGCGCCGCGTCCCGACCTTGATTCGAGCGTTCACGCGATCATCTTAGTACGGAATCAACCGGGCGCAAGGGCGAGGTTCTGTGGACTTTTCAGCGGCAGTTGAACTCGCCGATAGATGCGTCGACTGGGTGCGCCGGCCGTCGCGGCGGATCGTGCCAAAAAAGCAAAAGTGGACACACTCCAGCTCCTTCCTCCGCCAGGGGCAAGCAGAAGTCGGAAGCTTCTTCCGTGGCTGAGGCTGCGGATCAGCCTTACCTGGACATACCCACGGGAATCATGGCGTGCTCGTAGGGCGTGCCGGCCCACATCATGTAAGGCTTGGTCGGATCGGGATCCTTTGCCTCGGTGTAGCCGAGCGCTTTGGCGGGCGGCCCGAAGACCATGATGTGCGGGCCGGTGACGACCCAATGGTTATCGGCGGTCTTGCCGGTCGCGTACGGATCCGTGTTGCTGGCGCCGTGGTCACCCGCGAGCATGTAGGAAATGCCGACCTTGTTCGGCGGCGGCATGTGCATCAGCAGGGCATGGATGAATTCCATGCTGTTGGTGTCGTTGCACATCCTGTCCGTGCCCATGACCATGCAAGTAAATCCGTTCTTGCCAGCGCGCAGCGTGCGCATGCTTCCATTTGACTCCATGCGAACGACACCGGCATCTTTGGACACAGCTGGTGGACCGGCAGAGAGGGCCTGTGTCATGTACTCAGAATCGGACACTCGATGCTGCTGAGCATTGGCCGTGGCTGTGGCAGCAAACAGCGAAATGGCAACCGCGAGAAGTGTCTTGAACATATTTCCTCCGTGAGGTCTCGACTGGATTCCGCTTGGATCGGAATTGAGCGCATTTTTCTCCCTCAACTGCGTAGTTGTCAAGTTTTCCGGAGGGAAAATAGCAAGTCGAGGCGTGACCTCCCCTGTAAACTTTTGTAAGCTGTGACCTGGGGAGCGATGACGATGGCTGCTATTTCCCTTAAAGTGAACGGGCACGCTCACGAAGTGGACGTCCCTGCTGAAACGCCTCTCCTGTACGTGCTGAGCGACGAGCTGCAATTGCGCGGACCCAAGTTTGGCTGCGGCCTTGCACAGTGCGGCGCTTGCACGGTGATCATTCAAGGGAAGGCGGTGCGCTCTTGCGTGATGCCAGTCAGCGCGGTGAAAAACCGGGAGGTCACCACGCTCGAAGGCATTGGAACTCCGGAGAAGCCCCATGCGATTCAGCAGGATTTTATCGATGAGGGTGCCGCGCAATGCGGCTTTTGCCTGAGCGGCGTAATCCTTACGCCAAAGGCGTTGCTGGATGAAAATCCGAAGGCGTCTGATGATCAGATTCAGGAGGCGCTTTCGAACGTTCTATGCCGGTGTTTTGCGCACACGCGCATGATGCGTGCAATCAAGCGCTACCGGACGAGGCGCGCATGAAAAAAGAATTCTCCCGCCGCGACTTTCTTAAAACTTCTGGGGCGCTTGTGGTGAGCTTCAGCGCGGCATCGGTAATGGAGCCCTTCGCCACCGCGCAGGGGCCATTCGATACGCATCCGTCGCATGTGAATCCTGAGAAGCTGGACTCATGGCTTGCGGTGGCATCCGATGGCTCGGTGACCGCATACACGGGGAAGTGCGATCTCGGGCAGGGCATGTACACGGTGCAGACGCAGCTGGTGGCCGAAGAACTTTGTGTATCGATCGAGAAGGTAAGGCTGATCCAGTGCGATACATCCGTGACTCCGGATCAGGGAACTACGTCGGGCAGCCAGTCCACACCCACTAATTTCAATACGCGAAATCTGGCGCAGGCGGCCGCGACGGCACGCGAGGCTCTAATCGGAATGGCGGCGCAGAGGCTCGGCGTGCCCGCGGATCGGCTGACCGTGAAGGATGGTGTAGTGGGCGAGACGGGTAGGCACCGCGTCAGCTATAGCGAGCTGATCGGGGGCAAGCATTTCAATATCGAAGTAAGTGCGACGGCGAAACGAAGGTCACCCAGCGAGTGGAAAGTGTTGGGAACGCCTGTTCCTTCGCTGGACCGAGTCGCGCTGATGACCGGCACTTTCGAATTCGTCCATAACGTGCATGTGCCGGGAATGGTCCACGGCCGGGTGGTGCGCCCTCCGGAGATTGGAGGAACGGTCGAGAAGGTGGACGAAATGTCGGTGCAGCACATTCCCGGGCTCATCAAGGTGGTGGTGCGAAATAATTTCGTCGGCGTAGTGGCGGAGAAGCAGTGGCAGGCGGCGCAAGCGGCCAAGGAACTGAAGGTCGCCTGGAAGCCGGGCGGCGGTCTGCCGGCACAAAAAGATTTTTACGATTACGTGCGGAAGCAGGCGTCACGCGATGTGATGCTCGTAAACTCGAAAGACGTGGACGATAAGCTGCGATCGTCCGCGCACGTTTTGAAAGCCACGTATTCATATCCCTATCAAGCGCACGGTTCGATTGGTTCATCGTGCGCGGTGGCCGACGTCCAGACGGATCGCGCGACGATCTGGTCATCGACGCAGTCCGTGTATCCGACGCAGCACGGGATTTCGATGCTGACCGGTTTGCCGGCCGAGAGCGTGCGAGTGATTTTCGTTCGCGGCTCGGGTTGCTACGGACTCAATGCCGCGGATACGGTCTCGTTCGATGCGGCGCTGCTGTCACAGGCTGTGCACAGGCCGGTTCGCGTGCAACTCACTCGACAGGATGAGTTCCTTTCCGAGAACTATGGCTCCGCGTGCGTGATCGAGCAGCAAGTTGGGATCGATGCGAGCGGCGCGATCCAGGCGTGGGACTGCGAGGCGTGGTCTGTTTCGTTGGGCGGAAGGCCAGGCTATGAAAGGCCCGGAAACGTGATCACGGGGATGCTGGCCGGGTTTGACCCGGAGACAATTACTCCGCGCGCGGCTGCGGAGCCCACGGGAGAGCTGCGCAACGGCAGCAACGCGGTCCCTTCATACCTGACTGGATGCATTAGCGGCAAGTGCGGCGGAGCGGGTTCGATCCGCAGCGAGCGCGTGCTTATGCATTCGGTGAAGTCGCCCTTCTTTACCGGACCGCTGCGCTCGCCATTGCGACTGCAAAACACCTTCGCGCACGAATGCTTCATGGACGAGGTTAGCGCGCATGTGAAGGCCGATCCGGTGGCGTATCGGCTGCGACATCTAAACGAAGAGCGAGTGATTGGAGTGCTGAAGGCTGCAGCCCAGAAAGCGAACTGGGTTGCGAATCCATCGCCCAAAGGCGGTAATGCGCGCAGCGGTAGGGTAACTGGACGGGGTATCGCCTGCGTCGCCTATGAAGGGGCAAACGGATACGCCGCTCTGGTCGCCGAAGTGGAAGTGGATCAGGCAAGTGGGCGGGTGCAGCCTAAAAGATTTGTCGCCGCGCTGGATTGCGGGCCGATTTCCAATCCAGACGGCCTGCGCAATCAGATCGAGGGCGGTGTGTTGCAAGGAACGAGCCGCGCGCTGGGCGAAGAAATCACCTGGGACGATCGCAAGGTGACTTCGATCGACTGGCGGAGCTACCACACACTGCCACTTGGAATTCACACGCCAGTTATCGAGAGCGTTCTTATCGACCAACCCGCAGCGAAAGCGACGGGCGCGGGCGAGACAGCGATTACACTGGCAGCCGCGGCGATCGGCAACGCGATTTTTGACGCTACCGGCGCACGAATCCGGCAAGTGCCATTCACGGCCGATCGCGTGAAAGAGGCGCTCGCCGCGCGCGGATGAGAAAAACCAGTCGCAGCTGCAACGATTCATCGGCTGGGGAAATGAGAGTCGCGTCGGCCTAAGCTTGTCAAGGAGGCAAATATGGCGAAGTTCCGTGTGGGTATGATGGCGGTGGCTCTGTGCTCTATTTTGTCGCTCAGCGCCTGCCAGGATACGAAGACGCGACAGGAGAATGTGCAGCTCAAGGCGCAAGTTTCCGATCTTCAAAAGCAACTCGGTGAGATGGGCAACCGCGTTGACGAAGCGACAACGGCGAAGAACGAGTTGACGAAAGAAAACGCCGACCTCAAGGCGGAGAACGACCGCTTGAAAGCAAGACACGGCGGAACGAAAAAGGCGAAATCGAAAAGGCGGCATCACCGGGCAAGGGTGAGCTAATCCGGCCCCTGAGTGAAACTTAGTTTCGGTACTCCAATCCAATTTGTTGATCTAAGATCTTGATTCCTGCCTGACTGATTCCGATCGACTTGTATCTCGTGCTCCCCGGTTTACCTTTCGTCGCTTGCGCAGTTTGCCCTCCAGAACCTGAGACTCCGCGAAGCGGCACGTTGCGTCGCAATATGGGCTAGGCTAGAGTGACGCGCATGACTGCTGCTGAATACACTCCGCTGCCGCGACTATTTCTGGATTCGGTGGATCGTTTCGCGAATCCGCGCGCGCAGATATATCGCACGGCCGCGGGCTGGCAGGCAATTTCGGCGGGTGAAATGCTCCGGCGAGTGGCCGGCCTGGCCAAAGTAATGGCCGGACTTGGCATCCAAAGCCGCGATCGCGTGGGAATTTTCGCGCCGAACTGTCCAGAGTGGCATGTAGCCGATTTTGCGATTCAAGGGCTTGGCGCGGTGGTTGTACCGGTATATTTCCGCGAATCAACGGAACGGCTGACGTACATACTGAAGGACTCGGGAGCGCGCATCGCGTTCACGGCGGGAGAGGAACAATCGCACAAGATTGCCGAGTGCCGCCAGAACTTGCCTGCGCTTGAGCACGTGATTTCCGCGACCGTTGAGGCACATCCTAGCGGCGGCACGCCCAATGCGGCGCCGGGGAGTGCGCCCCTCAAGGGCACTTTGCGCTACGAGGACTTGATCGCAGCCGCGGGCAAGGCAGAAATCGCAGAATACCGGCAGCGCGCCTCTGAAATGACGCCGGATCAGCTTGCGACGATCATTTATACCTCGGGCACTACAGGTGAGCCGAAGGGCGTGATGCTGAATCATGCGAACCTCAGCTCAAACTCGCGCGACTTTAGTGCTGAGTTCGAGATGTCTCCATCGGATGTGGCCCTGTCGCTGCTGCCTTTGGCGCACGTCTACGAGCGGACCATCGACTACGGATACATTTTCCGGGGAGTCTCAGTCGCGTATGTGGAGCAGCCGGAATCGGTGGCGCAGGCGCTTCTCGAAGTACGGCCCACAACGATGGCCGCCGTGCCGCGCTTCTACGAAAAGACCTATGCGAACATCATCGAAAAAGGCCATCGAGAATCGGGACTGAGAAGGAAGATCTTCGACGGCGCGATGCGCGTGGCCGCGAAGGCGGTTCCGTGGCGAGCATACGGCAAAGGCGTTCCTTGGACCGTCAAGGTGCAATGGCGGATCGCAGACCGCTTAGTCTATTCAAAAATTCGCGCGGGAGTGGGGGGCCGGATTCGGATCTTCAGCTCCGGTGGCGCGCCGCTGGCGCCGGAGCTGGCGGAGTTTTTCTGGTCCGTTGGACTACCGGTATATCAGGGGTATGGGCTGACCGAAACGTCGCCGGTGGTTACGTTCAGTTCGCCGAAGACGTACAGGGTAGGCACGGTCGGGCGTCCGATTCCCAACGTACAGCTGCGGATTGCCGACGATGGAGAAATTCTGGTGAAAGGGCCGTGTGTGATGCAGGGCTACTACCACAAACCCGAGGAAACGCGTGCGGTGCTCACGCCGGACGGATGGCTTTCCACCGGAGATATCGGCCGGCTTGATGCAGACGGATTTCTGACCATCACCGACCGCAAGAAAGAGTTGCTGAAGACGGCAGGTGGGAAGTTCGTGGCGCCGGCGCCGATCGAGAATTTGTTGAAGACTTCCCCGCTGATCTCAAATGCTATGGTGGTCGGCGACCGGCGAAAGTTCGTATCCGTTCTGGTGGTTGTGAACTTCGCGGGAATCGAGGAGGAAGCACGGAAGAAGGGGCGGGAGTTTTCGACCGCGGCTCAGGCGATAGCCGATCCGTGGACGCGCGAGTTGATGTCGCATGAAATCGAGCGGCTGACTTCCTCGATGGCGCAGTACGAAAGGCCGAAGCGGTTCGCGCTGTTGGAACAGGATTTCACGTATGCGAATGGCGAACTGACCTACACCTTGAAGCTGAAGCGGCGCGTGATCGAGGAGCGCTACGCGGATACGATCGTGCGTCTTTATGCGGATGTGGAAGAGCCCCATCCTCAGCCCGCAGGATAGCCTTCTCTACCACACCGCGGAACTAGCAGGCGGAGTAGAATATCAGCGGAGAGAGATATGACTGATCAACTGGTGATTGCCGGGCGGGCGTTCAGGTCGCGGCTGATCGTGGGTACGGGGAAATATCGCAGCTTTCAGGAGATGGCGCGGGCGCATGCGGCGTCGGGCGCCGAGATGGTGACGGTGGCGGTGCGGCGCGTGAACCTGACGGACCGCAGCAAGGAATCGCTGCTCGATTATATCGATCGCGACAAATTGTTCATCCTGCCGAACACGGCGGGATGCTATTCCGCCGATGAAGCGGTTCGCGCGGCGCGGTTGGGGCGCGAGGTAGGACTCTCCGAGTGGGTGAAGCTCGAAGTGATTGGCGATGAGCAAACACTATTTCCGGAAACCGAGGAATTGATTCGCGCGACGAAGACGCTGGTGAAAGAGGGGTTCATCGTTCTGCCATACACCAGCGACGACCTGATTGTGGCGCGTAAGCTGATTGACGCCGGAGCTTCGGCGGTGATGCCGTTGGGCGCGCCGATTGGGTCCGGCATGGGAATTCAGAATCTGGCGAACTTGCGAATCTTGCGCGAGCGCGTCACGGAGGTGCCACTCATCGTGGACGCGGGCGTCGGTACGGCATCGGACGCGGCGATTGCGATGGAGTTGGGCGCCGATGGCGTCCTGATGAACACCGCAATTGCAGGTGCGCAGGACGCGGTGCTGATGGCGGAAGCGATGCGCGCAGCAGTCGAGGCCGGCCGGAAGGCATTTCTAGCCGGACGGATTGAGAAGAAGCTGTATGCGACCGCATCGAGCCCCGTGACTGGCGTCGTGAGGTAGGCTCGCACTAGGCACTCCCCTCAGAGACATCGCTCGAAATCTAGCGAAACAGGATATGCCAGGAGATGTCCACGAAAGCGTGGACGAGCGTGCCGGGGACGAGCGAGCGCGTTCTCATCCACGCGTGGCCGTAAAACAGGCCGGCGAGAGTGGCCAGTAGCACATACTTCCAGTTCGGGTTGGGCGCGTGGAAGATGTGCGAGAAACCGAAGATTACGGAAGTGACTCCCAGCCCGGCCCACTCGTTCTTCATGGTGCGCGAGAGCAGATTCTGCAGGATGCCGCGAAACAGAAATTCCTCGGGCCAAGACGTAAAGAATAAGATTCCGAGCGCCGATAAAGGAAAAAAATGATCGCGGCGCAGCGACGGCGCAAATACGAGGAAGTGCATTCGGATGCCGATGGGAATCGCGGTAGCGGCAAAGATTATGAAGTACAGCCCAACAATCGTCGCGAAGCCGCGGCGCCACTCGATGGCATAGCCGACACCTTCAAGTCTGCGAAGCAGAACGAAGGCTGCGACACCGGTGCTGAGCGCCATCAAAATTGTAAGCACGTGAGTTAGGGGCGGCGGATAAGAAAAAACGCGGTACATCCACCTAAACTCAACCGGTAGCCAAATCACGATTGCCGCAACGTAGTCTTCCCATGTGCCTGGCGATTTCCCCGCGCTTCTGGCGAGCAGAAAGGCGGGCAGCACGGCATAGGCAGCTCCCGCCAGCATCATTTTCAAATTGCCGCTTACGACGAACGAATAAACGAGAACCGCAAACAGAGGCAGAAGCGGTGCAAGCAATACGCCGGGGATGCGGAGCGTCAATTGGGCAACCTTGAGGACGCGTGGAACGGCAAGAAAGAGTTCGAATCCGAAAAGCAGAGCTGCGATGACCAATGCCACGACGAATCGTCGCCCGCCGAACCCCATCCACAGGCCAGCGACGGCCGCCATTGAAACGATTACGGCCCAAATAGCGGCGGCGGCCGCAAGACTCATTTGCCGCGATGGAGGGCCTGCCGTCATGGTGAGTGATTCTAACCGGGCGTCCCGTGGCTTTGATAAGAACTTGATTTGATTTTCAGTCTCGGCGATTCTGAGGCATGCCTTGGGCAAAAGTGGAATCCGGAACGGGACGCCTTGCTTACCTCGATTGGTTGCGGGGTTTCGCCTGTATCGGGATGTTCGAAGTCCATTGCTACGATGCCTGGCTTGGTGGCACCGCGCGGCACGGAGGATTCTTCGGGTTAACGCAATTCAGCGGAACCATTCCCGCTCCCCTATTTATATTTCTTGCCGGCATTTCTTCCGCACTGGTAACGGACCGCATGCGCCGCAAAGGTGCGAAGGCGAGCGCAATTGGAAAGCGAATTATCCGGCGCGGCGTGGAAATTTTCGCGCTTGGGCTCGTTTTTCGAGTGCAGGAGTATTGGCTGGGCCGACCGTGGGCGCCTTCGACGGACTTATTGCGCGTGGACGTGCTGAATATGATCGGGATTTCGATCGTGCTCATGGGAATTCTCTGCGGATTAGTACAGAACCGAAAGGCAGACATTACTTTGGCGGCGTCAGCATCTCTGGCCATGGCCTTGGTAACGCCACCGCTCTGGACCACCTGGCGACTTCATTGGATGCCTTGGTATATCGAATCGTACATCAACGGCGTTCATACTTACGCGAACCCGCAGCCGTGGCTTTTTCCTATATTCCCGTGGACAGCATTTGCGTTTGCGGGGTTGGCAACGGGATTCGTGCTCACCAGCGATTGGGCGATGCGGAATCCGTCGCAAATGGCGGCAATCCTGGGCGGTTCGGGTATCGTAATGTTTTTTCTCTCACGACTGCTGGATGCCGTGCCGCTGCGGATGTATAGCGTTTACGATTACTGGCACACGAGCCCGAACTTCTTCCTCGCGCGCGTGGGCATCGTGCTGGTAGTGATCTGGACGGGTTACGCGTGGTGTCAATGGGGATGGGGCGCCAAGGGTTTTAGTCCGCTGATACAGCTCGGGCAAACCTCGCTCTTGGTCTATTGGGCGCACATTGAGTTCGTCTACGGACGTTTTTCGATCCTGGCTCAACACTCGCAGGGGATCGCTATGGCAACCCTCGGCTTTTTGATCATCTTCGCGGCGATGCTGATGCTATCAATGGCGCGAACGCGGATGAAGGGACGAGGGAGCGAGATTCTGGCGCGCTTGCGGTTGCGCCGCGGGGTGCCAACCGTCGTCCGGGAAAGTTAGGGCTTTGCAGCGGAATCGGGCGGAGGGGAGACAAGCGCCGGGGCCTCGCCGGGCTTTGCTGGAAGTTTGAAAATGTATTCCCCGGGACGGGCAAGGCCCATCTCCTCGCGTGCGATTCGCTCGATGGCTGCCGGATCGGTTTTCAGCGCTTTCACGTTCTCCTGCAATCGGCGATTCTCCTGATTGATCTGATCGATTTCGAGCTGAACCCTGGCTGCTTCCTTCTGAGCCCGCCGCATCGCGAGCAGGCCGTGCGTCCCAAACACATCCTGAAGCAGGAGCAACGCGAGCCCCAAGGCGAGAAACCAGTTGAGGTTCTGGCGTAGGAAATCACTCATCTGCTCGGAGAAACTAATGGGTCGCCCGCTCATTAGGATACCCACTCGCGAGCCTGGTCGGCCAGGTTTTTGGAAGCGGCGGGCGTCGCGGCCTCGGCGTAGACCCTCACAATCGGCTCGGTGCCAGAGAGCCGCATCAAGATCCAGCTATCGTCATCCAAAATCAACTTCAGACCGTCGGTGCGATCCGTGCGCGAAACGCGGTGTCCAGCGAACTCTTTGAAATCGCCTTTCAGGCGGTCTGGCAACTTGGCTTGAACGTCCTCGGATAGATGCAGGTTCTCTCGAATGGGCCAGAACTCCTGACCCACGCGACGAAAAAGATCGTGCAATTGATCGGAAAGCGATGCCTGACGCGCAGCAATCATCTCGGCAACGAGCAGACACGCCAGAATGCCGTCCTTCTCGGGCAGGTGGCCGCGAATGGTCATGCCGGCGCTCTCTTCGCCGCCGAGCGCGATTTTATCGTCGCGCAGCAGCGGGCCCACGTATTTGAAGCCCACAGGCGTCTCGTAGACCTTCACCCCGTGCAATTTTGCGACCGCGTCGATCAGATGCGTGGTGGCCACGCTGCGCGAGGCGCCCAGCTTGTACCCGCGTGTTTCGAGCAAATAGTCAAAGGCCAGCGCGAGGATGTGATTGGGCGAAACGAACGCGCCATCGCGGTCCACAATGCCGAAGCGATCCGCGTCACCGTCGGTTGCCAGCCCCGCAAGAGCTCCTTTCTCCCTCACCGCGGTCTTCAACGGCGCCAGATTCTCATCGGAGGGATCGGGGCCAGTGCCGTCAAAGAGTACATCGCGGTTCGCGCGAATGCATGTGACCGCCAAGCCAGTCTCCCCAAGGATCCGATCGAGCCAGCCCGCGCCACATCCGTGAACTGCGTCACAGACGAAATTGCCCTTCGCTTTTTGCAGTACGTCGAAACGAATCATGCGGCGAAGTTGTGAGAAGTACGGCTCACGTGGATCAATACGCTCAAAAGTATCTTCAGTTTCGTGATGCTGGCCAGGTTCGTCCTCGAGCTTAGCCGCTCGCTTTTCGAGATCTCTGGTCACTTCTGGGAGCGCGGGGCCGCCATCAGACCCGGAAAACTTTAGGCCATTGTATTGCGCGGGATTGTGACTGGCGGTGATGTTCACCCCACCATCGAATTTCCCGTGAATGATCGCATGGGCAATGGCCGGAGTAGGAGTAGGTGCACTGCACAGCAGTACCCGACAGCCATCCGACTGGAGAACGGCGGCGGATGCTCGCGCGAAGTCCTCGGAAAAAAACCGGGTGTCGTAGCCCATGATCACCACAGGAGCTTTCGTGTGAGAACGCAGGTGGCCGGCAATTGCTTTCGATGCTCGACGCACACCGGGAAACGTAAAGTCTTCGGCAATGATGCCGCGCCAGCCGGAAGTGCCGAAGTGGATCGTGTGGTTTGTCACGCGCGCGTATTGTATCTTGTCACCCCAGCCGCAAGTATCAGGTAATCGCGGTAGGATGAACCGCAAGAGTAAAGACAGCGATGACAAATAAGATCGTCGTGCTCGTAACGTGCGGGTCAATCAAGGAGGCTCAGCAAATTGGCCGCGCGCTGGTGGACCGGAGACTGGTGGCTTGCGCTAACATCCTCAGCGCACCGGTGCAGTCAATCTATCGCTGGAAGAATAAGATCGAGTCGGCCAAGGAAGTTCTCTTGCTCCTTAAAAGCTCGCGGTCGCGCTTCGCAGCGGTGGAGAGTGCGATTCGAAAGCTGCATAGCTATGACCTACCCGAGATCATTGCGTTGCCAATTGCTGCAGGCTCCCGAGGCTATCTCGACTGGATTTCTAGGTCCGTGAGCGGCGGCAAGAGATGCTAACACTTGACCCAGTACGCATCACAAGTCCATCTTGAGAGAGATCGACCATCGTAGTACAAGAGAATCCTATGAAAGCTCAGTTGACGGGCTGCGGGAGTTTCGTCCGGCTAATCCATCCAGCTTTATTGGCGATATGCCTGTTGTGCGTGCCTGCGGCGTTCGCCCAAACGGACCGCTCAAGTCAGCCTTCCTCTTCGGATGAATCAAGCGGTGCGAAGCAGGGCCAATCTGGTGAGGCAGATAAAAACGAACAAAAGTCCTCCGAGTCCGCTACGACGAAGCTCAAGGTTATCGTCACCACCCCAGAAGATAAACCCGTCGGCAATGCCAGCGTTTATGTCCGCTTCAATACGTCAGGTGGTTTCCTGCGCCACGACAAGGAAGTAGAAATGAATTTCAAGACCAATCAAGACGGATCCGTAAAAATTCCGGAGATCCCGCAGGGAAAGGCACTCATTCAAGTGATCGCAACCGGCTGGCACACTTACGGCAAGTGGTATGACCTGGAAAAAGAAGAAGAAACGATCTCAATAAAACTCGCACCTCGTCCACACTGGTACTAAGCAGCGAGTGCTTCAGCTCTCTATTTCAGGAATTCTCAGCGCTGCCCTTTCCATTTTAGAAACGCTTTGATGGCTTTTCACCGCGACGGGTTTGAGTGACTCGCACTTGCACAGGATTTGTGCAAAGAGCAGTAAGCCCCATGCTGTGGCGCGTTTTCGATTGTCGCACGAAGCTTTTCCACACGGTTTTCAACAGAACTGTTGAAAACTGTCATGCAACATTCACAATTCTCGAATCGGAACGGAAGATGGCGCAACAATTGCCCGCGATGCGGTGCAAGTCTTTGCAAAATCCTCATAATTGCGATTGCAACGCCTCAGAACGTTGAGCTGTGGCGAACGAGCCCTTCGCTCCACCGTGGTACCATCATTCCCATTGTTGCCGAACGATGAAAGAACTAATTCTCAACGCGGACGATTTTGGTTTGACTCAGGGCATCAATCATGGAATTATCCGCGCACACCGCGACGGAATTCTCACCAGCGCCACGCTAATGGCTACAGCTCCAGCCTTTTGCCACGCAGTCGAACAGGCGCACGCAAATCCAACCCTAGGTGTGGGGTGCCACTTGGTCCTCACGGGCGGTTCAGCCGCTGCCCCACGGGAGCAAATCGCCTCTCTGGTGGATGAGAATGGCCGCCTGCCGCAGTCGCTGACCATCTTGGTTGCGAACGTCACGACTGGCCGAGTGCCCCCGAGCGAGATCGAAACGGAACTTCGCGCCCAAATTGAAAAAATTCGCCGCGCGGGCATCGAACCAAGCCATCTGGACACCCACAAGCACACTCACGTCCACCCAACGATCATGAACGCTCTCGGCCGGGTGGCTCAGGAGTCCGGCATCAAGCGCGTGCGGAATCCTGTTGAAGATCTGCGGGATTCGTGGAGGTCGAATCGCTCTGACGGGACGAATACAGTCAGAAATTTGGCCGCTGCCGCCACGGTAAGTGCAGTCGCGTCTGGATTTAAAGCCATCTCAGGCAAGTATGGCTTGCGTTTCCCCGATCATTTTTTGGGACTAGCCGTCACCGGGCAATTAGGCGCAGCAGCTTTACACCGATTGATCGATGCGCTCGACGAGGGGCAGACCGAAATCATGCTCCACCCAGGGATTTGCGATCAGGACCTAGAGCGAACCGGCTCACGCCTTCAGCGCCAGCGAGAAATCGAAATGGAAGGTTTGCTGGCGCCTGAAGTGAGGCGCGCCGTGGAAGAACGCGGCATCCGGTTGATCAGTTATCGGGACTTAAACTAAGCCGGGCGCGAAATTTCGGCTCGATAGCCGACGCAAGGCGGGATGGACTCTCTTGGCATCTTCATTTAAAATCCCGCCAAAATCTCCCATGAACGGAATCACCGGGGCGAAAGAGGAGGAATCATGAGGGTCGGAAGGCTATCGGCGCTTGTCGTGATTGTTTGTCTTGCTACGGCAGCGGCCATCAGTGCGCAGATGGGAATGCGATCGGTTCACTTGCCACCTGGATTCTTCAATCCCGTCATGGGTAGTGGAGCGTCCTACCAGACCACCGACTCCGACGGCCGCACAAGCAGCATGGACCTCGCACTCATCGGGAGGGAATCCGTAAACGGTAAGGACGGCTATTGGGTCGAGTGGACCATGCCCGACCGGTCGATGGGAACCATCTTGGCGAAAGAATTGGTGGTGATGGGTGACAAGATCACGGTATCACGCGTGGTCATGGAGATGGCCGGGCGCCCGCCAATGACAATGCCCGAACAGATGACCAGTAATCTGGATATAACGCCAGAAGACATTCGCACGAAAGCCGACGATCTCGGCAAAGAATCCATTACCGTTCCTGCAGGTACCTTCTCCTGCGAACATTATCGAGCGAAAGACAGCGGAGACGATACTTGGATAAGTTCAAAGGTGTCGCCTATCGGTTTGGTGAAGGATCAGAGCAAGGACAAGACAAGGACGACGGTGCTGGTCAAGACCTATACCGACGCCAAAGACAAAATTACGGGGACTCCTCAGCCGTTCAATCCTATGATGATGATGCCGCCCCGGCAATAGTTCGAGCGTCGCGCCTCTGCCACGCGAAGAGGAAAACTGAAAGCTGCAACGTCTGAGCGGAGGGACTTACTCCATGTCCGGAGGAGTTACCGCGGCAATCCAGGCGTCGTAGTCGGACGTATATCCCGCCCGCTCCTGCAGTGCCTGAACGCGCTTCTTGATGTCTGCTAAGGCTTCTGCTGATAGTGGGGGCGCAGAGCGAATGGTCCGCTCAACGGCTTCCGCTTGTCCCGCGGCCCGGGCTTCGGCCGTTTCATATAGCGCCGACAAATCCCCTACTCCGTCGCCAATTCCAATGTAATTCTCAATCAAATGGTTCGTTACGCGCTGGCTGTGGATCAGCGACACTCGGATGTTGCCTTGCCCGGTCACCACGTTTCCCACGCCAAATACATGCTCGCAGCCGGAATAACGTGGCAAGTCCTCGCCGCTAAAGGTGTAGTATTCGCCCTTCATCGAGACGCCCGGAATGATCTCAGGCACCGAGCCGATTGACGAAATCACCAGTGGCGCCCTCAACTCATGCTCCGAGCCCGGAATCGCCTGGGCGTTCCGGCCTTCCGTTTTCGTTTCCGCAACCTTCAGCCCCACGACGCGCCCATTCTCGATAACCAGGCCGGTGGTCAGTCTGCGATCCTGAACGCGAAAGAGATATTTCTCTCGCGCCAACCGAAGCATCTTTTGTCGAACCTGCTCGGTCTTCGCGATCTGTTCCGCGGTGGCGTTATCCGGAGGCTGAGCCAGCGGCATATCTTGCTCGCGGCGGCGATAGATCAAAAGGCAACCCTTGACGCCCAACTCCTCTGGCTTTACACCGTGAGCCTTGCAGGCCGCGGGTATGCCTTTCTCCATCTCATGCATATTCGTGGCGATCCCACGAGCTCGCATGGCGCGCTCGTAGTTTTCGAGCTGCAACACTTTGACCACGTCAATGGACGCCAGACCTCCTCCCACCACAATCGTTTCGTCTGGCGTCTCGTACACACTGCCCGCATAGCCCTTCTCGTTCTTGTGGTTGTACCAGTAGATGAACGGATTCTGGTAAATCAGCCCTTTGTTGATGAACTCATCCGCGCCGGGTACTCCCAGGTCCCGATCGCGCCAGGCGCCATTTGCCAGAATGACGGCGGAGAAACCCCACTCCCGGCAAAGTTCTTGAAAATCGAAATCGCGGCCGAGCTTCGTTGAGGGAATGAAGTGAACACCCGGCTTCCTCAAGCGCGCATCGATGCGAGCATACTCCTGTTTGCGCTGCTCCACATGCCAGCGGGGCAGGCCATCCTCGATTTTGCCGTACGGCCTCTTGTTTTGCTCTATGACGGCTACTTGAATTCCACGGTCCGCAAGAATTTCTGCCGCCACCGAGCCGGAGATGGCTGCGCCAACGATTGCAACGAAATGTTCTTGGTTCTGGGGCATTGACGTCCCGCGGACTTAATTTTGGCGCGGCGAGGCGGGATTGTACACCCACAGCCGCTTCGAACCCTTCAACCTAAATAGAATAAGTCACACAAGTGATTCAATGCTTCTCCTGATGGGGGAGTTGAAGCCAGGTGAGGATTAGACCGTCTTACTGGATGACGACGTCGCCAGCGAGCATTTCGCGCAGCTTGGAGGCAAGGGCCGCGAGCGTGAACGGCTTTTGCAGGAGAATCGCTCCCTCCTGCAGCACCCCCTGATGCATGATCGCCTGGTCGGTGTAGCCTGACATGTACAAAACCTTGATTTCGGGACGAAGGGCTTTGATCCTCTCAGCTGTTTCGGGACCGCCGATTCCCGGCATCACCACGTCCGTCATTAGCAAGTGAATTTGTCCGGAGTGCATTCTGGCCAATTCGATTGCCGCACGGCCATCTTCCGCCACAAGCACGGTATAGCCGCTGGTCTCCAGATATTCACGCGCAAGTTCGCGAACCCCCTTCTCGTCTTCGGCCAGCAGAATCACCTCCGACCCCCGTGGCGTGGCCTTTTCGGAAGGGAGACGGTCTCGAGTGGCTGGAATGCTCTCTTCCTCGATACGCGGCAGGTAAATTTTGAACGTTGTTCCACGTCCGGCCTCGCTGTACACCCAGATGTACCCGCCGCTCTGCTTCACCACGCCGTAGACGGTTGCCAGTCCCAGGCCGGTGCCCTTTCCTTTTTCTTTGGTGGTGAAGAAAGGTTCGAAAATGTGAGCCTGAACCTTCTCGTCCATGCCGCAACCGTTGTCGGTCACCGCAAGCATCACGTATTTCCCGGGCGCTAGAACCGTGGGGGGATTCGAAATCGACATATCGAATTCTACGTTGGCAGTCTCAATCGTCAGCCTTCCGCCCGTGGGCATCGCGTCGCGAGCGTTCACGGCCAGATTCATGATCACCTGCTCGATCTGGCTGCGGTCGGCCTTTGTCAGCCACAGATCCGGTATGGAAGAGGTGCGCAGTTCAATATCTTCCCCAATCACGCGCTGCAATATTTTTTCCAGGTCGGTGACGACGGCGCTTACGTTGAGCACCTTCGGGGCAAGTATTTGCTTGCGACTGAAAGCAAGCAGTTGCTGCGTCAGCGCCGCCGCACGTTGCGAGGCTGCCCGGATCTGCTCCGCGTTTCGGCGTAGAGAGTTACCCTCTGGCAAGCGCTCAGCCAGCAAATCCGCGTAACCCTGAATTACCATCAGCAAGTTGTTAAAATCGTGTGCGATTCCGCCCGCCAACCGGCCCACCGCCTCCATCTTTTGCGCCTGGCGGAATTGCTCCTCCAGCTTCTTGCGGTCGGTTACATCCAAGGCCATGCAGATTGCGCCGTGCACCGCGCCCTCGCCATCCCGCAATGGTTCCACGTGACACGCGTAAGAGCCATCCTTCCACTCCACCGGGAATGTCACGGCCTCCCCAGCCACAGCTCGCCGATGTGCCGCAATGGGCACAAAAGTCGGGTCGGACGTCTCGAAGTAATCGGTGAGGGACATCCCGACGATTTGATCCGGCTTGAGTCCCAGCCGTATCAATCCCGCTCCAACAGCGGACGTAAATCGAAGATTTCTGTCGACTGTCCACAATACGGCTGGCAACTGTTCGATTAGCAGGCGCAGCCTCGCCTCACTTTGCCGGACTCGTTCTTCGCCCCGTTTGCGCTCAATCGCCAGCGCAATCTGATCCCCGACGGAGGAGAGAAACTCGAGGTCGCGCTCCGTGTACGCGTTCTCAACAGAGTAATTCTGAACCACCAGCACGCCGATGGTTTCCGTCGGCGTTCGCAGCGGAACTCCAAGCCAGGATGCGGAGGGCGTGCCCACTAATTCAACTTCTCCCTTGCGCGCAAGGTCGCGGAAGACCTCTCGCGGAATCAGCATCCCGCGTGCATTGCGAAACACGTACGCCGCGCAGCTTCGTCCCATTTTGTCGGGCGGAGGCGGAGGATCGAACTGATCTACATGGAAACGGTAGTGGAACATCCCGTCGGAAGGATCGTGAAGCGTTACGAAGCAATTCTCCGCGTCCAATACCTGCCTTAGCGCGGCATGAATCCGTCGAAGCAGATCGTCCAGATTGTCCGTGGCGCTCACCGCGTGGACAATCTCGGTGTTCACATGCCGTTCGAGTTGCGAGCGCTTGCGCGCCGTAATGTCTTCGGCCGTGCCGTCATGGCTTGTGATATTGCCGCTGGCATCTCGGATCGCCCGGACGTTCAGGGAAATCCAGATTTTGCTCCCGTCTTTCCGCAGCATCGGACATTCGAATCCCTCGAGGACGCCCCGTTCCTCCAAGACACGCCTCACCTCGTTTCGAGTGCTCGGATCCACGTAGATCTGCCGCCCGATATCATGAATCTCGTTGATCATTTCAGCCGGCGAGGAATATCCGGCGATGCGTGCCATGGCAGGATTTACGGCCAGATACCGGCCTGACGGCGTCGATTCGAAGAAGCCTTCGATTGCATTGTCGAAAATGCGCCGGCGCTTTTCCTCCGCCTTCTGCAGCGCTTCTTCGGACTGTTTCTTTTCGGTGATGTCCTCGTACATACCGAAGGTGCCGGTTCGTGTGCCACCCACGACGAGCGGCACGCCTATGATCTGGACATCGACCAACGAGCCGTCCTTGCGCTTCCGCTTTGTGGTCGAGCGCACGATATCGCCGGAAGCCGCCCGTCCCATGAGTCCGAGCATTTCATGATGCAGGCTCGGGGGTGCAAGCAACGAATCGAGTTCCGCGCCCAGGATTTCGGCGAGAGAATAGCCGAAAAGCCGTTCGAATGCCGGATTGCACATTTCTACGCGGCGATCCATATTCACGGCGACGATAGCGGTCGGATTGTTTTCAGTAAGGGCCTGCGCGTAAGCCGTCCGTTCGGCGGTCTTCTCCTCCATGGCGCGGCGTGCGCTAATATCCTGCGCGACCACCAGAACCGCGTTCTTTCCCGCGAACGTGTTTCCCTGGGCCGTTACCTCGACCTCGAAAACTTGACCGTTTTTTCGGCGGTGCCTCCACTGACCGAGGAACGCGAGCGGTTGCATCCCATCCGTTCGCGCGACATCCAGTAGACGCGGGATATCCTCTGACGGCCGAATATCCGTAATCTTCATTTTCAGGAATTCTTCTCGCGTGTAGCCGTATTGCCTTTCCGCAGACGCGTTCACTTCCAGGAACTCTAACGTCTCGCGGTCGCACACGTACATTGCTAGGGGGTGGTAGAAAACAGGAGCTGGAAATTCGGTTCGCAATCGCCTAGAAGGCCGTTCTTCGTGGGATCACTCGCCATCAGCCCGGGTTTGCGCTCGCGCGGCCCACGGTTCAGGCCGGAGAGCTGGCCTCTCGGAACGCACTGTGGGTGTCTTAGTCGGCATAGGTTAGGCGGTCTGCTCCCATCCGCGTAGGCGCAGTTCTCGGAGACCGACCCTCCACCTCTTTATAGCCGCCGGCCTAGGTGATCCACAATGGTACGTCGGTACCAGGACCCGAGATATCACATAGCGTTTCCAATTAGATACGGGCCCGACCATCAGCCTAATCCCCGGTACTCGGCAGTCCGCGCGTTCTACTTGAGGCCTTTCTTCCTTACACCAACCACCGGTTTGCATCCCGCCGATGCTTCGGTAAAATAAACAAGGGCCTCGGAACTGGCCCCAAGCGCATGGTCGATAGACGAAAATCCACGGATATGGCGGCCGCAGCCGCGGCCCCGAGTCAAGGCAGAGAAGACTTGCGGAGCCTCGTGCGCGCGGAGGATTCCGACCCTTTTCGCCTTCTGGGCCCACATTGAGTTCGACGGGCCAGCAGTCCGGCACTCGCAATCCGAACTTTTCGTCCCACTGCCGATCGCGTAGCTGTCATCTGGGGAAAGAATAGGTCCGTCCATCCAGCCGAGCGAATCCACCCAGACGGAGTGTTTGAAGCGATCCTTCCGCTGAGCGCGATCGGCTTGCGCGACGAAGACGCCATCCCGCCTTCTTCCTATCGCCTGCGTTTCTACTTTACCGGCGGAAGCGACGTGGAGACCTACGATCCATACGCCTTTCCTCCGGTCCTCACCGATTTCGATCTTTACCTTTCCGGCGAGGGGACCGATTACCAGAAATATCAAAAGTTGGGTGCGCACCTGCGCGAAGTAGCGGGAGTGCGAGGAGTTCATTTCGCCGTCTGGGCTCCAAACGCCCGGCGAGTCAGCGTTGTTGGCGACTTCAATTCATGGGACGGGCGCGTGAACCCCATGCGCACGCGCGGCGAAAGCGGCATCTGGGAAGTTTTTATTCCCGAACTCGCGGAAGGGTCCTTGTACAAATTCGAAATTTTCTCGCGCGTGGGAGATCGCCTCGCGGTCAAGTCCGATCCTTACGCATTCGCGGCCGAACTTCGTCCCAATACCGCCTCCATCGTCTCTAATCTGGACGCCTACGCTTGGGACGATTCCGAGTGGCTCAAGGCCCGCGCCTCTCGCGACTGGGGGCATTCTCCGCTCTCCATCTATGAAGTCCATGCCGGCTCCTGGCGCCACAAAGAAGCGATGAAGGTTACCGTTGGCTCACCTACCGCGACCAGCAGCTCGGATCATGCTCAAAGTCTCAGAGACAGCATGTTGAGGAGTTTCTGTTTGCTGGCATTGCCATGGTTGTCCTTCCAACGTGACATGCTCGCAATTATGAAAAAAGGCATTGAAGATACAAGTCATGCCAGGCCGGTTCAGAAGCTGACGTTGCTTGACCTATGCTCTGATGATGATCCTGGATCCGTCGGCCTTGCGAGGTCCCTTTGATGCCGATCTCGAGAAGAGAGTAGAGGAGATGCACAAAGAAACCCTCCCCAAACTGGTTTCTGGTTCAATTCAGTTTATCGAGGTCCAGGACAGACTT
>CAVRSO010000124.1:0-21918 GCA_963723845.1 uncultured Acidobacteriota bacterium
CCCTCGCGCTAGTGGTGCTTTGCGGAGAAGAGGGCGCAGCCGGATGAAGATGGCAGCGCCGATTGGGTGCGATCCGTAAATCGGGGTGAGGACGCCTGGCACTCCGTAAGTCGTGATTTGCGCGCCCAGCGCGGATTCGAGATCGGGAATTAAATCGAAATCGCGGTCGTATCCGAAGGTATAAGCCTGCACGTGCCCGATGGGAAGTTCCATGAAGCCCGGCGGCAGCGAATTCTCCACCAGCAATTCATTCGTGCGGTCTGCATTTTCGATGCGCGTCCACGCGCGATTCCGCGTTCGAAATTGCACCAGAGACTCAAAAAGATAGCTGTCGAGAATTGAGTTGTCTGCAAGTGATCGCGTGCGTCCCCAAAGCGCGGTGTTGGACCAGTTGCCATTAGTGAACGGCCGGTTGTACATGATGGACGCCGTCATGCGCTCCTGATTTTCGTCAGGAAAAAGTCCCTCAGGACTGGCGATGCGCGCATAGGAATATTGGCCGCTCCAGTTTTTCCCCGGCTGAAGCGTAAGGCGCATAGCCCAAGAATCGATCGCACCCTGATCGATGTCCCAGCGGAACTCATCCGGCTCGCGTCCATGAAATCCCGAGGCTTCGATCCGCCCGATGCCATAAGTAAACCCAACGGTAGCAACATCCGCGGCAATGTGAGTCGAATCCTCCTGATGATGCCCGATCGCCCCGACCGGATTTTCCGACGCCGATTCGCGATGCGGGTACGCTGTGGGGCCGATGGCCGGGTCGCCCACCGGTGCGAAGTAAAGTGTGAGCAGTCCCTCGCCGAACTTGATGTCGTACAGCGCGGCGACTTCCATGATGAAGTCGTGCGGATGCTGTCCGTCGGCGATGGGCACCCCGAAAGCGGTCTCACCTTGTTGAAACAGCAGGGGATAGCGGCGCTCGGTGACTGTTGCTGGCTCGAGCGTGAGCATCGAGCGAATCGTGAGGACGCCGGGGCCGGCCTTGTGTTTGGCCATGCCCATGAACCAATTGGTGGAGAAGAACTTATCGCCGCCCCGCGCGCTGGATTGTTGTTCGTCGAGAATGAATACGTTGGCGTGGAACATCAGCGTCCACAAATGCTTTGTTGTCATCAACATCGGCATGGGAGTGGAGTCTGGTTCGGCGCTGGTGCCTGAGGTGGTGTGAGCCATGATTTCCTGAATGAAATTCTCTGGCTGCATGTTCATTGGCCCGCTCCCGCCCATTTGCATGCCGGGCATCGGCTGCTGAGCGGAGGCGAGGGGAGCCAAAAAAAGTGCGAGCGTTGCGACCTGTAGGGCGTTGTTGCGGTACCAAAAACGACGGAATGAGCCGCTTAATTGCATCTAGTTAGAAAGGATAGGTGCGGCAAACTGGAATGAATCTTGTCGCTTTTTTATTCGCCTGGCATTCTCCCGCGACGCTTCGCAAACAAATTTGCGGCGACGCGGGGAAAATTCCACGGGTCAGCGATCCATCTTGAGGCCGACAGGACCGATGTATTCGGATTGCGGACGTATCAGGTGATCCTCTTTGTGCTGCTCGATCACGTGGGCACACCATCCGGCGGTGCGGCCGCACGCGAACATGGCCACGAACTGCGCCGGCTCAAGGCCGATCGCCTGAAGCACCAGCGCGGTGTAAAACTCGACGTTGGTGCGGAGGTTGCGCCCCGGCTTCACTTCGGCCAGAACGCGCAGCGCGGTCTGTTCCACGTGGCGCGCGAGGTCGTAGAGCTTGCGGTCTTCGATTTGCGCGCCTTGCAGGCGCTCGGCCACGCGGCTCAGGACTTCCGCGCGCGGGTCGCGAACTTTGTAGACGCGATGTCCGAAACCCATGATGCGGCGTCCTTGCGCAAGCTCGTTGCGAATCCAGGGTTCGGCGCGATCGGCTGTTTTGATGTCCAGCAACATATCGAGCACCGGGCCAGGCGCGCCACCGTGCAACGGTCCTTTCAGCGCGCCCAGAGCGCCGGTGACGCTGCTCACCAAATCCGAGCGCGTGCTGGCGATCACGCGCGCGGTGAACGTGGAAGCGTTCATGCCGTGATCCATCACGGTGACCCAATACGCGTCTAGCGCATGCGCAGCCGCGGGGTCGAGTTCGCGCCCGGTGACCATGTACAGAAAATTTGCGGCCAGCGAGAGATCTTTGCGCGGCGCGATCGGGTCTTTGCCTTTCGCGAGACGCGCGTGCGCGGCAACGATGGTGGGAAAGCACGCGGTGAGCCGCATGGCTGCGGCGAAATCGGCTTCCGGCGTGATCGCGTTCGGATCTTTGAGACCGAGTGAGAGCGTGGCACAAGCCATGCGCAACGCGTCAATCGGAGGAGCTTTTGCGGCGGCGCGAATTACTTCCAGCGCGAGCGGAGGCAATTCGCGCAATTCAGCCATCTCCGACGAAAGCTTCTCGAGTTCTGCGCGGTCGGGCAAGCGGCCTCGCCACAAAAGGTGCGCCCCTTCTTCAAAAGTGGCGCGAGCGGCGAGATCTTCGACAGAGTAGCCGGCGATGATGAGCACGCCATTCTGGCCATCCACGTGGCTCAGCCGAGTCTGAGCGGCGACGACGCCATCGAGTCCGCGTGTGTTTGCAGTGGCGTTAGGGCTCATAGAGTGATGTTCGCTATTTGGTGGCGACCGAGGAGCTGGATAGCCGCGCGTTGAGAGATTTTTGTTCCTGGCAGAGAGCGGGCGGGAGGCGATCGCCAAACTTCTCGAAAAATTTTGCGATGGCCTGGTCTTCCTTCATCCAATCGCCTGGATCAACGCGCAGGAGTTCGTCGAGCGATTCGCGCGGAATCGAAAGGCCATCGAGCGTGAGCGAGGAAGGCTCGGGCACATTGCCTATCGGCGTTTCGGTGGCGCGCGCGCGGCCTTCGATACGGTCCAGCATCCACTTCAGCACGCGGACGTTTTCACCATAGCCGGGCCAGAGGAATTTTCCATTGGCGTCGCGGCGGAACCAGTTCACGTGGAAAATCTTGGGAGGATTTTTCAGCTTCGCGCCCATCGCCAGCCAATGGCCGAAATAGTCAGCCATGTTGTAGCCGCAGAAAGGGAGCATGGCCATGGGATCGCGGCGCGTGACGCCCACCGCACCCGTTGCGGCGGCGGTGGTTTCCGAAGCCATCGTGGCGCCGATGAAAACGCCGTGCTGCCAGTTGTGCGATTCGTAGACCAGAGGAGCGAGATGCGCGCGGCGGCCTCCGAAGATGAGCGCGGAAATCGGAACGCCGGCGGGATCTTCCCAATGATCGGAAATGGACGAGGATTGCGAAGCGGGAACCGTGTAACGGGCGTTCGGATGCGCAGCCGGGTCGGTACCCGGCTTCCACGGAGCGCCCTTCCAATTGATCAGGCCATCGGATGGCACGCCGTCCATACCTTCCCACCAGGGTTCATGCGATTTTGCCGTCATGGCGACGTTAGTGAAAATGGTGTTGTGATGAGCCGCCGAAATTACATTGGGATTGGTTTTTATATTGGTGCCGGGAGCGACGCCGAAAAATCCAGCTTCAGGATTGATCGCGCGCAGAGTGCCGTCAGCCGCAATGTGCATCCACGCGATATCGTCGCCAACTGTCCACACGCGATAGCCCTGCGTTTCGAGCACGGAAACCATCATTGCCAAATTGGTTTTGCCGCAGGCGCTGGGAAAAGCGGCAGCCATGTACGTGACTTTGCCGGAGGGATCTTCCAAGCCGAGGATGAGCATGTGCTCGGCCATCCAACCCTGTTCGCGGGCCATCCAGCTGGCAATTCGCAACGCGAAACATTTTTTTCCGAGCAGCGCGTTGCCGCCGTATCCGGAGCCAACGCTCCAGATCAATTTTTCCTCGGGAAAATGGAGAATGAAGCGGCGCTTGGGGTCCAAGTCCGCGAGGGAATGAAGTCCGGGAACGAAATCATCAGATTTGCCTAGACGATCGAGCGCAGGCTTGCCCATACGGGACATGATGCGCATGCTGGCGGCAACATAGGCGCTATCCGTAATTTCCACTCCCACTTTGCTGTACGGAGAACTCGCTGGGCCGAGGATGTATGGGACCACGTACATCGTGCGGCCTTTCATGGCGCCTTCGAAGAGCGGGCGCACTTTTTCCTTGGCTTCGGCTGGAGCCATCCAGTTGTTGGTGGGACCGGCATCGGACATTTGCCGCGTGCAGATGAAAGTGAGGCCCTCGGTACGGGCGACGTCATTGGGATTACTGCGATGAAGGTGGCAATGCGGGTAAGTTTGCTGATTCAACTCGACGAAGGTGCCATCGGCGAGCATGTCCGCGGTGAGGCGCTCATTTTCGGACTGCGACCCGTCACACCATACAATTTTTGACGGCTTGGTGAGGCGAGCCGATTCTTCTACCCAACTCTCTAGTGGTGTGGACACCCTGTCTCCGGGAACTGCCTACGGGGACCGATCATCGCGATCAAGCATTGAAGCGTCGCTGTGGGAAACATGCTCCCAGCTTAATCGCACATAAAAATTTTAGGGTACGCGGGAGGGAAATGCAAGGCGCGTGGCGGGCGGGTTGCGGGGCAGTTTCCGATTACACGTTAATCAGGACGTAGACACTAAATCGGACGCGAGGTCTTCACACATCCGGTCGTACTCCGCCAGTTTTTCCCTTGCAAATCGGGCTAGGCCTGAATCTAACTTGCGTCGCTCGATCCGAGTACGCGCAGCCGCCACGAATCGAAGGGCGTCGTCATAACGCTTCTCGCAAATGGCAATCGTAGCCTCGGCAACGTTGGTCGACAACGGCTTCCGCACCTTTCCTGCCCGTTGCAGCCAAGTGCGCGCCTGAGTGACGTTTTTCCGCACCAACGCACTACAACATGCCGCCTCTAGAAAAGTAATTTGGCGTATAACCTTGGTGGAACGGGCAGATCTAGCTAAGACATTTTCGAGATGTTCAAGGGCGACCTGTGGCCTATTTTCGTGCATACATCGATAAAAGGCCAACAGTTGAACGTAGGGATACTCGCTCGCCGAAGGATCTGTCATCAGCATCTGACTGACAAGTCCTGCGTCCCAGTCACGGGGAACCACTCCTCGGGTTTCCTCGGTTTGCAGGGCCCACAATGCCATCCATGACCGGCATTGGCCTGGACGTCGCATCAGCGTCCAAAGCCGGGCACCGTCTGACTTGTTCAGCCCGCTCGAAAACGGCATCAACGGGAAGATCGTGATGAGCAACCCTATCCAGAATAGTGTTCCGATCCAAGCCCACGTGCCATCGCCATATTTGGACTCCAAGAAAGCACAGGACACCAACAACAACAGGCTGGCAATCGGCCCACCCCCGACCATCCATGCGAAGGCGGTTAGCCGAAGACCGTCTTTCTGAGGTAATGCCTTCGCAAGCCCGCCACCAAAGATGCGGCGGTAATCGAAGCGAATTAACCAACGGTCTCCTGATTTGAATATGACAAGCCCACCAATGACGAGCGCACCCGGCGGCATCCCAACGAGGCTGCCCGCGACAAGGTGGCCGATTTCGTGAAAAGCTATCGCCACATATAACGCTGGAAAGAATAGGAAGCCGTTGAAACCGTAGCCGAGTTTTTTCAATGGAGAGAGTGCCAGCAATACGCCTACAAAAAAGCCGATCAGAACCTGGATCCATGTATTCGAGGTTCGTTTGGGTAGCGCCTCTTGAAGGTCGAAAATCAAGGTTGCCACCATGACCCGTGGAGGATAGCTCAGTTGCTGCTGCACTCGGCGAGTAAAAATGTGGTGGATTACGGATACCTAACGTACCAGGACGCCATATCTCCGGTAAGCGCTGCCAGCCAACCGGAAGCTGACCCACTGCGGCCGAGTGGTAGCGTCCTGTTTGGATTCGAGACTTAACTTCTTTCAAAGGAAACCAGACTGCAAAAGCAGATCCCTCACACCGGCCTGAAATCCGGCCGGGTTCGGGATGACAATATGACGGCAAAGGCCGGATATGGAGGGCGACGGAGAAGGTCCCACTGCCAAGAGAGGTTCTTCGACTGCGTGTCCCGGCGCTTCGCGCAAAGACAAAGGCGCGGGACACTCCGCTCAGAATGACGACGGCCAAGGCGCCCGCCTAAAAATCAAGGCGGCCGCTACAACGGCAAACCGAACATCCGGCGTGGCGCGTCAGAGCTTGGAGATGACTTTTGAGGCGAGAGCCTTCTCCATGTCCCTCTTCTTTTCGATTGGGAAGCTGCCATAGATGACGAGTTGGAACACGACGTCGCCCTTCTTTACGATGAGCTTCGTGTAGTTGGCCACGCTTGAGTAGATGGCATCGTCGCCGATGCCGCTGGCCGGCGTCATGGTGATGCCACCCTTGCCCTGCGAGCCAGCGACCGCTTGCAGCATAGCCTTTGCGCTTTGGTACGACGCCGCGGGCTCAAGGGCGAGTACGAGGGTCGTGAAGTCCTTCGTGGCACCGCCTGAGGGAGACCACGTGCATGATTTCACGTACGTGGGAGTCATGTGCGCGCCGGCACCCACGGTGACGCCGACAACGGCAGTGATTTCGGCTGGGGTGAGAAGCGGGCAGGCGTCGCTGGGCGGCGCGGCGGTTGCCGAGGGCGCCGCGGCGGCAGCGACGATGCAGACCGCGGCAATAATTGCGCCAAGGATGTTTTTCGAGTGCATGGGAGCCTCCTTGCGGGGATGGCGCTACAAACAAACCCATATTTAGATTTGAGCGCCAAAAGCGGCGAGATTTTACACCGAGGCATGCAGAGTAGAGAAGAAATCTCTGGCGCGCCTAATCGCGCGGCGCGAATCGGGCGAGACGGGCATTTCTTCCCGTTGATGGCCTCGGTTATACTTCGCGCGAAATGTACGCGCGAAAATTTGCGGCGGAAATGACGATTGGGGCGGAGCGCAGGCCTGTGCCGCTCGATTGGCTGGACAGTTTTTGCATGCGGAATTTTACCGGCTCGGCGGAATTCGACGACACGCTGCCGACGGGGGAAGGGCGGCTTGAAGTGGGGTTGGGCGTCGATGCAGCGCGATTGGCGGGGGCTATGAGCGAGTGGTTTACCAAGCGCGGGAAGGGCGGCGGGGCGGCGGTGAAGGTGGAGTTGCGGGAGGAAAGCTGAACGTAGGATGCGCCCGTTTGTGCGGGGCGGATGGTGGACAGGTAGCCAAGCATGTTCGCCGGGCACGTATATCGTGCCCCTACGAAGGCAAAAGGCTTTTGGGGGGGTGGAGCTTGTTGCGGCGGCGGTCGAGCCTTCTTCTGTCCTGGAAGCGCTGACCGGTGCTGAGCGCAATGAGTTCCTTGATTTGGGGCACGGCCTCGCGGGTGGCTGCTTCGCCGGCGGCGACGAGTTGCGGGGTCTTCACGAATTCGTCCCACTGCACGTGATGAACGTCAGGCTCGAGGAGAACGTCCACATCCGAATGCCAGAGCTGTGTTGCGGACGTTTGAAGAATGGAGAACGAGCGGCTGATGACTTCGATGGTGTTTCGCGGCGCGCTGCGAAGCAGGCCGGGCTCGAGATGCACGCCGATCACGATGTCCGCGCCCATGTCGCGCGCGGCTTCGGCGGGAACCGTTTCCGTGAGAAAGCCATCCACGAGAATCCGGCCCTGGTGTTCAACGGGCAGAAAAAGTCCGGGATAGGCGCAGGAAGCACGCAACGCGGGGCCGATTTCGCCCTGCGTGAAGTGCATCGAAGTCCCAGAAAGCAAGTCTGTGGCGACGATGCTTAGCGGAATTTTCATTTGGTGGAAAAATTTGGCGGTCGTGAACTTGTGAAGGAAATCCTCAATGCGATCGTTCGAGGCCATGCCCATGCGAGAGAGAGTCCAGCGACCGAAATCGCTGAAACGGGTGGCTGAACCCTGGCGTTCCATTTCGGCGAGAGAGGTGCCGCTGGCGTAAGTGGCGGCGATCAGGGCGCCCACACTGGTGCCGGCGATAAAATCGACAGGGATTTCTTGCTCTTCGAGGACGCGCAGTACCCCGATATGAGCGATGCCGCGGGCGAAGCCGCCGCCCAAGGCGAGGCCGACCCTTGGCCTGTCGCGCTCCTCGGAATAGGCGAAGGAGCGCAGGCCGTTCACTGCCCGAGTGAACCATTTGGACGCTGGTGCCATCACCCACCTACCCCACACAGCCACTTTAGCAAAGTTCGCGCGCGCGGGGCGTTTACGGTTGACCGGGATTACCGCTTTTGCAACTATGTGCCTTGCCGAGGCCGATAAGATGAGACGCCAGATCGAAAAAGCAGCGGTGTTGGGCGCTGGCACGATGGGGTCGCGAATCGCGGCGCATCTGGCGAATGCCGGAATTCCCTGCTACCTGCTCGATATTGTCCCGCCGGAGTTGAATGCCGACGAAAAACGAAAGGGATTGACGCTGGAAAATCCGGCGGTGCGGAACCGGATCGTCCGCGCGGGGCTGGAAGCCGCGAAGAAGTCGCGGCCGGCGGCTTTTTTTACGGCGGAGACGGCGCGGCTGATCACGCCAGGAAATCTTGAGGACAACCTGGCATGGTGCGGCGAAGCGGACTGGATCATCGAGGCGGTCGCCGAAAATCTGGAGATCAAACGGAAGTTGTTCGAGCGAGTGGAAGCGGTGCGGAAACCGGGGACGATTGTAACGTCAAACACATCGGGATTGCCGATCCGGCTAATTGCCGAGGGGCGCTCGGAGGATTTTCAGCAGCACTGGGCGGGAACACATTTCTTCAACCCTCCGCGGTACATGAAATTGGCGGAGCTGATTCCCGGTCCGAAAACGCTGCCGGCGGTTCTCGAGTTTCTCGCGGAAGTTTGCGACGAGCGGCTGGGCAAAGGCGTGGTGGTCGCGAAAGACACGCCCAATTTTATCGCCAACCGCATTGGAACGTTTTCGATTTTGCATGCGTTTCGGCAGATGCAAACGCTGGGAATGACAGTCGAGGAAGTGGACACGTGCACCGGACCGGCGATCGGATACCCGAACTCGGCGACATTTCGCACGGTGGATCTGGTGGGGCTGGACGTGCTGGTCCACGTGATTCGCAACATTTATGAGAATGCCGCGAGCGACGAGTCGCGCGAGCTTTATAAAGTTCCGCCGCTGGTGGAAGCGATGATGGAACGCGGCTGGCTGGGCGAAAAAACCGGCAGCGGATTCTACAAGCGAGTGAAAGGCGCGGGCGGCGAATCGGAAATTCTGACGCTCGATTGGCAGAAGATGGAATACCGTCCGCGGCAGAAAGCGAAATTCAGTTCGATCGAGGCCGGCAAAGGCATAGAGAGCACACGCGAGCGATTGCCGATGCTGGTTGGTCCGGCGCTGGAGGGCAAGGGCGGCGACAAGGCCAACCAGTTTTTGTGGGCTACGCTCGGCGAGACATGCGTGTACGCCGCGCGCCGGATTCCGGAGATCGCCGACAAGGTGGTGGACGTGGACCGCGCGATGCGCTGGGGATTCGGATGGGAACTTGGGCCGTTTGAGATTTGGGACGCCATCGGCGCGGAGCGGATGGCGAAGGCGCTGGAACGCGACGGAAAGCAGATGCCGGAGCTGGTGCGGAAAGTGCTGGCGTCGCCGAAAAAAGCGTTCTACGAAGAGGCGAAGGGGCGGACTAGCTTCTTCGATTTGTCGAGCGGCGCGCTGAAACCGCTGGAAGAGCCTGCGGGCATGATCGTACTGAAATCGCTGAAGGACCGCACGGCGGTGGTGCAGGAAAACTCCGGCGCGAGTTTGATCGATCTGGGCGACGGAGTGGTTTGCTGCGAATTTCACGCCAAGATGAACGCGATCGGCGGAGATATTTTCGCGATGCTGCAGGCTGGGGTGGCGCGTCTGGAAACGGATTTCGAGGCGATGGTCATCGGGAACCAGGCGGCGAATTTTTCGGCGGGCGCGAATTTGATGCTGTTGCTGATGACCGCGCAAGAAGGTGAGTGGGACGATATTCATCTGGCGGTGCGTCAATTTCAGCGCGCGAACATGGCGATCAAGTACGCGCCGCGTCCGGTGGTGGCGGCGCCGCAGGGAATGGCGCTGGGCGGCGGATGCGAAATTCCGCTGCACTCCGCGAGAATTCATGCGGCAGCGGAAACGTACATCGGGCTGGTGGAAGTGGGAGTGGGACTGATTCCGGCGGGCGGTGGCACCAAGGAAATGCTGATTCGCGCGAACGAGCACGCCGCAGGCGGAGATAATCTGGATTTCATGCACGCGCTGCGTCCGATTTTTGAAAATGTGGCGATGGCGAAGGTTTCCACGAGCGCGGAAGAGGCGCGGGCGCTCGGATATCTACGGCCGTCGGATTTGGTCTCGATGAACCGCGACCGGCAGATTGCGGACGCGAAGGCCACGGCGCTGGCGATGGTTCGCGCGGGATATCACCCGCCGGCACCGGCGGAAATACGCGTGCTAGGCGAGGAATTTCTTGCCGCGGCAAAGCTGGTGATTCACATGATGGTCCGCGGCGAATTCGCAACAGAGCATGATGCGGTGGTGGCGCGGAAACTCGCCTACATTCTTGCCGGGCGGCGGGATTACCGCGCCGCAAACAGTGCCGGAGCAATACGTTCTCGATTTGGAGCGCGAAGCGTTCGTCAGCTTGTGCGGCGAACGCAAAACGCAGGAGCGCATCGCGCACACGCTGAAAACTGGGAAGCCGCTACGAAACTAGCCTCAGTAGACCACTGAAACTTCACACCTGAGTGTTTATATATCGGTCACCCTAGTACGAACGTACTATTGCCGGGCCGCGCGGGCCGTTAAGACAATCGAAATCCCTAGGCAGGACAACGCTTTTAACGGAGGGCGGTATAAACCGTTCGTACTACATGACGCCAACCAATGAGGCATTGGAAGTCCCCAACGCAATAAAGGATACGACGGCACCGAAAGCGACGGCGGGCGCGGGACATTTGCGCGCCGACGCGGTGTCACTGGACGTACCCATCAGGGTGCACGGCACGCGTGTGATCGAAGCGAAGCGAGGCGCGTTGCCGCAAACGGAACCGTTCGAGGAAACCACCTCGACGATGATCGTCTTCCCACTGGGCGCAGTCGTGAAGATGGAGACCGCGGTGGCGGGCGGGCAGATGGTGGTGCTGACGAATCTGAAGTCCGGACACGACGCGATTTGCCGGATTGTGAAGGTGCGGCCCTACGCCCAAAAGCACTGCTATGTGGAGATCGAGTTCACGCATCGGCAACCCGGTTACTGGGGCGTTCAGTTTGCGTCAGACTCCGGTGCAGACGCGTCGCCGATCGGTGCACACGTGACCGCGGGGAATTCGCACGCAGCGCCGGTGGAAATGAAGGTTGAGAAAGGGCATGAGGCGGATGGCGAGGAAAAAATCTGGGAGCTTGCAGGGAGCAGTCTGCCAAAGCTTAACGCAACCGGCATGGCCACCGTACCTGCGATACCGCTTCCCTCGCGCAGCGCGGCACCGTCTCTGAATATTCCCGCGCCGACCTCGGCTTCAGCTTCTCGGCCAAGCAAACCCGAATCGGCATTTGCGCAAATCGGTTCGCAGGAGAAGGTGCAGGAGGCTGCCTCAGCGACCAACACGTTTGGAGGGGATTCCTTCGTGCGAAGCGAACGCGCAGCTCACGTGGGCGAGACGCACGGACATAAAGAAGCGATGGGGATTTCGGAATCTTTTGCAGTCGCGGCGGAGGGCAGCCACGCCCTTTCGCAGCCTGCGCACGTGGCGCCATTCGGCCGTTTCGCCGCAGCCACCAACTTAGGGAGTGGACCGGCGGAGAGCGTGCAGGATGCCGTGACGAGCTATTTGGAGGCGCGCAAGCGTGGCCCCAAATTGTCTCCCATGCTGTTGGGCGTTGCGGCGCTGATTCTAACGGTGGTCGGCGGGGCCCTCTTCTTTTACCTTGGGCCCTTTTCAAGCGACGTGAGCACGTCGGCAGCGACGGCTCCAGTACTCAGCTCCCCTGCAGCCCACAATTCGGCTCCAGCAAGTGTTGTGGCAGAAGCGAATGCGAATACGGCGGTGCCGCCAGCCGCAGTGCTCGCCGCTCCAGTTCCCGTGCGGGCGAGCGAACCAGCGCCGGAGAGGGTGAGCAAGGCGACCGTAAAAGAAGCTCCCCAGCCTGCACCGGTGCAAGAAGCCGCGCAGCCGACGGCTCCAGTCCACGTGAAGCCGGCGGTGAAAGTACCGGACATGTTTGGCGCGCTGAACGCGCATCCAGTTTCGCCGCGACGGTCTTCGGACCTTGCCAGCGCGGAATCCGCCCCTTCGATTGATACGATGAGCACGAGCGGCCCGCTGAAGGCACTTGCATCTTCCACTGCTCCACCGTCGCCGATCAGCGAAATGCCGGCACAGGGGCATAGCGGCGGCCAACTGAAACCGGCGCGACTCGCTTCGTCCGTGCTACCTATATACCCCCAGATCGCACAACTGGCTGGAGTGGAGGGCGACGTGGTGGTGCAAGCGTCGATCGACACGAATGGAAATGTGTCATCGACGAAAGTACTTTACGGACCGACGATGTTGAGGCAGGCTGCCATCGACGCGCTGCGCCGCTGGAAGTATGAGCCGGCACAGCTGGACGGGAAGCCTGTTGGCACGGAAATGACGGTCCGGATTCGTTTCCACCGATAGAGGCGTTCGACACTGGCTGAGGCTTCGCTATCTTCCTCGCACCGCGTGTGGGCGCGCGGTTGCTTTTTTTCTTTCCCTGGCATCCAATGGAGAAGTCTCAGGCGGGATACTGCCGCATTGAGCGAGGTGTGCCATGCGCGAAGCTGTGATTGTAAGTTCGGTGCGAACGGCGGTGGGGAAAGCTCCCAAGGGAACTCTGCGGACCACGCGACCCGATGACCTGGCTGCTGCGGCAATCAAGGAAGCTGTCGCGCGGGCGAAGGGGCTCGATGTGGCGGAGATTGAGGATGTGATCATCGGCTGCGCGACGCCCGAAGCAGAGCAAGGGATGAATGTGGCACGGATTGCGGCGCTGCGAGCGGGACTCCCGGTGACCGTGTCGGCAATGACCATCAACCGGTTTTGCTCGTCAGGGCTGCAAGCGATTGCGCTGGCCGCGCAGCGGATTATGGCCGGGCAAGGCGACGTTGCGGTTGCGGGGGGCGCGGAGTCCATGAGCATGGTGCCCATGGGCGGGCACAAGATCTCGCCGAATCCTTGGCTGATTGACCATTATCCCGATACTTACCTGAATATGGGACTTACTGCGGAGAACCTAGCGAAGAAGTACGGGTTCACGCGGGAGCAGGCGGACCAATTCTCGCTGGCAAGCCATCAGAAGGCGCTCGCCGCGATTGCAGCTGGGAAATTCAAGGACGAGATTGTCCCCATGGAGGTGAATTACACGTTTGTTGAGAATGGCGCCAATGGTGCGTCGGGAGCGAGTGCGGTGAAAACCAAAAGTCAAAAGGTAACGTTCGATACGGATGAAGGGCCGCGCGCCGATACTTCGATGGAGGCGCTGGGGAAATTGAAACCTGTGTTTCACGCGCGGGGCGTGGTTACGGCGGGAAATAGTTCGCAGATGAGCGATGCGGCGGCAGCCGCCGTGCTGATGAGCGGCTGAACGCGCGCGCGAGTTGGGATTGAAACCGCTCGCGCGGTTTGTGGCGTTCGCTACGGCGGGTTGTCCACCGGAGGAAATGGGCGTGGGGCCGGTTTACGCCATCCCGAAGGCGCTGAAGATTGCGGGGCTGAAGCTGGATCAGATCGATGTCATCGAGCTGAATGAGGCTTTCGCGGCGCAGGCGCTGACGGTGATCAAGCTTGCGGGGCTCGATCCGGCACGCGTGAACGTGAATGGCGGCGCGGTTGCGCTGGGCCATCCGCTCGGCTGTACGGGAGCGAAGTTGACGGCGACTATTCTGCGCGAGATGGAACGACGACAGGCGCGGTATGGGCTGGTGACGATGTGCATCGGCGGAGGCATGGGAGCCGCGGGGATTTTCGAGCGCGCGGCGTAGATAGAGATCCGGGATGAGCAAGCGGTCGTTGTGGCTACATCTGTGATGGGGTTGGCTCTGCGCTGCGATCAACCTGGTTGCAGCACGCCTGGGCAAGCCCGGGCGGCAAACAGCGGGAGCAAGCTCCCGCACTCCATATGAAAGCGCCCGGGGCTGAAACCACATCTATTTTGAGACTGTTTTCCCCCGCATGAATGCGGGGGTTTCCACCAAAGAAAGCGAGGTCCGCATGGCGACTACAACAGTTTCGCAAACACTGAATCGGGGCGGGGCTTTTCTGGTTGCGTCCACGGCGCCGGAGGACGTTTTCACGCCCGCGGATTTGAACGACGATCAGCGCCTGCTGGGCCGCACCATCGAAGAGTTCATGGCCAAGGAAGTGGCTCCGCATATTCCGGAGCTTGAAAAACACAAAGAAGGATTGATGGCGCAGTTGGTGCGCAAAGCGGGAGAGATCGGGCTGCTGGGCGCAGGGATTCCGGAGGAATACGGCGGAGCGGCACTGGATAAAGTATCGAGCGTGATCGTGTCGGAAAAGCTTGGCGTGTATGCGTCGTTTACGGTTGCATTCGGCGCGCACACGGGAATCGGGACGATTCCCTTGGTGTATTTCGGCACGGACGCGCAGAAGAAGAAATATTTGCCGAAAATTGCGAGCGGAGAATTGCTGGCGTGCTACGCGCTCTCGGAGCCGCAGGCGGGCTCAGACGCGCTGGCAGCGCGGGCGCGCGCGGTACTTTCACCCGATGGCAAGAACTGGCTGCTGAGTGGACAGAAAATGTGGATCACCAGCGGCGGATTTTCCGATCTTTATACGGTATTCGCAAAAGTGGATGGCGAGAAGTTTTCGGCGTTTCTTGTGGAGCGCGGGACGCCGGGATTTTCCACCGGCGCGGAAGAAAACAAGATGGGGATCCGAGGCAGTTCGACGGTGCCACTGTTTTTCGAAAACGCGGCCGTGCCCAAGGAAAATTTGCTCTACGAGATTGGGCGCGGGCACATCGTGGCTTTCAACACGCTGAACGCGGGGCGGTTTTCGCTGGGAGCGAGCTGCACGGGCGGAGCGAAACAGGTGCTGGCGCTTTCGGCGAAGTACTCGAAGGAGCGGACGGCGTTCGGCAAGTCCATCTGCGAATTCGGGCTGGTCGAGACGAAGCTCGGGCGAAATGGCGGTGCGCATTTACGCGGTCGAATCAATGATTTATCGCACGGCCGGAACGATCGAAGGCGCAGCATCCGCCGCCGGAAGCGACAAGGTGAAACAAGGGATGCAGGCGCTGGAGGAATACGCGATCGAGAGTTCGATTATCAAGGTGGTGGGAAGCGAGACGCTCGACTATTGCGCCGACGAGGGCGTGCAAATTTTCGGAGGCTACGGTTTTCACGAAGATTATCCCGTGGCGCGAATCTATCGCGACAGCCGGATCAATCGCATTTTCGAAGGGACCAACGAGATCAACCGGCTGGTGATCATCCAGATGCTGCTGAAACGCGCCATGGCGGGTACGTTGCCATTGATTCCGGCGGCGAAGAAGCTGGCGGAGGAACTGCTTTCAGGGCCAAGTTTTGAAGATACGCCATCCGGCGCGCTTGCGGAGGAAGAGCGGTCGCTCGGGCAGGCAAAGAAGATTTTCCTACTGGCGGCGGGAGCGGCGGTGGAGAAGTTTCGGGACAAGTTGGCGGAAAATCAGGAAATTGTGGGATCGCTGGCGAATATCGTGATGGATATTTATGGCATCGAATCGTCGGTGCGAAGGGCGCAGAAATCCGCCGCGGCGAAGGGGCAAGGAGCGGACCTGATGGCTGACGCGACGCGAGTATTCACTTACGATGCGATGGACCGCATTGAGAAAGATGCGCGCACCGCGCTTGCCGCCACGTCCGATGGCGACACGCTGACCACGCAACTGGCTGCGCTGAGGCGTCTGGCGAAGCACGCGCCGCTGGATACGATCGCGCTGCGCAGGCGCGTGGCGAAGGCCGTGCTCGCGCAGGACCGATACCCCTTCGAGGGGCGCTGACTTTCTTTCGAAGGCAAGATGCCACCCTGAAGGGTGGCGCCAGAATCAGCCACGAATGAAAATCAAATGCAGGTTTTCCTGTAGACGCGGATTCTCAGCGCAATAGAGTTTCCAGATTATCCGGAAAAAAGGAAGAAATTTTTCCTTCAGAACTCGCCTTTGCCTGCAACCCTTTAGATATAAGCCATTTAGCTTCTGGTACCTTTGGACACCGTCGTGCATCTAACAGACCGAGGGTGGACAAAACTTCGATGAAGACGCTTGTGCAACGGATCAGGGAAACGGTGGGAGCGGTTTCTCCGAAAACGCGGCGCCGAGTGATCTGGACGCTGGCGATAATCGCCATTTTGCAGGTTTACTTTGTGCGCGAGTTGATCGCGGCCGAATTGCTTTTTGGAATGCTATTCGCGGTGATCTTTTTGTTCGTCGCGCTTTGCTACACGCTGGGAAGCGCCTGGGAATATGGAGCGGTGTGGGGCGAAATCGGAGTTCGCGCAATCGCCACTTCCGCGCGACGCGGCTACGGGGCGCTCGAGTACGTTGGCAATGGCGTGATGGACTCGATCAGTAAAAGACAAGGCCGCCATCCACATTCAGAGTCTGCCCAGTAATCGCGCTCGCCTGGCTGGAAACAAGGAACAGGGCGGCGGAGGCGATCTCGTCCGCGGTTTGTGGTCTTCCCTGCAGGGTTCCCGCAATCATTTGATTCAGGACTTCATCTCCATTTGAGCCAAGCTGCTTTGCGAATTCTCGGTTGAGATCTTTGGCCATTTTTGTCTCGGTTACCGGGCCGGGGCAGATGGCATTGACGCGTACGCCCTTGCGAGCGGATTCAGCCGCAAGGCTACGCGTAAGCCCGTCGAGACCAGCTTTCGACGCGGAGTAAGTGGAATTCATCGGGTAGGCCGCCTTGGCGCCGATGGTCGAGATATTGACGATGACGCCGGAGCCGCGCTCGTACATTTCCGGCAGGACCAGGCGCGAGAGAAAAAACGGGGCGCGCAAGTTCACCGCCAATACAAAGTCCCATTCGGAAGCGCTGATTTTTTCGACTGGGCGCACCGGGCCGAAGATTCCGGCATTGTTGACGAGGATATGGATTGCGCCGAAGGCTTCGCGCGCGCCGCGCACAATTTTTTCGCAATCGGCCTCGCGCGAGATATCGGCGGTGACGGCCGCGGCCTTGCCTCCCGCGCTTTGAATCTCCGAGACGACTTGACTGACTTCGCTTTCGGTGCGCGCGGTTACGACGACGTGCGCACCTTCGGAAGCGAACCTGCGCGCGATGGCTCGGCCGATGCCCCGGCCGCCTCCGGTTACGATTGCAACTTGTCCTTGGAGCTGCATTGGTTTCCCCCTTGAGTGAGTTTCAGAGGATAGCATCGCTTGGCAGGAAAATGCCGCTCGAGACGATTAAGGCGGCCCGACGAAAGCGCTCGCGAGCGAAACTCCTCTCGCATGTTAGCCTCACACCGATGAATGACCATCTGACCCGGCGCGAAGTGCTATTAGGCGCGGCGGCGGCGTCTCTGATTGGGGGCACTCTGGAGGCTCAGGCTCCTGCTTCCTCGGTCTGTCTTATGAGCGCAGTCGAGATGGCCCGGCTGATCCGCACGAAGAAGCTATCGGCACGCGAAGCACTGGCGGCGCACCTGAAACAGATCGAGCGTGTAAACCCGAAGGTTAATGCCATCGTGACTCTGGTGCCGGAGATGGCCGCCGACGCCGCCGCAAAAGCCGACGAGATGCAGGCGCACAAAGAGACCTTGGGGCCGCTGCATGGTTTGCCTGTTGCGCATAAGGACTTGTTCGAAACGCGCGGCATTCGCACTACATTTGGATCGCCGCTCTATAAAGACTATATTCCAACGGAAGACGATATTGTGGTCGATCGGATGCGGCGGGCGGGCGCGATCATCGTCGGCAAGACCAACACGCCGGAATTCGGCGCGGGATCGCAGACGTTCAACAAGGTTTTCGGCGCGACGTACAATCCGTACGATCTGACTAAGACGTGCGGCGGGTCGTCCGGCGGCGCCGCCGTGGCGCTGGCCTGCGGACTCGCGCCCGTCGCTACTGGCTCCGATACCGGCGGCTCACTGCGCAATCCCGCGGCATTCTGCAATGTGGTTGGTTTCCGGCCTTCGGTTGGGCGCGTCCCGAACCCGAAGGCGGCATTCGCGTGGTCGACGCTCAGCACCTCGGGATGCCTGGGGCGTTCGGTGGCCGACCTTGCGTTGGCGCTAAGCACGATTGCGGGGCCCGATTCTCGCGCGCCGCTCTCGATCAACGAACCCGGGGAACACTTCGCGCGGCCGCTCGACCGCAGTTTCAAAGGTGTGCGCGTGGCCTGGTTCAAAGACTTGGGCGGAGTGCCTTTCGACGCGCGCGTGCGCACGGTGGTTGATGGGCATCGCATGACATTTGAATCACTGGGGTGCATCGTCGAGCAGGCGGAGCCGGACTTCGCCCCTGCCGAGATTTCCTTTCGCACACTGCGCGCATGGAATTCGGCGAATAGCCACGGGGAGCAACTCGCGCGAGCATCCGGACGCTTTCAAAGACACGCTTAAAGGTGAGATTGAGGAAGGGCTGCGACTGACCGGTATGGATATTGCGCGCGCGGAGACCGCTAACGGGCAGCTTTGGCGGCGGTTTCAGGCGTTCCTCGAAAAGTACGAATATTTCGTTCTGCCCACCACGCAGCTGCCGGCATTCGACGTGAACACACCATATCCGACAGAGATCGCGGGCGTGAAGTTCGATAACTACATCGACTGGATGAAGTCGTGCTGGTACATTTCGGCAACGGGCAATCCGGCGGCCTCAGTGCCAGCCGGCTTTACGCCGGAAGGGCTTCCGGTCGGGGTGCAGATCGTCGGCCGCGACAAAGCAAGACTTCAGCGTGCTGCAAATGGCGCACGCGTTCGAGCAGGCGACTGGCTTCGGCAAGAAACACCCGCTCATCGTATAGCATCGCGACATCTTGGGTTGACTGGCGTGCATGCGCGGAATAGCATGCGGCGCACACATTTTCATGTTCTGTTGCAACGGAGCAATTACACGTGACCCAAAATATTGATTTGCTGGCTTCGTACTGGACATTCGCCATTGGCGCCGAGCCTCACACCGACCATGAATTCAGCACCACCGATTTCAAGGAGCGAGTGGAGGCGATCGCTCGCGCGGGCTTCAAGGGCATCGGCATATGGCACGCCGACCTGGAGCACACACTGAAGAAGCGCAGCTTGAAAGAGATGAAGAAGATCCTCGACGACAATGGCATCCGGCACGTGGAGCTCGAATTCCTCGGCGGCTGGTTTTTGGATGGTGAGGAAAAAAAGGCGTCCGACGTGGAGCGCAAGAAGCTTCTAGTAGCTGCGGAAGCTCTCAAAGCGCATCACGTCAAGGTCGGCCACTTTTTCAAGACGCAGGCCACCATGCCGAAAATGATCGAGTCGTTTGCCGCGCTCTGTGCCGACGGGGCCAAGCATGGCACGCCAATCGGTTTTGAACTGATGCCGTTTTGCGATATCGATTCGGTCGAGAAGGCGTTGCAGCTCGTTGAAGGCGCGGGGGCCAAGAACGGCGGAATCTGCCTCGACCTGTGGCACCTCGCAAAGTTGAAGATTCCCTACGAAAAAGTGGCGAGCATGCCGTTGAAATACATTACCAGCATCGAGATCAACGACGGCACGCACGAATGCTCCGTGGAGCCTGCATGAGGATACGATCAATCATCGATTGCTCTGCGGCGAGGGGGAATTCAACCCGAAGGATTTCGTTTCAAAAATGCTGAAGACGGGCTACGACGGCCCGTGGGGAATCGAAGTGCTGAACGCGGAGCTGCGCAAGAAGCCGCTGGAGGAAACCGTTCAGAGCGCGTTTCGGACTACGCGCGCGCAATTCCCGAGCTAGCCTTTGCTGCTTTCAGCGGGCCTAGAGGCGTGCGCTTCGAGCGTCTGTATGCTAGGGCTCAAGCCATGCCCTTCCCCAAAGACCCATGGCTAAAGGCCATAACTTAGGGCTGTGAGCTATTCACGGGCCTGAAGGCGCGTGCTCCACCAGGCCCGTGCTTCCACCAGCGCCGCTTCGCGGCCGCTAACGAAACGTGCTTCCATCGGCGCCGAGCCTAGCCGCCGGCAATCGCGCCGATGATGAAAAAGGGTTCCTTGCCCGAGGCGACAGGCTCAGGCAACGGAGCGTCCGGCGATTCATGCGACAAATCACCTTCGCAAGCGAAAAATCGCAGGAACGGCCGGCGCTCTTTTGTGACCTGGTCGCGAATCGTTCCGCAGAGCACCGGATACGGGCCTCAAGTGCGTCGAGGACCGAGCGCTGCGTGATTTGACCCGAGACCTCCAGCTCCACATCGCCGGTGACGTGCGCGAGCGTTCGCAAATGCGGCGGAAGCACGACGACGATCATGGCAGCGTTTGCACCTCAACAGAAAGCACCGCCGGAAGATCGCGCACGATGGGCGCCCAGCTATTCCCAGCATCCGCCGAGCCGTACACTTGCCCGCCGGTGGTGCCGAAATAGATGCCGCAGGAATCGAGCGAGTCGACGGCCATCGCGTCGCGCAACACATTGACGTAGCAATCGCTCTTGCGGCAGACCCTTGGTGAGCGGCTTCCCATTCGTTTCCGCCCGTTCGGCTGCGATAGACGCGCAGCTTTCCATCCAGCGGGAAGTGTTCGCGAGTCGCTTTTGATCGGAACGACGTAAATCGTTTCCGGCTCGTGCGCGTGAACGTCGATCACGAAGCCGAAATCGGTGGGCAAATTTCCGCTGACTTCGTGCCACTAGTCGCCGGCATTGTCGCTGCGCATCACGTCCCAATGCTTCTGCATGAAGAGAACGTCCGGACGCGATGGGTGCATAGCGATGCGGTGAACGCAATGGCCGACTTCGGCGTTGGGGTCCGGGATATATTGCGACTGCAAGCCCTTGGTTGATGGGCTTCCACGTTTTGCCGCCGTCGTCGGTACGAAACGCGCCGGCCGCGGAGATCGCGATGAAGATGCGTCCGGGATTGCTCGGATCGAGGATGATGGTGTGCAGGCACATGCCGCCGGCGCCCGGCTGCCACTTCGGGCCGGTGCCGTGTCCGCGAAGTCCGGAAAGTTCCTGCCAGGTCTGTGCCGCCGTCGGTGGAGCGGAAGATCGCGGCGTCTTCCATGCCGGCGTAGACGGTATCCGGATCGGTGAGCGACGGCTCGAGATGCCAGACGCGCTTGAATTCCCAGGGATGCTGCGTGCCGTCGTACCACTGATGCGTGGTGAGCGGTTGCCGGTTTCCGGAGACGTGTCGTACACGAAATTGTTGCTCTTACCCGGAGGCGTGCCGCCGGGCGCAGGCATTTTTTCGCCGCCGGGTCGGTTTCCAGGTCTTGCCTCCGTCATTGGAACGCTGAATGATCTGCCCGAACCAGCCGCTGGTTTGCGAGGCGTAAATTCGATTCGGATCGGCCGGCGATCCTTTCAGGTGATACATTTCCCAGCCGGCAAAATGCGGGCCGCTTGACGTCCCATTTTTCGCGTTTGCCATCGGATTCCAGAATGAATGCGCCCTTTCGCGTGCCAACCAATACCCGTACCTTGCTCATTCTTCCCCCTTCGATATTGGAATATTCTGGTGTTACGTTCTTTTAAATCGGTTAGGACTGCGCCGTGGCCGCAGCGGCCGCTTTTTGGCAATTCACCATCCAAGGAATGCCGTAACGGTCCACGAGCATACCGAAGCGAAGAGCCCAGGCAGTCTCCTGGATCGGCAGGCTGACGGCGCCGTTCTCAGAAGAGAGCTTTAAAGACGCTGTCTGCTTCGGCCGGATCGCCGGTTTGCAACGAAACGGAGAATCCTTGGGGCGGCTGGTAGCGATCGTCCGGAGCGTCAGAGCCCATCAGCACCGCGCCGCCAGCGTTCAATTGGGCGTGCATGATTTTGCTGCGCCAATTTGGCGAAACGCCGCCGCCTTCCGGC
>CAVRSO010000125.1:0-12285 GCA_963723845.1 uncultured Acidobacteriota bacterium
GCACATGAAAATTGTGAGCCAACCAAAAGAAGCTGCGTGGCCGCAGCGAGTTGCAATCCGCCGCGATGCAGTCCGACGGGACGCGGTCGAGCGTAGAGTGCGGGGCCTCAGCGCTGCGCTGTGCTTGGTTGCGATTGCGATTTGCGGATGCGGCTACGCGGGCGCTCCGCCGAGCACACCCGGAATACCGGTGGGAAGCGGCGGAAGCAGCGGAGGCGGGGTTGCGATTGCGATTACTGTCTCGCCCTCGACCGCTAGTGTGCCGTCGGATGGCGCGCAAGTATTCACCGCGAGCGTTTCGGGAACGATGAATAGCGGTGTCAACTGGAGCGTGAACGGAATCGCCGGCGGCAATTCGGCCATTGGCACGATTGCGAGCACCGGCACCGCGACAGCCACGTACACGGCGCCGTCTGCGCCTCCCTCTCCAGCCACGATAACCGTGGCGGCCACGAGCGCGGAAGATACTTCCAAATCCGGCAGTGCGAGCGTGACGATCACGTGCGGCGCCTCCAATGCGATTTCGCCTTCTTCGGCGAACGTCGCGTTGAGCGGAACGCAGAGCTTTTCGGCGGCATTTTGTCTTGCCGCTGGACAAAGCATTACGTGGGACGTGAACGGAATTGCCGGCGGCGATTCGACCCTCGGCACGATAGCCACGAGCGGTCCGAGCTCCGCGCTCTACACGGCTCCGGGAGGTCTGCCGTCGCAGAATCCGATGACGGTTCACGCGGTGGTAAGTCCGCAGCCGAGCGGCGGCCCGGAAAGCGCTGCGGCGACGGTGACTGTTACAGGCGGCGGGATCACGGTGAGCGTTTCGCCACCGACTGCGACGCTGGCCGCGACGCAGCACGCGATGTTCGCGGCAACGGTTGCCGGAACGCCGGACGCGACGGTAACGTGGGCGGTGAACGGCGTTCTGAACGGCAATGCCACGGTGGGCCAAGTCTGCCTGAGCGGATCCGGTGCTTGCGTGGCGCCAAGCGCGCCGGTTTCAGGCAGCATTTTTTATTTTGCGCCATCATCCAGGCCCAGCGCTGGAAGCGTAACGCTTACGGCCGCGAGCCACGCCGATCCATCGCGAAACGCCAGCGCCACGATTTTCTTTTTGGGGTCGCCGGGCGGCGTCAGTGTGGTGGTATCGCCGGCGTATGCGTTCATTCCTCCTTCGACGAGCACGCCCAGCACGCAGCAATTCGTTGCGCAGGTTGCGGGGAGTGGCAATACCAGCGTGACCTGGAGCGTACAGAGCGCCGTCAGCGGTGCCGGGTGCGCGGGGACTGCCTGCGGCTCGGTGACGACCAGCGGCGTGTATACCGCGCCGAGCGCGGCTCCTTCTCCCAACGCAATTTCAGTAATCGCGACGAGCGAGGCCGATCCCACGAAGTCCGCATCGGCGACGATCTCGATTTCCAGCGGTCCGGCAATTGAAGCTCTCCTTCCATCTAGCACCATGGCGGGAGACGTAGAGGCTTTTCCGTTGGTGGTGCGGGGCGTGAACTTTGTGGCGGGTAGCAGCGGTTCGGCGTCCGCGATTCTAATCAACGGCGTCGCACGCGGTACCAATTGTTCGAGCACAACGTCGTGCGCAACAGTGCTGAATCCCACGGATGTGCAATCGGCGGGCTCGCTGACGGTTCAAGTGCAGAACCCGGGCACTCCTGCGGCACTTTCCAATCCCGTTCCATTCGTGATCGTGCCATTCGACGTTTCAAAGGACACGATTTCGCTAAGTTCCGGGACTCCCGAGGCGGATGGGGAAAACATCGTCGTGGTTGACCCGACGACGGCCGCCGCATCGTCACCCATCAATGTGGATTTCATCGGATTTCTAACGAGTGGGACCTGCGGCATACAGGGCTCGCCGCTCGCGGTCACTCGTCCGACGTCGGGAACAAGCGCGGTGAGTATCTGCGTCCACGGCAACAGCCTCGACCCGACATTCATATATGCGTTCACTGGCCCGAGTGGCGCGCCGGGCGGGGCGGACATTAGCGTAACAGCGTCTGATGTGACCGGACTTTTCCCCGGCACCATCGAACTGGATTTGCAGATTGCAAGCAGCACCCTTCCCGGCGTGCGCGCGCTCGTGATTACAACTCTGAATAACGATCGCGCCATCGCCACCGGAATGTTGGAGGTGAAATGACAAGTGGGAGACAAATGCGGAGCAAGATAACAGCCTGCCTGGCGCTGCTGGTCGCGATCTGCGGCGCGAGCGCGGCGAGAGCAACGACCATCGAGCGAATGTCGCTCGAGAAAATGTCACGGACGGCGAAAGTGATCGTTCGTGCGCGATGCGTGGGAAATTCCACGAACCAGGACGCGGGCGAGATTTGGACGTTCACAAATTTCGCAGTGGAAGAAGTTTGGCGGGGGGCCGCGCCGGCGCAGATCACGGTGCGGCTGCTCGGCGGGCGCGCGGGGAATCTTACGTCGAATGTTTCAGGCGTGCCAAGATTCCAGGCGGGCGAGGAGGTGCTGCTATTCCTGGAGCCCACGTCGCGCGGCGATTTCTCCGTGGTGAGTTGGGAGCAAGGAACTTTCCGCGTTCGCCGCGATCCGGCGACGGGCCGTGAAAGCGCCACGCAGGATACCGCTTCGTTTGCGACGTTCGACCCGGCGACGCGCCGCTTTGAGGCTGCGGGGAATTCGCCGCGCGCCGCTTGATATGTTGCACGCGCGCGTGGATGCGGCTCTGCGCGCCGAAGGAGTGGCAAAGTGAGAAGCTGGGGCGCACTTGCGATAACAGCGCTGCTCATGGTGACGATGGCGCTAGATCCCACGGCAAGCGCTTACTTGATCGATACCACGATTCCCCAGGGCGGCGGATGTCCCGCAATCAACCGCTGGAACCTCTCGACGGCTACTCCGCTTAACCGGCGCTGGAGCACTTCACTGCCCGGGGCGACAAATGCGCTTCACACGGTTGCCGCGAGTGGAACCGCCGGGCAGCTCGCTGAAATCGAACAGGCAATAACGGATTCGTTCGGAGTGTGGTCCGGCGTGAGCGGCACTACATTCAACGCGACGGCCCATCCGGGACTGCTTGCTCCGCTGGGGCGGGTGGCCGCTGCGAATGCCTGCACCAATGACGCGGAAAGCGATGCGGACGGATTGAATACTATTTGTTTCAACGAGTCGAGCGCGGCATTTTCGAGCGGCGTGCTGGCTTTTACGCGCACGATCACCGCGAACGCTCCGGGCGCCTCGGTGGGATCGAGCGGACCGGCAGCTTTTGCCGGGCAAATTCTGGACGCCGATACTTTTTTTCGCAACGACGGGCAGGCTAGCTTCGCCACCCCCGCGGCGCTAGCCGGCGCACCGGGCGCCTACGATCTCGAGTCGTTGCTGACACACGAGCTTGGGCATTGGCTGGGCTTCGATCATTCGGCGGTATGGCGGGCGATCATGTTTCCGTTCGCGCCACCGCCCGGACAATTTCTCGGCAACCGGCCGACGGGCGCCGCGCCGGATGGTCCGCTATCCGACGACGACCGCACTGGGATTCGCGTGATGTACCCGGACCCGGCGGACACGGTGAACGTGGGAGCAATACGCGGGCGAGTGCTGCCTGCGAATCCATTTTCACTGGCGAGCTTACCGGCCCCCGCCGCGGGTGAATCCGTCACGGGCATTTTCGGCGCGCACGTGGTGGCCGTGGATGCGGATACGGGATCGGTGATCGCCGGAACGCTTGGCGGCTGGAGTTGCAATGCCACGACCGATACGCTGCAGTTCGATGGCACGTTTGCGATCGAGCGCCTGCCGGTTGGTCGAGACTATGCAATCTACGCCGAGCCTCTGGTTGGGCTCGCGACTCCCGGCGAGTTCGGGGTCGCGCTGCAGGATTTGTGCTCGTCAGGAGGCGCGTCTGAGTGCGCGACCCCGACAGTCGATACGGATTTCAATCCCCGGTTTCGGCCAACAGGGCCGTGATTCCGGATGATCTGCAAGCCGAGCGGATGGTGACCATGCGGCACAAACAAGTAATGTCTTAATCGCCTTGTTGAGTATTCGCGTCAATTGCTTCACATGTGATGGGGTGCATCTTGATCGCACGTTTCATTCCATGGCCTTGCCCTTCGATTTGTCGTCCTATAATCCCAACTCAGCGTAAGATCCAGGAATCCAGTGGTAGTCGTTCTTTTATTTTTCGCACAACAGAACTCTCGCAAGCTGCATGGCAGGGGATGTCCCTCCCATAATTACTGGGACTTTCTGTAACAAGTACCCAGCGATTTCCTATGTGGCATTATGCGTTTTTTGAATCCGCGAATCCCCTTCCGGGATTCATATGCAAGGAAATCGGCAGCCTGTAGCTGGACTATGCCTTTTTTTCCTTCCGGCCAATCAGGGCAAGGTTCCACGTCTGCGCTGGGTTCAAAATCCGGGTCAGGAAGGTGCGGTGTGATACTCCGCATTGAGTCGAGTACTTGGCCTTTCCCTCTACCGTCTTCAAATGACACAGTGGACTTCGGAAATATCGAATCCACTTTTCTTGCGCCAGTCGTCTATTAGCTCCATGCAGGAACGTCCGGCGAGTCCACGTGGTCCGCCAAAAAGTCTCTTCCAATTGAAATATCCCGTTAACTGTCTTGAAGTCGCCATGACCGCTGTATGCGATGAATCCGTGCAGCGCCACGCTGTTTATGATTCGAGCCGCGTCCCGCATGAAACTACGTCTAGTGCCTTCTTTATCTTTCCACTTGTCGAATGGTTTGAAAAAGTGCGCCAATTCCTTCATGTGAAGATATGGAACGTCATAGTGCGCAAGAAAGATTCTCCGAATCAGTCCCGAAAATTTCCCATTTTTCCGATGACGAAATCCAACCGCTAATGACCGTGAATCCTTGGTCTCCCCCTCCCGCATCGTCGCAATAGGCTGTGAGCATCATGAAAAGGTCACTGTCGGATCAATTGAGTCCCCGGACTAACGGCCCCTATGTCTAATGAGAATACCATCGCTGCAAACGCAGCGACTGCAATGGCATAGATGTCGGCAAAAGAGTCTGAGCCAGGCCGAGCCAACACAGATTTGCGCGGTGGGAACGTAACTAATCGGGTTATGCTGCCTCCAAGAGCAGTATGATTGCGCTTGCGGGCCTCGAACACAAAGGACACATGGGGCTGGATGATTCCGGCGTCTCGGTGCATTCTATAGGGCAATGGGGCGAGGTTGATTGGAGTGATGGTCACTGGGACGAAAGAAAATCGTAAGGCCGCACGCGTCGCCGTGTCGAAAGGCGTTTGGGTGGCATGGCAACTGGCCAAAAAACAGCGCCACGTATCGCGCGTATCCGATCTCAGCATCGGCGGCGTGTTTATAGCGACGACCTTGACCATTGCAACCGGCACGAACGTTGAGATGCTCTTCGCGCTGCCGGAGGGTGAGATGCGGATCCACGGCGTGGTCCGCCGCGCCGGCACGGGAAAAGGCATTGGCGTGGAGTTCACGAACATGGGCAGCGGGGACCGCGCCCGATTGCAAGAATTGCTGCGGCGCCTGAATCGCTGACCGTGCGGTTGCCGTATTTGCGGAGCCATCGCAGCCGTACATCGAAGAGAGGTCCTTCGGTTCCGTCGTGCGCCCGGCAAATACCGCGGGAAACGCAACACCGCGCGCGACTCCACTCAGGATGACGTTACCCTCAGGTATATAAACTGCGCTACTTCATGGTTTTGTTCAGGAAGGCCAAGGTGCGCGCCCACGCGTCTGCCGCGGCTTGGGGCCGGTATCCATTAGTGTTCGTGGGGTTTTCGAATGCGTGCCCGGCGCCATCGTAGATCTTCACGTCGATCTGGCGCTTCATTCCCTTCATCGATTTTTCGAAGTCCTGGACATCTTTAGGAGTGATCCCGCGGTCCTCGGCGCCAAAATTTCCGAGTATCGGCGCGAAAATCTGCTGAAGGTCGTTGGGATCGGTGGGGAGTGCGCCGTAATTCACCACGCAAGCGACGAGGCGCGGCTGATGAATCGCCAGCTGCAAGGCAAAGCCTCCGCCCATGCACCATCCGATGGTGCCGATGTGATCGTGGTCCACATCCTTGCGCGCGTACAAGTACGCGAAAGCCGCTTGCAGGTCGCTGACGGCGCGGTCCTGCGCCAATCCGCGCATCAGCTCGTGAGCCTCTTCCGGATCGGAGGTTACTTTGCCCCGGTAAAGGTCCACCGCCAGCGCGACGTATCCCTGGTCGGCCAGCTTTTGCGTTTGTTCCTTTACCCAGTCGGTGAGACCCCACCACTCGTGGACGACCACCAGCGCCGGATAGCGCCCGGGCTTTTCGGGCGTGGCGAGAAACGCGCTCACAGTTCCGGTGCCATTGGGGAATGTGACCGTCTCCGTCTTGGGCGCGTCTGCGCGCACCGCTACAAGCGCCGTGAACAAGCAAAACGCGGCGAATGCGGCGATCATTTTGAATGCAAGCTTCATCTTGACTGCAAGCTTCATCGGATTCCTCTCCTTCACTTATCGCGCAGTGGCGCGCTGCTCTTGCACCGGCGCTTTTTGCCGCAGCAGCTTGATAAACTCACGCATCCAGGCAGGATGGTCGGGCCAAGCGCGCGCGGAAATCATGTTGCCATCAACCACGGCTTCGGAATTGACGAACTCCGCTCCTGCCGCGCGCACATCCGGCTCGAGCGCCGGATAAGCCGCCGTGCGTTTGCCTTTTAGCACTCCCGCGGCCGCTAGCGCCAAAGCGGCGTGGCATAGCTGCGCTACAGGCTTACTCTGCTGAAAAAAGTGCTGGATGATTCGCTGGCAATCCGGATTGTTGCGAATGTATTCGGGCGCTCGGCCGCCGGGAATCACTACCGCGGCGTAGTCGGCTGGATTCACGTCCTTGAAAGCGAGATCGGCGTCCCAACTATAGCCCGGCTTTTCGGTGTACGTGTCATATCCCGGCTCGAAATCATGCACCACGAAGTGCAGCTTCTTTTTGGCGGGCGCGGCGATGCGGACTTCGTAACCTTCTTCTTGCAATCGCTGGTAGGGATACATTACTTCGAGCGATTCCGCCGCATCACCGGTCAAAATCAGAATCTTGGGCGCTGCCATCGGGCACCTCCTGAATGATTGCCGCTATCACGCCGGCTGGATGCGTGGCTCTGGCCGCGAGGATATCACAATGCAACGAGGCGTGCGGTGTTGCGGCCGGTCGTTGCGGGCTGCTAGCCGGGGCTTCCAAGCGATGTGGAAATCGGAGCTTCGATTGCGGCGGCTTGGGATTCGGCGAGCGCCAGTTGCCCGCAGGCAGCCATCACGTCTTGTCCGCGCGAATCGCGGACGAAGGTCAGCACGCCTTTATCCAGCAGAATCCTGCGAAATTCGTCCACGCGCGCCGGATCAGGCCTTTCAAACGGCAGTTCGCCCGGATTCCAGGGGATCAGATTTACTTTTGCGCGCAAATTCGCGAGCAGCTTTGCCACGCGCCGCGCGTCTTCCGGCGAATCATTCAGTCCGTTAAGCAAGACGTACTCGAACAGCAGCCATTCGCGCGGGCGCAGCGGATATTTCCGGCAGGCATCGAGCAGTTTTTCGAGGGGATACTTGCGATTGATGGGCATGATTTTGTCGCGCTGCTCGTTCGATGAAGCGTTCAGCGAAATGGCGAGGTTCGGGCGCACTTTTTCTTGCGCGAGCCGCTCGATGCCAGGGACGATTCCGCTCGTCGAAAGCGCCGCATGCCTCTGAGAAATCGCTGCTCCATCCGGATCGAGAAGAATCCGCAGCGCAGCCATCACGGGCTCATAATTCAGCAGGGGCTCGCCCTGGCCCATGAGCACAATGTTGGTTTGAGGCTTCAGCGCGTCGCGATTGTCGTCCAGTGCGACGAGCACCTGCCCGACGATTTCGCCGGCGGTGAGATTTCGCATTAGGCCGAGGGTAGCAGTGAGGCAAAACCTGCAATCGACCGCGCAGCCGGCCTGCGTTGAGATGCAAATCGTCTGGCGATTCTCCTCCGGCATGAACACGGCTTCGATATTGGCGGGCCTGCCCTCATCAATCGCCAGGACGTAGCGCACCGTGCCGTCCAACGAACGGTGGCGCCGCACGATCTGAGGCAGGTCGATGGCAGCTTCGCGCGCCAGCCGCTCGCGCAGCGCGGCCGGCAAATTGCTCATCGCGCCGAAATCGAATCGTCGCTCGGCGTACAGCGCGTGATAAATCTGCGCCCCGCGATAGCCCGGCTCGCCCAGCGATTCCAGCAGCGCGCGCAATTCTTCCTTGGATTTTCCAAGCAGATTTCGACCGGCGTTCGGGCCCTGCGCAGCCATTTAATTCATGATAACACGCGAGGAATTGTCGATCGCCCTGTTGCCATAGCGGAACGGCGAATGACACGCGCGCCGCTGGCGTGCAACAATAGAACTCGACGATGCCCGCTACATCGCACACGGTGCGGAAGGAAATTCTGCCGAATGGCTTGGTGGTGATCACCGAGCGGATGGAGCACGTCCATTCGGTTTCCGTCGGCGTGTGGCTGCGCTCGGGTTCGCGGCGCGAGCCTGCCGAACTCAACGGCATCTCGCATTTCATCGAGCACATGGTGTTTAAAGGCACGGGCCGGCGCACGGCCGAGGACATCGCGCGCGAAGTCGATCGCCTCGGCGGAATGCTGGACGCGTTCACCGCCAAGGAAATGGTCTGCTTCAACACGCGCGTGCTCGGCGAGCATCTGCCGAAAGCATTCGACATCGTCGCCGATATCGTCCTCGATCCGAAATTTGCCGACGAAGATATCGCCCGCGAGCAATCCGTGATCCTCGAGGAAATCCGCATGACCCAGGACAATCCCGAGGACCTGGTCCACGAACTTTTCACGCAGAATTTCTGGAGCGGGAATGCGCTCGGCAAGCCGATTTTGGGAACGCCCGAAACGGTTTCGTCGTTCACGCGCCCGACGCTGCAAAAATGGTTCCGGCAATCCTACGCGCCGAATTGCTTGGTGATCACGGCGGCGGGTAATCTCACGCACGAGCGGCTCGTTGAACTCGTCTCAGAGCGCTTCGCGAAACTTGCGGCCGCGCAAGACGGCGCCGGCGATCCTAAAGCGGAGTCCGCTCCGCACATCACGCTGCGCGCCAAACGCGAGCTCGAGCAGGTTCACATTTGCCTGGGCGTTGCCGCGCTGCCGCTCACCGATCGCCGGCGCTTCGCCGTGTCGGTGCTGAACAACATTCTCGGAGGCGGTATGTCGTCGCGTCTGTTTCAAAATATTCGCGAGCGGCAAGGCCTGGCCTATTCAATTTTCAGCGAGATCAATTCCTATCGCGATACGGGAGCACTTTCGGTCTACGCGGGCACGTCTCTCGATACCGCGGCGCAGGTGGTGCGATCCGTGCTCGACGAATTTCGGCGCATGAAAGAGGAGCCTCTCGATGAGGAAGAGCTTCGCCGCGCCAAGGACCACCTGAAGGGCGCCACTCTGTTGGCGCTCGAAGGCAGCGGCGCGCGCATGAGCAGCCTCGCGCGCTACCATCTCTACTTCAACCGCCATTTTAGTCCCGAAGAGTTGATTGCCATGTTGGAAAGTGTTACGGCGGAGGAAGTGCAGCAGCTCGCGCGCGAGTTTTTCGAGCCAAGCCACGTTGCCGCTTCGGTGGTGGGCAATCTCAACGGCTTTAAGCTCACCCGCGAGCATCTCGCCTTCTAGCGGCAAATCGACAACCTCGTCGGTCGGCCTCACACGGTACTCGCGAGAGTTGTCATTCCGAGCGGAGTGTCCCGCGCCTTTGATTCTGCGCGAAGCGCCGGGACACAGGACAGGGCTCCCAGGTCGACGGTTAGTCGAGCCTGGGAGATGAGTCGAGGAATCTCTCTTGGCAGCCCGCAGAGAATCTGCGTTCCAAATCAGCTAGAGTTTTCTCGCATCCGACCGCCGCACTTCGCTTCGATCTTTCGTCTGCGCCAGCAGTTCAACAATGGTCCGATTCAGCACCGGATGCCTCACATCCGGCGCAATCTCGGCAAAGGGCGCCAGCACGAATCTTCGATCAGCCATCCGGGGATGTGGAATCTGAAGCTCGGGCGTGCTGATCACCCTCGACCCGAATAGCAATATGTCCATATCGATCGTCCGCGATTCCTTCGGGCCATCAGAGACTGGCCGCCGCTGCCGCCCCAGCGAGCGCTCGATCGAAAGCAACACCTGCATCAGCTCGAGCGGCGTCAATTCCGTTTCCGCTTCGATCACGCAATTCAGAAACCAGCCATCGCCGCGTACATCCACCGGCTCCGTTTCGTAAAGCGACGATTGTCGCGTTACTAGCACGCCCTTCGAGCCCAGCGCCGCGATCGCACGCGCAAGATTTTGTGCGCGGTCCCCCATGTTCGATCCCAGCGATACGTAAATCGTCTCCATCGGCGAGCGGACATTTTAGTCTTGCGCCCCAATGCGCGCCAGTTGACAGTTAGCATTCCAGACTCAAGAGAATGCCAACAGTGGGGAGGCGGCGATGGTAGACCCGAAGACGAGGGCGTGGCTGCTCGTCGAACAAGAAGAACTCGTGCACGCCGCTAGAACGGCAATTGCCGCCGTAGTTTCGCTGCTGATTGCCCGCTGGTTTCGATTGCCGGAGGCATACTGGGCTGCCATTGCGACCCTCATCGCCACACAATCAACACTTGGCGTCGCATGGGCCATCTCGAAGGATCGCCTGGCCGGGACTGCGCTCGGCGCCGCCGCAGGAGCGCTGCTGGCAACCTATGCCGGAGAAAACGTGGCTGTGTTCGGCGCGGGGGTGTTCGCGCTGGGATTGCTCTGCGCACTCCTGCGCGTCCAGCGGGCCGCATATCGCTACGCCGGAATCACGCTGGTTATCGTCATGCTGATCGCGCGCACGGAGCCTCCCTGGATCGTCGCCGTTCATCGATTCTTCGAAATTTCGGTCGGACTCGCAGTGGGTTTGGTCGTGACTGCTCTCTGGCCGGAGCCCGAGCAGGCAGCGGCCTGAAGCCACTTCTTCGCCTAGCTCTTCGGCCGCGGCGTAACAACAGGTGGAGTGTAGGTACTGACGACGGGCTGCTTAGGTTTTTCCTTCTTCTTTTTCCTAACTTCGCGTCTGTGAGCGTCTTTGTTTCCCATGCCGGAAATTGTGCCACATCCACCCCGTGAATCAGTAGGAGGAGAAAGAAGCGGCCGCTGCACAGGCCAGGTCAACTGAAGAGGCCGGGCTGGCGGCGAGGTTCATCCATGCCGAAGTGCTTGTAAGCAAGGGCGGTGGCCACGCGGCCGCGTTGCGTGCGATCGAGCAGGCCAAGCTGCATCAAGTAAGGCTCATACATTTCCTCGATGGCGTCTTCTTCCTCGCTCAGCGACGCGGCAATCGTGCTCAAGCCCACCGGGCCGCCGGAATATTTTTGGATAATGGTCAACAGCAGGTTGCGGTCGACTTCATCCAAGCCGTGCTCATCCACGCGAAGCATTGCCAGCGCGTCGCGAGCCACTTCAAGTGTGATGTGTCCTTGCGCGCGAACTTCGGCGTAATCGCGGACGCGCCGCAACAGCCGGTTTGCCACTCGGGGCGTCCCGCGGCTCCGCCGGGCAATTTCGCTCGCGCCGCCATCGTCGATCGTGATCCCCAGAATCTTCGCCGACCGAACCACGATCCGGTGCAAATCCTCCGGGGTATAGAATTCCAGCCGGTGCAAAATGCCGAAGCGCGAACGCAGCGGCGCCATGATCAGTCCCGCGCGAGTGGTGGCGCCGATCAGCGTAAAGCGATTCAACTGATAGGGATGCACGCGCGCCCCCGGCCCTTGGCCGATAATCAGGTCCACGCGAAAATCCTCCATCGCGGGGTAGAGAATTTCCTCGAGCGCCGGTTGCAGACGATGAATCTCGTCCAGAAAAAGAAAGTCGCTCGGATCGAGCGAAGTGAGCACCGCCGTGAGGTCGCCTTTTTTTTCCAGCAGCGGCCCTGAAGTGATCTTGATCGAGGAACCCATTTCATTCGCCAGAATTTGCGCCAGCGTGGTTTTGCCGAGCCCCGGCGGCCCGTAGAGCAGGACGTGGTCGAGGGCCTCGCCCCGCGCCCGCGCCGCTTGCACAGCAATTTGCAGGTTTTCTTTTACGCGGTCCTGGCCGATGTAGTCGGCGAAATTCGCCGGGCGGACGCTGGCCTCAATGCGCGCGTCCTCGTCGAGCGCCTTGCCGGATACGATTCGATTGTGCGGTTCAGTCATTTTTGCCAAAGCTATATCTCTACTCCAGGCTATTCCGAACGCGCGCTCTTTCGCATCGCGGAGTTGCCGAGAATCTGCAGCGCCGCGCGCAAAA
>CAVRSO010000126.1:0-96975 GCA_963723845.1 uncultured Acidobacteriota bacterium
GGCGCAACGTCGAGTTTGTCGGTTTCCTGATTTTCGTTGCGTGCCTCGGATACGTATCGGCGCGCCGCATCTTCGCGAACGAAGAACGCCTCCTCGCCATCAACAAAGAATTGGAAATCGCGCGCCAGATTCAATCTTCCACGCTCCCGCAAACCATCCCCGCCTTCTCAGGACTCGAAATCGTCGCGCGCTACGTCCCCATGAGCGCCGTCGCCGGCGATTTCTATGATTTCCTCGTTGTCGACGAAAAACATGTCGGCATTCTCGTAGCCGACGTCACCGGACACGGCGTGCCTGCTGCGCTGATTGCCTCCATGTTGAAGGTCGCCTTCGCAGGCCAGGCGGCTCATGCCCACGATCCCGCGCGCGTTCTCGCAGGCTTGAACGCCTCTCTCTGCGGCAAGTTCGAAGAGCACTTCGTTACCGCGGCCTATTTATTCGTGGATTTGGAAAAAAGCCTATTGCGCTATTCCGCTGCCGCGCATCCGCCGCTCATGCTTGCCTCGCGTAGCGTGCGCAACGTGCGAGAAATTGAGGAGAACGGCCTGATGCTGGGCATGTTCCCCGAAGCAGCCTACTCTTCCGTGGACATCTGCGTGGGTTCTGGCGATCGCTGCCTGCTCTGCACCGACGGCGTCTTTGAAGCCAAGAACGCCGCGCAAGAGGAATTTGGCAAGTCGCGCTGCGCACAATTCCTCGAAACGCATCTCAATATTTCCGCCGCCCGATTCACCGACGCCCTCCTCCATAGCATCGCCGATTTTTCCGGTCACAATTCCAACCGCGCCCAAGAAGACGACATCACTCTCCTCGTCCTCGACTTCTAAATGAGGAGCACGGTCCCCAAGCGGCGTCATGCTTGCGCGAAGTGTCCCGCGCTTTTTGTTTTTGCGCGAAGCGCCGGGACACGCAGTCGAAGAACCTCTCTTCGATGTCAGGAGGAAGCCTCCATCAACGCGACGGTGGAAGCCCTCGCATTTTATGCGGGGGAGGCGGGCCTTGCCTTTGCAATTGTAGGGGCACAGCATGCTGTGCCCGGCAAACATACTTGGCTACTTGTCCGCCATTCGCCTCGCGCGAACGGGCACCTCCTGTGGAGTGCGGGAGCTTGCTCCCGCTGTTTGCCGCCCGGGCTTGCCCGGGCGTGCTCCCGGATCAACCGAGGTACTCGCCTTTTCCAGCAGAGCACGGTCCCCGCGGCGTCATTCTGAGCGAAGTGTCCCGCGCTTTTGTTTTTGCGCGAAGCGCCGGGACACGCAGTCGAAGAATCGCTCTTCGATGCCGGGGAAACCGCGCTCTCAAGTAGATCGACCACGTCCCCGGCGTGACGACTTCGAGCAAGTGGCAATCCGGGTCTCGAAAATAGAGGCTAATGCCGCCCCCTTCCCACGGATGTTTCTCCTCCAACGCAATTCCTCTCTCCTCGAGCCATCGCTCCCACCCGGCCAATTCCGAAGTCGAAATTGCGAACGCTACGTGCAGTTCGCCGTCCCCATCATGAGGCGTAGGAATCGCGCGGGAAGCTCTCTTCTTGAACAGCAGCAATACGTGGCGTGCGCCTGCGTCCATCGCACAACCCCGCTCGCCGAAGTCCTTGATCACGCGGAACCCAAAAATTTCCTCATAGAACCGAATCGAGCGAGCCACGTCGCTCACGTACAAAGACGATTCGAGGATGCCTTCGGTTTTCGGCTGCATCGAGCCCTCCCAGCGAATTATCTGACGGAATTAGATGGTGGAAGCCCCCGCATTTATGCGGGGGATCAAGCAGCGAAATCAAATGGGGTTTTAGGCGCGCGACTTCCCGTCGGCGGCCCTTTGCTGTTGTAGGGGCACAGCATGCTGTGCCCGGCAAACCTGCTTGGCTACTTGTCCGCCATTTGCCTCGTGCGAACGGGCACCTCCTGTGGAGTGCGGGAGCTTGCTCCCGCTGTTTGCCGCCCAGGCTTGCCAGGGCGTGCTCCTCGCATCAACCTGGGAACGCCAATCTCCCGATTGGCTCCTGTGCAGTTGTAGGGGCACCCACCGCGGCGGATGCCCGCTTGCTTGCACTGAGCGCAGCGAACGTGCCCTGAGCGCACTGGCGAAGGGGCAAAGACGATTGGCTCGAGGTCAGTCATCAGCTCGATCCGCGGCGTCGCGCCTCTTTCGGTGGAACCCGGCACATTTATGCGGGGGATCAAGCAGCGAAATCAAATGGGGCTTCAGCCCCGGGGGCCCCAACTAGAACTGCCGTGCGAGCGCCCCTCGGAGGACGAGGCTCGAATCCTTATCCAACAGCAGCGCCGAGTTGTCGTCAATGAGGTAGTAGATCAGATTATAAGTCGCGGTCTGGATTGGTGGCCGCAATCACAAATGTCCCGCGGCCGGTTGAGGACGCCGTCCCTATCGAGCTGCCAGTCGTTCCGACTGGATCGGCCGGAAAAACCGCGTTGAAATTGTTGATGTCCAGATCTCCGCCACTGATACTCGTGGAACTCAGTGTGATTTGCCCAACTACATTTTGCTGATAGGCCGATGGATTCTTGTGGAATGTTCCTTCGCCGACAAGTCCGAGTGAAGTGCTCGCTCCCGTGATCGCCGCAATTCCAGACGAACACGCCGACGCAACGAAGCACTGCTGATAAGCGGCGCCTGTTGTCACAGCGTTCGCGTCAATCTCAAGCATCAGCGCCGATCCTTCCGACGTGGGATAAGCCGCGAATTCAGATACGCTGGCGCTAGCGGTCGATGGACACGCTCCGGTCCCCGTGAATAATTTAAGATCCATGCGGCCCGTCGTCGGGTCCACTGTGTAAGGGCACGCACTCAGCGCCGGCCCGCTGTTGTAAGTACCCGCATTGTTGATGTCGAAAGTTCCGCCCGTAATCGTCCCGCTTCCATTGGACACGAAAACTCCGCCGCCTGCGTACGCGCCGGCCGACGAATTTCCGCCATTCGTAAAAGAGTAGTTGGCGCCCACTAACGTCGCCGTGGAAAATGAATTTCCCGTGGGCGCACCCACCGCGCGCCCGGCAACAAAAGCATTGCTGTCTATCTCCACAAATTGCAGATGCGCGCTATCCACAATATAAAACGCATATTCACGCGAGCCGGTGGTGGTGCTCGTCAGCGTAAGGGTCCCTCGGCCCGTTCCGGGGAACGCACCATCGAACTGGTACGATCCATGCAGTGTCATGTCATCCGTTGTCACGCCGCTCGCATTCGCGATTCCATCGTCGTTCACGTCCAGAATTGTATTTGTCGCCGGGATATTTCCTGCGCCGTCGGCGGAAAACACCCCGCCAATTCCCATTGGTTCAGAAAGCTTGAATCGGCGCCCGACGCAACAAAAATATAAGGACCGGAAATCACCGAAGGCGAATTCGATAGCGCGTTCAGATTCTGTTGGTCAATCGTTCCACCGCCGGTCGCATTGCTATCAAAGCGGATCACGCGTGCGTGCTGGTTGCTGTTGATGGCGAATTGCAGCGTAGCCGTTCCCTGGCCGGTACTCAGCGTGGCCGTGCCTCGTCCGTCCGTGCCCACTTGATATGTGCCCGTGAACGTGACCTGCGTGGAAACTCCAGTGATAAAACTGTCGAAGTCTTCGAGCCCGCTTACGATGTGCCCGCTGCCATCCGCGACGAAGCTGCCCGCGACTCCTAAAAATCCCGATGCGTCGTTGCCTTTGTACGAAAAAGCGTAAGGTCCGTTGAGTGAGTGATCGGAATAAACGACTGTCAAAGTCGCTGTCGCCGTACTCGCCCCATCCGTGGCCGTTACTGTCACCGAATTTCCGGGCGGTGGGCTCAGCGGCGCGGTGTAGAGGCCGCTGGAATTAATTGTCCCGGCATCTCCGCCGCCGGAAGAAGTCACGGTCCAAGTCGCGGCCGGATCGGCGGCGTTATTGAGCAGCGCTGAAAACTGATGGCCCGCGCCCGCCGGCACGATCGCCGTTGTTGGCGTCACGGACAGACCGGCGCCAACTCCAATCGTCACCGTTGCGGTGTTGGACGTCACCATTTGCGTCGATGTGGTGCTCGATGTGTTCTGCTGCGCCACTGCTGTGATGCTCACTTGGCCGACCGTGCTGGTTCCGGTGCTCGGCACAGCGGCGGGAGCGGCGTACACGCCTACTTCGGCATCCACGGTTGACGGCACGATCGTGCCTAGAGTCGAACTTCCGCCCGCCGTGCCGTTCACTTCCCAGGTGATCGTCGTTGTCGTTGAGGTGCTGGAGTTGTTGAGCTTGACTACAGCCGTGAAGTCGGTCTGAGTGTTGATGGGTACAGTGATCGCGGTGGGATCGATGGTAACTGAGTTGACCGTGGTCGAGCCACTTCCTCCGCCGCAACCTGGCAAGCTGAAAATGGCCACCGCGGCCGCAAAAAAAGCGACGAGTTTGAAGCGCGGGTTCCTTCTAACCAGAAACATTTCAGTGGCAGAATCAGGCAAATTTGGACACCCATCCGCCCCCTCGCGAGCTGTTTTAGACACCCCCGTACCCTTCTCACTTGGCATCGTGCGTTGTCTTCTCCCCGGCCGATAGACCGCAGGGTTATTCCCGGCAAAGGGTCAAATGGTTCCAAAAATTGGCAGGGGTCGGTAGGTGGACTAGCTATTTCAGGAAGAGCCCCTCGCGGACCTGATCGCGGCCCACGAAGGTTTTCGAGGAGCGGAATTCAGAAAAGAGGCTAAGAATTTCCCGGTTCTGAAAGACGTGTGCGTGGATGGCTAGCGTCGCGGCGGGGACAAGTTCAATCGTTTGAGCATCGGTGATTCGATATCGGTGGAACCTATCCACCGGCCGACTGTGGAACAGCGCGAGGACGACCCCGTTGGGGCTCAGGATCTTCGAAAGCCGCGCCATCAGCGAAGGCATAACTGCGGAGTCAAAATAATCCAGAAGATCCCACGCCAGGATCCCATGGAAATGATTCTCGGGATACTGAAGGGCGTTCTCGAGAAACTTGTCGGCAAGCATCGCCGTGGAAGCCACCCCCCTCTCCTCGCCCAAAGGCGCTACGCGAAGTTGCTCTTCCTCCGCAGTCAGGAACTCTTTCCAGGTCCTCAGCAGGTCATCGGTGGAAAGGCGGTAGCCTTTCTCGATGAAGAAAGTCACCGTCGATTGCCAGACTGGCCCGAGATCGAGGATGCGAGCGCGCGGAACGTCGCTGATCAGCCAAAGGAATTCCTTTAGGCCATTGGAGATGCGTGTGTTGCCGGATGGGCTGGGCGTAACGGAGGGGCCAGGTTTGGGCACCGCGGCACGCGACGTTGCCGTGGAGGCGGCGCCGGTGGTGGCGGGACGAGCTTTGGCCGTCCAATTCATAGGTGATTCTATTCGGAGTCGGCGCTAGCGGCGACGCTCTGAAGCTCTTTCGCCACGCGCGTGACCGGCGTGGCTTGAGAAGATCCACGGGATTGGGTGCCCGGAGTGGTTGTTTCCACTTTGCCGCGGAGCCTGGCGCCATCGTCGATGGCAATTCGCGGAGTGAGCACGCTGCCGGTAACGCGGCCGGCCGGGCCCAGCCGAACGCTGTCTGCCGCTTTCAAATTGCCCTGAACGGTTCCCTCGACCACGATCTCGCGGGCCTCAATTTCGGCCGTGACGCGTCCGGAGGGGCCGACGGTGACGCGACCGCTGGACAGGCGGACTTTACCCTGGACTTCGCCATCGATCACAAGGTCTGAATCGCCAAAGACTTCGCCCGTAATCTTAAGCCCGGAATTGATCCTGGAGGTCGTGGAACTGACGGGAGACGGGACCGCCGGTTCGATTGCGGGCGACTTGAAAACCCGTGGCTCGGGCGCCGGTGGTGGTGCAGCGACCACAGGAGGCTCCGGCACGATGTCTGGCTTGAGATTGACCGGTACGGCGGCGGGTGTCTTGGACGGTTGCGAAGCTGGCTTCTCATCAGGCTTACGCCACATAGACTATCTCCCCATTGAGCGTTATGGGACGCTGCGGCAGGGGCGCGCGTCCTGTGAAGTGGGGAAACTATAGTACAGGGGCCGGGGCGTGTAAACAGAGAGTACAGGTTTGTGGCCTAGATGTTACCGACCAGCCACCGGGCCTCATCGGGGCGGTTTTGATGGTTGCGGTGCAAGGAAAGTGCGCTGCGATCGATGGTGGTGGTGAGGCTACACCGGAGCGATCCATCGACTGCGAGGAGCACGCCCGGGCAAGACCCGGGCGGCGAACAGCGGGAGCAAGCTCCCGCACTCCACATGAGGTGCGCATACGGAGAAATTTTAGCTCTCCTTGACAGGCTAGGAGACGAGGCGTACATTCCTAGACCGTATAGGAGAGAGGCTCGGTGGATAAACAACTCGATCTTCTGCAAGGCACGCTCGACATGCTGGTCCTCAAGGCGGTTTCGCTGGGACCGTTGCACGGTTACGGGGTTTTGCTGCGCATCCAGCAAATTTCCAAGGGGACTTTGGAGATTCAGCAAGGCTCGCTTTATCCCGCGCTGTACCGGCTGGAGCGCGAGGTTGGATCGCCAGCGAATGGGGCGAGTCGGAAAACAAGCGCAAGGCGAAGTATTACCGTCTTACGGCGACGGGAAAGCGCCGGTTGGAGACGGAAGCGGAAAAGTGGAACCGGATGGCGGACGTCATCGCTGGGATTCTGCGGACACGGTCGGAGGAGGTATGAGGATTTGGAGGCGGCTGCGCGTCTGGGTGGGAAGCGATTTTCGGGCGCTCGCGCGTCGAGAGCGAGCTGGAGGCGGAGCTGCGGTTCCACATCGAGGCGCACGCGGAAGATTTGATGCGCGCGGGTTTGTCGCGCGAGGAAGCGCTGCGGCAGGCACGAGTGAAACTGGGCGGGTTGGAGCGGACCAAAGAGGAGTGCCGCGATGCGCTGGGCGTGAGCCTGGTGGAATCCGCGATTCAAGATGCGCGCTTCGGCTTGCGCATGTTGCGCAAGAATCCAGGCTTCACCGCAGCCGCGATGATTACCCTCGCTCTCGGCATCGCATTGACGACGGTCATGTTCACCGTGTTGAATGGCGTGCTGCTCACACCTCTTTCCTATACGCAGCCTGATCGACTGATCGCCATACATGATGAGACACAAAAGTATGGCGAACACTGGGGTTTGTCGTATCCCGATTTTCTCGATAGCGAGCGCGAGAGCCACGCTCAGGGGTCTATGGCGGCGTGGGCCTACGGGGGCGGCACTATCAGTGAGAAGGGAGTATCAGAGTACGTAGACGGACGGCTTATCTCCTCGGAGCTTTTTTCGGTCTTGGGGATTCCTCTCTTGCGAGGGCGCGCGTTTCTGCAAGAAGAAGACCAACCGGGTGCAACCCCCGTGATCATCATCAGCTATGGTCTGTGGCAACGCCGATATGGAGGCAGCGAGGCAGCAATCGGCGGGCAACTGCTCCTTGAAGCCAAGCCTTACACGATAGTTGGTGTGGCGCCTGCCGGTTTTGCGCTTTCGGGAGAGCAAGCGGAGGTGTATACCCCGCTCGGTCAATGGACGGACCCTAGAATGCGAAATCGCGAGGCGCGCATCCTTCATGTGGCGGCGCGCCTTCGAGCGGGATTGTCTCTCCCGCAGGCGCAAGCGGAGTTGGCCGTTGTCAGCGGCGCTCTGGCAAAAGCTTATCCGAAATCCGACGAGGGTCACGCGATCGTTGCGCAACCTCTCCGTGAGGAATTGGTCGGGGACATCCGACCAACACTCTGGTTACTTCTAAGCGCGGCTGGTTTGCTGCTACTGATCGGGTGTGTGAACGTTGCGAGCCTCCTGCTTTCGCGGGCGGTATCACGTGAGCGCGAGTTTGCGGTGCGGCGAGCGCTTGGGGCAAGCCGTATTCGATTGGCGCGCCAGTGCGTGACGGAGAGCGGAATCCTGGCGCTTTGCGGAGGCTTGCTTGGGTTATTACTGACGGTGACAGGTATCCATCCGTTCGTGACATTCTGGCCAGGCAGTCTGCCACGGGCCGGCGACATCCATATCGATTGGCGCGTATTGGTTTTCGTGCTCATCGTTTCGATATTTTGCGGGCTCTTGTTCGGGGTCGCCCCTGCCTTGAGTGCTCCCGAAGAGCAACTGGAAACGATCCTCCGTGCCGAAGGCCGGACTACGACGAGTTCACGTCGTCTGCATGGTAGTTTTGTGGCGGGCCAAGTCGCTCTGGCGCTGGTGCTGCTGTTTTCCGCGGGAATGCTTGCGAATACAGTTGTGCGGTTGTCGTCGCTGAACCCAGGAATTAACGTTAAGAATCTACTGGCTGCCCGAGTTGAGATCTCCCCCGAAGCGCTTGCCAGGCCAGCAGAGACGCGCGCGGCCTGGCAGGATTTCCTGGATCGTGTTCGCCGAGTGCCCGGCGTGCGGTCCGCTGCGCTGGCCGACATTATCCCCATGCGCGAAGGTGAAAACCCTCTCCCGTACTCCACTACCGCCGCACTGCCGCCAGAGAGTCAAATGCCCATCGGTCTGACAACGACTACCACGCCCGATTTTCTGGCGGTTATGGGCATCCAGCTGCGTCAAGGGCGATTTTTCAATGACGGCGATCGCATGGGGACTAAGCCTGTGGTGGTGATTGACGACATATTGGCCCGCCACGCTTTTAGCGGAAGGAGCGCTGTCGGCCAGCTCCTATGGGTTCCCGCGTTGGGTCGGGCTCCAGTTGAGATAGTGGGCGTGGTGGGTCATGTGAGGCACTGGGGATTGGCTAGTGATGATCAGTCGCTGGTGCGCGATCAAATCTATTGTCCGTTCGCCCAAATTCCCGATTCCTTGATGGGGTTATTTTCTTCGGTGATGTCGGTGGCGGTCCGAACCGATCTTCCACCCTTGAGCGTGGCGGAAGGCATAAAGCGGGAGGCGGGTGGCGGCACGAGCGGCGGAACTCTCTATGAGATCCGCACTATGGAAGAGCTGGCTAGCGCATCGATTTCCCGGCAGCGCTTCCTGCTAATCCTGTTTAGCACCTTTGCCGGATTGGCGCTGGTCCTCGCTTGCATAGGTATCTACGGCGTTCTCTCCTATTTAACCAACCAGCGTGTGCGGGAAATCGGAGTGCGCATGGCCCTGGGGGCTGGAGCGCTCAACGTGATGTGGTTGGTGATTGGCCAAAGCCTCGGAATGATCGCTATAGGAATTGGCGCCGGAACCGTCGCTGCTCTAGCGGCTGGACATGTGTTAGAGCATTTCGTGGCCGGAGTTGGACCTAACGACCTTTTGACCTTTTTGGCCACGGCCTCGGTGCTAATTCTCGCGGCGATACTGGCGAGCTACATTCCGGCGCGGCGGGCGACGCGCGTTGATCCGATGGTGGCGCTGCGACATGAGTAGCTAGAGGTTAGATCGAAGAGAGGTCCTTCGACTGCGTCCCGCGCCGCGCAAAGACCGCGCGAAGGGAGAAAGCGCGGGACTTCGCTCAGGATGACGGCTGCTGTTGCCGCAGCTACCAGGGCGAGTAGGAAAAGAGGAGCGAGGAATCGGAGGTGCGGACGGTGGAATTGCGCATTTCCCAGATGGCGACGAGCATGCCGGCAAATTCGCGGGCGAACATTTTTACTCCGGCGCGGCTGTGCCACCAGGAATGGGGATCATATTCGGAATCCGGAGCGGCCACGACGCGAAGGATGGTGCCAGCAGGGAAAGTGCGCTCGCAGATATAGTGGGCGCGGCGCGTGTGGTAATTCGAGGTGACCAGGAGGATGCGTTTCCAGCCGCGCGACGAGATGAGTTGGGCGAGCGCCGCGGCTTCATCCTTGGTATTTTCCGCGTGCTGATCGAAGCGAACGATGGCGCTGGCGGGGACGCCGCGATCGGTTAGGTCGTGCTGCTCTAGTTCGGCGATGGTGGCGTAGGGACGCAGGTAGCGTCCGCTGGCGACGACGTGTGGCGCCATTCCGTCTTTGAAAAGCTGGGCGGCGCGGGTGGCGCGATCGCCCCCGTAATTGTCGTCGCCCAGAATCACGATCGCGTCGGACGCCTCGGGTTTATCGTTGACTACCCAGAAACTTCCCGCCAAGCCGAGCAGCGGATGGCGCGCCAGATAAATCAGAAAAAGCAAAAAGAGAAAGCAAATAAAAAAGAGAAATCGAAAAATGATTCCGCCGCGCTGGGGGATTCGGTGCAGTGGGGAATTCATGCAGAGCTTTCATGTTCCGGGATCGATCTGGCGGAGATGCTCGGCGGCGCGTTCGGGAAGAGTGCCATTGAAATAAACTTCCTTGATGCTGTAGGACTTGCTGCGCGTCTCGACGATGGGCAGGATTTCGAAGTGCCAGTGATAGTCGCCAGCGATGGTGGCCCAGTAGTCACTCAACTCGCCCTTGGTTTGTAGATTATTGGGCGCGGTGTGCAGAACCATGTGGTAGCTGCGGGTAACTTGCAGCAAGCGGCGGAGGGTGCGTCCGAGCAGAGCGGCCAAATGGCGGCGGTTTTCTTCGGGCGATGGCGCCTCGAACTGATGATTGTGCGCCCGCGGGATCAGCCACGTTTCGTAAGGGACCCGCGAAGCATACGGGCAAAAGGCGTAGTAATCGCCGACGCTATCCACAACTCTGGCCGTCTGGCGAATTTCCTGCCGCAGGATGTCGCAAAAAACGCAGCGCTCGCGTTCGCGGTACCATTCGCGGGCGGCGCGCAGCTCGTACAGAATACGGCGCGGAACAAAAGTGGTTGCGGACACCTGCGAATGCGGATGCGGCCATTCCTCTCCGGCCAGCGGGCCTTGATTCCTGAAGACAGCTACGTATTTGAAGCGAGCGTCGCGCTTCAAGTCCGCGATGCGGAGGGCATAGGCTTCGAGCACGCGCTCGATTTCTTCATCTGTGAGCTGCGTGAGCGTGCGCGAATGGCTGGGGGTTTCGATGATGATTTCGTGCGCGCCGATGGCGTCCATGCGGTCGAAAATGCCGTCGGCGCTGCGGCCGGGCTCGCCCTCGATGTGGTAAAGAGGACGGAAGTGAGGGTACACGCGCACTTGGGACTGGCCTTGCGGCGGCAGCGCCAGCAAGAGATTGGACTGCGCGGAATTTTCCGGGCAGAGCGGGCAGGGACCGGGGCGATCCTGGTCGCGTTCTGCTTGGCCGACAACTACCCAACTGCGGGTGATGGGGTCTTTGCGCAGTTCCATTGAAAGAATTTCTCTTTGCTTAAGAAAAGAGCCGGTAAAACCGCGTGGCGCCCGGCATCTCGACACGTGAAAGTGAGCGTGCATTTTATACCGAAGGTCGCGGCGCACAAAGGTGTGTGATGAAATTCGCGGCGGCGGAGCTTTTGATTTACACTGCGCGCGGCCTGAGTGGGGAAGCGAACGATCTCGATCGAGAAGGATGGAGCTTTTGAAAACAGCTGCCATCAATGGTGCGCGGACGAAACGCAACGGGTGGAGTCCGTGGCGCGGCAAGATGACTTTGGCGCCCATGATTGCGGCAACGTATTTCATGGTGGCAGGCGGACCCTATGGACTCGAAGACATCGTTCAAAAGACCGGATACCGCGCGACACTGTTGATCCTGCTAATCACGCCGCTGATTTGGAGTTTGCCGACAGCGGCGATGGTGAGCGAGCTGGCATCAGCGATTCCGGAAGAAGGCGGGTTCTATGTGTGGGTGCGCCGGGGAATGGGTTCGTTTTGGGGATACCAAGAAGCATGGCTGACGCTCACTGGAAGCGTGTTCGAGATGGCGCTTTATCCGAATTTATTCGTGGACTACATCGGGAGGTTGGCGCCGGGAATCGTGGCGGGACACCGCGGCCTGGTGATTGGCTTTCTAATGATTGCGGTGTGCACGGCGTGGAATGTGGCGGGCGCGCGAGCGGTGGGCGATGGCTCGCTGGTGATGAATGCTGCGCTGCTCTTGCCATTTGTCGCCCTGATTGTGTTCGCGGTGTTTCACGGGCGGGCGGGGACGTCCGCTGCGATTCCGCTGCGACATGCCGACCTACTGGGCGGAATTCTGATCGCGATGTGGAACTACATGGGGTGGGACAACCTTTCGACAATCGCTGGAGAAGTGGAAGCGCCGCAGCGGAATTATTCGCGAGCGATGCTCGGCGCGATGATCCTGGTGGTGGCGAGTTATTTTCTGCCAGTGGCCGCAGTGGCGCGGACCAGGTTGGACCCGAACATGTGGGCCACCGGCGGCTGGGTGGACGTGGGACGCGCGGTGGGCGGGGAAGCGTTGGCGATTGCGATTGCGGCGGCTGGGAGTGATTGGCGCGCTGGCATCGTTTGGGGCGCTGATGATGTCGTTTAGCGGCTGCCGGCAGTGATGGCGGAGGACGGTTATCTGCCGAAGATATTCACGCGGACGAGCGCGCGGACCGGCACGCCGTGGGTTGCGGTTGTGGTTTGCGCATGCTTTTGGGCGGCGTGCTATCCGCTGGGATTCGAGCGCAGCCTGATACTAGATGTGCTGCTGACGGGATTGAGCATCGTGCTGGAATTCTGGGCGCTGGTGGCGTTGCGCGTGCGCGAGCCAGGTCTGGCGCGTCCTTTCCGAGTGCCGGGAGGAATCGCAGGGACGGTGATGATTGGCTTGCCTCCGCTGGGGCTGATTGTGGTGGCGTTGGTGCGCAACACCAGCGAAGTCATCGGTCATACGAATGAGATGGCGATCGCGGTCGCGATCATTGCGGCTGGGATTGTGCTGTATTTTCTGTCGCGATTTGCCGTCTCGCGTAGGGATACAAATGAGTGAGGCGGACATTTCATTGATGGAAGCCGCGCTTGAGGAAGCGGCAGCGGCTGCTCAACGCGGTGAAGTGCCTGTGGGCGCGGTTGTGGCGGTGGACGGTCGTATTGTAGCGCGTGCCGGGAATCGCACCATCGCGGATTGCGATCCAACCGCCCATGCCGAAATTCTAGCGTTGCGCGAGGCTGCGAGGTCGGTTGGAAATCACCGGCTGCTCAAGGCAGTGCTTTACGTGACCATCGAGCCTTGCGCGATGTGCGCGGGAGCAATGATCCAGGCTCGGATTGGCCGGCTGGTTTATGGAGCGGATGACGCGAAGGGAGGCGCGGTGCGGTCGTGCTTTTCCATTTTCGACCAACCGGGATTGAATCACCGCGTGGAAGTTACAGCGGGAGTGCTTGCGGAACGTGCGGCGGCGGTGCTGCAGAAATTTTTCGAGGCGAGGCGATAGGAACGGGTGCGGTGGCTGTTAAATCCAAGAGAGGTTCTTCGCCTGCGTGCGCCGACCATTCGCCGAAAGGCGGCGAATGGTGAGCAAAAAAACGCGACGCACTCCGCTCAGAATGACGACAGATGGAAGTGGCCGGACTATGGTGTTGGAGAGGTGAGGCGGACGATCAGAAACTCCATGGTGGCGCGGTGGTTCGGATTGGCAGACTTGAACTGACTATCGGCCTCGGCTAACTCGACCAAGCCTGCCAGCAAAGACTTCTTGGAGAATCGCGAATCGCGACTTTCAATGAGCGCCCGATACCGCCAAGCGAGAGCGCCCACAAGCGCGGCGGGTTGCTCTCCTTCACGCAAGAGATTGCTTAGAAATTCAAAAGCGGGACCGCGCTGGCGATTGGCGAGCAGCTCGGCAAACTGCCAGACTGTGTTCTTGCGCGCAGCGACCACTAGAACTTCAACATCGGCTTTGACGATGCGGCGGCCGAGCGCGTACGTGGAGAGTTTTTCTAGCTCGATGCGAATGTGCGCAGGCTCGCCGTTCATGATATCCGCGAGAAGGGTGGCGGCATCTCGGTCTATCTCGGTTCCCAGTTCCCTAGCCATTTGCATGGCGAGCAGCGCAGCGGATTCGGGCTCGATCATCAAGGAGACAACCAGGGCTTTATCGTGCAGGAGCTTCGAGAACTTCTGTCGGCCGTCGAGAGATGTTGCCTCGATGACGAGGACGGTGAACGGAGCGGGCGAAGCCAGATAATTCTCGATGGCAGCGAGAACCCGGTCGCGCGATTTTTCGCCGAGCTCTTCGACGTGTTCGGCGCCGTCGATAATGAGCACCTGACGATCGGCGAGCATGGGCCGCATCTGGGCTAGTCCGAGGATTTCGTCCCAATCAGTATCGCGCGCGGATATGCGGGTGACAGCCCAGTCGCGAGCCGCTGCCGGGACAACTGCTTCAATGATTTTGTCGCGGCACATCCCGCGCAAATAGTGATCGGTTCCAAGGAGAACGATCGCCGCCGGAAACTTGCCGTGCGGCAGTTGATGAAGGAGCTTATCCGGGGAGGCGGCCGGCATCAGAAATTCTCCAGGACATCGGAGACCAGATGCGACGCCAAGTCGCGGGACATGCGCTCGAGAGCAGGATCCTGCTGCTCGAAGAAGCTGTTTACGTCGGTTGAGATCTGATACTCGTTGCGGAAAACCGTATCGTCATTTCTATACACGGTTTTTTGAGTGTGATTATCCACGAGCTGCACCTTGGCATGCACCGTCACCAGCATTGTGGTTACCTGGCCGGTGGTGGCTTCGAACAGTATAGGATTGGCGTCAATCGAAAGCACTTCGCCGTGGAGGACGGCGTCGGCGGATTCCGTAGTCTGCACGACGCGATATTTCGTGCGGGTGATGAATTCGCGAATGACGGCCTGAGTGAAACGCTGTTCGATGCGATAGCGCGTGGTGTCGTTGGTAAACGCAGGAATGGCGATGGTTTGCCATTCCGCAGGCAATTGAGCGGCGTGGCCGGCCACGTGGTAGCCGCAGCCTGCACCGAAGAGCGCTGCGAAAAGCGCGGCGAGCGAAAGCAAGCGGTGCGGAACGCGATGATTATCACTACTGCGATTTTGCAATCAGTGCCTCCGCAATCCGAACGGCGTTGACCGCCGGAAGACGCAGATTATCGGCAACTCCCCAGATCCACACGGCGTTCGCGACATTGGGGTCAGGCCCAATGCGCGCGAGATGAATTTCATTTTCACCGGCCACGCTGATATTTGTGGGCGCAGCGTCGCCGGGCGCGTCGACCTTCACACCGAGATTCGCGAACGCGGATTCGAGTTGCCCGAGCTCGAGTGAAGGGAACTCGGCGTAGGCCGAGAAAGCGTAACCGTAAAATACGGGTGCCTGCACGACTTGAAGCGCGGGGACAGGAGAACGGCCGGAAAGATAGCGCGCGACATCTCGCGCGAGGGCGCTACGGGTCTCCGCCAGGCTAGGCTTGGTTGCTTCTCCGTAACTCGCGAGGAGATTGAAGGCGACTTGAGTATCAAAAACTGGCTTCGCGATTTCGCGGAACGACAGCAGGCTTGAAGTTTGACTCTCCAATTCCTCGACGCCCGCAAGGTCGCGTTCGGAAACCGGGGGAAACAGCAGCATGGCAACACCGCGCGAGTGAAATACGCCGAGAACCGCCGCCACAGTGCACGCGATAATTGCGGGCGTCGGAGGCGAGCTATAGGCAGCGCTGTGAGGCGAGCCGTTGGTTGGAGAAGAAAAACGCGGCGGCAAGATCGAGTCGAGAGAGGGAATCCAAGGCGTAGAGTCGTCGCTGGAGCCGCGGGCGGCGAGGGCACCCGTTAAATCGATTACCGTGGAGCCCGCCTTCCGGGCGGCTTGCCAGTTTCTTTCGGCGTCAGCGGCAGTGCCGGCAAAGAAAACAAAGTTTGCGTGTTCAAAGCTGTCTTCTTCAAGAGCGCGGATGAAGGTGGGCTCGCCCGCGGCTTCGGTGAGAGTGCCGGCCATGACGCTTTCGTCGATGAGGATGACGTCACTTGCCGGAAAATTACGAGCTTCAAGAAGCTGCTTGATTTCCTTACCGCGCAGCGAAGATGCGCCGACAATCGCAACCCGGTAGGAGTTCGGCGGCCCGGCGGGCATGGGTCAGGCGTGGCGGCTCGCGAGGCGGTGGCGCACCGACCGCACCGCGTAAAACGCGATGCCATGGACGAGGTACGCGCTGGCGATCGCAAGGAGCGTGATCTGCGAGAAAAGGACGATGCCGCCGATCAGAAGAACTAGAAGGAGTATGGCGAGAGACGGCTGGCGGCGCGTCCACGGTATGTCTTTGAAGCTGTAATAGCGCACAGTGCTGGACATCAACAGGCCAAGTGCGACGATGAGCCCGAGCCACAAGACCGAGATGCGTCCGTCCTGAACCGGGCTGGGAAATGCGTGCACGACCGCTGCGACCATACCGGCGGCGGCAGGAGTAGGCATTCCCGCAAAGAACCTATTGCCGCCCGGCGCCATACCCTGAATATTGAAGCGTGCGAGACGCCACGCGCAGCAACCGACATAGAAAAAGCCAATCAGCCAGCCGAGCGGGATCAGGTGAGGAGCGGATTCACTGGCGAGTCCGAGCGTATGCACTCCCCAGGCGTAGGCAAGAAACGCTGGGGCCATACCGAAGCTCACAATGTCCGCAAGCGAATCGAACTGCTTTCCAAACTCGCTATTGGTGCCCATGGCTCGGGCGACGCGCCCGTCAAGGGAATCGAACACAATCGCGATGCCGATGGCGCGGGCGGCGTTATCGAAGTCGGCAGGCTGACCTTCGAGGGTGGCCAGAATCGCGTAGTAGCCGCAAAGCAGGTTGGCCACCGTGAACATGCTGGGGAGGATGTAGATGCCGCGACGCAATCGGTTGCGGCGCAATTGCCGCCCGGGATCCTCTTCGCGGCCTATGGGATCTATGCTATTGAAGTCCATTTCGCCAGAATGCTCTCCCCGCCTTTCACCATTTGTCCGCGCCGGACGGCAATTTCGACTTCAAGGGGCAGCCAGATATCCACGCGGGATCCGAATCGAATCAGGCCCACGCGCTCGCCGCGGGCGACAGTTTCGCCTTTTCGCTTCCAGCATAGCACGCGTCGCGCGATGGCTCCGGCGATTTGTTTGAAGACCAATATGCCATGTGGCGTATCCATATAAATTACGTTTTGCTCGTTTTCCCCGGAAGCACGGGCGCGGTAAGCGCCAAAGAAACGCCCCGGGCGATACGTAACTTCCGCTATTCGGCCCGCTACCGGGGCGCGCTGTACGTGAACGTTCCAAATCGAAAGGAAAATGCTGATTCGAGTGCCGCTGCGGGAATCGAACTCCTCGCTGGCGATATCCACGACCTTGCCGTCCGCGGGCGAAACGATCGCGGCGGGATCCTCCGGAATTGCGCGCTCGGGATCGCGGAAGAAATAAAAGATAGAGCCGCCAAGAAGAATCAGAATGGCGGCAGGAAGTTTCCAGTCAAAAAAAAGACACGCTACGCCCGCAACGATGGGCGGTAGCGCAAATTTGTACGCGTCTTTGACCATCTGAGTGGAAGTTCCACGACCTGCGTTAAGCCTAGGCCGATTACTTGTTGGCAAGACTCCTGTTGTGATGAGAACGGTCCTTCGGAATGCAGATGTATTGTACGACAGAAGCGAGTCGCTGACGGGGCCCTAGTGGGGGAACTGCTGATGCTTGGACAAAATAAACTCCATCCGGTCTTTCAGTCGGAGCTTGAGCTTTTTCAGCATAGCCTCTTCGACAAGATCTTCCGCACTGAGGTAAGGAGATTTAACGATCTGTTCTAGTTGGGATTCACAGCGGGAATGCTGTTCGGCGAGACTGCGAAATTCTGGATCTTTTGCCATGAGGAACTGCCGCACGTCTTGGGTGGTGACGGGCATCTGTTCCCTCCGAGATTGGAGCATCGTTCACATACCAGTAACAATTACCATACTCCGGGCCGGGAGCCAATAGGGTGAATTTTGTACGCTCACCTTAGAGCGAGTTGATCAACTCAGCCGAAAGCAGCCGGGCCTTCTGGGCCAGATTCTCCGCGCGAGCCCAATCGCCGTCCTTACTGGCACCGCGGGATTGCGAGACGAAACTGCGAATCTTTTCGATCAAGTCGCGCTGGGCGGCGCTCAATTGCTTGCCCCTGGCCATATCGAGATTCTTCTGAGTCACGGAGACATCGTCATTCGTCCTCCGCTCGTAGGCGGCTTGATCGCCGGGGGAAATCTGCGGAGAGATTTGCGGCGCCGCGGGATGTGCGGATGGTGGCGATACTGCTTCCGCCGATTCGCCGCCGGGCTTCCGTGGCGCCACGGGCTCGGCGGGTACAATTTGAACGGGCGGCGCCGACGAGCCGGCAACGGTTGGAGCTGGAGGCACGGGACTCTCCGGTGGAGTCGCATTGGTATCAGGAGCGACGTTCATGGGCCGCTCTGCGCTGGGGGGCAGCGGCGCTGTGGTGGGATTGGCCGCGCGAACTCGCTGTTGGGAACAACCGGAGGCCAACAGCGAAAGACCACTCAAAAAAGCGATTAAGCCGGCGCGGACCTTCGATCGATTAGGCATTTATCGATTCCCGGCCGCAAATGGCTGGCTAAAGTCACGAAGTTTCGGAGAAGATTCGTCGGCCGTCCGCACTAGGGGGAGCTGCACGCGAAATGTGGTGCCGCGACCCAGCTCCGATTCGAATTCTATGTTTCCGTTGTGCAATTGTATGAACCGAAACGTATTCGCCAGGCCGATCCCGGTGCCGCCCGGCCGCGTCGTAAAAAAGAGCTGGAAGATTTTCTTCTGGTCCTCAGGAGGGATTCCCTTTCCTGAGTCGTGTACTTCGATGATCGCAAGATTGCCGGAGCGGCGCAAATTAACCGCGATTGAGCCATTCGAATCCGTGAAATCACAGGCGTTCAGCAGAAGGTTCAGGACCGCTTGATGAATGATCTGCCGATCGACGAGTATTGTTAGGGGTTCAGAGGGTCGTTCAGCGCTCAGGATGAGTCCGGCGCGCTTGATGGACGGCCGAGCGGCGTCGAGAACTTCATCGAGAATATCGCGGGCATCTGTTTCTTGCAGATTGAGTTCGACTGGTTTGGTGAAATTCAGGAATGTTTTCACGGCGCGGTCCAGCCGGTCGATTTCGCTATCCAGCATCCTCACGGCCTGTTGGGGTTCGGGATCAACGGGCATGTTGGCCTTCAATATTTCGAGCCAGAGGCGCATGGAGTTCAGCGGATTCTTGACTTCGTGCGCGACGCCAGCCGTCACGCGGCCTAATGCTGCCAAGCGCTCGGACACTTGGAGCTGGCTTCCGATGCGCTCGAGCGACTCGACGTCTCGCAGGGTGATCAGCGTGCCCATTTGCACGCCTTGCTCGCGGATGACCTGCACACTTACTCCGATGCGCCGGGAGCGCGGGCCGTTCTCCATCGTTATCTCTTTGCCTTCGGTGGGCTCGATCCGGTTTCCTTCAATGTTCAAAGCTTCGCGAAAAGGATGACCCGCCGGGAAAATCTCGGCCAACCGGGTGCCTCGGAGTTCATTGGAGCGGACGCCCAGGAATTTTTCGACCGACGGGCTCACCAGCACCGCGCGTCCTTCGGCATTGAAGAGGAGCAGTCCGTCCTCGAGGCCGCTCATCACTTGGTCCAAGTTTTCGCGCAGCGCGCTGAAAATTTCACGCACGTCGTGCAACTGCTTTCCAATTCCGACGATCTTGGTGCTTACGATTCCGAATTCGTCGCCCTGCTCGACGACAGGTTCCGGATCAAACTGGCCCGCCGAGATGCGGTCCAGCTGAACGGAAATACGTTCGATGGGAGCCAATGCGATGGTGCTCACCAGCAAAGCCAGCACGGTGGATACCAAGACCGAGCCAAGTCCCCAATAGACGGCAGAAAGGAGCCCCGGCAAAACCTGTCCCCGGATTAGAGTGGAGGAAAGGCCAATGCGAATGCCGCCAAACGGTTGCGTCCCCACTTGGAAGGGCAGAGAAAACTCGAAAGTCTGGGGTGGTCCGTAGAGTTCGCCCATCTGACGGAAAAAACTGGCGCGCACCAAGGAACTGATCGGGGGGCGCTTCGCCACTGGTTGATCCCGAAGGGAAGCATCGCTAGAGATTAGCGCGACGCCATCGGCGTCGCTGATCGTGATTTCGTAAATCGTGGGCGAAATTCCGACATCGGATTCGATCAGCGAGTTGAGCATACTGCTGTTGTCAAACGCGCGGCGGACATACTCGCGTAGATCGGCCGCGTCGGGCGACGCGGGAGCCTCACCACGTTCAGCGGCTTCTTTGAGTGCATTGCCGCAAGCGTCGTAGACTTGTTGCGCTATGAAGGCGGCCGTGTCGTTTGCCTGATGCAGGGTTTGGCGCGTAAGGCGAGCGATGTACAACGCCGATACCACCGCAACAACCGCCAACACGAGCAGCGAGATCGCCAGCGTGAATTTAGTTTTCAGGCTGAGACGCATTATTCCGCCCCGCCTCGTATTCTTTGAGCTTGTTGTGAAGGGTCTTCAGGCTGATGCCAAGCAAGTTCCGCGGCTCGCGTTTTGTTTTGACTGGTGGCCGTAAGGGTCTGAAGGATCAGTTCGCGCTCGGCATCATCCACGGTGGTGCCAACGGGAAAGCGAAGGCCCCCGAGTCCCGGGGCGCCGACGGCGGGAGCATGGCCGAAATCCGGCGGAAGATGCTGGCGGCCAATGGTGCCCCGGTCCGAGGCGATGACGGCGCGCTCCAAGACGTTGCGCAGCTCGCGAACATTTCCAGGCCAGGGATAGGAGCGGAAAAGGTCCATTGTATCCGTGCCGACGCCAGAGACCCGCTTGCCGTGCTTTGCAGATATTTCCGCCAGCAGATGATCGACCAGAGGCTGCAAGTCTTCCTTATGCTCACGCAGCGGCGGCAGATGGATGTGGAAAACATTGAGACGAAAATATAGATCCTGCCGCAAGTGACCGCTCGCGACAGCCTGTTCGGGATTCTTATTCGTCGCGGCGAGAACGCGCACGTCCACTGGCGTCTCAACTTTGCTGCCGAGGCGGCGAACCTTGTGGTCTTCGAGAACTCGGAGCAATTTCGCTTGCGTGGGCGCGGGCATTTCACCTATTTCGTCCAGCAATAGAGTGCCGCCGTGGGCCAGTTCAAAGCAGCCGATGCGGCGCTCGGCCGCGCCGGTGAATGCTCCTTTCTCGTGACCAAAAATCTCGCTCTCCATCAGTGATTCCGGAATCGCCGAGCAGTTGATGGCCACGAAGGGGCGCATGGCGCGCGGGGAGAGCATATGAATAGAGCGGGCGACGATTTCCTTTCCCGATCCGGTTTCTCCGGTAATCAGGACGGATGCCGTGGAGGGCGCGGCCATTTCCACCTGGTGCATCAATTCTTGCATCACGTTCGACGCGCCCACCATCGCGCCGAGTTTTCCAGCGCCTCGCAGGTCGCGACGAAGGGCCGCCATAGCCTGCTGATCGCGCACGCGGCCCAGCGCCCGGTCGAGCAAAGCTCGCAAAACGGGAGGTTTCAGAGGCTTCTCGATGTACCAGAACGCACCCGCTTCGATAGCCTGTACTACGCGTTCGTCGCTGCCGCGGCCGGTGATAACCACCACCGGCACCCGAAGGATTTCGTCACCTAGATGACGGAGCAATTCGAGTCCGTTCATCCCCGGAAGCTCCACATCAGCAATAATGACTTGGGGACTGAATTCCGCATACTTGGCGAGTGCCTCCTCTCCGCTGGGCACACCCAGCACCTCGCAGTCCCACTTACGGAGTAGGGCTTCGTATCCCTTGCGCGCGTTATCTTCGTCTTCGACGATCAGAATACGCTGGAGAGATGCATTGTCGGCAGCCATCTATTATGTGAATTTACCAGCAGTTCCGGGATATGCCAAGAGATGGTAAGGAATCGGAGCCCACTGAAGCCGTATGCAGTAACGACTCTGGCGAATCAATTCTCGGCTAAATAAAGCGGACGTTCGAGGGTGATCTCAAGCTTCGTTCCTCTTTCGAGGGTCAGTTCCTCGCCCAACCCCGAGGTAACCATAAAGGCGGTCACCGCACCCACGGCCGCTCCCGTCGCCGCGTCCTTCTTGTTATGCGCTGCCACACCGGGTGCGGCGCCCGCTAAAGCTCCCGCGGCTGCCGCTTCATACGCAGTCCGGCGCGGCTCCGAATTGCCTTCGATGTCGCCCTCACGAGCAAAATTGACGCGGACGGATTGAACTCCCGGCACGTCATCGATTGCAGCAACCAGCGGAGCGCGTCCGCCCCGCACCTGGAGGTCATCAAACGTGAGCCACATGCGGGCGCGGCCCGTCCGATGCGCGGCTTCAACCTTGTCCACATGACCTCGCACCTCAGCGCCGGGGGGCAGAATGGTCCCATCCGTTATGGGAAGGGGCTCCAGTGTCCGTGCGCTGAATCGCTCACCGGCCTTCGCAGTCTTGGTGCTGAGCGAATCCCGCAGGCCGATCAGGAGTCTCGTGCCGCTGACGATCTGCAAGGGGGCTGCGGACTGCGCTGCGTCGGCTACGGAATTCGCGCTGAACGCGCACGAGCCTACGGCCAGCGCCATGTAGAAAAGACCTGCAGCCCCTGCAATTGCGATCGTCCGTTTCATGATCTGCCTCGCCTTGGTGTTGAAAGTTCAGTCTGGGTAGCGGCCGAAGGGGCATCACCGGTGCGTCGGATACTAGGTGTGCGTCCCGCCACTTTCAGATGTGGCTTTTGAGGCTGGGGTTGGTTGGGCTCTGGCGATATTGCTCAAGGTTCGAGCTAATCCCATTTCGGGACACGGGCGGCTCCCGCAACGGCAAGCGATTCGATCCATGGGGCTTACAAGAAGCCGTAGTCTTACGGTCTTGTCTTCTTTCCCATCCTGGAACTACAGTCCCACACGGCAGCAGTTTAGAATTGTGTAAGACCTTTAGAATCAGCGTACTGAACCGTTCAAACTGGTTCTGTCCGTGCAATCAATACCTCGGGAAATCTTGATTCGGGGAAGTGACTTGGGAGGCGAGCGATGCCTGGAACCGGAACGGAAACAGCTCTTGCGGCGCGACAGCCCACGGCAGCGACTGTCTTGATCATCGACGATGAGGATGCCACCAGAAGCTTGTGCCGCGATGTGGTCGGAGAGTCAGGCCTGCGCACACGAACCGCCTCAACCACCGAACAAGCCCTCGAGATTCTCGAACAGTCTCCGGTAGACGTGATCATCACCGACCTGCGCGTCCCGCAGCTCGGCGGGCTTGAGCTTTTGAAGCGTGTGCGAGAATCCCATCCCCACATAGCCGTGATCGTACTGACTCAATACGGCACGATCGAAAGCGCGGTGGAGGCGACGCGCATGGGTGCGGCCGACTATGTTACGAAGCCTTTTCACGTTCCGGAACTACGGACGAAACTGGACCGTGTGCTGCATTCTCTTGAAATTGATCAGGAAAATCGTGTCTTGCGCGAGCAGTTGCGCAGCCGGCCGGGCTTCGGCGGCCTGATCGGCGTTTCTCCGAAGATGCAGCGAGTCTACCGGCTTATCGAAAAAGTGAGCCAGCACAAATATCCTGTGCTAGTCCTCGGCGAAAGTGGCACAGGAAAGGAGCTGGTGGCCCGCTCGATCCACTTTTCCGGGCCGCGCCGCAACGAACCATTTGTCCCCGTGGACTGTTCCGCCCTGGTCCCGACGCTTATCGAATCTGAACTCTTCGGCTATGTGAAGGGCGCTTTCACGGGCGCCACACACTCCAAAGTAGGCCTGATGGAGTCCGCCGCAGCGGGAACACTTTTCTTGGACGAGATCGGCGATCTCCCCGTGGACTTGCAGGCCAAGCTTCTACGGGCTCTGCAAGAAAGAGAGGTAAAGCCGGTAGGCTCGACTGATCGCATTTCGATCTCCACGCGCATCATCGCCGCCACAAACCGCGATCTCGATGCCGCCGTCCGGCAGGGCCAGTTTCGGCAAGATTTATTTTTCCGGCTGAACGTTGTGCAGATCAAAGTGCCACCGCTTCGCGAACGAAAGGGCGACATTCCCATTCTAGTGAATTCGTTCCTTGAGAAATTCTGCGATTCCAAGGGCGACATGCGCACTATTTCCGAGGATGCTATGGCGCGGCTGCTCGCCTACGACTGGCCGGGCAATGTCCGCGAACTCGAAAATGCGATCGAGCGGGCGGTGGCGCTTGGTTCCGGTCCGCTTCTGCATATGGGCGATCTTCCCTCAAATCTGCAATATGGTGGAGGCGACCGCATGCCTCAAAGTGACGAGCTATTGCCGCTCGAGGAACTCGAGCGCCGAGCCATCTTGCGGGCCCTGCAGGAAGCTGGCGGCGACAAACTGGCGGCGGCTCGTCTGCTGGGAATCGGCAAAACCACGCTATATCGCAAGCTCAAGCAATATGAAACTGAAGTGCAATCCCACGCGACCTGAAAAGCGTTTTCAGGGCCGCAGCTGAGCTGCGTCATCAAGTCATCGATCATTGGACCTCTCCCATATTCCTACAGAGGGAACCCTCACGGCATTTTTGTATCGAAGTGGGAAGTCGCACAATCGATTTCCGCTCCTCTGGCCCCTTAACTCGCTGAAAAGCGGAACGTTAAAAGAAAGGCCTTGCTTGGTGATGGTTATGCATTGCCCGCCGTGTGCATCGACAAATAAATTGCGCGCCGAACGCCTATTGGATGAGGGCGGCTCGCCTTGCTTTGGAATACGGAATCGCCGTCGCACTCGCCGTGTTTTCGGGCTACTGCATTGTCCAGGGACGCTGGTAGCAACCCGACGAACCGCACAGGGGGATCTGCCGTTTTGCTCACTATGGATGCCGTCGACGCTTCTCGGGAGACCGTTGCGTATTCGGACGCCACTGGGCTAGCAAAGCCTCTGGATGATGCGGCCTTCAGCGCCGTATTCGATTCCAGCGGCGAAGCCCTCCTCCTATTGGATTCGATGGGAGTCATCCAAAGGGCCAACAAGCGAGCGCGCGAATTGCTTCACCTGAAGGAGGTCGACCGGCGAGCGGAACTGAAAAACTCTTGTCCGGACCGCTCGCGGCACAAATGAAGTCCTTCTGGGCGCAACCGCCTCCTTCGTCGGAACCGCGAAGCCTGAATGCGTCGCTCCCGAGCGGCTTTCCGATTCGCATCACCTTGCGCTCGATTTTGCCAGGCTCGCATCATCTGCTGCTTTGTATGGAAGAGGGATCGGTGGTTCAGATCCAGTCCCGAATGCTTCAGACGGAAAAAATGGCGGCGGTCGGTCAGCTCGTTTCCGGAATCGCCCACGAACTCAACAATCCGCTCACAGCCATCATGGGTTACGCGCAGCTGCTGTTGGGTCATGGACTCGCGCCAGCGCAGCTTTCCGAAGCGAAGAAAGTGTACCAAGAAGCTGAACGCGCGCGGCGCATCGTGAAAAACCTGCTGTACTTTGCGCGCGAAAGCACGCCCGAGCGCACGGGAGTGGATATCAACGAAATCGTGGAGCGAACGCTGGCGCTGCGCAGTTACGAGCTGAGAGTGGAAAACATCGTGGTCCATTGCAAACTGGATCGCAACCTGCCGCAAACGCTGGCCGACCCGTATCAGCTTCAGCAGGTGGTGCTCAATCTGGTGATCAATGCCGAGCAGGCTTTGCTCGAGGGTCGCGGAGAGGGTCACATCCGGATTCGAACCAGTCTAATGACGCCTCGTGCAGGTCACCTAACTAAACGGCGAATTGTCATCGAAATTAGCGACGACGGCCCCGGCATCCGCACCGAAATTGCCTCCCGAGTTTTCGATCCCTTCTTCACCACCAAGCCCGCGGGCTTGGGGACTGGACTGGGACTCTCCATTGTCTATGGAATAGTTCATCAACACGGAGGAGAAGTGACGTTTGAGAACCAGCCAGCAGGAGGAGTGAAGTTCACCGTGGAGCTGCCCGTGGTTGGCGTCCCTTCTAAACCCGGCATATCGCCCCGGGCCCGGCGGGTCGGCCGCTCCGCAGCCATCGCGCCTGGGCGGATCCTGATTGTCGAAGACGAGCGCACTGTGGCGCAATTAATGGTGGACGTTCTGCGGGAAGAAGGCCATTACGTCGAGGCGGTTCTCGACAGCCCCGAGGGCCTCACCCGCCTTTCCCGCAATCATTATGACCTAGTCATCTGTGACCTGAGGATGCCGCGGTTAGACGGACCGGCTTTTTACGACGCGCTGGTCCGCGCCGGAAGTCCCATGCGAAACCGAATTCTTTTCACCACGGGCGACACGCTCGCGCCGCGAACCTTGGACTTTGTCGAACCCAAGGGATTGCCTTTTCTGGCCAAGCCGTTTCTGGTGGAGGAGTTGAAACTCGCTGTGAACGGCCTGCTGGTCGGCGCGGAGACAGATCACGAAGTCGAACACGAACAAAAACCGGCCAGCCACAGCAAAAGGAAACAAAAGATAAACTCATGAGCGCAGCCGACGCCGCAACCAAAGCAGCCATCTTTACCGAACCCGCCTTATTAGTGCTGGGCTTCGCCGACACCGCGGTCGCACAGCGACTAGCCAACGAGATGGAGTGCCTGATGGCCGACGGCCCACCGGCCACCGCGTCGAGCCTGTTGCAGTTGCGCCTGCTGGTGGCGCGGGCCACGCCGAGAGTGATTCTGGTGGATCACGAGTTGCTGCAAGGTGCGTCGCTTGCCGAACCACTCCGCCAGCTTGCCGCCAAGGCATCGGTGATTTTGCTGGCCCCGCCAGAGAGGCAAGCCGAGGTTGCCAGATTGGTTGCTGGCGGCGAACTCGAATTCGTGGCACGTGTAGGAGACTTCGTGCCGTTGGCAATCGGTTTGATCGAAAGAAGATTGCGGTGGGCGGCGATGTCAAACTCCGTACTCGGGCCGCCGTGGGCCGAACTCCCCGGCGATATCGCCACAATTTTTCGCCACGAGATCAATAATCCTCTAACCGGCATTCTGGGAATGCGGAATTGCTTCTGGCCCATTGCGACCGCTTTTCGTCAGTCGACACGCAAAGGCTGCGAACAGTGGTGAATCTCGCCGTTCGCCTGCGCGAAACAACGCGCCGGCTGAGTAACGCGTGGGAAAGCCATCCTCGCTCCCTCAAATCCGCATAGCGGGTGAACGAGATCGTTACAATCCGGGGCTAGCGGAGACAAATAGAAAGCTAGACCGATTAGTTTGACGGCGCGTTTTTCGGGGGCTCGTAAAACTCGACGAATTCACCGACGTCCGGATCGCGAAACAACGCGACGCGGTAGCCGCCTTTCATCTCGGCAATTCCATCCGATACCATCGTGATGCCCGCGCCTTTCAATCGGGCGACAAAGGAATCTATATTCTTGACCTCGAACCCTACGTAGTTCACGCCAATGTCGGTGATGCTGTAAGGTTCAACGGGCTTCTTGCGGTTTTCGTACTCTACGATTTCGAAGCGCATCCGCGCGTCGCGATCGGCGGCCAAAGGAAACGTTCCGTTGACGATGCGCAAAACGTTCCCGTGGCCGCCCACGGCGGAATCCATGAAATCGCCGCTGAGCCACTGCGACGCCGTTGTGGGAAGGCGCTCTCCGAGCAAGCCCCCGTAAAAGGCCGTGGCTTTTTCCAGGTCAAGGATTACCAAGCCGATATGATTGAAACCCGGGAGATCGGCAGGCCTGGCGGGACGATCACCCATCGCTGGTACGGCAGGACGTTGCTCGGAGATCTCGACATCCATTCCATCAGGATCAGTTATGTAGGCAATAGTGCCTTTCGTCGAACCGGGCGCCGCGATCAGTTTGCTATCCCAGGTGCGGGACCACAGCATGTTGGCGGCTTTCAATTTCGACCACATTTCGTCGGCGTCGGGAACCGTAAGATCGATATGCGTCGCGCCCGGTGTCCATGCAGGATGGCCGCCCATCACGTTTCGGCGCTTCATTCCCTTGAATTCGCGCAGGTAGAGCGTGAATGGTTTCTGCTCGCCCATATTGGTGTTGATGGTGAGCTTCGCCATTCGTGATTGCACGCCGTCCTTGAGGCCGTGAATGCGATTCATCACCGCGTCGTTGCGCCAGGATTTGTCCAGGCCCGGGACTTCCGTAAATCCCAGTAATTTGTAGAACGCCACTGATTTGTCCAGATCTGAAACCATCCGGCCGTCAAATTCGAGGCCGACGACCTGACCCTCGTGGGGACTCAGGAAGGAGATTTGCGGCGCGGCGAGTGAAGACTGCCAGAGGGTGGTGCCCGCCAGGGCGAGTAACAAGACGAAAGCAGCCGATGCAATACCTAAAGCATACAACCAACTAGATCGCGGCCTGCCCATGTTCCCCCCTGCAATGAGCCCAGGCTCGATTGTCTACACTACCGATTCGGCCTGGCCAAATAGATTTAGCGCCGCATTGTGTAGCATGTTTTCGGAGTGAGTGTCCAGCCCACTTGGCTACGCGTTTGTACCGTTTTGGAAGGGATTCTACTGTAGCTACGGGCCGGGAACAAAAATGCGCCTGGGGGCCGCGATTTCAACGTTGTGCTGCTCGGATCGGACGCGGAAGGCCCGAAGCTCACCCTTCTTTTTCTGACTGCGATCCGTGGTGAAAGTCAGGAAGTATTGGTTGTGCAGAACCATGTCCAACTGATTTAGCAAGGGCGTAAAGGAGATCGGAGTGTTCAATCCCTGAAAGAAGGCCTGGCCGCCTGTTGCGTCGGCCATCTGGGCGAGATTGCTCTGCCCGTAATTCTGACGAAAGAGATTGTGGGCGACAAAGTCGGCACCTTGAGCGTAAAGCGTATGAATGGTGATGCCGGCTTTCTGAGCCCGTTCGATGGTGGCAGGCACGTCGGGGCTCGCGGGATCGCCGCGGAAGCGGTCAATTCCATCCGCAATCACCAGAAATTCGCGACGCCCTTCAGTCGCAGGCCAGTGGGACATGAAATCCATCATGGAAATGTAGATGCTGACGGGGGCAGCGCCTAGCCCAGAGTCAGGCGAACCTTTTGTGCCACGGCTTCATGGTTGGTGCTGAAATCCGCAGCGGTGCGAACCGCGCCGTTATCTGCATAGAACACGCCGACCTGAGTGGCCTTCGGTAGAGATTCAATGAACTTGCGCAAATCCGAGAGTTGAGTGTCAATCCTGGAAAGATCATCGATAAGAATTGCCAGTTGGAGTGCGGAGCGATCGCCCTGAGCTGGCTCCAAAGCGGAGACATCCTGTCGTTGCATACCGGAGTAAACGATTACATCTGACTTGCCGATCGGGGGCGGCGCGGTGAAATTGGGCGCCAGCACCGTGATGATAGTGGTGACCGGAACTTTTGAAGAGTCCGACCGCTGCGGCCGAGCGCCGACCGGCGATGTTGCGAAAAGAACGAAGGCAAAGAGCAGGGAGCTTGTGAGTCGTCTAATGAGCTTGGTCATGAACCATCCTCTAATAAATAGAGATGCACTGGAAACACGAAAGGGTTTTAAAGCGATTTTGAAACTGTCGTAATGATGTCCGCTCTCCAGGGAGAAGCCGAGTTGCATGCTGGTTTGGCAAGAGGTAAGCTTCCGCCCGTCCTTATGCATGCACGGGGATTGGGACGTCGGCGAGTGAAACGATTGGAGCATCCGCGATGCGACTGCCATTATCAGCAGTAGGGTTTCTACTCTGCTTCACGACAGCCACCACAGGGCTTACGATGGCGGCACAACAGAGCCGCGCCGAGAACTCGCAGGACAAGGATCGCGTCGCCATCACAGAGGCTGTGCAGAACTACATGGATATGTGGAACAAACACGACGTGCACGCCGTCGCAATGACGTATACGGAGGATTGCGATTTCGTCAACACCTTCGGCAACCTGACCCACGGCCGCGCGGGAATGGAAGCGACGTTCAGGCCTTTTATGACCGGCGTTTACAGCGAGACGCATCAGACCGGGCAAGTCCGAACCGTCCGTTTACTGAAGCCTGACGTGGCGGCAGTGGACGTGGACTGGCAAATGACCGGCGCGAAGAATCAAGACGGAACCCTGCGGCCCACCCGCAAGGGCATTCACAGTTTGATTATGACGAAGCAGAGCGATGGCTCGTGGCTTATCGCCGTAATGCACGTTCACGAGTTCACGGTCACGCCGCCGCTCGCGAGTCCGCCGGCAACTCACCCACAATAGTCGCAAAACTAGAGCCGATTGCCTGCTGCGAAAAATCACTAGGTTCGCCGAAACCCCGGCAAACCATTTCTGCCTCCCAACAACTCTAATGCTGTTGACGGCTCATAGCATCACAGCGCACTCACGCTAAGTACTCCCAATGAATCGCATCAACGTATCCGAGATTCACGAGCAGGTGTGGTTTCCCAAAAATCTGCGGGATCACGTGACGGATGCGCTGCAATCCATCTTGAATTGGGGCAACATCTACCGCCCTGTTGCTCCCCGCCTTGCACAAGCGATCAAGGCTTCGGAAGCAACTCAGGTGGTGGACCTATGTTCGGGAGCAGGAGGTCCTTGGACATGGTTGCATCGAACGATTGCCAATCAAACGGATTCGAAGATTGGCGTCTGTCTGACGGACAAATATCCGAATATTGCGGCATTTCAAAAGGCGCAGCAGGAATCGGGCGGCGCGATCACCTATTCCGCTGAGCCGGTGGACGCTGGCAGGATTCCAGAGCAAATCTCTGGATTTCGCACAATATTTAGTTCTTTCCACCACTTTCCTCCGAAAGAGGCAGCCGGAGTTCTCCAAAATGCCGTAAATAATCGACAAGGAATCGGAATTTTCGAAGCGGCAGCGCGACATCCTCTTAACATTCTTTTGACATTCCTCGCGCCAGTTGCGGCTGTTTTAATAACACCGTTCATGCGACCCTTTAGATGGTCGCGGCTGCTTTGGACCTACGTGATACCGCTAATCCCAATCGTACTGTTGGTCGATGGCATCCTCTCGTGCCTGCGCGCATATTCGACAACCGAACTTTCGCAACTCGTTTCGTCCCTCAGTGGTGAGAGCTACGAGTGGCAAATCGGCAAAGGCGCGGCGGGGATTGTTCCCGTGACCTACATGCTAGGGCATCCAGAAATTTCAACACTCCCGATCGGCAATCGCGTGCGAGGACGCAACATTATGAGCGGCGCTACCGCAGCGAACATCGCCGGTAAACGAACGGCTGATGTGCTTATCGCCGGAGGCGGAATAGCCGGTTCGTCATTGGCCATCATGCTTGGACGGAAAGGCTTTGCCGTGCAGCTATTCGAGCGCGCCGAGTACCCGAGAGAAAAGCCATGCGGTGAAGGACTCATGCCCGGAGGAGTCGCCGTCTTGGACCATTTGAACGTGACAAGTTCCGTCGGCGGAACTCGCTTTAAGGGCGTGCGATATCATTGCAATGGTCGAACAGTGGAAGGGAATTTTCCAAGGCAAGCTGGGTTCGGCCAGACGGGAATTGGGCAGCGTCGCAGGGTGCTGGATCACGTTCTCTATTCGGAGGCGGCTGCAACTCCCGGAGTCAGCATTCACACCGGATCCCGAGTCGAAGGGCCGGTTGTCGAGAACGGACGCGTTCTGGGATTGATCGTGGGAGGGAAGCGTGTGTTCGCGCCCCTTGTGGTTGGGGCTGATGGCATGCACTCGACGATACGCCAAAAGCTGGGGCTCAGCTGTCTCCCTCGTCGTGGCCGATTTGGAATTCGGGCCCACTTCCAGCTGTCGGAGAGTAAGGAGCAATCGGATCGAGTAGAAATATTCGTTGGCAAGGGAAAAGAGATATATGTTACTCCGCTCCCAGACCACGAAATAAATGTGATCGCTCTAGGCGACGCGGGTGGGAACCGGGAGGATGCGAAAGTCAACCTGCTTCAGCGTTGCAAGGCATTTCCCGAACTGGCCTCACTGTTGGAAGGCGCCCAACAGGTGAGTGCCACGATCGGGGCCTCGCCGCTGACCGGAGGTGCAATCGCCGGAGTGGCACCTGGGGCAGTTTTGCTCGGCGACGCGGCAGGATTTGTCGATCCGGTCACCGGCGGAGGAATGACGCAGGCGCTGATGGCTGCCGAGCTTTTGGCGGGTTACATTGCTGACAACGAACTCGGCGAGGATAATTGGCTGTGGTTTTTTGAACGCGAACGACGAAAAATGCTGCGGGGGTACGTTTTACTGACGCAGGCGATCCTACGGTTGTCAGATAAGCCCCAATTGACCGACGCAGTTTTGAGCTTACTCGCGCGCTGGCCAGCGCTGTTGTCGCATGGTCTGGCGGTTTCGGCAGGCACCAAGGCACTGTTTGGCTAGACTCGCCCGGTGCGGAGGACGCTGGGAAAGACAGCGGGGAAGCGTTCTAGCTCAGCAAGGCCTGGAAACGGGGATCGGAGCGAACAGCGTCGAGATCAGAGTCTTTCGCGGCCCAATTCTTGTAGAAGGTGCCGTGTTCCATCACCTTTTGAAGGCAACCGATGGCGTCTTCTGTTCGGCCCAACAGGGAATAGACGCAAGCGACGTTGTAAAGAATTGAGGTTTCTTCCGGATCAAGTTCGAGCGCCCGGCGAGCCCATTCAAAACCTCTTTTGTGGTCTCCCATTCGGACGAGAATTGTTGCTCCCAAATAGAGCGCCCGAGGGTCGTCCGGATGAATTTCGATGTGTTTTTCGGTGAGCTGCAAAGCGCGGCGCTCGGCTGCTGCAGCTTCTGCTTCCCGGCCTAAGCCGTGGTATACGGCAACGAGCAAGCTCACCGCCTGGTAGTCATCGGGATTCAATCGGGATGATTGTTCATAAAGCTGCGCGGCTTTGGTCAGGTCACCACGCTGAAACGCGGTGCGTGCGTAGAAATAGTAGGCCTCGTAAAGCTTCGGGTCCAATTGAATTGCGGTCTCAAATTCCTGTTGAGCCCTAGCGAAATCTTTTCTGAGAGCAAATGCCAGCCCGCTCGCGGCGTGGGCTTCGGCCAGTTCGGGGTCCAGTTCAAGAGCCTTACGACTAGCCGCTTCCGCTTCGTTCAAGTTGTCTTCACTGCTGTCCCAATACATGTACAGAAAGGAGCAACAATCCGCCACGCCGGCATATGCGCGGGCGTATTGCGCGTCGATCACGATGGCGCGTGCAAACATTTGCCTCGCAAAGTCAAAGCCCCGCCGTCGAAATTGGTGGAAAAACTGCCGCCCCCGGAGGTAGTAATCGTACGCTTGGGGGTTTTCCGTTTGCTTGTGCGCGATTGCCTTTTCTTCCTGAGGGGAAAGCTTGATGCGCAGGGCCTGGCTGATGCTGCGGGCAATTTCATCCTGCACTTCAAAAACATCCTTGAGTTCGCGATCGTAGCGTTCCGCCCAGATCGAATGGCCGGTTTGCGCCTGGATGAGTTGCGCGGTGATGCGCAAGCGGTTCCCGGCGCGCCGCAAACTGCCACTAAGCACGCACGCGGCGTTCAATTCGCGGCCCACCTGAGGGCCCGTGACCGGCTTGTCCCGGTAGGCCAGAACAGCTGCACGCGGAAATACCTGCAACTCTTTGATTTTCGAGAGTTCGGTGATGATGTCTTCGGTCATGCCGTCGCGAAAATATTCGTCATCCTTGCTGCCGCTCAAGTTCTCGAAATACAGCACCGCAACGGATTTTTCCGGGGCCGCTGTCGCCGCCGGGGATGAGCCGGAACCCAGTTTGCCGGACGCAACCGATCGGCCGGCCGACTCGCGATCGCGCTTCAGCCTCTTTAGGTCGGTCCTGATCTCTGCAGCCGTCTGGTAGCGCAGGTCGTAGTCTTTTTCCAACGCTTTGTAGATAATCCGTTCGAGCTCATCAGGCATTGCAGGGTTGAGCCCAACCGGCGATCGCGGTGTTCCATGGAGAATCGAATCAAACATCGCCGCTGGAGTCTCTCCGGCGAAGGGTAGCTTGCCGGTTCCCATCTCGTAGAGGACGGTGCCAAGAGAGAAGAGATCGGTGCGCGAGTCGAGCTCTTTTCCCAGCGCCTGCTCGGGAGACATATACGCCATAGTCCCGAGGGTCGCCCCGGGACTGGTGAGGTGTTCCGGGGCATCTATCGTTGCCTGAGTGGCTCCTTCGGTGTCGCCCCCGATTTGCCGGCGATTGGGGGCCATCTTCGCGAGGCCGAAATCCAGGATCTTTGCCTGGCCGCGAAGGGAAACAAATATGTTGGCTGGCTTAATGTCTCGGTGAACGATACCTCTGGCGTGCGCCACTGCCAGAGCGTCCGTAATTTCGATGCCGAGGTCCAATATCTGATCTATCTCAAGCGGTTTTCCACTGATCAAGTGCCTCAGTGTCTGCCCCCCAAGTAATTCCATGACGATGAAGGGTCTGCCCTCGTGCTCTCCCACGTCATAAATCGTACAAATGTTGGGATGGTTCAATGCCGAAGCCGCACGGGCCTCGCGCCGGAATCTTTCCAATGTCTGCGCGTCCGCGGGAGTGTCGTCCGGAAGGAACTTCAGGGCTACCGACCTATCGAGCCGCGTGTCTTCCGCTTTGTACACCACGCCCATGCCGCCGCCACCAAGCTTTTCTCCCACGCGATAGTGGGAGATGGTGCGACCTATGAAGGGCTGTGCGTTCGCCATGGGGGAGTAATCTTAGATGGGCGTCTGAGGCAAGTCAACGAAGCCGCCTACTCGTTCTGCAGCAAACGGGCGAAGCTAGATCATCCGCGGCCGATGAAGGGCATCTTGGTGGCCATGACGGTCATGAACTGGACGTTGGCGTCGAGGGGGAGGGATGCCATGTACACTACCGCGCGCGCAACATCTCCGGGATCCATCGTGGGCTCGACTGCGAGCGTGCCGTTCGGTTGGGGAACGCCCTTCTTCATTCTTTCCGCCATGGGAGTCGAAGCATTTCCAATGTCGATCTGGCCGCAAGCGATGTCATATTTTCTGCCGTCGAGGGAGGTCGCCTTAGTGAGACCGGTAACTCCGTGCTTGGACGCGGTGTAGGGGGCGGAGTTGGGACGAGGGGCGTGCGCCGAAATTGAGCCGTTGTTGATGATGCGCCCGCCGCGCGGCTCCTGGCTCTTCATGATTTTGAAAGCTTCCCGCGTGCAAAGAAAGGTACCGGTGAGATTCGTATCGACGATCGACTTCCACCGGTCAAGCGTCAAATCCTCGAGCGGGATAGCGGGACCGGAAATACCGGCGTTATTGAATAGCAGATCGAGACGGCCGAAAGCGTCCCTTGTTTTCGCGAAAAGATCACCCACGGCGGTAGGATCGTTGATGTCAGCAACTACTACGAGGGGCCGGGAATTGGACTGCCTCACTTCGGTCGCCGTTGCCTCCAAGGTTTCCTTGCGGCGGCCAGCAAGAACCACAGAGTAGCCATTCCGAGCCAGAGCGACAGCCACGCTCTTGCCTATCCCGCTGCCCGCGCCGGTGACGATGGCGATCTTTGACGATGAGTGCGCAGATGAATCCATGAATGTTCTCCCCTAGAGGTCGATAGAAGCTTACCAACGTCTAGTTTGCCGGGGAGTTCGGTGTTTGGCTATACCGGATCACGGATTGTCTCGGCGGAGACCACGAATTCGCAGGCTGTCCAATCTTACAGCGGAGCACGAGCGTCCGTTGAGATATCGGCATTGGGAGTGACGTCCACACTGCTGTCGTTCGTGAGGAAAGCATTCACGGTCACCGAACCCTCCGGGCCATTATGAGAAAACGTCGCGGATCCCAGAGACTCTACGGGAATATGAACGTCCTTACCGGGCCCCACGTATTTGAATATGGTCTTGCCAGCCGGAATTGCAAAGGTGAGGGAGACCGGTCGAAGCGTTGACCCCGGGACAGGAAACACTGTGAGAATTCCGGCAACGTCGTGATCCGAGGTGTTTGTGAAAATGTACGCTTCCTTCGGTTGAATGCTCTGGTTCGTTGCCACGGTGAAGAGTTTGAAGTTGGTGAACGCATGCCGGCGATAATAGCGGGCTGTGCCACGCTCGGCGTAAAGTTCGGCGACCTCGGGGAGCCAGAGCCGCTGCCCGTTCGAATGAAACTCGACCGACCCATACTCAATTGACAAGCGCTCTCTTGTCAGGGCGATTGCTGGGATCGGCTTGATCAACTCAGATTCGAGTCGCACCACTTGATCCGTTCCTGGATCAATCCACGCGCGCCCTTTGATTGGAACCGGATATGAATTCTTCTGAATCACATATTGGCGAATCCGGTTAGGCCGGTCAGGCCGCTGCGCAAAGTGAATCTGCCACGCGGCGCGCCCTCCCGACTGCCCGAGTCCCTCGCATTTGAAGTCGAAATCCGAGGCGAGAATTGGATGAAAGATCAAGGCCATTGCGGGCAGTCCGACTGTGGCGATTCCAGCCGGGAATTGCGCCGGGTCGACGCTCCCATTCCGGTATTCGTCCAACTGGAACAATCCCCAATGATTTCGTGATACGAGAACCACGTAATCAAAAGAACGGACATCCGGCGAGCCTCGCAGGCCCGCTGCATTAATCTTGAAATGCTCGATCTGCTCGGTGGCGCTGAATTTTTCCAGATTAGCCACCAACTCCGTCATGCGCTGGCCCGTCATTTTCAAGATGTCAGGCAGGGGACAGGCGACGGTGGGGTCCACCGATGGCACGTCGGCGTCGAGGCTCGGTGGAATCCAGGACACGACCGCGGCACCTCGTGTCGAGGCGGGCGGCGAACGGAGATGCGCTTCGGCCATAGCAGCGGGAAGTGACTTGACCTCAGGCGATGCTACAGGGGCTTCCGAAAGATGCGCCGGGAGCGGCATGGGCCTCATCGTCACGAATAGAGTTTGGAGGCCGTGACCTACGTCAATCTTTACCTCTCGCCGGATGGTCACGAAGCCGGGGGCGATTGCTTCCAGAAAATACGTGCCAGGCTGAAGATTGCGAAAGATCGTTTCGCCGTCTGATCCGGTGGGCACCCCGCTGATGTCGTCGCCCTCTGCCGGCAATATGCGGACATGCATGATTCCACCGAATGGAGAGTCATCCTCAAGGCGCAAGCAAACCTTGAGCAACGGAGCCTCGATCGACTTCGGCGAGACAGCAAGGTCTTCCTGGGAGGCTTGGCCCGCTGACACGCGGCCACACGCCAGAACAAACACAATCAACGCTACGAGAGGTAGAAGAGGGCGAATCCGGCGCATGATGACCTCCGCACTGGCGGAAATTATCAGTTGTGGCTTCGGATTACGGTGCGTCCCTAACCGGAAATCCCATTTCGGTGTCAGGCTGGGCCACAACGCTTGCCGAGATACCCGAGATAACAGTGCGGGGTATTTTACACGTTTCGGCCGCAGCACAACGGGAATTCTCAAACATAATGTGGACTACCACGATGACTTGCTAGGCTCATTGATTCGCTGATGATAAAATGGCGCTCATTGGGCCTGTAGCTCAGTTGGCTAGAGCGCACCCCTGATAAGGGTGAGGTCGGTAGTTCAACTCTACCCAGGCCCACCAAGCTTTTCATCTCCTCCGCAACTAGCAAACCTGTATTCTCCCGCTTTTTGCTGAAACATTTCAGTCGGATACGCCTGAAAGCTCTTGGGGAACAAAATTGATGGCGAGAGGCCTAAATACCGGCAAAGCGGCGGAGAACTTGATCGTCGCTGGCCCCGTGGCGGCGATAGGAGATGATCGCGGAGCTTTGCGAATCCGGAACACCTCGTCGCGCGAGTTCGAGCAGCGTTGATGCGCGCATGCCCGTATTCCTTAGCCTCGCGAGCGATGCGCCGGAGAGGACGGGCTGGCCTTGGGCGCGATGCCGAGCCACTTCCAGCAGAATATCGTCCGAAAGGCCGGCGAGCTTCATGGCCTGGAGCTCGCCGGAGTCAAGCCCGAGCTGGTTGATCCTCGCGAGTTCCAGGATCCCATCGTCGCTCACATTCACCTGCACCAGACTTGCGATTGCGCCGCCGGCATCGAAGGGCTGATTGCGGTCGCGGAAGATTTTGAAAGTGTCGATGCAATCCGCGTCAGAAAATCCGCTCTGGCGAGCCTTGGCCATCTCCGCAACCTCGGGCGTGCTAATGCGTAGCGATTTGAGCTCTTGGACTGAGTCGTAACTCATTCCGGCAGCATCCAGGGGCTGCGTATTAACCGGATGGAGGATGTGGCATCCGGAGAGTGGAAGGCCGAGGCTCATCAAGAGGGGCCACAAGATAAGCCGCAAGAACCGACTCCAGGCGGCATCATGGGCCTTCTCGAAGCAGCATCCCATGCGCCCATTGTACGCGCAGCGGCACAGGTCCGCTTGCGAGTGTCGCGGAAGTATTAATAGGTGATCTTATCGGGAGCTAAACATTGTAGACCCGCTCGATATCGAAGACGCCGGGAATGCGCTTGATGCGCGCAAGGATGTGTTCCAACTGCTTGCGGTCGCGCACGTCGAGAGCGACTTCAATGCGCGCGCGAATATCTTCTCCGCCACTTTCAAAAGTGCGGATGTTGGCGCCCGTTTCGCTGATGATGCTGGTGATGGATGCGAGCATTCCGGGCCGGTCTTCGGTGATGATGCGCAGCCGCACCGGAAATTCAGCGTGCGTGGAGCCAGCCCATTCGACCGGGATTCGCCTGTCCGCCTCGTACAGCAAGTTTTCAACGTTGGGGCAGTTCTTGCTGTGGACAGCAATCCCGCGGCCACGAGTGACGTAGCCGATGATGTCGTCACCGGGAATCGGATTGCAGCATTTGGAGCGATAAACCATCAAGTCGTCGTGGCCCCGCACAATGATTGCGGCATCATCGAGGCCCAGCATCCGTCGAATGTTTGAGGTGGGCTTAGGCGGTTTCTCCTCGAGATTTGCAGGCAGCGGCTGGCCCGTAGCTTTGGCGATTACCTGGCGCGCAGACCATTTTCCGTAGCCGAGGTCCGCATAGAGATCCTCGACTCGCGAGCAGCCGTATTCGGTAGCCACGCGCTGCAAATCGTCGACAGAGATTTTCTTCAAACTCACGCCCGCTTGGCGCGCTTCCTTTTCCAGCAGGCGCCGACCCACATCGGTGGCCTCCCGGCGTTCATGGAGATTGATCCACTGGCGAATTTTGCTGCGAGCTCGCGAAGTATGGATGAACGAGAGCCAATCGCGCGATGGCGTGTGGCCCTTTTGAGTAACGATTTCGACCACGTCGCCGTTCGTGAGAGCATGGCGAAGCGGGACCATCTCGCCATTTACCTTGGCACCCGAGCACTGGTGCCCGACCTCGGTATGCACCGCATATGCGAAATCGACAGGTGTAGCGCCGCGCGGAAGGACGACCACTCGTCCCTTTGGAGTGAACGTGTACACCTCCTCCGGGTAAAGGTCCACGCGCAAAGTTGAGAGAAACTCGCTAGGCTCCTGCATTTCCTGCACCCACTCGATCAGGTGACGCATCCAGACGATACGTTGATCGTCGGCCGACGAAGCCACTTCGGGGCCGCCCTTATACTTCCAGTGAGCGGCGACGCCCTGTTCGGCAATCCGGTGCATTTCCTGCGTACGGATTTGCACTTCGAACGGCTGCCCGGAATGAATCACGGCTGTATGCAGCGACTGGTACAGGTTCGGACGCGGCATAGCGATGTAGTCCTTAAATCGTCCCGGCACCGGACGCCAAATCTGGTGGATCACGCCGAGCGCGGCGTAGCAATTCTTTACCGTGTCTGTGACCACGCGAACTGCCAGCAGATCGTAGATTTGGTCGAGATTGCGCTGTTGCTTCTGGATCTTCAGGTGCACCGAATAAAGCCGTTTGATCCGCGCTTGCACCTCGGCAGGGATGCCGTTTTCAACCATTTTTTCGCGGATCGTCTCTTGGACTTCGCCCAAAAACTTGTCAAACACGTTCTGCTTCGAGGCGACCTTCTTCTGCAATTCAAAAAAGGCGTCGGTTTCGAGGTACCGGAAAGCCAAATCCTCAAGCTCTCCGCGAATCAAGCCCATGCCCAGACGGTTTGCGACAGGAGCGTATATGTCGAGCGTTTCGCGAGCAATACGTTGCTGGCTTTCAGGAGTGAGATATTCCAGGGTCCGCATGTTATGGAGGCGGTCGGCCAGCTTGACCATCACTACCCGAACGTCGTTCACCATAGCGAGAAGCATTTTGCGGACGTTTTCGGCCTGTCGGTCCTCTGGAGCTAGCAGATCGAGCTTGCTGATTTTCGTGACGCCTTCCACTAGGCGCGCCACATCGGGGCCGAACTGCTCGGCGATTTTTTCGACGGGAATTTTGGTGTCTTCCACGACGTCGTGAAGCAGGGCCGCACACAGGGACGTCACATCGAGTTTGATGTCGGCGAGCAGATGCGCCACTTCGAGGGGATGCGAAAGGAATGGCTCGCCAGAGCGTCGCGTCTGCGTCTTGTGCTGCTCAGCCGCGAACTCATAGGCCCGACGAAGCAGGTCGAGATCGTCGCCAGGTCGATTGCGGCGTACCTTATCCGTCAACTCGGAGAACCGCAGATCCACGGTGCGCCGGGCGGAAGGGCTGATTGACGGTTTCCTCAATGCCTCCATTGGATAGGAATATTGTAAACCTAGCTATGTGTGGCAGCGGAACTTTGTGCCGCGTGATGACCAAACCGCTCTCGAATTGGCGCAGCGTCGAAAGAGAGCGATTCTACTCAACTGGTTTGTTTGACAGCAGCCGACCGAGCCCGGCGAGCCTTAGCGAAAGCCGATCTCCGCATTATATTGGCGAATTACTCCGTAACACTCGCAGGCGGAGCTTTCCAGCTTTTTGCGATTGAGTACCTTCACAGCGCCACGGGTGTACTCGATGTACTTCTTCCTTTGAAGCACCCCCGCCGCAAGACTGACGCTGGGCCTATCCGTGCCAAGCATGGTGGAAAGAAAATCGTGAGTAATGGTAACGGGGGCGGAATCAACACGGTCCTGGGCCATGAGCAGCCAGCGCGCAAGGCGCTGCTCCACATCGTGAAGCCGGTTGCAAGCGGCTGTTTGCGCGACCTGTATGCCCTGAACTACTGCGTAACGGCTCAGAATCATCTGAAACTCGGGAGCTGATTTCAGAATGGCTTGAAGGGCCTGGACCTTGACTCGAAATCCGTCTCCGGCAACTTGAACCACTTCGCGGAGCGGGCTGTGCGTTAAGTAGACCGCAGATGGTATTCCGGCCGCCCCCTCGTTGCCGAGCACGGCGGCCTCAACGGTCTTCCCATTTTCCATCCCCACTACGAGTGAGATGAGTCCTGCGTTAGGGAAATACACGAACTCCAACTTTTCGCTAGGTTCGTGCAAGACGCTGAGCTGTGGCAGTGCGACATATTCCAAGTGAAGCCGTGCCGCCCGATACTCGCTCTCCGGAATAGAGGTAAGAATCTTATTGCGTATTAACCTGCTGTCCGCGTCGCGCCGCTCGCTCGATTGCACAGCCGCGACCCGCTCTTTAGCGCGCACTCGGAGTCCCGCGATGCATTGACATGGCGGGACTTTAAATACAGGGCAGGTTACTGTCTGTCGTTCGTCGAACAGTAATCGGAAGAAAACAAAACGAGATTATCGGAGGCCGAGATCGCCGTTAAATTGTTGAATCTGCCCGTAACATTCGCAGGACAGCCGTTCAAGTTCTTTGCGATTCAGGATGGTGACCGCACCGCGGCCGTACTGCAGGACTTGCTTTCTCTGGAAGGAAGCGGCTGCGAGGCTCACGCTGGGCCTATCGGTCCCGAGCATGGTCGCTAGAAAATCGTGAGTTAGCGGAAGCATGCCAGCGTCTACCCTATCCTGTGTGACCAGCAGCCATCGCGCCAGACGCTGTTCGACCGTATGCAGCCTGTTGCAGGCAGCTGTTTGCGCCACTTGCATGCCCAACAATACGGCGTAGCGGCTCAAGGTCAATTGAAACTCCGGCAAGCTGGGAAGCAAGGCTTGCAGGGCACTGGCTGTTATTCGGAAGCCATCGCCGGCTATCTGTACAATTTCGCGCAGGGAGCTTCTTCTCAAGCCAACGGCGAGAACGGAGCCCGCGAACCCTTCGTTTCCAATCACGCCGACTTCGACTGTTTTGCCGTCTTCGGTAGCAACCACGAGCGAGATCATTCCGCAATTGAGGAAATAACCGAACTCAACTTTTTGGTTTGGTTCGTGCACGCTAAAGTGGTGCGGTAGGTTCAGGAGTTCTAGGTAGGGCCGAATTGCACTGAATTCGGTATCCGGAAGTGACAGCAGGATCTTGTTCTTAACCGCTTTGCCGTCGGCGTTGGTGCGCTCACCGGCCCGCAGTTCCCCCGAGTTCAACAAAGCCATGGTTGACTCGTTGTATTCACTATTATTCCCTGGATGGAGCAATGGTAACAGGAGAACGGCGGGCTACATAGAATTTCGTATAGGAGCGCGAACACGAGCTGGCACTGGACGTTTGATGCAGACTCTGGACCAGCTGACGAACGAAGCTGACCAGACTACGTTTTCGAATTCAAGAACCTGCAGACATCCTTCACTGCATTGCTCAGGAGCACGGTTTTCGTGGCAAAAACTGTATCCCCGCCCTTGGCGATAATCATGAAACGATATTCGCCCGACCAGCCTCCCGCGTAGAGCATGAAGTCCGATCGATGCGGATCGGTTGTAATGGTGACGTTCGGGCACCTGTCGGTGAAATTCTTCATAACGTCCACTACCGGGACGGTGGATTGACGCGCCAGGACCAGCTTCAACGGATGGTCCGGTGGCTTGGGTCCGGCTCCAATTGTACCGGCCACAAATAATAGAGATACGGCAAGCACCGATAGGCGTATCGCGTTTTTCATGGCGGCTCCTTGACCGTTTGTCTCATACCTTAGAACCCGGCGGACGGAAAAATGTTGTGCGGATGTCCCACTCATAAATTCAGGGTTCTGGTAAACACCTACCTTTAAGCCGTGACCACCATTAGGACTTTTTTTCTGACAGTCGATCTTTCTACATCCCCTTTGGTGGGACGCAGATGCAGGGCCAGCACAGGATGCTGGTTTTGCTCGCATTTTTAAATGGCACGTAACTTGCTCTGAGCGTAGAAGTAACCCGGTCCGGAATGCTTATGGAGAAAGCGAAATGACGGTCACACGGAAGAAACTGATGCTCGCGCCGATAGCCCTTTTGTGTGGGGCGATGATGTTTGCTATCGGCTATAGCTTCCGACCGTCTGGTGTTTCGGCTCAGCAAGCGCCGGAGCAAATAGCCCATAAGCAAACCATAGCCAGAGGCCCCGTGGATCGACATGTCGGGACGATTTTGTCGAAAAACGGCGCTTTGCTGGTCCTCGCTGATGTGGACAATAATGGCTGGTATCAACTGGACGACCAAGAGAGAGCCAGCAAGTTCCTAGGGAAAAAGGTGGTGGTGTTGGGCAGGCTAGACGCCTCGACAGAGGTGATTCACGTAGGGAATATCCGAGAGATCAAAATGTAGCTGGAGCAACGGCCCAGCTCCGCCGCGGATCTTTCGCATCCCGACCCGCATCTGGTTCTTGACGCTGACCCTCCCCTCTGCCAATATCCTTGCCGTCTCCAAATTTCGCGGGCTGAGGGCGATCGCATCTCGTTCCGCATTTCAATTCTGGCCTCTGGCAGCACGGGCAACGCGACGTTGCTCGAAACCGAACGCACCACCCTCCTCATCGATGCGGGAATCGGACGCAAGGAGATCCTCCGCCGGTTTGAAGCCTTAGGCCGGTCCTGCCCGGAACACCTAGACGCCATCCTGATCACGCACGAGCATTCCGACCATTCGAGTGCCGTCGCCCAAATGGTGCGTCACTGGGATTGTCCCGCCTACCTCACCGAGCAGACGCACCGCGAAATTGTAAGAATGTACGCAGACGATCCCGAAAAGCCCAGCAAGAAAGCGCGTATGGAAAAGGTGGAACATATTCGCGCGGGAGGGCGGTTCCAGATCGGCGACATTGAAATCAACCCGTTTGCCATTCCGCACGACGCGGCCGATCCGGTCGGCTATTCGTTCCGAAGCAACGGCGCGAAAGTCGCGATCGTGACGGACCTGGGCTACATGCCCGAGCTCGTGAAGCACCACCTGCGCGAGGCTGATTTCCTAATTCTCGAATCCAATCACGATCTCGACATGCTCAAGATGGGCCCGTATCCGTGGCACATCAAACAACGAGTGATGAGCCGCACCGGGCATCTGTCGAACAATGTCGTCAGCGAGTTTCTCTCGGATGTGGAGGTATTCGACGGCCGCGCTCGCCATCTGGTCCTCGCGCATTTATCAGAGCAAAACAATAATCCGGATCTGGCGCGCATTTCCGCGGAGGAAGCACTGGGCCGGCGGCCAGTTGAGTTTGCCTTCCGTGGATTGCTGCACGTTGCCTCGCAACGCATCCCGCTCGGTCCCTTTGAGCTGTAGCAACACAAAACCGCAACGGCGCGCATTCCGCGCGCACGCAGCACTCCTTAAATTTTCAACGGTTTAGTTTACTAGGTAGCGAAGCTCTGAATGGCAGCGGCTTCATTCTCATAAGTGTCGAAGACCGTCATGAGCTTGGTCACCTGCAGGACTTCCTTGAATTTCGAGCCAAGATTCACGAGCTTCAACGTGGCACCCTGCGACCGTGCGCTATGGAACGTAGCCACCAGGGTACCCAGGCCGGCGCTGTCAATATAGGTAACCTGCGCGAGATTCAGCACGATCTTCTTCTTACCGGCGGCCAGCAAGCTCTTCACCTTCTCGCGAAAAGAGTTGCTCTCTTCGCCCAGCACGATGCGCCCTTCGACGTCCAAAAAGCTCACTCCATTCACGTCCCGTTCGGTCATTCGCAGTGCCACGTTAGTTCCTCCTGAACTTGAAACATCGAATCCATGCGTTGCAAAGATTGAAAACAGCAGCGGCTCCGGACCGTCCTCGCGCTCTTAGTAAAAATCGGAGCAGGACATATAATACCCACAATCGGGGCAAATCAGTTTGCAACTACGCGATGCCAAGCGGGCCGAGCAGCGCGGACAATAGTTTAAAGCCAGCTCCGGAGAGACATCGGGTTCGCTTGGCGCCGTAGTCAGACTTCGGCGTCCGCCGGTCGAAACGCCCAGTTCATTTGCGTCGCTAAAGGCTTCCATACCGGTTCTCCGACCGGCTAGTTATAGCACATCCCATCCATTGCAAGAAGAAAAGGGTCTGGTATTCGACCTAAGGGAGGAAGTCCGACGGTGCTCAGGCCGGGCTGGACATGGAAGCCAAAAATTCCGCGTTGGTCTTGGTCTTCGCCAGGCGGCCGAGCAATAGCTCCATCGCTTCGACGGTCGATAGCGGACTAAGAACTTTGCGCAGCACCCAGATGCGATTGAGTTCGTCAGGCGGCAGGAGCAATTCATCTTTCCGCGTTCCCGACCGGTTGATATCAATCGTCGGGAAGACGCGTTTGTCGACCAGCCGGCGGTCGAGATTGATTTCCATGTTGCCGGTGCCCTTGAATTCCTCGAAGATGACGTCGTCCATTCGGCTGCCGGTATCGATCAGCGCCGTAGCCATGATGGTAAGCGAGCCGCCCTCTTCGATGTGCCGCGCGGCGGCGAAGAACCTGCGGGGACGCTGCAGGGCATTCGCGTCAATACCGCCCGAAAGAACCTTGCCCGACGGCGGGGTGACTGCGTTGTAGGCGCGGCCGAGACGCGTCAACGAATCGAGCAGAATCACCACGTCCCGTTTGTGCTCGACCAATCGCTTGGCCTTTTCAAGCACCATTTCGGCCACTTGAATGTGGCGCTGCGGCGGCTCGTCGAACGTGGAGCTGATCACTTCGCCTTTCACCGTCCGCTGCATGTCCGTAACTTCCTCGGGCCTTTCGTCGATCAGCAGGACGATGAGCGCGACTTCGGGGTGATTCGTCGTGATGGAATTGGCGATCGACTGCAACATCATGGTTTTGCCGGTCCGCGGGGGCGCAACAATCAATCCGCGCTGTCCTTTGCCGAGGGGGCAGAGCATGTCCAGCACGCGACCCGTGAGGTTTTCCTTCACCGTCTCCAGGCGAATCCGCTCCGAAGGATAAAGCGGGGTGAGATTGTCGAAAAAGATCTTATTGCGTGTGACCTCGGGATCCTCGAAATTGACCGCTTCGACTTTGATCAGCGCGAAGTAGCGCTCGCCATCCTTCGGCGGGCGAACTTGGCCGGACACGGTGTCACCTGTGCGCAAGTCGAACTTCCGTATCTGCGATGGGGAGACGTAGATATCGTCCGGACCGGGCAGATAGTTGTACTCCGGCGCGCGAAGAAACCCGAAGCCGTCCGGCAGGCATTCCAGAACGCCCTCGGAGAAAATCAGGCCGTTCTTTTCGGTTTGCGCGCGGAGAATCTGGAAGATCAGCTCCTGCTTGCGCATTCCCGAAGAGCCGGGAATGTTCAGCTCCTTGGCGATCTTCGCCAAATCGGTAATGTTTTTGTCTTTCAGTTCTGCAAGGCTAACACTCATCGATTTCTTTCCTTCTCAAGCCTAGATACTCAGGCGCGATCATTGGGTGAAATAAATCCGGGGCGGGCGCGTTCGTTTGAGGCACTCTATCCCAGATTCCAAAACGGGTTATGTACAGAAAACCACTACACTCCGGTCGCGGACCGAACCTGCCGAGCAGGATGTGGGAGGACCGAAGGACTCAATTGGTCAGTTCATTGTCCTGCGTGACGTCCACGCCGAACTTGGGTTCCACTCCATCAACCGGCGGCTGTGCCGAAATCGGCAGCGTCGTTTCAAGCGCAAGCTGCAGCACCTCATCCATGGACTCGACGAAATGGATCGACATCTGCGCTTGAATCTCCGGGGGAATATCGGCCAGATCCTTCTCGTTATCTTTCGGCAGGATCACGGTGTGCAGGCCAAGCCGGTGTGCCGCGAGCAGTTTTTCCTTCACCCCACCGATTGGCAGGACCTTGCCCCGCAAGGTGATCTCACCCGTCATGGCGACATCGCAACGAACCGGAATCCGCGTAAGTGCGCTCACGATAGAAGTGCAGAGAGTGATTCCGGCGGAGGGGCCATCCTTGGGAATAGCACCTTCCGGCACGTGGATGTGGATATCCAGGTGGCGGTAAAAATCCTTAGGCAAGCCAAAAAGATGGCTGCGCGAGCGGACGTAGCTCATTCCCGCTTGCGCGGATTCCTGCATAACGTCGCCGAGCTTACCGGTCAACGTCAGACGGCCCTTGCCTTGCATCAGGGTGGCTTCGGTTGAAAGCACTTGCCCGCCAACTTCCGTCCAGGCCAGTCCCGTCGTCAATCCGATCTCGTTTTTCTTCTCAGCCAGGAAGTCGCGGTATTTCAATATGCCCAGGTAATCATTGGTGTTCGACGGAGTAATCTCCGCCGCCACCTTTTTTCCTTCGGCGACAACTTTCCGAGCGATCTTGCGGCACACATTCGCGATTTCGCGGTCCAGATTCCGCACTCCTGCTTCATGAGTGTAGTGGCGGATGATGTGTGTGATCGCTTCGTTGGTGAATTTCAGGTTTTCCTTGCTTAAGCCGGTGGCCTGCAGTTGCCGGCCGACGAGAAAACGCTGCGCTATCTGATGTTTTTCCTGTTCCGTGTAGCCCGGAAGCCTCAAAACTTCCATGCGATCCTGCAGCGGCTGCGGAATGGTGTGCAGCACGTTGGCGGTGCAGATGAACATCACTTTCGAGAGATCGTATTCCACGTCGAGATAGTGGTCGGTGAAGGAATGGTTCAGCTCGGGATCAAGCACTTCCATCAGCGCTGCGGAAGGATCGCCGCGAAAATCCATGGACATTTTGTCCACTTCATCCAGCACAAAAACCGGGTTGACTGTGCCCGCCTTGCGCATCATCTGGATGATTTGCCCGGGAAGGGCTCCGATATAGGTCCGCCGATGGCCGCGGATTTCCGCCTCGTCGCGCACTCCGCCGAGAGATACGCGCACAAATTTCCGGCCGGTGGCGCGGCCGATGGACATCGCCAGTGAAGTCTTGCCGACTCCCGGAGGGCCAAGGAAGCAAAGTATGGAGCCTTTCGGATTCTTTACCAGTTGGCGCACCGCCAGGTACTCGAGGATGCGCTCCTTAATTTTTTCCAGGCCGTAGTGATCCTCGGAAAGAATTGTTTCGGCGCGCTTGATATCGCGAATTTCCTTCGAGCGCTTTTTCCACGGCACCGCAAGCAGCCAGTCGAGATAATTTCGCGAGACGGTCGACTCAGCCGACATGGGTGGCATCATCTCCAGCCGTTTCAGCTCCTGCACGGCCTTTTCCATGGGCCCTTCCGGCATGCCGGACGTCTCTATCTTCTTTTTTAGTTGCTCGATTTCGTTCGCTTCGCCGCGTCCCAGCTCTTTCTGAATCGCTTTGAGCTTTTCGTTGAGGTAATACTCTTTCTGCGCACGCTCCATCTGCCGCTTCACGCGAGTGTTAATGGAGCGATCGACATTCAGCTTCTCAATCTCAACGTCGAGGATATCCGCGATCCGGTTCAACCTCTCAACCGGCTCGAATATCTCCAGCAGTTCCTGCTTTTCCTCTACCGGAATCTGGAGATTCGCGGCAATCGCGTCCGAAAGCTTACCGGGATCATCGACGCGCACCGCAGCGATCATCGTGTCGTAATTCAAGGTTTGCGAAAGCTTCACGTATTGCTCAAAAAGTCCGGTAACGCGCTCGGAGGCCTGCTGCGTTTGTGGTCCTGGCTCGGTCTTCGGCGGAACGAGCTTGAGCGAGGCGCGAAAGAACCCCTCGTCGCTCGTAACCTGCACGATTTTTGCGCGTTCCGTGCCCTCGACCAGCACCTTTATATTGCCGTCCGGCAGCTTGACGCTCTGCACGATGTTGGCCAGCGTGCCCACTTGATAGATTTCTTCGGGTTTCGGATCGTCCACGGAGGCATCGTGCTGCGTAACCAGAAATATCCTCTTGTCGCCAGCCAGAGCGTCTTCCAGCGCGCGCACCGAGGCTTCGCGACCCACGATGAACGGGTGCATCATCTCCGGGAAGATGACCATGTCCCGTACCGGCATCATCGGCACGCGCTTTACGTCGAGTTTTTCCTTGCTGAACATAACCTTGAAATCGCGGCTGCCTGCGCCAGGAATACTGTGCTATCGCAAATGAATCTGAAAACTAACCCGCTTTTTCGAGGAGGCTCCAATTGATCTCGCGGCCCTTGACCATGTCCGCAGTCACCACGAAATCTCGGAGTTTCCGCTGAGCCGGCAGGTGATACATCATTTCCAGCATCAAGTCTTCGAGGATCATCCGGAGGCCGCGCGCGCCCACCTTGCGCTGAAGGGCCAGGTCCGCAACGGTTTCCAGTGCGTCGTCAGTGAAGCGCAGGCGGACGTTTTCGAATTCAAAGAGTCTTTGGTATTGACGCACCAGAGCATTTTTCGGTTCCGTCAAAATCCGTACCAGAGCGCTCTTGTCAAGATCGCTCAGCACCCCCATCACCGGCAGCCTGCCCACAAACTCCGGAATCAAGCCATACCGAATGAGGTCTGTCGGCTGGGCCTGTTCAAGCACTTCGATGTTGCGCCGTGTGGCGGTCGAAGGCTGCGCGTCGGCATGGAAACCCAGGGATTTCTGGCCTACCCGGCGCTCGATGGTCTTCTCCAAACCCACAAAAGCCCCGCCGCAAATAAACAAAATGTTAGTCGTGTCGACGGGAGTAAATTCCTGGTGCGGGTGCTTGCGTCCGCCTTGCGGTGGGACGTTCGCCACGGTGCCTTCAAGGATCTTCAATAGCGCCTGCTGGACTCCCTCCCCGGAGACGTCGCGAGTGATCGACGGGTTCTCATCCTTCTTCGAAATCTTGTCAATCTCGTCTATATATATGATGCCTTGCTGCGCCTTTTGGACGTCTCCATCGGCCGCCTGAAGCAGCTTTAAGAATGATGTTTTCGACGTCCTCGCCCACATAGCCGGCTTCGGTCAGCGTCGTCGCATCCACGATCGCGAACGGCACCTCGAGCATTCGCGAGAGCGTTTGCGCTAAGAGCGTTTTGCCGGTCCCGGTCGGCCCGATGAGCAGAATATTAGATTTGGTCAGCTCCACGTCGCCCGGCTGCTTATTCAGGAAGATGCGCTTGTAGTGGTTGTAGACCGCCACAGCGAGCTTCTTCTTGGTTTTGTCCTGCCCAATCACGTAGCTGTCGAGAAAGGCCTTTATCTCGGGCGGGCGCGGCAGGCGGCGGTTTGCCGGGCTGGATTGTTCGCGCTTCTCGTCCTCGAGAATCTGCTGGCAGACGCCGACACATTCATTGCAGATATAGGAGCGAGGGTATTCCGATGGAGAGCTGATGAGTTTCTCGACCTGCTCCTGCGTTTTATGGCAGAAGGAACAGCGCAGCGGTTCTTCTGGGGTGAACCGTTTCACTTGTTACGCCCCCCATATCGCGAACCCCACTCGCAACATGACTACGACCTATTGTAGAACGGAAGCTCGCCCCCGTCCCGCGATTCATCGTTCTTACTGCTAACTATTTGGAACGCTTCTACCGGTGCTTTGTGATGATCTCATCCACGATGCCGTAGGCCTTCGCCTGTTCCGGCGTCATGATGAAATCGCGTTCCACATCTTTTTCAATTTTTTCGACGGATTGGCCCGTATGAGTGGCCAATAACTTGTTTAAGGCTGCGCGAGTTCGGATAATTTCCTTCGCGTGGATATCGATGTCGGTAGCCTGGCCTGAAAGGCCGGACATCCATGGCTGGTGAATCAGTACGCGGGAATTGGGCAGGGCGTAGCGCTTTTTGGGCGTGCCCGCCGCAAGTAACACCGCTGCGATCGAGGCCGATTGCCCAATGCAGTAGGTGACCACATCGGGCCGGACGAATTGCATGGTGTCGTAAATGGCCATGCCCGCTGTAGATCGAGCCGCCCGGCGAGTTGATGTAGACTGAAATGTCCTTTTCGGGGTCTTCGGCTTCCAGAAACAGCAGTTGGGCCGTGACGAGATTGGCCACGTGATCGTCAATCGGCGTGCCAATAAAGATGATGTGGTCCTTCAGCAGCCGCGAATAGATATCGTAGGCGCGTTCGCCACGATTGGTCTGCTCCACAACCATGGGAACCAGCGTTGTTGCGCGCGGACTTGCGTCGTCAGTTTGTCTCATTTGGAATGTTTATGCGCACTGAGGGAGGCCCGCCCCAGAATTACCTTCCACCCTTGGATATTTTCTCGATTCGTGCCGTGCGGTAGAGCCAGTCGAGCGTTTTGTCGCTTCGCAGCTTCGATTTCATCCTATCCAGCGCTCCCTGCTTTGTCAAGCGAGCGCGGAGCGCTGTTGCCGATTCGCCACTGCGTTCCGCCAGCGTCGTTATCTCCTTTTCGACTTCTTCGTCATTGACATCGATATTTTCCGCGGTGGCGATACGGTCCAGGAGCAACTCCGCCTTAACGTCATCGATCGCGCGCTCACGCTGCTGTCGCCGCAGCGCCACCCAGTCGACGTTCACCGCGCGCGGATCGACGCCCTGCGCCGCCAGCGAGCGCACCACGCGCTCCAGTCGCGCATATCCATCTGACTCTCGATCAGCGCTTCGGGCACCGGGAAGTCATGCTGATTCACAAGCGCCTCAAGAACCTTTTCGCGGGCCTGAGTTTTTTCCCGAAGTTCCTTTTCGGCGTCAAGGCTCTCCCGAATCTTCTTGCGGAGCTCCTCGAGAGTCGCGATACCGCTCAACTGCGAGCCTTCGGCGCCCGCCGCATCCTTTGCAAATTCATCGTTGAGTTCGGGCAGTTTCTTTTCCTTGATGCCCTGCACCTCGACGGTGTAATCGTAGGTTTTTCCCGCCAGCTTCGGATCCGGATAATCATCGGGATAACGTGCATCGAAGCGCTTCGTCTCTCCGGTGGTAGCGCCGCGCAAGTTTTCGCTAAACACGGGCGAGCGTTTCTTCCGCTCCTAATGGGACGAGGACATTGTCAGCCTGCACCGGTTCGCCGCCGCCCGATGGCGTCCCGATCAACTTGATCAGCACCGAATCACCATCTTTCGCGGCGCGTCCCTCCACCGGCACAAAAGTGGCGGCGCGCTCGCGCATTTCTTGCAAGGTTTTCTCCACTTGGGCGTCGCCCACTTCGATTTCGTCAACCTGAACCTGAAGATTTTTGTAATCGCCCAACTCGAATTCCGGCAGCACCTCAAAGATCGCCCGGAATTTCAGCGGCTCGCCTTCCTTGAATTCAACTTTGTCCACCTCCGGCCGGGCCACAGGCACCAGTTTTTTTTCATCCAGGGCTTTTTCAAGATATTCCGGCACCAGGGACTGCACGACTTCGCCCTGTATATCCCCGGCGAATCTCCGCCGCACGAGCGTAATCGGCGCCTTGCCCGGACGGAATCCCGGGATGCGTGCGATTCGCGCGATATCGCGCGCCACTTTTTCCGTCGCTTTCGCGACGTTTTCAGCCGGAATTTCCAATTCGACTTCGCGTTTGCACGTCGCTTCAGTCATGTTTCATGAGAGATTGCCCTGGATGTGACGCCAGTAACCCTGGTTTCAATCCTCTTGCCTGTTGGGAATCGGTAGGAGGAATGCAGGGAAGATACGGTGAAATTCGAGTATAGGGAATCTGTCCGCACGCGTCAACTGCGGGACGCCTCGCTGCCGCGGCTCCTCAGTGAGTTCCTTTGACGCGGTAAAATCGCTTGCCAATAGATGCTGGTGCGGAAGAAGGGACTCGAACCCCTACGGCCTTTCGGCCACCAGCTCCTAAGGCTGGCGCGTCTGCCAATTCCGCCACTTCCGCGTCGCAGCCTCAGTATATCATCCGCACTGAGTGCGCCCTTGATTACGCTTGCTCATCATACTGACTTTTGATAGGCTCCGCCGCAATACAGCCTTCCAGCGGAGGACACACCATGGCACATTGCACAAAATGCGGGGCAGCCGTTCCAGACAACTCTTCCTTTTGCGCCGCATGCGGAGCGCCGCAGGGCGTCGCGACTGCAACTGCGGGTGCAAGTGCGCCGGCTGTTGCCTCAGGGAGCCAATCGCAAATGTCCGAAAATGTTGCCGGCCTGCTCAGTTACGTTCTCGGCTGGATTACGGGACTGATATTCTACTTCGTTGACAAGCGCCCCTACGTGCGCTTCCATGCCGCGCAGTCAATCGTGGTCTTCGGTGGTCTTCACATCATCTATTTTGTTCTAGCCGCGTTTTTCGGGATGAGTTTATTCACCGGAGGCTTCGGCGGCTTTTCGATTTTATGGGCGCTGTATGGCCTTGTCGATCTAGGCGCTTTTGTTCTCTGGATCGTGCTCATGATCAAGGCATACCAGGGAACGCGATTCCGCGTGCCCATCGCTGCTGATATCGCGGACAAAATCTTCAAGGCGTAGCCGCCGCCCGGTCCACTAGCTGCTTCGACTGGCTAATCCTTTTCGCGGGCGGGCTTTGCTACCGCCATTTCGTAGTCCGAGCAGCCCACTATTGCCTTCGACTGGTGCGCGGCGTACGATTGTGTTTTGGCGTCTGTCGCACAAGCCTTCCTGTAAGCTTTCATTTGAGACGGAGCGGGCAAATTGCGATTCGTGTGATTGCGGAGCGTTCCAGTGCCGGAGAAAGCCCGAACAAAAGCGATCGCCGTAGTAGGCGCCCAATGGGGCGATGAGGGCAAAGGGAAGGTCGTCGATTACCTCGCGTCATCCTTTGATTACACGGCGCGCTACGCCGGCGGCCACAATGCGGGTCACACCGTCATCTTTAACGGTCATCGCTACGTGTTGCAATTGGTCCCCAGCGGCATTCTCCGGCCGGAAAAGAAAGCCGTCATTGGCCCTGGAGCAGTCGTCGATCCTGCGGCGCTTGTCGCCGAACTTGAAAACCTTCGCAAGTCTGGCGTGGAGGTGCGCGGGCGCCTTTTCCTCAGCAATCGCGCGCATCTGATTTTTCCCTATCATCGCGAAATGGACAAAGCCGCGGAAGCTGCGCGCGGCGAAGCGAAAATCGGAACCACCTCGCGCGGCATCGGCCCAGCTTACGAAGACAAAATGGCACGCCGCGGAATCCGCGTTTGCGAGCTCTTCGAGCCCGATTGCTTCCGCATCAAGCTCGAGCGCGTGATGGCAGAAAAAAATTCAATCAGCCAAGCCGCGTACGGCCATTCCTTGGAGACCGCAGGCGTGCTGGAAACGTATCTCGAGCTCGCGGCGCATATTCGCGGACTTGCTGCTGATACAGCGGTGCTGTTGAACGACGCGCTCGATCGTGGCGAATCGGTCCTCTTCGAGGGCGCCCAAGGCACGATGCTGGATATCGATCACGGAACGTATCCTTACGTTACCTCGTCGAATGCGATTTCTGGCGGTGCGTGCGCCGGTTCAGGTGTGGCGCCTACGCGAATCACAGGCGTCGTCGGCGTAACGAAGGCGTACACCACGCGCGTGGGGAGTGGACCGTTTCCCACTGAGATGCCCGACCTCGATGCTCAGGAAGTGCGTGCGCGCGGGAACGAGTTCGGCGCCGTCACGGGACGTCCGCGCCGTTGTGGCTGGCTCGACCTTGTGGTTTTGCGCTACGCCAAAATGCTCAATGGAATTGATTCGCTGGTGGTGACCAAGCTCGATGTATTCGACGAGCAGCCCGAAATCAAAGTCTGTACCGGCTATCGTCACAAAGGTCAGTCGATAGCGGAAATGCCCCCGGACGTGGAGACCCTGAGCCAGATCGAGCCAGAATACAGAACACTGCCGGGGTGGAAGAAGTCGACGCCGGGAATTCGCGATGTGCGCGATCTCCCCACGGCCGCCCGCGACTATTTGAATTTTATTTCCGACCAGCTCCAAGTGGAAATAGGAATGATCTCGACGGGTCCCGAACGCGACGCCACAATCGTTCCGCGCGGAACCAAGCTCGCGTCCTGGCTTTAGTCTTCGATGCTCTCCTTCGAATCTGCACGCGCAAAGGTGATTGAGGTCCTCGGCGCTCGCGAGTCGAACCCTCCCGCAACTGAAATAATCGACCTTGCTGGCGACCCGTCGCGCGCGCTGGGCCGCATTCTAGCGGCGGAAATCATTGCGGACCGCAACTACCCGCCATTCGATCGTTCGATCCGCGATGGTTTTGCGCTGCGGTCGGCGGACGCCGCAGATCCCGGCGCCCGGCTGCGCCTGATCGGCGAAAGCCGGGCAGGCGTGGCATTTGACCGCACGGTAAACGCCGGCGAGTGCGTGCGCATCCTCACGGGTGCTCCCGTACCGCGAGGCGCAAACGCAGTGATGATGCATGAATACACGCGGACCGAAGGCGATTTCATCGTATTCGAACAAGCCGCGCGCGCGGGGCAGCATTTCGTTCCGGCCGGCGCGGAGGCGCGTGTCGGCGAAGTCCTGGTTCCCCGCGGGGCGAGGCTGGGCTACGCGGAACTTGCAGTTGCGGCGGAAGTAGGGCACGTGAGGATGGAAGTGAGCCGGCGTCCGCGCGTGGCGATCCTTTCGACAGGCGACGAACTTGTGGGGCTCGAGGAAAAGCCTGGGCCTTTTCAGATTCGCAATAGTAACAATATTTCACTGGCGGCGCAGGTCACTCTTGCCGGCGGCGAGCCTATTCTTGAGGGAACCGCGATCGACGATATCGCCGAACTTCGCGCGCGCATCGAGCGTGGCCTTGCCGCCGATATGCTGATTCTGAGTGGCGGTGTGTCCGTAGGCAAATACGATCTCGTCGAGCAAGTGTTGCAGGATTTGGGCGCGGAAATCTTCTTTGAGTCTGTCGCCATTCGCCCAGGTAAACCGGCGGTGTTCGGATGGTGCCGCGGCAAACCTGTCTTCGGGCTGCCCGGAAATCCGGTCTCAACAATGGTCACATTCGAGCTGCTCGCCGTTCCCGCAATCGAGTTACTGTGCGGCCATCCACCCCAGCCGTTGCCGCTTTTCAAAGCGATGCTTGCCCATTCCATAGAGGAAAAAGGTTCCGTCGCTCATTTCCTTCCCGCGCGCGTCTCGTGGCCGAACGGAAATTCTGGCGGCAGTCCGAAGGTGGAACTGATTCTGTGGGAAGGTTCAGGTGACATTGGAGCTGTAGTCCGAGGAAATTGTTTTCTGGTAGTGTATCCATCCAGGCCTCGCCTGGAAACCGGTGAATGGGTGGACGTTTTTCCACGCCGCGGCAATCTATAACGCTTACAGCTAGAGACCGGGTATTCTTTTGGGCTCGTAACCGGACCAAGCCGATTAGCATCCATAGGGTTACGCTGGCCAGCTACTTGGGCCTAATACCGCTTCCACATGGACGCGGCCACTTTAATGGAGGTCACATGAAGACAACAGCTTTGTCTGTTGCGGCCTTGCTCCTTTTGTCTCTCCCTGCTCTTGCGCAAAATGGCAGCCACACGAAAGCCACGGGTAGCAAGGGCCACCCGGACGTTGGAGGCGGGCACATACCCGCTCACGGGCCGGCTCCAACGCGAGGTTCAGCGCATCCAACCGCTCCTCGGCCCCCTGTGCAGGAAGCTCAACATCAGCTTCCTGCGAAAGGAGAGCATCCGACGGCGCGCGGATTTGCCGATCAGCCGGGTCACCCTGATGCGCCCCACGTTCACGCAAAAACTGATCAATGGGTTGGACACAGCACGGGCCGCAACGATCCGCACTACCATCTCGATCATCCGTGGGAACACGGCCGCTTTACCGGTGGCTTCGGCAAGAGCCATGTATGGCATCTTGCGGGCGGCGGACCAAATCGGTTCTCGTTTGGCGGTTTCTTTTTTAGTGTGGCTCCCTACGACGTCGGTTACTGCGATGGCTGGAACTGGGACTCCGATGACATCGTAATCTACGAAGACCCGGATCACGTCGGCTGGTATCTCGCTTATAACGTCAGGCTGGGGACCTACGTCCACGTAATGTATCTCAGCTAAACTTGCTGGTTCGGCAGGGCCGTGCGAAACAGGGGTACCGCGCGCGGCCCTTCTAAACCTTTTCTCACGACGCCAAGGTGACGCGGCCGCTCCGATCAGACGGCCTTCTTTTTCCGATTGGCCCAGATTAAGACGATCACTCCCCCCACGAATGCGATTCCGCCATAGACGGCCCACTTCATTTGCCCGGTCATAAAGCTTCCCGGCAGCACGCTGATCCCTTGCAGAAACCATACACCGCCGAAAAATACCAATATAATGCCTACAACATTTAGCAGGATTCTCATTTTCCCCCCTGATATAGAATCACTTTGGAAAACCGCCGTTGTGGTGGCGATGCGTTGGCCCGGAGGGTACTGCGCTTGGGCGCGGGAAGTCAACTGCGTGCCGTGTGGCGATCCTCATCGCAGCTCGAAGGAGGAACTATGCATGCTTCTCGAATTTGGTTTGCCCGATTAACTGGCGCTGCCGCCTTTGCAATTTTGGTTTCGCTCAGCGTCTTCGTTTTGCTGGGTGCGGCGAAGCCAAAAGCTGCGTCAGGCGCGGTGCCAAACGCCGCCGATATCGATCCCACAGCCGTAACCTACCAGCTGCCCGATCAAATCAAGTGGACTGGCGATCCGGCAGTCGCGCAAACAGCCGTCTTGCACGGTGATCCGTCAAAGCCGGGACTGTACGTCGTTCTTATCAAGTGGCTTCCTCATCATATGAGCCATCCGCATTTCCATCCCAATGATCGCTACATCACCGTCCTATCCGGCACTTGGTGGGTTGGCACCGGCACGAAATTTGCTCCCGATTCCACGGTTCCGATGCCTGCTGGCAGCTACGTGGTTGACTTGGCCAAGCAAGTTCATTTCGATGGCGCCAAGGACGTGCCCGCCGTCCTGGAAATCGTCGGCGAAGGACCCGCCACCATGACCCCCGCGGAAACAAAGTGACACGGGCGACTCGATTTGGCGGAACGGTGCAGATCTGGTTTGTCGCGAGCCTGAACCTTACTGAAAAACGCGAAGCGAACTCACAGAGGAGCCATTGAACTGCCCGAAATGCGGAGTGGAAGTGCCGCCCGGCGCGGAATCGTGCCCAGCCTGCGGCGAACCGCTCGCAGACTCAGCAGAAGAAAATGGAGATGAGAAGGCTGCCGGAAATATACCGGCGCGGAAATCGATCGTTTATGCCGGTTTTTGGTTCCGCGCTGCGGCATATTTACTGGATACGTCCACTCTCGGTTTCTTCTTGGGAGTCACAGTTCTCGGGCCCATTCTCAAAAACAATCACGTCGGATCTTCCGTCCAAGACGCTTGGAAGTTTTACACCGGCGATAGCCCGCAAGCCACGGCCTTGCTGCTTTTGATCCAACTGGTTAGCTGGCTGTATTTCGCCACATTTGAGAGTTCACCGTGGCAGGCTACCCCCGGCAAGAAAGTACTCGGATTGCGCGTGACGGATCTTGAGGGCAAGCGCCTCAGCTTCATTCGAGCGTCGGGGCGCTATTTCGGGAAGTTAATTTCGTGGTTACTTCTCGGCCTCGGATTCGTTTTGGCCGGATTCACCGAAAAGAAGCAAGCCCTGCACGATATGCTCGCCAGATGTTTGGTTCTGAGGGATCCCTCGAGATTTTCGGGCGTGGTGAAATAGGCGTAGGAGAATGCGGGGGGCGCCGAATTTCGCTACGCGCTCGAACTTCATCGCGCGCCGGCAGCGCCGACGCTCTGCAACTCTTGACGGATTTTCTCCGTGAACTGCGACCCCTTCGCAACGCGGCCGCCTGCCTCCGCGATGTCAGCGGTGCGGTAGCCCTGCTCCAGCACACGATCGATGGCCGCTTCGATCCATTGCGATTCGGTCTCCAGACCGAACGATTCGCGCAACATCAGAGTTGCCGACCAAATTGCGCCCAGAGGGCAGGCCACGTCCTTACCCGCAAGTGTCGGAGCCGAGCCGTGAATCGGTTCGTAGAGCGCAGGCTGGTCGGGACGTCCCCTGCTCAACGATGGGATTAATCCGATGGATCCTGCGAGCGCCGCCGCTTCGTCGCTCAGAATGTCGCCAAACATATTGCCCGTAAGGATCACGTCGAACTGCGCGGGGCGAAGCATGATCTGCATCGCGGCATTATCAACATAAAGATGATCGAGCGTCACACTCGGGTACTCGTGCGATAATCCGGCGACCGTTTCACGCCACAGCGTTGAACTCGCCAGCACGTTGGCTTTATCAACGCTGGTCAGATGTCCCTTACGAGCGGCCGCCCGCTCGAATGCGTATCGTGCCACTCGCTCGATCTCAGAAACTGAGTATTCTGCAAGATCGCTCGCGCGCTCTTCGTTTATTTTGTGCTCGCCAAAGTAGATATCACCTGCCAGCTCGCGGACGATCTCAAAATCGCAACCCTCCAACCGTTCCAGACGCAGCGGCGAAATACTTTTCAGTGCAGGCCGCAATCGAATCGGCCGCAGATTAATGTACAGGCCGAGCTCTTTACGCAGGCCGAGCAATCCCGCTTCGGGTCGCGTTCCAAACGGCAATGCTTCCCACTTCGGGCCCCCAATCGCGCCCAAGAAGAACCGCGTCCGCCGCTCGGCATCCGGCAAGAGTCTCATCGGGGAGAGGAACTCCCAGCGAATCGATTGCATTGCCGCCAAACGGGAATTCACGGAATTCGAAGCGGTGCCCAAATGCCGAAGCGCAATCTTGCAGGATTTGAATGGCCGCGCCGGTAACTTCAGGGCCGATGCCATCTCCCGGCAATACGGCAATTGTTTTGCGCAATTGGGTCATCGGCGATATTCAGTTTGTTTTTAGCGCACGCTGGCGGTAGTAGGGTCGGTTTTGGGCGGCGCTCCTGCTTGGCCGCGGCGCACTTGGTGAATGATCGAAATTAGATCGCGGTCAGTGATTTCCTTCTCCGCATCCGCGCGCACCATCGCCAGCCGGTACGATTCGGCAAGCTCTGCGTCCGTGGTTTCGTATCCCAATTCCGCCAAGCGCGAACGAAACGCGTTTCGCCCCGGAATGTTTTCCGAGCACCAGCTTCCGCGCCGGCACTCCCACTTTTTCCGGAACGATAATTTCGTAGGTCAGAGGATTCTTCAGAATGCCGTCCTGGTGTATTCCGGCTTCGTGGGCAAACGCATTTGCGCCCACCACGGCCTTGTTCGGCGGCACCGAAATTCCCGTAATCGTCGAAAGCATTCGGCTGGTCGGGTACAGCTTTTCGAGCTGGAGCCGCGTGTTCACCATGTATCTGTTCTGCCGGACGTGCAACGCCACAGCCAATTCCTCCAGCGAAGCATTACCGGCGCGCTCCCCGATTCCGTTAATCGTGCATTCAATCTGGCGCACGCCCGCATCGATGGCGGCCAAAGAATTTGCCAGCGCCAGGCCGAGATCGTCGTGGCAATGCGCGCTGAGCACGACCTGTGGATGCTTGCCTAACCGCGCGCGCACCTGCCGAAACATTTCCCCATAATCGTCGGGCGTCGAGTACCCAACTGTATCGGGCAAATTGATGATGTCCGCTCCGGACTCCACGGCAGCCACAACCACTTGGCAGAGATAGTCAATGTCCGTCCGGCTCGCATCCTCGGCCGAAAACTCCACCTCTTCGCAGTGCTGCCTCCCGAAGCGAACCATTTTCGTAATCTGGTCGAGAGCCTGCTCGCGCGTCATCCGCAGCTTGTATTTGAGGTGTAGGTCGGACGTAGCGAGAAAAACATGCAAGCGGGGTTTGGCGGCGGGTTCGAGGCCGCGCAGCGCCGCATCCACATCTTCCTGGCGCGCGCGGGCGAGGGCTGCTACACGGCAGCCTTTAATTTCAGCGGCTACGGCGCGCGTCGCGTCCAAGTCTCCGGGCGACGCGATCGGGAAGCCTGCTTCGAGAACATCAACTCCCAACTGCTCGATTTGCCGGGCAAGCTGCAACTTTTCCTCGCGATTCATCGAAAAGCCGGGCGATTGCTCGCCGTCTCGCAGGGTTGTGTCAAAAATCTGCAGCATGTCCATTGCGCCTCCTTTTCTACTGCTCATACTGCCAGTGAAACTCGAACGGTGCAACAAGTCCAATTTATAATGGTTGCAACTCGAATAAATCCCGCTTATACCTACGGGCTGACGCAAAGGGGCGTCCTTGTTTTCGTAAAACTGCTCGAACGAGGTATTTCATGGATCTTGCCTCTCTTCAGGTATTTCAGGCCGTAGCGCGCGAGCGTAGCTTTTCCCGGGCGGCGGAGAAGCTCTATCGCACCCAGCCGGCCATAAGCATATCGATCCGCAAGCTTGAGGACTGGGTCGGCCAGCCTCTATTTGTCCGTGGCTCGGGAGCGCGAACGCTCACCGACGCAGGCTCGCTGCTCGTCGAATACGCGGACAAAATGCTGAATCTTCGCGAGGAAATCAGCAAAGGTATGAAGGAATTGCGGGACCTCGAGCGCGGCCAGCTTTCTCTCGGAGCGAATGAAAGCTCGGTTCACGCCTTGCTTCCCGCGCTCGACCGTTATCGGCAGCTTCATCCCGGTATTCTGATCCGCGTTCACCGCGCCCTTTCACGGGACGTGCCGCGTGAGGTCATGAATCATCATCTCGATATAGGCGTCATTTCCTATCTTCCGGAAGAGCGCGAGCTGGAGGCCCTCGAGTTCTACCGCGACTCCCTCGTGCTGGTCGTTTGGCCCGGTCATCGCCTCGCCAAGCGGCGCGAAGTGAATATCGAAGAGCTGGGGCAGGAAACTTTCGTCGCCCACATCGTGGAATCGCCGTACAGGCAGCGCGTCGTCCAGATGTTTGCGCGCTATCGCGTCCCCCTCCAAATGCATATCGAGCTGCCCACGGTCGAAAGCATCAAGTTATTCGTGGAAATGAAAAACGGTGTAGCCATCGTTCCGCGGATGTGCGTGGAACGTGAGGTGGCTGAGGGCGATTTGCAAGAGCTGCGCATTCGACAGATGCGCGTAGTGCGGAAACTCTATCTCGTCTACCGAAGGGACCGACCTTTAACAGCCGCAGCACTGGCGTTTGTCGCCATCATTCGACGAAAGCCTTCGCCTAAGACGAGCTAGCAATTCGTGTCTCGGTCACTGTGCTAGAATGCGTTCATCGTGCAAAGGGTGCTGCAAAGCCTGCTTCAGCTCCAGGAAATCGATATCCGGCTCACCGATGTCCGTGCGCGACTCGCGAAATTCCCTCAAAAGCTGGCCCAAGTCGACGCGCGTGTTGTCGCTGCCAAGTCAGATCTCGACGCCAGCAAATCGGCACAGGTCGCCACCGTAAAGGACCGCAAAAAGTACGAGCTAGACGTCGATCAGTGGAAGGATAAGGTCCGCAAGTACCGGGATCAAACCGCCCAGATAAAAACCAACGAAGCCTACCGCGCCCTTCAGCATGAAGTCCAAATGGCCGAAGACGAAATCGCCAAAGCCGAAGACCGCCTCCTTGAGCAAATGGTTGCGGGCGAAGAATACGACCGTCGAATTAGGGCCTCGGAAAAAACGCTAAAAGAAGTGGAAGAGATAGCACGCGCCGAGCGAGCGAAGATCGAATCCGAAAAGTCCGCTGCAGAAAAAGAACTGGCTGTATCCAGCGCCGAGCGAGAACGCGCCGTCGCCGATATTCCCGAAAATCTGTTGGACCACTACGAGCGCATCGTACGAAAGCACAATGGGATCGCCCTCGCTGAGGTACGCCAAGAAAAATGCAGTGCTTGCGGCATGATCGTTCGACCCCACGTGTTTCAGGAAATGCGCCGGGCCAGCGGCGAAGAACTGTTCCATTGCGAGACGTGTACGCGCATCCTTTACTATATCGAGCCGTCGGTTTCGACTGCGCCCTCCGCCGCTTCCGCAGCGGCGTCACCCGCAAGCGACAATTAAGGCCGTCAATTGAATGCTTAGAATTCTGTTCTCACCCGCAATCGCATGAGCCGTTCAAACAAGATGGCCCCGCCCGCGAGTGCGCGTTTGTTTTCTGAATCGCAGCCCGCGCCGCCGCCCGGCGTATCGGTCGCCAATATCGACGGCGCCTCGCGTGGCAACCCGGGTCCGGCTTCTTACGCCGTTGTGATTCGCGATGCCTCTGGCAAAATCATCCTCGAACTTGCCAAAAAGCTGGGTCGCGAGACGAACAACGTTGCCGAATATTACGCCCTGCTCGCTGCCCTTGATTACGCCGTCAGCCACGGCATCTCGGCGCTGCGTATCCGCAGCGACTCCGAACTTCTGGTCCGTCAGATACAGGGCCGTTACAAGGTGAAAAGCCCCGAGTTGAAGCCCCTCTATGAACGCGCCACCAAGCTCGTCCGCCAACTTTCCTACTTCGCGATCGAGCATGTTCGGCGCGAGCAAAATCGCGACGCCGATGCACTGGCCAATGTGGCTCTCGATTCTGGTTCGGTCTCGTCCGCCACTCATTTGGCGGCAGCCGACGAGAAGCACCAGGCTCGAGCCCATGAATCGAGGCCCGCGCCTTCCGGAGCCATTAAAGCGCGATTCGTAAGAGGAGTGCTCGTCCCCAGCGATTCCCTCGATCTTCCCGAGGGAACCGAAGTCAGCTTAACCCTCCATCGCCTCCCGCGCCCGTAGAATCACGGACATTACCATCTGGGCACTTTATCCCCGCTGTTTCAATTTGGTACCAAGGGCCTATCCTCTTTTGATAACTGATCAGGTAGCGTTACTTATCTGAGGGGAACCTTGATTACGCTGCCTGACGAGCTTCCCATCATCATTATTCTCGCTGTCCTCGTCGGGAATATTTGTCTCTGTCCAGAGGAATAGCCCCTCGCCGCGCGTCAAGATTTGGACATACGCTTGGGCTCTTGCCTTCCTTCATTTCTTCGCGCGAGTCTTTGAGACTCACACCGGCTTGTCTGAAAAACTGATCGAAGGCGTCGATCTCGCCGGCGTGCAGCTCTCCGGAATCGTTTTTCTTTCGTCCGTGGCCTTCGAGAACGACGAGCGCAGCAAGCGCATCAAGTTTTCAGCGCTGCTGGCGATTCCCGTGCTACTTCATCCGTTCTTCTTTACCCTAGGATGGGGAGTGCCCTGGGTTCCCGCCGCGGCAATTGCCGTAACCTTCCTTGCGGCGATTGCCCTTATGTTGCGCGACGTTCGTCGCCACCCATTCTTTTCCTCCGCAACGGCTCTTACCTTGGCTCTGGTGTGCATGCTTTCCGTCAGCGAGGAAGTGTTGCAACGCGATCCGTGGTACGCGTCCGCCGCCGTGCTTGCGATGACGTTTGGGCTCACCGGCATACTCTTCTGGAGAATCTACAGGCGCCCCTCCCTCGGAGTCATCGCTTCGACTGCCGGCTTTATCGGCTGGGGAGCCGTCTACCCGCTAGGTGCGCTCCTGCACGCAGTTGTACCGAGTTTCCAGCCGCGACTAGATGTCTGGAACATTCCGAGAATCATGGTAGCGCTGGGAATGGTGCTCACTCTCTTAGAAGACCAATCCCTCATGGTGAAGCAGTCGAGCGTCCGCGCTCAGGCTGAGAGCCTGCTTCTTCAGCGCCTTTCGCAGATTACTTCGCGCCTCTTGGCCGGTAGCGATCCGCGCGCGCTCTGCGGAGAAGCGGTCCGCGCCATCACCGAGGCCAGCAGTTTCCGCCGCGCCGCTATTTTCTTGGCGGGCGATGGCCTCACGCTCAATTTGACCGGCTCGGATGGGTTTACGCCTCAAGAGGCGGAGGAACTGCAACGCCGCTCCGGCCGACATGGCCTTGATTTGGTCAAGCGATTGTGCGCGAAGGGTTCCCAGGTGGGCAGCAATTCCTACCTAATTTCAGAGGCGGATAATCTCGTGCTGATTCCGCTGGTTTCCTGGCGAGGTTCGCAGGTGGGATGCCTCTACGTGTCAGGCGCCAAAGTGCCCGCCGGCGCGGACGCCTCCGAAATGGTCAAGCTGGAAGTCTTCGCGTCAGACTTGGCCGTCACTTTCGAAAATATGAAGCTCCACCAGCAGTTGGTGCGCTCGGAAAAGCTGGCGGCGCTCGGACAGCTTGTGGCCGGCGTCGCTCATGAACTCAATAATCCGCTCACCGGCATCATGGGTTATTCCGACTTGCTGGCAAGCGAAGCCGGCGACGAAAAGTCGGCGAAGCGCCTCGAAAAACTCGGCAATGAAGCGCGCCGCATGAAACGCATTGTGGATGGCTTGCTGCGTTTCGGCCGCCAGAATACTTCGCGAGCGCGACTCTCCGTCGTCAGCGCCGCCCTGCGGGATGTCGTCGATTTGCGCGAATACGATCTGCGCAAACAGTCCATTCAGCTCGACGTTCAAATCGAACCCGACTTGCCCCCCGTGAAAATGGCCGAAGACGAGCTGAAGCAGATTCTGCTGAACATTTTGAACAACTCAATCGATGCCGTGTGGGAAAGCCCTCGGAAGGAAATCGCGATTCGCGCGGCGGTCCGCTCCGAACGCGTGGTTATCGAATTTCAGGATTCGGGGCCCGGGTTCGTGGACAAAGCCCGCGCCTTCGATCCCTTCTACACCACGAAGCCTGTCGGAAAAGGAACGGGCCTCGGACTGAGCATCTGCTACGGCATCGTGCAGGAATGCGGCGGCGAAATCACCGTGGCCAACAAAACCCCGATTGGCGCCAGCGTGCTAGTGGAAGTTCCCGTCGCGGTCGCGGAATCCCCGCTGGACTCCACGGCGCTGGCTCTCCGCGCCTAGCAACCACGACAACGTCATTCTGAGCGGAGTGTCCCGCGTTTTTTCTTTTGCGCGAAGCGCCGGGACGCGCAGCCGAAGAACCTCTCTTGGGCGTCGGACGACGCACGCTGGCTGCAAAATTACGGGCGCCAGGCGAGGTTAGACTGAGGCCGTCTGGCTCGCTTTCGCCTTCCAGACGTAAGAGCGGTACAGCGTATCGCGCTGCGCAGGCATGTATCCCGCCTCGCTGATGATGCGGCGAAGTTCTTCTTCATTGGTCCGGTTACGGACACCTGCGGCGTACACCACATTCTCCTCGATCAAAATCGAACCCACATCGTCCGCGCCGAATTGCAATCCAACCTGGCAAATCTTAATTCCAGGCGTAAGCCAGCTCGATTGGATGTGATCGATGTTGTCGAGATACAGCCGGCTGATTGCCAGCGTCTTCAGGTAATCGAACGCCGTCGTCTCCGGGACTTTTTTCCCAAGCGGCGTATTTTCCGGCGCAAAAATCCACGGAATAAACGCGGTGAAGCCTCCGCTATCTTCCTGCATGCGGCGCAGCCGTTCGAAATGATTCACGCGGTGGCGGTACTCCTCGCCGCAGCCGAACATCATCGTTGCCGTCGTGCGCATGCCCAGCGCGTGCGCCTCGCGATGGACCGATTCCCACTCGTCGGACTTGCACTTCAGCCGCGCGATACGGTGCCGCACCTCATCGTCCAGAATTTCCGCCCCGCCACCCGGAATCGATTGCAGGCCCGCGTCGCGCAGCCGGATGATCGTGTCGCGAATCGTCAGCCCTGAAACCTCGGCGATGCACAAAATTTCCGGCGCTGAAAAACAGTGCAAATGTACCTGCGGATAGCGCTCGTGAATCGACCGCAGCATATTTTCGTAATAATCGATTTTCAAATCCGGATGCAGTCCGCCTTGCAGCAGCACTCCCGTTCCACCCAGCGCCAGCATCTCCTCGATCTTTTTGTAAATCGATTCGAGCGGCTGCAAGTAGCCTTCCTTCGATCCCGGCGGGCGATAAAACGCGCAGAACGAGCAATACTCGGTGCAGAAATTCGTGTAATTGATGTTGCGGTCGATCTGATACGTCGCGACGCGCGGATCCGTTTTCTTGCGGCGCACCTCGTTGGCCGCCATCCCGATGCCAATCAAATCATCGGAATTAAAAAGATCCAGCGCCTCTTGCTGACTAATCCCCATCGCTCTCCGATCCCGGCGAAGTGTCTACCGCTAGCGGCTCAAGCCCGGCAGCCGTTGCCTCCGCCATCGTAGCGGCCACCTTTAGGTGGGCGTCTTTATTCTCGCACCAAACGCCCCAAACGTCGCCCGCCAGCCTTTGCCTTTGCCAGCGGCCCCTCATTCTCGCGTATCATCGGGAAAAATAGAAGCATTCAGCCAACCTCGATATATACTCCGCGGCAAAGTTTGATGGGAGGCGTTTCATGAAACGCTCCACGGGTGTGACGCTCTCAGCAGTCCTGGTTTTCTTCGGCAGCGCAATGGCTCTCCTCGTCGGCTTCTTTTTAGTTGCAGCCCTCAAGTTCGCTCCTCACGGATCCATCCCCACTCCATTCCTGCGCGGCACATTGATCTTTGACGGCGCGCTTGACATCGCATTTGTAGCTTGGGGCATCGCCTCTGGTATCGGATTGATCCGACTCCGGCAATGGGCTCGGATGTCGATGCTCGTCTTCAGCGGAATCATGATCGTGTTCTGCCTGATTCCGATGGTGATCATCCCCTTCGTGCCGCTCCCGCCGCAGAGCGACACACTCCCATCGAATTTCGGCCTCCTCTTTCGCATTGGCGTGGTTGCATTCTACGGCTTGTTTGTCGCTCTTGGAGCGTTCTGGCTGTATTTCTTCAATAAGCGCAGCGTGAAGGATCAATTCAGAGGGATTGCGATACAGGAAGGCTTGGCCGCGGAATCGAGGCCTGAGAGGCCACTGGCTATCGTGATCCTCGCGTGGTTGTTCATCATCGGAGGGTGTTTCACGCCTTTCGCCCTTTTCATGCGCGTGCCTGCGTTTTTCTTCAGCTTCGCTGTGCCGGGCCATTGGGGTGGTTTGGTATTTATCGCGTTCGCCGCGCTGAGCTTGGCCACAGGTATCGGCCTGCTGAGGCTCCGTCCCTGGAGTTGGGTGGTGGCCGTTGGCTTTCAGTCGATTGGTTTGCTGAATGCGTTGTCCTTGATTTTGATTCCCGGTGCCTTGGCTCGTTTCGAGGGCCTCCTTCAGTCGCAGCGCGCTGCCATGGGTTTGCCCGATGCTCCCAACGTGATTCCCCCCGCCTTCGCAATGTGGACCGGCCTCGGGATCGGCGTTCTCGTCGCCGGCGCAGTTCTCGCGATTCTGTTCTGGTACAAGCGCGCTTTCAACGACAAGCCTCTCACACCAGCTGCGGCCGTTTAGCGCATCGATCGTCCCGGGCAGACGTGGGAATGTTATGCAGTCGCGGTCTTCATCGAGCGCAGAGCAATGGTACCGAGGATCACAACAGCCAGGATAATCGCAACCCAGAGCACAGCCGGATGCCGTTCGGACCATGGGCGGTCGTCAGGGCGCCCGCTATAGGTGGCGTTCGCTGTTTCGGGCCGAAGCCCGAGTGGATCGGCATTGGCATCCTTGGAAAAAAGCTTGGCGTAGTCGAAGACCGGCGTGCCAAGTTTCTCGTCGCCGTAATAGAAATGAGCCTCAGCGCCTGACGGACTATCAAAATAAATTCTGCGCTCGTACTGCTGTAGACGTGCGTCCGTGATATTCAGCGGGGCATCGTCTCCATTTTGAATCTTTATTTTGAGCGTGGCCGAGCCTCTTCCCTGGATATCGAGAGACGTCTGTTCCACGTCGATCTTTTGTCCGTTCCGCAACATATGAATTCGAGTGATCTCGCCCGACCCGAACCACGATCCTTCGCCGCTCTGAATTTCTACCGGGCGTCGAAAATTCTGTTGTGCCGGGTCGATCGTAAAAACCACGCGCTCAACGGGGATATTGTTGGGAACGGAAAACGTCAACACCGTGGTATTGCCCGGCTTGCCGCCGAAATCCTTCTGGCTGTTTCCATCCCCCTGTGAGATTGCAGCTCTGCTGCTCAGATCGTGCCACACAGCCTGCCGCGCCCGAGTCACTCCCGCCGTTCCGCCTTCCACGTCTCCGGGCTTCACCGCGCGATCGACTGTTACGCGCAAATATTTGTAATTCGTAAGCGGAATCTGAAGCGTGCTGTTGCGGCCGAGTCTTTCAGCTGAAAGATCGTAGAGAGTTGTGTTGCCGAGATCGGCCCACCGCGCGCCGTGCGGATCATCTTGTCCTTCCACGCGCGCGTGAGCGATAAAGTCCTTCGTCGCCAATTGCAGTTCGATGCGGTCGTACTCCGGCACGCCGGCCATATCCAGAAGAAATTGCGTTTTCCCTCCAACGATGCCCGGTTGCAAGACGCGAAAACTTTTTCGTTCCGTCTCCGTGCCGCCGCTTTCAATAATCAGCTTGTATGGAATTTCCGTCTGTTCCGAATAGATGCGGACGTCGCCCAAATCAGCGCGCGCATGCTGCCAGAGTGTTTCGTCCACCACCACGTAGTGTTGCCCGCTCGTCTTTGCAGGCTCTGCTTGGCGCTCGTACCTGAAATACCCAAAGGAGACGTTTGCCGCCAAGAACGCGGCCAGCACCCCCGAAGCGAAACCCACGCGGATCATGACGCACCCTGCGCCGTCTTATCCGGCGCTCGCTTAGAAAGCTTCAGCCAGTCGCGCTGATAGACGAACGAAATTCCCAGCAGCACTACGCCCAGCGCAATGAAGCTGACGATCCGGTAACTGCCGCCGAGTTGAGAAACGTCGTAGATGAAAACTTTTCCGGTGGTGAACGCAATCAAAATCAGCGCCTGCCAGCGTACAAACGCTGAGCGGTTGCGGAAGCCGATGGCCATCAGGATTGCGCCATAAATGAGCCAGATCGCGGAATAGGTGAGACCGCGTTCGAGCGACACATTCTGGTAAACGTGATAGTCGTAGCCCCCGCCCCCGCGCATCATGCGGTCGAAATAGTCCGATGCCTCGAGCGTCAAGGCGATCAGCGCCAGCAGATTCGCGCCGACCGCGGCTATGCTGCAGAAAAGGTTGTTCGTTTTCCGAGGCGTGGCGCTTGCCGAACATCGCGATTCCGCCAAGCACCGCGATGGCCACAGCATAGGTGGCAAATCGCGCGTTGAATATCAGCGTTTCCGTGTTGTACCGGTCGAAAAACAGCAGCCGCACAACGCCCAAAACGAGCGCCGTAGCCGCAAGGTAGCGCAGGAAGTTGGTGCGCGTCTTCACGCTTACGAAAAGCAGCACAGCCGATTCGATCAGCCAGCCGATGGTGATCCATTCGTGGTCGAGCTTCAAGGGAATGGCGATGGTGATGAACGCGATGGCGATGGCCACGTGGAGCAACTGGATGACCTTCGCCTCTTCCGCGGTATGGCGTCTCGCGAAGGCGTTCGCAAGGCCCAAATAAACCGCGGCCAGCGCCAGCGCGAACCACGTGAGCGTAGCCGTTTGGTCCCGGTACATCTCGTAGAGCGCCAGGAAAAATGCCGCGGCGTTCAATAGCGGCAGCAGCGTGAGCGTGATGGATGGTCCGCCGAATCGCGTGGACCGCGCGTAGCGAGTCATCAGCGGAATCGCAGCAAAAATCGCCGCGAAAAGTGCCGCGAAAAATATCGTCAACGCGCGCTGATCCTGCGAATAGTAATCCGAATACCAGCCCCAGTAGAGGATCATCGTTCCCGCGAAGCTTCCCCAGAGCAATCGTCGCCAGGGTTTCGCGGCAGTCATTTCCAGAATCCCGGCGTCCAGCAGACAAACGTAGGAAAACAGCACCGCCTCGTGGTTCTGTCCGGTGGAAAGCAGTATGGGCGTGGCGAAGCCGCCAATCAGCGCGAAGCTCGCAAGCAGTTCCGCATTCTGGCTGAGCGCCAGCGCGATAGTGGACGCGGTGACCACGATCATCGCCACGAATGCGGCGGCCGCGGGAATCAGGTGATAAATCTGAAACGCTCCCCACAAGGACAAATAAAGCGTCCCGATGCCTACCGCCTTCAGCGAATACGAAAACGCCGCGTAACCGCGCGCGCGGAAACGCTCGCTCCATAGGACGAACCCGATGCCCGCCAACAAGCCGATCGCGATCCGTCCCGCAGGACCGATCCAGTCGTTTTCAAACGCAAGTTTCAGGAAATAGGAAACGCCGATCAAAATCGCCACGATGCCGATGCGGTTCAGCCAGTATTGGCCAATCTTCTTTTCGAGGTCGGGGCTGCCTTTCGCGGAAACGGAGTGAAAGGTTGGCTGGCTCGGCGCGTGGTATTGCGGCGGCGATGCCGGCGGAGGCTGTGCAGATGGCGCCGAGCCGGGAACGCCTTGCGTCGCAGGCGGTTGAAGCATCGTTCCCGCCGGAAGCGCAACGTCCGCTTGCGGCTGCTGCTGCAATCGCGACTGAACGCCGCCACTCTTTTGTTCAAGCTGATAGACGCGTGCGGTAAGCGCCGCCACTTGCGCAATTAGCCGTGCAATTTCGTCCCGCAGGTCGGCCATGCGCGTACACTATCGCACCTGTTATCCCGCCACCAAGTACCCGATTGCGCAAAGTTTCCCCGCCGCATATTCGTCATCCTGAGCGAAGTTGCTCGTCTTTGCCGTTCCCGCGTTTTTTGCGGGCGCGATTGAGTCGAAGGGCTCTCTTCGATGAGGTCGACGCGTTCGTCGAAGTCCGGCGCCGAGCCCGGGAGATCAGTCGCCGAAGGACCTCACTTCGATGTAGGCTGCTGCGCTGGAATCCAGCCCCACTAAAACTGCTCCAGCCGCGCCACACCAAATACGGCGTGGAATCGCTCGCAATAAATCACCACAGCGTCGTACTTCCGTAAGTCAACAGGCCCAGACAAATCGTAATTCTGATCCCCCTGGTTCCCTTTCAGAAGCCCCAGTTCAACGCTGTCGAGCGACCCCTTCACGATATCTTGGGTAAGATTCTGATCAGCGCTCTTGGCCAACACAACGTGAACGTCCGGGCCGTTGGAAGTGGCAAAATCAGTCAGCCGCAGGTATTGCTTGCCGTCACCCGATTTATAAATCGTCGCCCGGCCGCTGGTTGGGTGCGCCCTCCCTTGTAGCAAGCCGGTGTAGAGCGGCTGAGGATCATCGTTCGAAACAAATGGGGCCGCCTCGTTCACCTTCTGGTTGACCCAGAGTTTTTCCGGACGAAAAACCCACCAAGCCGCGACGAGAATCGGAAGACCGACGGCAAACAAAAGCCATTTCCTGCGCAAAAACCAAGAACTGATTTGCTCGTTCATGAATTTCTCCTCAAAGGTGATGAATCGGGCAGCCCTCTGCCCGATCCCTTCAAATTTGGAATGAGTGTTAAAACTTCTGCAGTGGCGCGGCGCCGAAATTAGCGTTGAACCGCTCGCAATAGATCGAAACCGTTTGGTATCTGCTCAAGTCCGTGCCGCTGGGCACTTCGTAATTCTGATCGCCTTCATTCCCCTTGAGTTTCCCCAGTTCCACTCGCTGTGTGGCGCTCTTCAGGAAATTGGCGTCATCGTCCGCGTCCTTGGCGGCGATCAGAACCACATGGACGTCGGGTCCGTTAGAGGTCTTGAAGTTTGTAAGGCGGAGGATGACCTTTCCGTCTTGCTCCTGGTAAATCGTGGCGCGGCCCGAAGTGCTATGAACTTTGCCGTGGAAGGTGCCAGTTTCCAGTGTTTTCGCTTCTTCATGCTTCATTTGGCCTTCATGCTTCATGTTGTCCTGCGCGTACGCTTGCGGTCCCAATGTGAACGCCAATCCTGCGAGTGCCAGTGCTATTCCGATTTTCCCAACCATTCTGATTCTCCTTTTTGCCGTGCATCTGTTAGTGAGCACCCTCGAACAGCCATTGGCGCTCAATCAGTACGGGCAATAGGAGTCGCCCCGCAAGCAAAGGTTACAGTTCACCGGCAATATTTCTTTGCAGCTTGCGCTGCTGCCCAAGCGTGAATAGCATTCCCAGGGGAGAGGCTGCGAAACCATGGACGACACTTACCAGATCAATCTTGCCAAGACTGAATTCCGAGAGGGCTACACCCAAGGAGATGTGGACCGAATACTCCGCCTCTTCGACGAAGAGGGCTTCACGGACATGTCTGAAGGTGGCGCCAGCTCTTATGGCGAGGCGTCGTTTGAGGCGCTTAGCCAACGCTCAAAGGAACTGTTCGCGAAATACGCGGTAACACTCGCCGTGATCATCATTGAGATTGTGATTCTCGGCGATACTGCCTACGACTATGGCTGGCATGAATTTGTTTTGAAACCTCGCGACGGAGGCCCAATTATCCGTAAGCGCGAGAGGTATTTCGAATTGTGGCGGAAGAACTCATCGGGTCATTGGAAGATCTCTTTGCTGATAAATAATGCCGACGTTCGCGAGCAGATGGCCGGTCTGTCGAGCCACTGGTTCCTCAGCGAAAGTCGGCAGGCCACCGCATCCTGAAAAGGGCTATTTGTTCTTTAGCTTGTTCTGAAGGCGCTGGCTAAAACCCTCAGGGAGTTCATACTCCACACCATCCGCCACGAGCTTTACAACGTTCTTAGCACCGTCGAGAACGGCCGTACAATGAGCGCAGACTTTGAAGTGAGCCTCCATCCGCGCGCGCATCTCCGGGTCAATGCTGTCGTCAATATAGTTCGAGATTTCGCGCCAAACCTCTACGCAGCTTATTTCAATCACGCTCATAAGACACACTCGTGGCCATTCGGTTCCAAACTTTTCAGCGGCCCAGTCTCTACCAAGGGCGCACCTTCCGATATTGGGATCCACCCGCGCTCCAACTGCCATCGATTCCGGGAGCCAGGGCGTCCCGCACCTGCAATCGCGCGCGCAGAAGCCGCGTTTTCACGTTTCCTTGGGTTATGCCCAGGATTTGCGCTGTCTCCTCAGTACTGCGGTTCTGGATATCGCGCAGGATCAGCACTTCTCTGAATTTCAGAGGCAGAGCGGCGATCGCCGCCTTCAGCGCCTGGCCAAGCTCTTTTCGCTGCAATGTTTCGGAAGGGATCTCACGCCAGTCGGCGAAATCCTTTGGGAAATACTCCCCTTCCTTATCGGTTTGCTGTTCGTCGACGGACTCATACAGATGGCGGCGATCTTTTCTCAGCCGCATCCGCGCCTCGTTAATTGTGATCTGAATCAGCCAGGTGCTGAACTTCGCCTCTCCCCGAAATCGCGCCAGGTTTGCAAGCGCCTTTAGGACAGCCTCCTGCGCAACTTCCTCCGCATCCGCCGGATTATTCAAAATCAGCACCGCGGCCGTGTACACCGCTCTCTCATAAGGACGGACAAGGTCATAGAACGCCTCTTTGTCGCCGTCGCAAACGCGCCGAATAAGTTCAGCTTCCGTCGCGTCCAAATAAGGTTTCGGTACGCCCATCGATTCTTCCCAGGCAAATGCGCTAGCGCGTACACTACTCCACCTGTAATCGCCCGGCCAAGTACCGATTGCGCAAGATTTCGCCCCGCATACAAAGGGAGGTCTTTGTTTTGACACTTGAACCCAAAATAGGTACAATCGTACCCGTTATGGGTACAACTAAAATACCAAGGAAACTGTCGCAGGGCCTATTTGGTCAAACCCGGACCGCAATTCTATCGCTTCTCTACGGGCATGCGGACGAGTCTTTCTATCTCCGCCAGTTGGTTCGTGAGACCGGCGCGGGAAACGGCGCTATCCAGCGGGAAGTTAGGCAGCTCAGCGACGCTGGCCTCATCGTCCGAAAAACCGTGGGCAGACAAGTCTTTTACCAGGCCAATCGCAAGAGTCCGGTATTCTCAGAACTCCGGGGATTGCTCTTGAAAACGTCGGGCGCTCCTGGTGTTTTGCGTTCGGCGCTGGCACCTCTCAGAGATAGTGTCCAAGTCGCTTTCATTTATGGTTCGATAGCCACTCAAAAGGACCGGGCCGATAGCGATATCGACCTGATGATCATCGGCGACGCGGATTTTGACAACATTGTCCAGAGGCTGAGCAGTGCCGAGAAAACATTGCGCAGGGAAGTCAACCCTTCGGTGTATCCTCCGGGCGAGTTTCGCTCCAAGCTGCTCTCCGGCAATCATTTTCTAAATAGCGTTCTGCAGGGCAAGAAACTCTTCGTTCTTGGAACTGAGGATGACCTTAGAGAGCTATCGTCAAAACGGCTGGCTAACCAGCCATCAAAGCAGCCCCGAAGAAATCAGAAACCTGCTGGGCGTGGCAGACACAAAACTTTCCGACTGTAGGAAGGCAAAAGAACTTTCCGCCGATTCTCGTCTGCTGCTCGCCCACAATGCCATCATGGCTTCCGCCACGGCGGTGCTTGCCGCGGCAGGTTACAGGGCGGCACGAGGCGGCGGAGGCGAGCACTACCAGACTATCCAAGCACTCGAGTTCACGATAGATCCTAAGAGGAAGCTGATACAGCGGATCGACACTCTGAGAAAGAGGCGAAATCTAAGTGCCTACGAAGTAAGCGGTTCGGTCTCAGATGTGGAGGCCGAGCACGGTTTCGCCCTCGCGCTGCAAGTCCGCGGAGAAGTGGAAAAGTGGATCAAAACCCACCAGCCGAGACTGCTCTAGCAGCGAAAAATAAGCACCGTTAGGCGCTGCGGCGTGCGGCGGATTGCGCGGCGGGGCTGGCAAATTCTAGCGGTTTGGCGCGCGGGATCAAGCCCGCGGCGGCGGCCATTTCGAAATAGAGTTCGAGGCCGGAGAGATTTTCTTCATCCAAATCGAAATTAATATTGTCGGTGAGGTAGCGCTCGAGAGCGGCGGGCGGCAGGTCGAGCGTGACCGAAGCGGCTGCGGCGATTTCGCGGACTTGCTCGATGCCATATTGTTTCGACGCCTGGAAATCCGAAACAACCTCGGCAGTGATTGCCTCGCGGCGTCCCGTCCAAATCGCCAGCACGGCGGGTTTTCCCGTCATCTCGCGCCACTGGTGGACCACGTCGTAAACAAAAAGCGTTTCGAAACCGGGCACAGGCATGTCGTCGGGATCGCCCTGGCAGCACTGTTCGCCGCTCGGCGATTTTCCCGCGAGCGCCTCCATTTTTAAGCGAAATTCGCAGCGCGGGATCGCCGATAATCAGTGCGGCATCAGCATCCTTCAACATCTCGGACGCATCGGGAGCCGCGTCGGAGAATTGCGGTGCGATTTTCCAGTAGCCCGCGCACAGCAGTTTCACCAAACCGATGGTGCTGCGCGAACTCGTGTCCAACGCGATCCGCTTGGCTTTTTCGATGGGCTTCTTCGCGACGACCAGCAAACTGCGCACTTCGCGCTTCGACGCGATCGCCATTCCCGGCAGCGCGATCACGCCATCTATGCGCTGATATTCGATGGAGGGAATGATGGCGACGTCCGCGTCGCCGCGCCGCAGCGCTTCGGCGCATTGCGACGGCACCGTAAAAGAAAGATCGTATTTGCCCGCGAGCGGACCATTGGTAAAGCCCCACACTAGCGGCGCCGTATTCAGGAATTCGACAATCGAGATGCGAAGTTTTTTCAAGTCAGTGGCCCGAGCGAGATAGTTCCAGAGAGGTGCTATTTAGGATGGCGAATATAAATGGTCAGCATCCCGAGCGCGATCACACCGACGATGACGAAGATGCAACCTAACAGCGCCGCCGACTCCCACAATACTTCGGTCAGATCCTCGTTCCAGGATTTGATCCCAATTTTCATGAAAGCCCCCGCGAACTTTTAACACCAGAACTTTATAACAATAGTCGTCCCGGGAGTAGGCCAAATCTCGACCATCTCGACCAAAAATACTTTCGAGTTTGCCGCAGTGATTCTGCCTACCTCGATACACTAAGCAGTCATTAACGGTCGCAAAACGGCGCCTTAGCGACCGTTTGCCGCGCTAGAAAAAAGTGAAAGCGCGGCCCGCCGCGTCCCGTACGTATATTCCCCACCTTGACACTACTTCGTCCGCGTATTTAGCCTCTGCCGCTGGTTTCCCTCTTAATGCATCCAGACGATTACGTAGGCTGGCTGGCCCTGGCATTGACTCCGGGCCTCGGCGCACGCACCGCCGGGAAGCTTCTACGCGAATTCGGAACCCCCGACGCAATTTTTAGCGCATCCCTAACCTCCTTGGAAGGCCAGCGCGTGCCGGCAGCCGTCGCGCAAGCCCTTCATTCAAAGCGGCCGCTAAGCGATGCCGCAAGGGAGTTGGCCCAGGCTCAGGCGGTCGGCTGCCGCCTGGTCACCTGGGACGAACCTGAGTATCCGGAGCGGTTGCGAGAGATCTACGATCCGCCGCCGCTGCTGTATGTGCTTGGAAAGGTTGAACTTCTTAACCGGCACGTGATTTCCGTAGTTGGCGCGCGACGCCCAACGCCCTACGGGAATCAAATGGCAGAGAGGCTTTCAAAGGACTTAGCGGATCGCGGCTTGGTAATCGCGAGCGGGTTGGCCCGTGGAATTGACGCCAGCGCCCACAAAGGAGCCTTGGCCTCGCCTTGCGGAGGGACGATTGGCGTGCTCGGGTGCGGCATCGACGTGGTCTACCCAAAGGAGAACAAGAAGATTTTTCAGGACATGGAGCAGCACGGCGCGATTGTGAGTGAATTTCCGATGGGCACGTTTCCCGCCCCCCAAAATTTCCCGATCCGCAACCGCATCATCTCGGGAATGGCGCTGGGAGTGGTGGTTGTGGAGGCTGCCCAGTACTCCGGATCGTTAATCACGGCGCGCCTCGCAATGGAATTCGGCCGGGAAGTGTTTGCGGTGCCGGGGAATGCGACGCAGCCCGCGAGCTTTGGCCCAAATCAACTGATCAAGCAGGGCGCGAAGCTGGTTACGTCCTGGGAGGATGTGGTGGAGGAACTGCCGACTCCTGTGCGTGCCGAGCTGATGCCGGTTGAAAATGTGCCGAGTGAGGAGCGGGCGGCGTTGGTGGAGGAAAGTCTCGGACCGATCGAAAGGCCTTTATATGCACTACTTGGAGTCGATGAGGCGCGGCAGATCGACGAATTGGTTGAACTTTCCGGCCTGAGTTCCTCCGAAGTACTGGCCGCGCTATTTGACTTGGAACTCAAAGGCGTGGTACGCCAGTTACCTGGAAAGCAATTCCTGAAAGTCCTGTTGTAATCAATAGACGGACAGCAGGTTAGGATGGGTGGTCAGACGGGGTGGGGAAGACTGCCTTCGAGCAGACGAATTTTAGAGTGCGATCCCACCGAGGGGAACGAAAGTTAGCATGGCAAGATCGCTGGTTATAGTCGAGTCGCCGGGCAAGGCGAAAACAATCAACAAGTACCTCGGCAGAAATTACATCGTAAAGGCCTCGTACGGCCATGTGATGGACCTGCCGAAGAAGAATATAGGGATACTTCTGCCTGGTGAGGAAAACGGAAGGAAGAAACGGAAGCGCAAGTCCAAAGCGAAAGCTGCAGAAAAGAAGGTTGCGAAAGCTATTCCGGTAACGGCGGAAAACATCTTCGAGCCCACCTATGAAGTGATTCCGAGCAAGCTGAAGGTAATCGGAGACCTGCGTAAAGCGGCGGGCAAGGCGGAAGCGGTGTACTTGGCGGGCGATCCCGACCGCGAGGGCGAAGCGATTTGCGCGCACCTGAGGGAAATACTGAGCAAGCCTCGCAAATATGAAAAAGTGATGGCCGCCGCCGTCGAAGAACACAGCGCCAACGGCGACGGAGATAAATCCGCGGAGAGCGGCAAGGCGGAAAAGAAGGAAACCAAAGCGGAAACCGACGCACGGCTCGCCCCGCCGAAGATTTATCGGGTGATGTTCAACGAGATCACGCAGAAGGCCATCAAGGCCGCGTTCGAGAATCCCACGCAACTGAATGAGAATCTGGTGGACGCGCAGCAGGCACGGCGAGTGCTGGACCGCCTGGTGGGATACAAAGTTTCGCCGATCCTGTGGGACAAAGTACGGCGCGGGCTTTCCGCTGGACGCGTCCAGACGGTGGCACTGCGAGTGATTGTGGAGCGCGAGCGCGAGATACGCGCGTTCGTCCCCAAGGAATATTGGACGATCCACGCGCTGCTGGCCGCAGGCGAGCCGCCCACGTTTGAAGCCAAGCTGACAAAATTCAAGGGCGAGGACATTGAGGTTTCAAACGAGGAAGAGGCCAAGCGAGTGTTGGCTGCGGTGGAGCGCGCCACGTGGCAAGTGGCCAGCATCGCTCAAAAGGAAAAGCGCCGGTACGCGCCGCCGCCGTTCACCACATCGAAGCTGCAGCAGGCAGGCTACAACCGGCTGCGCTACACCGCCAAGCGCACCATGATGCTGGCGCAGAGGCTTTACGAAGGCGTCGATCTGGGCGACGAGGGATCGGTGGCGCTGATCACTTACATGCGCACGGATTCGGTGCGTGTTTCAAACGATGCGGTGGCGCAGGTTCGCGAACATGATCGGTTCGGCCTACGGGCAGAACTACTTGCCCGAGAAGCCCAACTTCTATAAGATCAAAAAGGATGCGCAGGACGCGCACGAGGCGGTCCGGCCGACAGATGTATCGCGCACGCCGGAAAGCGTGAAGCGGTATCTGGAAGACGACATGTTCAAGCTCTACCAGATGATCTGGCAGAGCTTTGTGGCGTCGCAAATGGTGCCGGCGGTGTTCGACCAGACCACGATTGACGTGGAAGCGGGCGGTTACACATTCCGCGCCACGGGTTCTGTGCAGCAAGTTCGACGGCTATCTGGCAGCGTATCAGGTTCCGTGAAAGACGAGGAAGAGAAGGAAGACGAAGGCGATACCGATAGCCGAATTCTTGCCGCGAGTGAGCGAGGGCGACAAACTGCATCTCGAAAAAATTCGTCCCGATCAGCATTTCACGGAGCCGCCGCCGCGGTACACGGAAGCCACGCTGGTAAAGGAGCTGGAAGAGAAGGGAATTGGCCGCCCGTCCACGTATGCGTCGATTATTTCGACGATTGTGGAGCGCGAGTACGTGAACAAAGAGCAGGGCCGGTTCACGCCGACGATGCTGGGCGAGAAGGTGAGCGATCTGCTGGTGAAATCGTTCGAGGATATTTTCGACGTGGGCTTCACCGCGCGCATGGAAGACGAGCTGGATGAAATTGAGGAAGGCAAACTGCCGTGGCGAACGTCGGTGAAGGAATTCTGGGATCGATTCGAAGTCGATCTGGAAACCGCGTCCGACAAAATGGTGTCGTACAAGGCGGGCATCCCCACCGGCAAGAAGTGCGAGAAGTGCGGCCAAGGCGAATTGCTCGAACGCATCAGCCGCCACGGATTTTTTCTGGGCTGCTCGCGTTATCCGGAGTGCGATTTCATCCAGGATCTTGCCGAGCATGGCAGCGCGGACGTGGAAGAGGGCGGGACCGTCTATTGCGACAATTGCGGCAAGGTAATGGCTATCAAGCGGGGACGCTTCGGCACGTTCCTCGCGTGCACGCGGCTATCCGAACTGCAAAACCACGCGGCGGCTAGCCAGCGGCACGAAGAAGGCGCTGCAGCCCGACGTTCCCATCGGCGAAAAATGTCCGGACGACGGCGGGGAGTTGATCCGCCGAGCCGGGCGGTTCGGCGAATTCATCGGCTGCCAGAATTATCCGAAGTGCAAGTACACGCGGCCGATCACGCTGGGAATCAAATGCCCGAAGTGCAATGAAGGGGAATTTGTGCGACGCGGCACTGCGCAAGGGACGCGGCGCCGGGCGGATCTTTTACGGCTGCAGTCGATATCCGGATTGCGATTTTACAACCCCGCACGAACCGATTGCCGAGCCGTGCCCGAAGTGTGGCGCGCCGTTTATCGTCGAGAAGCGGACCAAGCAGGGGAATTTCCGCGCGTGCATCAACGAAAAGTGCGATTGGGAAGTGGCTGCGCCCGAGCCGGCACCGTTTGTGCATCCGCAAGCTCCGCCTCCTGCAGAGCCGCAACCGGTAGGCGCGGGCGCGCCGTCGAAGCCCTAGCCAACAACACCGCAATTGTCTTCTCGGCTAATCGGGAGTGATGCGCGTTGCCGTTACTGTACCGCTGATGGTCGCTATAATCGTGGTTCCGTCCGGCTCATATTGAGTGAGCGTAAAGTTCCCGTGATAGCTGTTTCCTCTCTCGTCCAACGTTATCTCTTCGCGGATATTGGCGGGCCCGACAAAGTCAGCGCCGCCTATACCTGGTCCAGTAGGGGATGTACCGGCATCAAACGCCCACGCCAATGCAAAGTGATTGAGCTTGTACGTGGAGCGTCCAGTCTGCTTCCACACGCCCATACAGAAATCACCAGTAGTCGGAGCACGACCTGAGTTCATCAGCTCCGTTCCGTCGCTATGCCACGTAACGTATCCCGCGTCAAACGGACCGACGAAGGGGCTCGTCGCCGTAAATGCGAACTTCCACAGGCCCACGATGCCGGCATGGTCTGAGTCTCCGTCGGAATCTCGGTCATCATGGGCAGAGATAAGGACGAGCGATGGTTGTCGCGATGCGCCTTGGACTGCCGGATCTTATTTGCGGGTGGGTGGGCGCAGCTGGGCACCGCCTCAGGAGAATAGCCGCAGCCTGTGTTCGCTGGGGTCAATGCAGTGAGACGGTTGACACCTGATTGAAGAGGTGAGGCGTTTGTGGACTGGGCCCTCGCCGCTCGGGCGGAACAGAGGCAAACCGTACCGAGCGCCAACCAAACACTTACTATCCTAAGCTTCTGTTTCATTTTGGTGCTCCTTTCGAATCAGTTGAGTCGAACTGCTGTACTGCCCCAAATCGTGGGAGTCAGGAATGCACCGCTACTTCTTGGCAACGTCAACCGGGACTGCTTCGGAGTTGTGTGCTTCTTCGGTTGCCTTTCCGCTCGCCACGAACGGATGAGCCAGTTGGAAGATCTCTCCGAAGCCGGCCAACCGCACTGAGTAAACCGCGCGCTGGTCTCCGTGGGTGGTGATGAGCAGTTTGCTTTCGTCGGTGTTCGCGTTGTAGTCGGGCCGCGCGAACTCACGGGCGACGATCTTGTCGGTATTCCCATCGCCGACGGTGATGATAATGATCGGGACGGCTCGGGTCGGCCGATCAACCACGAGCGAGTACGTTCCGGGGCCCAGCACGGTCTGGCCCCAGTAAACCTTGTTGGTCAACGTGAACTTACCTTTGAAGAGCGAGTCGGCATGAGCCGCCGTCGCCAGGAAGCAGGCTGCCAGTAACACACCAAGGAACAGTTTTAGGTTGGCCGAGCATCCCACGTGGTTCAATCTCATCGAAGTTCTCCTTTTTCCTTCTTGGCCGAGTGCGTCTCCGCCGATCTGATGAAGTCCGGATCGCCGTGCCTTCACCCGACTCGTGCTTCTCGCAGGCAGATTGCGGAAGCCTTGCGTTGGCTTCAATGCATGGGGGGCAAGGTATCGGCAGGTTTCAGGCAAGCGACTAACCTACTGAGCATGCGGTAATTGGAGTGGGGAATATGCGCCGAGGGATCATTTCAGCGCCACAGCCGTTGTTACTTTTGGTAGTATACTGCGGCGCAGAACAGCGGTCTGCGCAGGTGTCTTATGTCTGGCGTGGAATCGGCGCACTCGAGAGCGCGCTTCGGGGTCTTCGAATTGGACCTCGAAACCGGTGAGCTGCGGAAGTCCGGGGTACTTCTGCGCTTGCCGCCACAGCCGTTCAAAGTGCTCGCCCTGCTCGCCAGCCGCCCAGCGCAACTGGTAACGCGGGAAGAACTGCGTGAGCAAATATGGGGCAGCGACACTTTTGTGGATTTTGAGCACGGCCTCAACTTCGCTATCAAGAAGATCCGGGATACGCTTGGGGACGACCCTGAAACACCTCGTTACATCGAGACCCTGCCGCGGCGCGGCTACCGGTTCATCGCCGCGGTTAACGACGCCACCGCAAGTGTCCCGCAGGCCCCCGCCATAATCTCCCGCGCTGGTTGGCGGCGCGCCTTGCCTTGGGGCGTCGCGGCCCTACTGATTGTTGCGCTCGCGGTGGGCACCCATTTCTATTTTCACCGCACACCGAAACTCACGGAAGAAGACGCGATTGTCGTGGCGGATTTCACGAACACAACAGGCGATCCGGTTTTCGACGGCACGCTCCGCCAAGGATTGTCTGTCGAGCTCGAACAGACGCCGTTTCTCCAGCATCGTCTCGGGCGATCAGGTCACGCGGGCGCTGAAGATGATGGAGCGGCCGCCGGATACCAAACTGATTAACACCACGCTGGCGCGGGAAGTCTGCCAGCGCACCAATGCGACAACAGAGATCGAAGGCTCGATCGCCGCCTTGGGAAATCAGTACGTGCTCGGCCTGAACGCCGTCAACTGCGCTACCGGTGAAACACTGGCGCGGGAGCAAGTGACAGCGGACGGCAAGGAAAGGGTGCTCGCCGCGCTCAGCGGCGCTGCGTCGGAACTGCGCTCCAAGCTCGGTGAATCACGGGCGTCGCTGGAGACACTCGATGTGCCGCTCGAGCAAGCCACCACGTCGTCGCTCGAGGCCTTGCAAGCGTACAGCCAGGGCATGCAGTGCATCCTGGAAGGGGGATTTTCCGTTTGCGATCTCCTCGCTACAGCGTGCCGTCGATCTCGACCCGAATTTCGCCGAGGCCTACGGGTTCTTGGGGACCTTTTACAACCATGCGGGCTACAGCGATCTCGGGGCCAAGAACGTCAAGAGAGCCTATGATTTGCGGGACCGGGCGAGCGAGTACGAGAGAGTCGGCCTTTCCGGGGGCTACAATCTCTTTGTTACGCAAGATTTCGAGAAAGCGGCTCAGTTCTTCAAGCAATTGACGACAACGTACCCGAGGGACCCGTCTCCATGGACCGGACTTGGTTCATCCGCCAACCACTTAGGCCAGTACGACCAAGCCCAGGTTGCATTTCTGGAGGCCTCCGGCTGAATCCTTCGCCATTCGTTTATGGATTTCTCAGCGCCGCATCCCTGGATCAGAATCGCCTTGAAGAGGCCCGCGCAACGATCCAGCAGGCCCGGGCCAAGAAACATCGAGCCGTCGGGGGCATCCTGGCTGTTGTACACGTTAGCTTTTCTCAGCCACGATCAGGCCGAAATGGCCCGGCAAGTGGCGCACCCATGGACCGAAATGGGTGCGGGAGTCTGGGAAGGGCCCAAGGTGACACAGCCGCTTACTACGGGCACCTAAATCAAGCCCGCGATTGGACGCGCCGCGCCATTGCCTCGGCCATGTCCGTACGCTCAAAGGATCTAGCCGCTGGCTACGAGGCGGAGTCTGCCGTGCGTGAAGACCTCTTCGGAAATTTTGCGAAAGCCCGAAACAAGGCGAAGGAAGCGAGTAGCGCTATCTGCAGACCCAGACGTGCAGGGCGGGGCAGCGTTGGCACTGGCGCTTTCGGGCGATCCAGGAGAGGCAGAGAAACTCGCCCATGACCTGAACGAACGACTCCCAGACGCCACTCTGGTTCGGTTCTTCCACCTGCCGGCAATTCAGGCCGCTTTGGCGCTTCGACAGGGCGACCCGCAGAAAGCCAAGGAAAGTCTTACGATCGCCAGTACGTATGAACTGGCTTACCCACTCTTCTGGGGCCACGCAATGACGCCGGTCTATATGCGTGGCGAGGCGCACCTGGCCGCGCATGAGGGCGCGGAAGCAGGGGCTGAATTCCAGAAGATCCTCGACCATCGCGGCCTCGTCGCGAATTCGCCTATCGGCGCGCTTGCGCATCTTGGCCTTGGCCGTGCGTATGCGATGCAGGGCGAGGCGGTGAAGGCCCGCGCCGCCTATCAGGATTTCCTGACGTTGTGGAAGGATGCCGATCCGGATATCCCGATCTTCAAGCAAGCCAAAGCCGAATACGCGCAGTTGAAGTAACCCGCGGCAACAAAGTGCAAAAAGCGATCCAGATTTCGTTTCGTCGGTGATGCGCTTGCCGCGCTGCCACACTGCTTTGTGTTTACGCGCGGGCGGCGGCTTGTTCGGCTATGCGCAGGACGATTTTTCCTCGCGCGTGGTTGGTTAAACCTCTTTCGAAGGCTTGGCGCGCTTGATCGAGCGGGAGCACGGTGTCTAGAACCGGCCTGATTTTTCCTGCGTCGATCAGATGGGCGATTTCCATTAATTGGGTGCGGTTCGGTTCGACGATGAAGTACAGGGCGTGTACTCCGAATTCTTTGGCCTTCTCCGCGGAAGGCTCTGCGGCGACGCTGACGAGCGTGCCACCGCGGCGTAGCACACCGTACGAACGGTCGAGGGTATCGCCGCCAACCGCGTCGAGAACCATGTCGACGTCAGAAACCTGGTCCTCAAAGCGAACGTTGTTGTAGTCGATCACCTCGTGCGCGCCGAGTTCGCCGAGGAAATCGTGATTGCTTGCGGACGCGGTGGCGATCACTTCCGCGCCAACCCAGTTCGCAATTTGCACGGCAAAGACTCCTACGCCTCCCGCCGCGCCGTGGATCAACACGCGCTGACCCTTGGTGACGGACGCGTGATCGAAGAACGCTTGCCAGGCGGTGAGGGCAGCCAGCGGGATCGACGCCGCTTGGACGTGATCGAGCGTCTTCGGTTTTGGCGCAAGATCGGCGGCGCGAATGGCGATGTATTCCGCGGCGCTGCCGTCCCGGCAGAATGAAGCGAGCCCGTAAACAGCTTCGCCCACTTTCACGTCCGTAACGCCGGCAGTGATTTCCTCGACCACGCCTGAAAATTCGTGTCCGGGAATTGTGGGAAGGCGCGGCGTGCCGTCGCAGGCGGTGTAGGTCTCAGTCCAGGTGAGTTCGGTTTTGGTGATGGAGGACGCGGAGACTCGGACCAGTGCGTCTCCCGGTTGGAGTTGCGGTTTTGGGGCGTCCTCGTAGACGAGCAATTCGGGTCCGCCTTTGGAGTGTATGCGAATGGCTTTCATGGATTTTCCTTTCTTCGCGAGGTTTGGGGCGGCACGAGGATTTTAGCGCCAGCGGCGTTGGAGTGGAGGAAAAATTCGCCGGTGACCGCCGGTGCGGGGAGGAGCGGATCGGTCGACGTCGAAGAGAGATTCCTCGATGGGTGTCCCGGCGCTTCGCGCAAGAGCAAAGGCGCGGAACACTCCGCTCGGAATGACAGCGACAACGAGCCTCTTGCCGAACCCCCTCATGCGAGGCTAGCGAAGAACAGGTAGCCAAGCAAGTTTGCCGGGCACGATATATCGTGCCCCTACGACGGCACGCGCACAGCTAGGCGTAACGGCGTTTAATGGGTTTCGTCAGTGCCGTTGGGATTGGCGGTGGTTGGCGCGGTCGGAGCCGTAGGTGCGTTGGGCGCACCCGCGGGTGCACCAGCGGCCGGAGGCGGCGGTCCGAACGGGTTATCGGAGAAGCCGGCGGGCCGTCCTGGAATCGGCATGTTCGCATCCAGGGCAAACGTATAGATCCTGGCTTTGCCGCCGCGGCCGGAAAGGACAGCAACGTATTGCTTCCCATCGAGCATGTAAGTAACAGGGTTCGCTATCCCAGGAAGCAGTTTTGCGGACCAGAGTTTTTCGCCTTTGTCCGCGCTGAAGGCGACGAAGTCTCCGGTGCCAGAAGCTCCGAAAACTAGATTGCCGGCAGTGGTTACCGTGCCGCCACCGTTCATCCCAGACACCCGCCAAACTTCCTTTTGGGTGACTGGATCGCGGGCCTGCAAGAAGGCATCGTTTGGAGGTGGAGGCGGGAGCTCTCCCGCAGGAGCGCCTTTCGGAGGAGGAGGCGGCCGAAATACGATTCCCCAGTTGTAAACGCCAAGCTCGGGCTTGAATTGCTTCGTGGCAATGTATTCGAACGTGCTATCGAGAGAGGGAAGGTAAACGAGCCCCGTGTTCGGGTTGTAAGACATCGCCTGCCACGCGTGCCCGCCGGCGGGACCGGGCGAAGCTTCGATGGGATGCTCTTCGTAACGCATGCCCGGAGCTTCGTGCGGACGGCCCGGTTTTCGGATCAAGTCCGGTGGACCACGTGACCTTTACGTAGGGCGCGCCGGAAATGAATTTCCCGGTCTTGCGGTCGAGCACATAGAAATATCCATTCTTGGGCGCCTGCATGATGACGTGGCGGAGTTTGCCGTCGATCTTGATATCGGCAAGAGTCAATTGCTGAACGGCGTCGTAATCCCACTCGTCAGCCGGCGTGGTCTGGAAATGCCACACGTACTTTCCGGTGTCGGCATTCAGAGCGACGATGGAGCAAAGAAAGAGATTGTCCTTGGTCATGGGATCGCGAAAGCCTTGCACCCAGGGTCCGCCCTGGCCAATTCCGATGTAGACCATATTTAGTTCGGGATCGTAGGTGATTCCGTCCCAAACATTTCCGCCTCCGCCGAGTTTCCACCATTCGCCGGCCCAGGTCTTCGCGGCCGCTGCCATGGCCTTATTCTCAAAGGGCTTGGAGGGATCGCCGGGGACCGTGTAGAAACGCCAGATCTGCTTGCCTGTTTCGGCGTCGTAGGCGGTGACGAAACCGCGGACGGCGTACTCGCCACCGGCGTTTCCGATGATGACTTTGCCATTGGCAATTCGCGGAGCGCCGGTGATGCTGTAATCCTCGTTCTTACCTATGGTCTGGACTTCCCAGATGATTTTGCCAGTGTCTTTATCAAGGGCGACAAGGCGCGAGTCGAGAGTGCCGACGTAAACCTTGCCGTTGTAAAGCGCAACGCCACGGTTCGCAGGACCGCAGCAAACGCTTGGGCCGGTGCGAACCTTATCGGGTTTACCTACCGATCCGGGCGGAAAGTTCATGTGGTTGATCTTTGGATCCCAGCGCCACTTTTCCGCGCCAGTGCGCGCATCCAAGGCGACGACAACGCTCCATGGCAGCGTGGCGTACATCACACCATTCGAGACGATGGGAGTGGTCTCAACCGTGCCGCGGTCGGAGCCGGTGTCGTAATACCAAGCGAGTCCCAATTTAGAGACATTGCTGGCGTCGATCTCTTTCAGCGGGCTATAACGCTGCTCGGTATAATCGCGGCCGTTGGTGAGCCACTCGTCTGCATTCTGGGTGGCGCTGCGGAGTGCCTTGTCGTCCACGCGGTTGGCGCGCTTGGCGGAAGCGGCGCATGTCCCCAAGGTCGCAATCGCAAGAACTAGACACCATATGATTACGTTGGTTCTTCTCATTTGGATGGACCCCCGGTTCGTGCGCCGGACATTCTAGACCAAATCGCCCTCTGGGAACACACTAAGAATAGGCTCTGGCACACAGTCTCGCGCACGTTCGTAAGATGAGCGAATTCTGGAAATGGTGGCGCGATTGACACTCGGCTGCGCGCTCGATAACCTTGTGCCCCATGAAAATTATCGTAGCAGACAAAATCAGCGAGCGTGGGATTAACCTGCTTCGCGAAACGGGATGGGAAGTGCTGATTCCAACGGCGGCGTCGCTGCCGAGCGAAATCGGGAATGCGGAAGGGTTGATCGTGCGCAGCGCGACTAAGGCGAATGCCGCGCTGATCGAAAAGGCGGGGAAGTTGCGGGTGATCGGGCGCGCGGGAGTCGGCGTGGACAACGTGGACGTGGAGGCGGCGACGCGGCGCGGAATTTTGGTGATGAATACACCGGGAGGAAATGCGGTGAGCGTGGCCGAGCATACGTTTGCGCTGATGCTGGCGCTGGCGCGCGCGGTGCCGCAAGCGAATGCGTCGACGCAGGCGGGAAAGTGGGAGAAATCCGCATTTTCGGGGACGGAGCTGCGCGGAAAAACTCTGGGGCTGGTGGGCCTGGGTCGCGTGGGAATGGAAGTGGCGCGTCGCGCGCGAGGGCTGGAGATGAAAGTCCTGGCCCACGATCCATACGTAACGCCCGCGGTGGCGCGCGAAGTGGAAGTGCAACTGGTCCCGCTGGATCAGGTGCTACGGGAATCGGATGTGGTTTCGCTGCATACGTCGCTTAGCGCGGCCACGGAAAAAATGATTGGCGCTGAAGCTATCGGCAAAATGAAGAAGGGTGCGCGGCTGATAAATTGCGCGCGGGGCGAGTTGATCGACGAGACGGCGCTGGCAGACGCGCTACGGTCTGGACATCTGGGGGGGGCGGCGCTGGATACGTTCGCGCAGGAACCGCCGAAAAATTCTCCGCTGATCGGTTTGCCAAATCTGATTGCGACGCCGCACATTGCCGGCTCGACCGCTGAAGCGCAGGAGGAAGTGGGCACGGCGATTGCGCTACAAGTGCGCGATTATCTTGCGGACGGATTAATTCGCAACGCAGTGAATATGCCGGCGCTTTCACCCGATCAGTACCGCAGAATCGGTCCGTACCTGGAATTGGGCGAGCGGCTGGGATCGTTTATCGCGCAGGCGGCGCCCTCGAGAAGCTTCGGCCGCATCCGCATCAGTTACGCGGGCGAGCCGGCGGAATTGGGCTCGCACATGATTCGGAGCGCGGTGCTGACCGGCGCGTTGAATTCGGTGCTGGACGAGAAAGTCAATCTGGTGAATGCGTCTTCGATGGCCGCAGTGCGGGGGTTGCTCGTCGAGGAAAAAACGCAGCGTCACCAGCACGGCTTTCCCAACACGATTGAAGTTTGTATTGCGAACGATGGCCGTGAATTCACGTTGGAAGGAATTGTGGGGCAGGATGGCGTGCCGCGAATTGTTTCGCTGGATGGCATGAGCCTGGAAGCGCCGCTCGAAGGCACGCTGCTTTTGACGCGGAATGTGGATGTGCCGGGCGTGATCGGGCGCATCGGGACGGCGCTGGGAAGTCTGGGCGTGAATATTGGCACGTTTGCGCTGGGAAGGCGCGCTCCGGGCGGCGGGGGCGAGGCGCTGGCGCTGGTGGGACTCGACGGCGAAATCAGCGCGGCGATTGTGCAGAGTGTTCGCGCGCTGCCGTCGGTAACGGAGGCGCGGCTGGTGCGGCTGGCGGCTGCCGTGGTGCCGGTTGCCAGTGCGAAGGCGTAAGGCGGGTCCGGCGCTCGGGTAAGAAGTGACCGCTGCGGAGGCGACGTCCGGGCAACAGCCCAGCGTTAAAGCGCACGAGCCCTAAAGGCACCTATCCCCCGCATGAATGCGAGGGCTTCCACCGAAAAGCAGAGAAGAAAGAGCCGGCGGGACGCTGGCGGTACGAGCGAGCCCTGCTATGGCGTGCTGTCTCTGTACTTACGTCGAAGAGAGGTCCTTCGACTGCGTTTCGCGCCCGCACAAACCGCGGGAAAAGCAGAACCGCGCGAAACTCCGCTCAGGACGGCGCGCGTGAGAGCGGGGCGGATGGTAAGCAGGTAGCCAAACATCCGCGCCGGGCACAGCATGCTGTGCCCCTACGACGGCGCTCCGTGCGGACGATCAAGGCTAACGGGCCCGTACTAGACGGGCGGTTGAACGCGGGCGTTGGCGTGTGCTAGCATGCCGAGTTTCCGGCCTTTGGCGTCCCCGCCCAAGGGCGCTTGAAGGTTCATCGCGCGGCCGCCAGGGGGCGGGTTCGTGATGTCGATCGAACGCAGCGCAAAGCACGAAAACGCAGTCCTGATTTTTCCCCCGCGAAATGCCTGCTCCTTCGAAATTCCCTTTGTACTTTTCTCCGAGAATCACAACTACGCCAATCGAGGTGAAACATGAAATCTTATGGCACTGAATGGATACGCAACGTTGGCATTGTAGGCCACGGCGACACGGGGAAAACCCAGCTTGTGTCGTCGTTGCTGTTCACGGCTGGGATGACGCCCCGGCTGGGCAAGGTGAGCGACGGTTCGGCGGTCACCGACTGGGACGAAGAGGAAATAGCGCGAAAGATTTCGATTAACACCGGCATCGCATACGCCGAGTGGCCCACGCCTGAGTCCACGGAAAAAACCAAAATCAATTTTCTCGATACTCCAGGTTATTCCACTTTCATCAATGAAACGAAATCGTCGCTGATTGCCGCCGATGGCGCGCTGATTCTGGTGGATGCAGCGGCGGGCGTGCAAGTGATCACCGAAAAGGTGTGGGACTACACTGCAGAATACGACCAGCCGCGCGCGTTCGTTTTGAACTGGATGGATCGCGATCTGGCGAGTTTCGAGCGAGCGCTGGCGTCACTGCAGCAAGTGTTCGGGCGCGGCGTGGTGCCGATTCAACTGCCGATCGGCTCGGATAAAAGCTTCCGGGGCGTTGTGGATTTGATTGCAATGAAGGCGCTGACCTACGCGCCGGACGGAGACGGCAAAGCGAAGGCCGGGGAAATTCCGGAGGAGCTTGCCGAAGAGGCCAAGAAGGCGCACGAAGCGCTGGTGGAGCTGGTTGCCGAAGGCGATGACGAACTGATGCAGGAATTTTTCGACAAGGGAACGCTGCCGATCGAGGATTTGAAGAAAGGTTTGCGCGAAGCGGTTCTGGCGAAGCGGATACTTCCCGTGCTGCTGAGTTCGGCGCTGCACAATATTGGAAGCGACGCGATTTTGAATTTTGTGGCGGAGATTTTTCCATCGGCTGCGTTTCGGGGAAAGCTCACGGGCCATGCAGGCGCCGACCAGAAAGGCGACGTCGAGCGAAAGATTGCGGACTCGGAACCGGTTTCGCTATTCGTCTTCAAAACGGTGGCCGATCCTTTTGCGGGGCGGATCAATTATTTCAAGGTGATGTCCGGAGTGTTGAAGAACGACGCGACGCTGACAAATTTCAATCGCAGCTCGCAAGAACGCTTTCAACACGTGCAAGTGATGGAGGGGAAGACGGCGACGGCCGTCAACGAGCTGCACGCGGGGGACATCGGAGCGATCGCCAAGCTGAAGGAAACCGTGACCGGCGATACCTTAGGCGACAAGAATGCTCCGATCTTTTATTCCCCGGCGCGCATTCCCGAGCCATCGATTACGTTTGCGATCGAGCCGAAAACGCGCGCGGACGAGGACCGGATCGGAGTTGCCATTCACAAAATCCTCGAGGAGGATTTGGCGCTGCGCTTCGGGCGCGACCCGCAAACGAAGGAGTTCCTGCTTTCGGGTGCCGGACAGCAGCACATCGAAGTTGTTGTTGCGAAACTGCGGAAGCGTTATCACGTGGAATTGACGCTCCATCCCCCCAAGGTTCCCTACCGCGAGACCATTCGCGCCAAGGCTGACGCCGAAGGCAAACACAAAAAGCAGACAGGCGGACACGGGCAGTTCGGCCTGTGCCGCATCAAGATGGAGCCACTGCCGCGAGGGAAGGGAATCGAGTTCGTGGACGATGTATTCGGCGGCGCGATTCCGAAGAACTGGATTCCATCGGTTGAAAAGGGCGTCCGCGAATCGGCAGAGCGCGGCTTTTTGGCGGGCTTTCCGGTGGTGGATTTCCGCGTGAGCCTGTACGACGGTAAATACCACGACGTTGACTCGAGCGACATGGCGTTCAAGATCGCAGGATCGCTCGCGTTCAAGGAAGCGATGAAGCAGGCGCGGCCGGCGCTGCTCGAACCCATCATGCACGTGGAGGTTTACGCTCCCGACCAATATTCGGGAGACTTGATGGGGCACCTCAGCGGGCGGCGTGGAAAAATCAGCGGGAGCGAAACGCGCGCGGGCGGCGTGGTGGTAAAAGCCCAGGTGCCGCTATCGGAAATGCTGAGTTACGCGAACGAGCTGATTTCAATGACCCAAGGACGCGGCAGCTACTCGATGGAGTTTTCGCACTACGACTTCGTGCCGCAGGAAATTGCAGAGAAGGTGATCGCGGCGCACAAGCCGCACCACGAGGAAGAACACGAAGCGGCAACAGCGTAGATTAGAACTCGACCGAAAACGTCACAGAATCCAGAATTTGTGGTGATGCTTCTTCTGGGTTTGCGCCGGTGTGGTTGTGGTGGCCGTGTTGTCCTGAGCTGGCTGCGCCGGGGTATTCTGGGCCGCGGCTGGAGGGTTCTTGCTGGAGTGCAAAACAGGGCAACCCGAGCCGTAGCAGGGACCTGTCTCGAGGATAGCGCACGCGGAAAGAGGAAGCGTGCACGCCCACAAAATCAGCACAACTCCGAGCTTCTTCATCGCCGTCCTCTTTTCCAGACTATTTGGTGTGCGAAAAACGGGCCTGAATCACCTGGCTATATGTTGACATATGAGATGTGTGCCAGCAGGGACGTTTTCGAGGGGAGGCATCGTCAAAGCCAACAGTGAAGGGAAGGCGAAGCTTCCGCCTGCGCGTGGTTAGCTGAATGCGGGGAGCACGTCCGGGCAAGCCCGCCACGGCGGGCAGGCCGGACGGCAAACAGCGGCGGCAAGCCGCCGCACTCCACATGAGGCGCCCGTCGGGACGAGGCGGATGGTGAGCAAGTAGCCAAGTATTTTTGCCGGGCACGATATATCGTGCCCCTACAAATCGAGCGCCATCAGGAAAAGCGGGGAAGGAAAAAGCCCGTGTGGCTGCGATGCTCCTCGAAGGCGGCGCCGAACTCGTGCGCGAGCAATGCCTCCTCCCTTCTGGATTTCCAGGTGAGGTCCGCGAGGAGCAAGAGGAAGGCCAGCAGCGCGCCGTACCGGCCGATGGCGAGAGCCGTGCCGGCAAGCATCATGAGAACCCCGGTATAGATGGGGTGGCGAATGTGCGCGTAGGGGCCGGTGCGGATCAGTTCGTGTTCAACTTTCAAGGCAACAGTTCCGCTCCAATAGCGGCCGATGTGAACGCGGGCCCAAATGGCAAAGGCCACGCCGGCAAGCGTCAGGATCGCGCCCAGCCAAGCCATCGAGAGGGTGAATGGAACAAAGCGCCGGCCGAGGAAGCCCCTGTACCCGAGATTGGTGTTCAGGAGCAGCAGCGTTACCACGATTATGGCCCATCGCGTGAGGCGCGGTCCGGCAGGCTCTCTGTTCTTGATTCTATTGACCGATAGACTGGCGAAGATCCAATAGAACAGGAAGACCAGCCAAGCCGCACGAATCAGATTTCCGGGACCGACCATTTTTAGTGGCATACCAGGGTCATCACTATAAACCAAATTGGCGCTTGCTGTTTTGCGGGGAAGTGCGTCAATCTGCCGCGATCATGAAACCATCCAGAAACAAAAGATTGGGCGACGCGACGCTGGCGATCCACGCAGGCGAAGAAAAATTTCACGTGGGCGCGGCGGTGGGAACAACGATTTCGCGGACAGCCAACTTCACGTTTGCGAGCACGGAGGAAATGAAGCAGTGGGCCGAGGGAAAAAGTTCGGCTTACATTTATTCGCGCTACGGGAATCCCACGATGGCTGTGGCCGAAAAGAAAATCGCCGCGCTTGAGGGAGCGGAAGATGCGGTAGTGACGGCGTCGGGCTCAGCCGCAATTTCGGCGGCGCTGCTTTCGCTGCTGCGCGCGGGCGACGAGGTGATCGCCACGCGGCAACTTTATGGCGGAAGCTACAAACTGTTGCGCGACACGCTGCCGGGCTTCGGCATCGCGGTGCGGCACGTCGAATCCGATCTCGCCGGGATGGAGAAGCTGGTGGGTCCGCGGACGAAGGTGCTGTACGTGGAGTCTCCGACGAATCCGACGCTGCGGCTGGTGGACTTGGCGAAGGCCGTGGCGTTCGCGCAGGAATGGGGCCTGATTTCGATGGTCGACAGCACGTTTGCCAGCCCGGTATTGCAGAAGCCGCTGGAGATGGGATTCAACATCGTGTTGCACAGCGCGTCGAAATATTTGGCGGGACATTCGGACGTGATCGCAGGGGTCGCCGCAGGAAGCGGGGCGCTGATTCGCGGCGTGCGGGCCAATGTGATCCAAATCGGCGGGTCGATGGATCCCGAGGCGGCTTTCCTGCTGATCCGCGGCATGAAGACGCTCGAAATCCGGATCCGGCGGCAGTGCGAAACGGCGATGGCCGTGGCGCGTTATTTGGCGAAGCATCCCAAGGTGGCGCGCGTTCACTATCCCGGACTGCCCGCGCATCCTGATCACAAATTGGCGAAGCGGCAAATGCGCGGATTCGGCGGGATGATGGCGTTCGATTTGAAGGGTGGGTTGGCGGCGGCGCGGCGCTTCTGTGACCGCGTCAGGGTGTTTCTGCTGGCGGCGAGCTTGGGAGGCGTGGAATCGCTGGTGATCCTGCCGGCGTACACGTCGCACTATAAGATGTCGGCGGCGGAGCTGGAGGCTGCGGGGGTTCAGCCGGGGACGGTCCGCGTTTCGATTGGGCTCGAGGATGCTGCGGACCTTATAGAGGATCTTCGGCAGGCGCTTGGGTAGCTAGTTACACAGCGCCTGGTCTTGGCCTTTCCCAGCGGCATCCTGCTCACGGGGGCCGCCATGGCTAAAGCCAGAATTTCAATAGCGTCCTTTTTCGCAGGCCTGAAAGGCCCGCGCTTCCACCCGGCCGACTAGTACTCAATGTCCTGTTTTCGTTAATGGGCAAGCGAATTAGTCTTAGGAGTTCCATTGACCGGAACCTATTGGGTCCGTAAGATTTGAGGGCTGGCTTAGAAGTGCGCTCAAAAGGGCGCGGCGGCTGAATCGTTTGGATTCAGGACCTTGGCTGACGACGGCGGAACATGAGAAATCGAGCGGCGACAATCGGACTTGCGGTGGCGATGGGGACGCTGTTCCTCAGTGGGTGCGAACAGACTGTAAGCAAACAGGTTCATGTGAGGCCGCCGGTGATTGCTCCGGTACCAGCATCAGCACCGGCCCCGGCGACTGATTATGCCCGTCTTTGGCTTCCGTTACCCGCGAACCCGCCTGCTTCGGCAATCGGTTTGACACGACCGGCGATTGACGTCCTTGTGGAGCAGGTTCAGAAGAGCTTTGATAAAGGTCAGCAGGATTTCACGGCTGGGGATGTTGCCAAGGCGCAAGCTGACTTCGACGAAGCGGTTAACCTAATTCTCGCCAGTGGCTTCCGAAGGGATGCCGATCCGCGGCTTTTGAAACTCTTCGATGAGATCGGCGAAGCGACCCATTCCGACGAGTTGAATGCCGACGATACCGACGAAGCTGACGAGGGAACTGAAGAGGCAACGGAAACTCCCCAGCAGCCGGCGCCTATCGATGACATCGCCGATCTGACGCTGCCGGCGGGCGATCCCCGGCTGGCTGCGAAGGCGGAGCGAGAACTGATCAGCGTCCGGCACGATTTGCCGCTGACGGTGAACGATTCGGTGCTGCAATATTTGAGCTTTTTTACGACCACGCGGGGCCGGGCCATTGTTACGCGAGGCCTGGAGCGGGAGGGAAGGTACGGCGCGATGATCCGACGCGTGCTCCGCGAAGAAGGAGTGCCGCAGGACTTGATTTATCTGGCGCAGGCTGAGAGCGCGTTCCAACCGGATGCCGTTTCGAGGGCGGGGGCGCGAGGAATCTGGCAATTCATGCCGTATCGCGGCGAGGAATACGATCTGGAGCGCACGCTGTGGGTGGACGAACGCAGCGATCCTGAAAAGGCCACGCGGGCGGCGGCGCGGCATCTGCGGGACCTCTATGGCATGTTTGGCGATTGGTATTTGGTGATGGCCGCGTACAACTCGGGGCCGCTTAACGTAGCGCGCGGAATCCAGCGCACCGGCTATGCCGACTTCTGGGAACTGCAAAAGCGCAATGCGCTGCCTTCGGAAACGAAAAATTACGTTCCGATCATTCTTGCGCTCGCGCTGGTAGCGAAGGCTCCCGCGCTTTATGGAGTGCAAGTGACGCCGGAGAAGCCGGTGCCGTCCGACACGATTACTCTGGATCACCCTATTGACCTTCACCTAGTGGCGGACGCGGCGGGAGTGGATTTGGACGACATACGCGCGCTCAATCCCGTATTGCTTCACACTGCGACGCCGAATGAATCGGGATTTCACCTGCTGGTTCCGGCCGGGGCAGGGCACGCTTTCGGCGAGAATATTCAACAAGTGCCGGAAGACAAGTGGACCAGTTGGCGGTTGCACACGACGGAGCAGGGAGAAACGCTTTCGGATATCGCGAAGCATTATCGTGTGACGGTATCCGCCCTTCAGGCGGCAAATCATCTGGAGCCGCACGCGGCCGTGCCAGCGGGATTTTTGCTGGATGTGCCGACAGCGCCGCCGGCGGTGCGGTTGGTCCGCTATCGCGTGCAGCGCGGCGATACGCTTGAAGGGATTGCGGACCGGTTTGACGTCAGCGTGGCTCAGATTCGGCGATGGAATCATATTTCCGGGCCTCACGTGCGGCGCGGTACGAGGTTGCGCATCTACGCAGGCGGCGCGCCTTCCGAGCCAGCGCGATCGAGCTCGGCGGACAATTCGGGGGCAAGGGTTGAAAGCGTATCCACACACCATGCCTCGGCTGCGGAATCGGAATCCTATCGCGTAAAGCGCGGTGAGACGCTGTATTCAATCGCGCGCTCGCACCAGACGACGGTATCTGCTCTGAAGCAGGCGAATCCATTTTTGGGCGAGCGATCTCTGCAGACCGGAGATGTTTTGGCGATCCAGCAGTAGCTCTTGTCCCGCTGTTTTACCTGCTCAACACCTCGAAGCAAATCCTGAAAGCCAGGCTGGCAGTGGCGCAAAGAAGATGCCGGCACGCGCCGCATCTGCGTTGATCGCAGGCGCTTCTTGCAGAACGATGGTTCCCTCCGAGCCGTGAGTATGGTCTGCACATCTTTTTATGCGGCGAAGGAGCGGCGGCTCGGATGTATGCTTGACGGTCCGCGATTGGGGCATTTGAGCGGACCGTCAAGCATACATCCGAGCCGCCGCTCCTTCGCCGCATAAAAAGATGTGCAGACCATACTCACGGCTCGGAGGGAACCATCGTTCTGCAAGAAGCGCCTGCGATCAACGCAGATGCGGCGCGTGCCGGCATCTTCTTTGCGCCACTGCCAGCCTGGCTTTCAGGATTTGCTTTCGAGGTGTTGAGCGGGTAAACAAGCAGGACTTGAGCTACTGGTAATAGCCAAAACATCTCCGGTCTGCAGAGATCGCTCAGCCGAAAATCGATTGCGCCTGCTTCAGAGCGGAGTCCGTCGTTGTCGTAGAGCGCGCCGTTGAATACAGCGTCTCACCGCGCTTTACGCG
>CAVRSO010000127.1:0-104483 GCA_963723845.1 uncultured Acidobacteriota bacterium
CAGGCTACACTATAACGAAAATCGGCCTCTCGCCCCCGCGCGACCGCCTCTACGCCAAAATCGATGCGCGCGCGAACGCCATGATTGCCGCGGCTGGGTGGACGAAGTCCGCAGCCTCGTCGAAATGGGCGTGCCCGCGGACGCGAAACCGTTTCAGTTCATCGGCTACTCGGATTTGCGCGACCAGATTGCCAACGGCCGCCCGCCCGCTGAAGTGGTCCAAAAAATCCAGCAGGCTACGCGCCGCTTCGCCAAGCGGCAGATCACCTGGTTCCGCAAGGAGCCGAACGTGCATTGGCTCGCCGGATTTGGCGACGACCCGGACATAATCGCCGCGGCCTTGCAGTTAGCGCGCCCTTCGCCCCGCTGAAAATTTGGCGGCCCATCGCGCGCGTCCGGTATACTTCTGCTTCATCTGCAAGTCATGAAAGGAAGCCGCACGATGATTCCGCAAACGAAGATACCCTCGGTACGAAGCCTCATTTTGTGGATCATCGCCGCGAATTCGCTTTCGGCGCTGCAACCTATGGTCGTTCGCGCGCAAACCACCGAGACGGTGGCGGCCAAGACCGAAACCGCGCAGCCGCCGGAGCAATTCAAGCCCGAGGAGCAAGCCAGCAAAGGCTCCGTCACCGTGGGCGGAAATCCGATCAATTACGACGCCTACGCCGGCACTCTCGTCGTTCATCCCAAGGGCTGGGACGACGTTCCGCAGAATAATCCCGACAAAGACCCCAAGAACCAGCCCGCCGAAGCCAGCATGTTCTACGTCGCATACTTCAAATCCGGCGCCAAGGATACGCAGCGCCCGGTAACTTTCCTCTTCAATGGCGGTCCGGGCTCTTCCACGATGTGGCTCCACATGGGCGCATTCGGTCCCAGGCGCGTCGTCACCGCCGACGATTCTCACACTCCAGCCGCGCCGTACTCGATCGTCAACAACGATTTCAGTCTGCTCGATGCCAGCGATCTAGTTTTCGTCGACGCGCCCGGCACCGGCTTCAGTCGCCTCAGTGGCAAGGATCGCGAAAAGGCTTTTTACGGCGTGGATCAGGATGCGCACGCCTTCGCCGATTTCATCAGTCAGTTCCTCACGAAATATTGGCGCTGGAACTCGCCGAAATATCTATTCGGCGAAAGTTACGGCACCACGCGATCCGCCGTTCTTTCCAACGTCCTCGAAACCGAACACGACCTCGACCTCAACGGCGTAATCCTGCTTTCGCAAATCTTGAGCTTCGATCTCAGCGCAGACGGCCCGCAGTTCAATCCCAGCATCGACCTGCCTTATGAACTCGCGCTGCCCACCTATGCCGCAACCGCCTGGTATCACCACAAGCTGCCCGACGCGCATCCGGAATTGGCGCCGCTGCTAGCGGAAGTCGAGCACTTTGCCATGACCGAATACGCCGAGGCCCTCGCGGCCGGCGCCTCGCTCACTCCCGAGCAGCGCCAAGCCGTCGTCGCCAAGCTGCATCAGTACACCGGCCTGCCCGTCGAATACATCCAGAAAGCGGACTTGCGCATCAACGGCGGCGAATTCGAGAAAACGCTCGAGGGCGATACGGATATGACCACCGGCCGCCTCGACACGCGCTTCTCCGGGCCCACCTTCGACCCGCTCAGCAAAGAGGCGGGCTACGATCCGCAAGCAGCCGCCATCAGCTCCGCCTACTTTTCCGCGTTCAACGATTACGCGCGCAAAGATTTGAAGTTCAGCGCCAACCGCGAGTACAAGCCGGAAGTTGACATCAAAAATCCTGGGATTTTCTGCATCAGGCACCTGGCGCCGCCGCCCCCTGCCGCTGGCGACGAACGTGATGCCCGATTTGGCCAACGCGATGAAATACAATCCGAATCTCAAGGTCCTGTTGAACGCCGGCTATTTCGATCTCGCCACGCCCTTCTTCGAAGGCATCTACGAAATGCATCACCTGCCGATTCCGCCCAACTTGCAAACAAATATCGAATTCAAGTTTTACGAATCCGGCCACATGGTGTACGCCCACGCCGCTCGCTGAAAGCGCTCCACGACAACGTCGCCGCGTTCATCCAGGAAACAGAAACTTCCAAGTCGAAGTGAATGCAGCGCTCGGCGGCGCGATGGCGGGTCGCTCGGAACTGTGGCACACTCGCATGAGTACCCATGGATCCTCGTTTCATCCGCAATTTCTGCATCATCGCGCACATCGACCACGGTAAGTCCACGCTGGCCGACCGCCTCCTCGAACTCACTGGCGCCGTCAGCCAGCGCGAAATGACCGCCCAGTTGCTCGATTCGATGGACCTCGAACGCGAGCGCGGCATCACCATCAAGGCCAAAAGCATCCGTCTGCATTACCGTGCGGCGGATGGCAACGAGTACCGCCTGAATCTGATCGATACGCCCGGACACGTCGATTTTTCCTACGAAGTTTCGCGCGCGCTTTCCGCGTGCGAAGGCGCGCTGCTGGTGGTCGACGCGAGCCAGGGAGTGGAAGCGCAAACCGTGGCGAATGCCTTCCTCGCCTCGCGCCACAATCTCACCATCATTCCCGTGATCAATAAAATCGATTTGCCCGCCGCGCAGCCCGATTACGCCAAGGAGCAAATCGAAAACGTCCTCGCCATTCCGGCGGACGACGCGCTGCTGATCAGCGCCAAAAGCGGCCTCGGCGTGGAAGACGTCCTCGAAGCCATCGTGAAACACGTCCCGCCGCCGAAAGGTTCGGCCGAAGCGCCGCTGCGCGCCCTGATTTTCGATTCGTGGTTCGATTCATATCGCGGAGCCGTGGTGCTGGTGCGCGTGATGGAAGGCCGCCTCGCTCCGGCACATGAAGATTCGCCTTTCGGCGAGCGACGAAATTTACGAAGTGGAAAATCTCGGCGTGCTCACGCCCAAGCCCATCGTGCTCGAAGAACTGGCGGCGGGCGATGTGGGCTTCGTCATCGCCAATATCAAGCGCGTGGCCGACGCGCGCGTGGGCGATACAGTCGTCGAAGCCGACCGCCCCGCCGAGCCGCTTCCCGGATTCGAAGCCATCAAGCCCATGGTCTTCGCCGGCCTTTTCCCGGTGAACTCTAGCGACTACGAAATGCTGCGCGACGCGCTGGGCAAGCTGCAATTGAACGACGCCGCGTTTTTCTACGAGCCGGAAAATTCCGTCGCGCTGGGCTTCGGCTTCCGCTGCGGATTTCTCGGCCTGCTGCACATGGAAATCGCGCAGGAGCGGCTGGAGCGCGAGTTCAATATCGACCTGATCACCACCGCGCCCAGCGTGCAGTACCGCATCACCACCACCGATGGCGAAGTAAAAGAAGTCGACAACCCCACGAAATTTCCGCCGCCCACCTCGATTCAGAAAATCGAAGAGCCGATTCTGACCGCGATGATCATCACCTCGCGAAGAATCGGTTGGCGGAGTGCTGGCGCTGTGCGAGGAAAAGCGCGGCGTGCAGAAAAAGTTCGAATATCTCTCGCCCACGCGCATCATGCTCACCTACGAGATGCCGCTGAATGAAATCGTTCTCGATTTTTACGACCGGCTCAAGGGCGTTTCGCGCGGCTACGCGTCGCTCGATTACCATCTTTCCGGCTATCGCGAATCGGATTTGGTGAAGCTGGATGTTCTGGTGGGCGGCGAGCCGGTGGACGCGCTCACCGTCATCTGCCACCGCGATCAATCCTACGAACGCGGCCGCGATCTGGTAAGCCGACTGCGCAAATTGATTCCGCGCCAGATGTTCGAAGTCGCCATTCAGGCCGCGATCGGCAGCCGCATCATCGCCCGCGAAACGATCAGCGCCATCCGCAAAAACGTCCTCGCCAAATGCTACGGCGGAGACATCAGCCGCAAGCGCAAGCTCCTGGAAAAGCAAAAGGAAGGCAAAAAGCGCATGAAGCGCGTAGGCCGCGTCGACATCCCCCAGGAAGCCTTCCTCGCCGTCCTAAAAGTAGCCGGCTCCACCGACGACGAATAACCCAGGGTAATTTGCGGCAAAGCCGATTTTTTCAATACCTCGAATCTAGCGTCCAGTAGGCAACTGCTCGCGGACCTGGCTTCAATCGCCAACCGCGGAAACGGAACCGTGCTTCGCCCGTATCGCGGGGCCAGAGAAGAACAAACACGTGGCGGCGATTGTCGAAAGATTCCACATTGCAGCGTTTTTTGAATCCGTTTAACTCGGACAGGTCGATTTCTCCACATACTTCCGAATTAACGATTCTTGCGATCTCGCTTTCGGCGGGGAAAAACCTTTGAGCCGCGAACGGATCACCGAAACGACGTTCGAACGAGACGCTCTGAATCGAGTACGCGACGAAATACGAAGATTCAGCCATTTTCGTTTGTGCCCCTTGCTCTCTTTAGAACTAGCAACAAACAGGGCCTGTCGCTGCGTTCCACCAATCGGCGGAAAGTGGCGTGATACGACGCGTCGTACCGCTCCGCGAAAAACGAGATTGTCTGAAGTCCGATCGGGAAGTCCCTGGCCTCCGTTTCAAACCTATCGCCCTGGAAGAGTATCTCAGCCGCTCCAAAATTTGCCTCGGCCTCAAATGCATCCTCACACCTCGGATCCAATGTGAATTGGTCGTCGGTAGCAAAAATGGACCGTTGCCAGGGCGACACTCGATGCGTTATCTCATGATAGGTGACGAAGTTCTTTCTCCCTTGGGGTGACGGGAGATGCCGACATAAACGACCTTGCGCTCTTGAATGGAGCAGCAGAGTAGTTTTTCGCAAACCCTGTCTTGAACATTTCCCCGGAGACGGTCGGACAGAGTTTGTTTGTAGTCCTTCGAGATCGAGTTCACCCGTTTCTATCAACTGCGCGCATGCCAGAATGTCAGCCTTTGGCGTGGGCACACGATCGCCTACACCAGCGGCCTTGAAGAGCTTCCGCACTTCCGCCGTGATGTCCATCGCGGAACTTGGGACTCCGATCCAAGGAGGCGGTTTTTTCATCGACTCCGCTTCTTTCGACGCAGGAATTCGATGTAGTCCAAAACTTGATCTCGCTCGTCATCTGTGAGGTCCTTCAATACGGAGAAAGCCACCGAAGCGTGCCCGTGCGACCTGTCGCTGTTTCTGACCGGCGCGATGTAGCCAGCCAACTGCATGAGTGCCTTATACGGAACTCGATAAACCGCCGCCAGCTCGTATAGAACATTCGGAGACGGCTCTTTAACATCACCCGCCTCCAGCTGGTAAAGGTAGCTATTAGAAACCTTCTTCCCCGTTCGCTGTTCAACTTCGCGGAGCGTGTACCCTTTCAGTTTCCGTAGTCTGGTCAGCTCCTCGCCAAGACAGGCATGAACCCTCCCTTCAAGCCGAATTTAAGACGGCTCAGGATAGCTAGAATGCTTAGAATGCACAACAGCGCTCGTGCTTTGAAGCACAAGAATTGCTTGACATCTCAAGCATGGCGGATTTAGACTTTGAACCGAAAGGAGGTGCCATGAGCACCACAACAAAAGTAACGCATATCCTGCTGGAGATTGATCGACATACCACGAAGCGGCTCGAGTTCGAGACCGACGACGTCAGCGGTAAACAGATCAAGGAGGCCGGTGGCGTACCCCTGGACGACGATCTGGCGATCCGCCGCGGCGAACGGCTCGAATTGGTGACCAACGATCAAGTGATCGAAATCCCGACGGAGAGCGATTCGTCGCCCTACCGCCGGGTACGATCAGTTAGGCGGCGATCAAACATGTCCCCAGAAACGACAAGCCGAATATAGTTGAACTCCAACAAACATATCCCGGCACCCTGCGGCGGAGGATGCCGGGAAGACTCTCGTGAGGCTATCTGGCCTCGCCTTTCCGGCGGGATGCGTACCCGCCACAACAGATGTCTTGGTCGTGCTCGACCCCACGCAGCCTAAGCCGCGGCTCCTGGTAAAGCATAAGCCCAAGCGCACAGGGCATCGAACCTCGCAATGCTAAATCCGGAAGGCATTGGTGGCGAGTGTTGGTTTGGGTTTTCGTACAACGTGGTCTGGGACGAAAACCCGCATAGCGCGCAACAGTTCGTTGTGTCAGCAATGAGAAGGTTTGCCAAGGATGAGTGATCTTCAACTCCGCATCCCAAGGACGACCAGCCAGCGACTTTTTGAGGAGGTGAAACGCGCGGCCCCAGAGAACCAGTCGTCTTTGGGCTGGTCACGCATGCGTGACCCATGGGAGAGAGCTCATCCTCGTTCGAGATATCAGGATCCCACCCGAGGAAGCATATCTTTCGTCATTCGGTCACGGTGCTCGTTGGAGCGGCGTATCGATCTCCTAAATGAGCGCTCGCCCTTCGCTCGGTCTGTTTATCTTTCACTTCCATCGTGGGTCGTCCGTGCGAATGTCTCGCGACGATGCAAACAGTGCCAACCAGCTATTGCCGAAGTTCCAGCTCGTGATACCAGACCGCCCGCATGGCTCGATTGTCCTCGGCGCTGAGTCACCGCAGGACTTATCTTGATGCCGCGATCAGATCAAACAACTGGGCATTTCACGCTGCGCTTCTTCAACGAGCGAATAGTCGATTGGCCGCTACAATGTGGTTCTCCAAGGAACAGCTGCGATTCGAGCGCAGCCGCTTGTCCGTGGTCAGGTCATGGAAGCGACCATCAAAGGTGCCAAGGTTGTCGTCATTGGACAAAGCGGCGGCGGCACGCATGCTTGTCTCCAGTTCGCTCAGCACGGTATCGGTAACATCTGTGGTATCGACGACGATCACGTTGAGACGGAAATCGATTTTCAGGGATCGGCTTTAGCGAGCGAGACGTCGCTGAAAGAACGGAAAAGATAGCCGCGCTGCGCAAACACATCCGGCGACTCACTCGCAGGGTTCAGTACAGCGGACTGAAAACGCGTGCCCGAACAGCTAACTCTGAACGTGCTCAAGCAAGCAGATGTGATCGTAGGTTGCGTGAATAACCTCCACGCCAGAGCCGACCTACAAGAAATCGCTCTCCGATACGCGATCCCTTATGTCGATATCGGCCTAAAGATCTCGACCGACGCTGCGACAGACGAATTCCCAGCTATTAGAGCCATCAGCGGAAACATCTTCACGTATGTGCCTGGGCAGGCGTGCATGTGGTGCACCGGGTTCTTGAGCAAAGAGAAACTCGCGAAAGAAACAGGAGGTCGGGGCCGGCGATATCTTGAAACGAAAGATGGTGCGGACTCGAATGCTCAGTTTCAATGGCGTACTCGCGAGTCAAGCGGTAAATGACGTGCTAAATCTCTTACTCGGTTTCTCCAAAAACCCCGATCAAGCGATATACCGCAAATACGATGGCCTAGAGGGAACCATGCGTATCTGGGACGTTAGACGAAGCGACACCTGTGAAGCCTGCGCGACATATCTAGCGGCCGGGGACCCTACCTGGGTGGACGTCAATCAACAAACTTGCAAGCAGACCAACGCCCCAAACAGAAAGTCCACAGGAGCTCGTCCTTGATGCAATCCCTCCCATCAACAAACATGGACGCATGGTCCAAAAGACCGCAGTCGTGGCGAAGTCGGCAGCCCTTCCAAGGGCAGGGAGCGGTGTGCGTCCCCTCTCCGCGAACTTATGTGACATTCCGATGAGGCTTTTCATCCCGCCTGCCCTGACCTCGAAGGGAGGCCCGTGCCTTTGAAATCCACGGGCCGAGGGACTCTCTGGCCTTCAACTCGTCACACTGGACGAGTAGAACATGATCCAACTCATAGAAAACAAAGGCCGACGGTACACTCTACCCGTCACACTCACAGGAGGGTCGAATTCTCAAACTTCCAACCTCAAACTTCTGCCTTCATCTGCGTTTACGGCGTACTTCGGCGTCGAGGGCGCCTTGGGCGAGGCGGATGGAGATGTCGTCGCCGAGAGCGACCTGATCCGGCGAGCGCAGAACTTTTCCCGAGGCGTCGTAGGCGATGGCGTAGCCGCGCTGGAGGAGCTGGAACGGGCTGCGCTCTTCGAGCTGAAGCGCGGCGGCTTCGAGCTTGCGGCGGCGGGCGATCAGCGCGCGGTCGATTTGGACGCGGAGGTTGCGCGAGCGCTCGTCGAGCGCGCGGCGGAGTTTGCCGACGCGAGCGCGAAGGTCGAGCGCGGCGAATCGCAAGCGAGTGGCTGCGAAGCGGCGCTGCTTGCGAGTGGCAACACGCTCAAGCGCGGCGCGCAGAGCTTCCTGCTGCTGATGAATGCGACGGCGCAACACGGTGGCGCGCGCGCGCAAATCGAATGACGCGATTCTGGCGCCGGCGCGCGTGGTCCGCTGGCGCGACGTGGCCAGCCGCCGGCGAAGAATCATGGCGAGAGAGGACCCAAGCTCGTCCAATTGCTGGCGGCGACGGCGCACGAGTAAGTCCATCTGGCGAAAGCCGCGATGAGATTGAAGGTCGCGGACGCGGTGGCGGCGCTGCGAAAGCAGGTAGCGCATCTGCTGGACGAGATTGCGCTGATGGTCGGCGATGTGGCGATCGAATTCCTGGCGCGAGCGGACAACGATTTCCGCCGCGGCGGAAGGAGTGGGCGCGCGCAGGTCGGCCACAAAATCGGCGATGGTGAAATCGGTTTCGTGTCCCACGCCGGAGATCACCGGCACAGCGGAAGCGGCAATCGCGCGGGCAACGGCTCCCTCGTTGAAGGCCTAAACATCTTCGAGCGAGCCGCCGCTGCGGGCGACGATCACCAATCGGCGAATTCGCGGGTGGAAATAAGCGCAGGTCCGCCACGATTTTGTCTTCCGCTCCTTCGCCTGAGCCTTCACCGGATAGAGCTGGACGTGAACATTTGCGAAGCGGCGCTTGAAGGACGCGGAGAAATCTCGATCGCCGCGCCGCTGGCCGAGGTGACGATGCCGAATGCAGCGAGGCAGAACGGGCAGCGGCTTTCGGCGCGCTTCGTCGAAGAGGCCTTCGAGCAGCTCAAAAAGAAGCTGCAAGAAGAAGGCCTCTTCGACGAAGCGCGCAAAAAGCCGCTACCCGTTCTGCCTCGCTGCATCGGCATCGTCACCTCGCCCACCGGCGCGGCGATTCGAGATATTCTCCGCGTCCTCAAGCGCCGCTTCGCGAATGTTCACGTGCAGCTCTATCCCGTGAAGGTGCAGGGCGAAGGAGCGGCCGGCGAAATCGTCGCGGGCCTGCGCTATTTCAATCGCGCGAAATTCGCCGACGTGGTGATCGTCGCCCGCGGCGGCGGCTCGCTCGAAGATCTTTGGGCCTTCAACGAGGAAGCTGTTGCCCGCGCGATTGCCGCTTCCGCTGTGCCGGTGATCGCCGGGGTCGGACACGAAACCGATTTCACCATCGCGGATTTTGTCGCCGACCTGCGCGCGCCCACTCCTTCCGCCGCTGCGGAAATCGTCGTCCGGTCGCGCCAGGAATTCGATCGCCACATCGCCGACCATCAGCGCAATCTCGTCCAGCAGATGCGCTACCTGCTCTCCCAGCGCCGCCACCGTGTCCGCGACCTGCAATCTCATCGCGGCTTTCGCCAGATGGACTTACTGGTGCGCCGTCGCCGCCAGCAATTGGACGAGCTTGGGTCCTCTCTCGCCATGATTCTTCGCCGGCGGCTGGCCACGTCGCGCCAGCGGACCACGCGCGCCGGCGCCAGAATCGCGTCATTCGATTTGCGCGCGCGCGCCACCGTGTTGCGCCGTCGCATTCATCAGCAGCAGGAAGCTCTGCGCGCCGCGCTTGAGCGTGTTGCCACTCGCAAGCAGCGCCGCTTCGCAGCCACTCGCTTGCGATTCGCCGCGCTCGACCTTCGCGCTCGTGTCGGCAAACTCCGCCGCGCGCTGGACGAACGCTCGCGCAACCTCCGCGTCCAAATCGATCGCGCGCTGATCGCCCGCCGCCGCAAACTCGAAGCCGCCGCTCTCCAACTCGAAGAACGCAGCCCGTTCCAACTCCTCCAGCGCGGCTACGCCATCGCCTACGACGCCTCAGGAAAGGTTCTGCGCTCGCCGGATCAGGTCGCGCTCGGCGACGACATCTCCATCCGCCTCGCCCAAGGCGCCCTCGACGCCGAAGTACGCCGTAAAAGCAGATGAAGGCAGAAGTTTGAGGTTGGAAGTTTGAGAATGCCACCCTCCTAAGAGTGTGACGGGTAGAGTGTACCGTCGGCCTTTGTTTTCTATGAGTTGGATCATGTTCTACTCGTCCAGTGTGACGATTAGAAGACCAGAGAGAGATCCCTCGGCCCGTTGGATTTCAAAGGCACGGGCCTCCCTTCGAGGCTCAGGGCAGGCGGGATGACAATCCTCGTCGGATTGTCACATAAGTTCGCGGAGAGGGGACGCACACCGCTCCCTGCCCTTGGAAGGGCTGCCGACTTCGCCACGACTGCGGTCTTTTGGACCATGCGTCCATGTTTGTTGATGGGAGGGATTGCGTCAAGGACGAGCGCCTGTGGACTTTCTGTTTGGGGCGTTGGTCTGCTTGCAAGTTTGTTGATTGACGTCCACCCAGGTAGGGTCCCCGGCCGCTAGATATGTCGCGCAGGCTTCACAGGTGTCGCTTCGTCTAACGTCCCAGATACGCATGGTTCCCTCTAGGCCATCGTATTTGCGGTATATCGCTTGATCGGGGTCTTTGGAGAAACCGAGTAAGAGATTTAGCACGTCATTTACCGCTTGACTCGCGAGTACGCCATTGAAACTGAGGACATTCGAGTCCGCACCATCTTTCGTTTCAAGATATGGCCGGCCCCGACCTCCTGTTTCTTTCGCGAGTTTCTCTTTGCTCAAGAACCCGGTGCACCACATGCACGCCTGCCCAGGCACATACGTGAAGATGTTTCCGCTGATGGCTCTAATAGCTGGGAATTCGTCTGTCGCAGCGTCGGTCGAGATGGCTAGGCCGATATCGACATAAGGGATCGCGTATCGGAGAGCGATTTCTTGTAGGTCGGCTCTGGCGTGGAGGTTATTCACGCAACCTACGATCACATCTGCTTGCTTGAGCACGTTCAGAGTTAGCTGTTCGGGCACGCGCTTTTTCAGTCCGCTGTACTGAACCTTGCGAGTGAGTCGCCGGATGTGTTTGCGCAGCGCGGCTATCTTTTCCGTTCTTTCAGCGACGTCTCGCTCGCTAAAGCCGATCCCTGAAAATCGATTTCCGTCGTCAACGTGATCGTCGTCGATACCACAGATGTTACCGATACCGTGCTGAGCCAACTGGAGACAAACATGCGTGCCGCCGCCGCTTTGTCCAATGACGACAACCTTGGCACCTTTGATGGTCGCTTCCATGACCTGACCACGGACAAGCGGCTGCCGCTCGAATCGCAGCTGTTCCCTTGGAGAACCACATTGTAGCGGCCAATCGACTGTTCGCTCGTTGAAGAAGCGCAGCGTGAAATGCCCAGTTGTTTGATCTCATCGCGGCATCAAGATAAGTCCTGCGGTTGACTCAGCGCCGAGGACAATCGAGCCATGCGGGCGGTCTGGTATCTCGAGCTGGAACTTCGGCAATAGCTGGTTGGCACTGTTTGCATCGTCGCGAGACATTCGCACGGACGACCCACGATGGAAGTGAAAGATAAACAGACCGCAGCGAAGAGCGAGCGCTTCATTTAGGAGATCGATGGTATACCTGCCGCTCCAACGAGCACCGTGACCGAATGACGAAAGATATGCTTCCCCGGGTGGGATCCTGATATCTCGAACGAGGATGAGCTCTCTCCCATGGGTCAGCGCATGCGTGACCAGCCCAAAGACGACTGGTTCTCTGGGACCGGCGCGTTTCACCTCCTCAAAAAGTCGCTGGCTGGTCGTCCTCGGGATGCGGAGTTGAAGATCACTCATCCTTGGCAAACCTTCTCATTGCTGACACAACGAACTGTTGCGCGCTATGCCGGTTTCGTCCCAGACCACGTTGTACGAAAACCCAAACCAACACTCGCCACCAATGCCTTCCGGATTTACATTGCGGGGTTCGATGCCCCGTGGCGTCTTGGGCTTATGCTTTACCAGGAGCCGCGGCTTAGGCTGCGTGGGGTCGAGCACGACCAAGACATCTGTTGTGGCGGGTACGCATCCCGCCGGAAAGGCGAGGCCAGATAGCCTCCGAGAGTCTTCCCGGCATCCTCCGCTCGCAGGGTGCCGGAATATGCTTGTTGGAGTTCAACTACAATTCGGCTTGTCGTTTCTGGGGACATGTTGATCGCCGCCTAACTGATCGTTCGGCGGTAGGGCGACGAATCGCTCTCCGTCGTGGAATTCGATCACTTGACCGTTGGTCACCAATCGAGCCGTTCGCCGCGGCGGATCGCCAGATCGTCGTCCAGGGGTACGCCACCGGCCTCCTTGATCTGTTTACCGCTGACGTCGTCGGTCTCGAACTCGAGCCGCTTCGTGGTATGTCGATCAATCTCCAGCAGGATATGCGTTACTTTTGTTGTGGTGCTCATGGCACCTCCTTTCGGTTCAAAGTCTAAATCCGCCATGCTTGAGATGTCAGAGCAATTCTTGTGCTTCAAAGCACGAGCGCTGTTGTGCATATTAAGACATTCGAGCTATCCTCGAGGGGACTTAAATTCGGCTTGAAGGGAGGGTTCATGCCTAGTCTTGGCGAGGAGCTCACCAGACTACGGAAACTGAAAGGGTACACGCTCCGCGAAGTTGAACAGCGAACGGGGAAGAAGGTTTCTAATAGCTACCTTTACCAGCTGGAGGCGGGTGATGTTAAAGAGCCGTCTCCGAATGTTCTATACGAGCTGGCGGCGGTTTATCGAGTTCCGTATAAGGCACTCATGCAGTTGGCTGGCTACATCGCGCCGGTCAGAAACAGCGACAGGTCGCACGGGCACGCTTCGGTGGCTTTCTCCGTATTGAAGGACCTCACAGATGACGAGCGAGATCAAGTTTTGGACTACATCGAATTCCTGCGTCGAAAGAAGCGGAGTCGATGAAAAAACCGCCTCCTCGGATCGGAGTCCCAAGTTCCGCGATGGACATCACGGCGGAAGTGCGGAAGCTCTTCAAGGCCGCTGGTGTAGGCGATCGTGTGCCCACGCCAAAGGCTGACATTCTGGCATGCGCGCAGTTGATAGAAACGGGTGAACTCGATCTCGAAGACTACAAACAAACTCTGTCCGACCGTCTCCGGGGAACGTTCAAGACAGGGTTTGCGAAACTACTCGGGCTGCTCGATTTTAAGCGCAAGGTCGTTTATGTCGCATCTGGCGTCACCCCGGGGAGAAAGAACTTCGTCACCTATCATGAGATAACGCATCGAGTGTTGCCCTGGCAACGGTCCATTTTTGCTACCGACGACCAATTCACATTGGATCCGAGGTGTGAGGATGCATTTGAGGCCGAGGCAAATTTTGGAGCGGCTGAGATACTCTTCCAGGGCGATAGGTTTGAAACGGAGGCCAGGGACTTCCCGATCGGACTTCAGACAATCTCGTTTTTCGCGGAGCGGTACGACGCGTCGTATCACGCCACTTTCCGCCGATTGGTGGAACGCAGCGACAGGCCCTGTTTGTTGCTAGTTCTAAAGAGAGCAAGGGGCACAAACGAAAATGGTGAATCTTCGTATTTCGTCGCGTACTCGATTCAGAGCGTCTCGTTCGAACGTCGTTTCGGTGATCCGTTCGCGGCTCAAAGGTTTTTCCCCGCGAAAGCGAGATCGCAAGAATCGTTAATTCGGAAGTATGTGGAGAAATCGACCTGTCCGAGTTAAACGGATTCAAAAAACCTTGCAATGAGGAATCTTTCGACAATCACCACCACGTCTTGTTCTTCTCTGGCCCCGCGATACGGGCGAAGCACGGTTCCGTTTCGCGGTTGGCGATTGAAGCCAGGTCCGCGAGCAGTTGCCTACTGGACGCTAGATTCGAGGAATTCCAAAAAGTCGGCTTCGCCGCAAATTACCCTGGGTTATTCGTCGTCGGTGGTGCCGGCTACTTTGAGGACGGCGAGGAAGGCTTCCTGGGGGATGTCGACGCGGCCGACGCGCTTCATGCGCTTTTTGCCTTCCTTCTGTTTTTCGAGGAGCTTGCGCTTGCGGCTGATGTCGCCGCCGTAGCATTTGGCGAGGACGTTCTTGCGGATGGCGCTGATCGTCTCGCGGGCGATGATGCGGCTGCCGATCGCGGCCTGAATGGCGACTTCGAACATCTGGCGCGGAATCAATTTGCGCAGACGGCTTACCAGATCGCGGCCGCGTTCGTAGGATTGATCGCGGTGGCAGATGATGGTGAGCGCGTCCACCGGCTCGCCGCCCACCAGAACATCCAGCTTCACCAAATCCGATTCGCGATAGCCGGAAAGATGGTAATCGAGCGACGCGTAGCCGCGCGAAACGCCCTTGAGCCGGTCGTAAAAATCGAGAACGATTTCATTCAGCGGCATCTCGTAGGTGAGCATGATGCGCGTCGGCGAGAGATATTCGAACTTTTTCTGCACGCCGCGCTTTTCCTCGCACAGCGCCAGCACTCCGCCAACCGATTCTTCGGAGGTGATGATCATCGCCATCAGAATCGGCTCTTCGATTTTCTGAATCGAAGTGGGCGGCGGAAATTTCGTGGGGTTATCGACTTCTTTTACTTCGCCATCGGTGGTGGTGATGCGGTACTGCACGCTGGGCGCGGTGGTGATCAGGTCGATATTGAACTCGCGCTCCAGCCGCTCCTGCACGATCTCCATGTGCAGCAGGCCGAGAAATCCGCAGCGAAAGCCGAAACCCAGCGCGACGGAATTTTCCGGCTCGTAGAAGAAAGCGGCGTCGTTCAATTGCAGCTTGCCCAGCGCGTCGCGCAGCATTTCGTAATCGGTGGAGTTCACGGGAAAAAGGCCGGCGAAGACCATGGGCTTGATGGCTTCGAAGCCGGGAAGCGGCTCGGCGCGGGCGGTCGGCTTCGACGACGGTATCGCCCACGCGCGCGTCGGCCACGCGCTTGATATTGGCGATGACGAAGCCCACATCGCCCGCCGCGAGTTCTTCGAGCACGATGGGCTTGGGCGTGAGCACGCCGAGATTTTCAACTTCGTAAATTTCGTCGCTTGCCGAAAGGCGAATCTTCATGTGGGGAGCGAGGCGGCCTTCCATCACGCGCACCAGCACCACGGCCCCGCGATATGAATCGAACCAGGAATCGAAAATCAGGGCGCGCAGCGGCGCTTCGGCCGAGCCTTTCGGCGGCGGGACGTGTTTCACGATGGCTTCGAGGACGTCTTCCACGCCCAGGCCGCTTTTGGCGCTGATCAGCAGCGCGTCGTCCGCCGGAATCGCCGAGGACGTTTTCGATTTGCTCTTTGGCGTAATCGGGCTGCGCGGCGGGCAAATCGATTTTGTTGATCACGGGAATGATGGTGAGATTGTGCCGCGAGGCGAGGAAGGCATTCGCCACGGTTTGCGCTTCCACGCCCTGGCTCGCGTCAACGACCAGCAGCGCGCCTTCGCACGCCGAAAGCGCGCGCGAAACTTCGTAGGAAAAATCGACGTGGCCGGGCGTATCGATCAGATTCAGGCGGTATTCGTGGCCATCCTTCGCCTGGTAATGCAGACGGATGCTTTTGGCCTTGATGGTGATGCCGCGCTCGCGTTCCAGGTCCATCGAATCGAGCAACTGCGCGGTCATTTCGCGCTGGGTGACCGCGCCAGTAAGTTCGAGGAGGCGGTCGGCCAGCGTGGACTTGCCGTGGTCGATGTGCGCGATGATGCAGAAATTGCGGATGAAACGAGGGTCCATGGGTACTCATGCGAGTGTGCCACAGTTCTGAGCGCCCCGCCATCGCGCCGCCGAGCGCTGCATTCACTTCGACTTGGAAATTTCTGTGTCCTGGATGAACGCGGCCACGTTGTCGTGGAGCGCTTTCAGCGAAGCCGCGTGGGCGTACACCATGTGGCCGGATTCGTAAAACTTGAATTCGATATTGCTTTGCAGGTTGGGTGGAATCGGCAGGTGATGCATTTCGTAGATGCCTTCGTAGAAGGGCGTGGCGAGATCGAAATAGCCGGCGTTCAGCAGGACCTTGAGATTCGGATTATATTTCATCGCGTTGGCCAGATCGGGCATCACGTTCGTCGCTTGCGGCATGGGGCGGTCGGCGCCAGGGGCCTGATGCAGAAAATCCCAGGATTTTTCGATGTCAACTTCCGGCTTGTACTCGCGGTTGGCGCTGAACTTCAAATCCTTGCGCGCGTAATCGTTGAACGCAGAAAAGTAGGCGGAGCTGATGGCGGCTGCTTGCGGATCGTAGCCCGCCTCTTTGCTGAGCGGGTCGAAGGTGGGCCCGGAGAAGCGCGTGTCGAGGCGGCCGGTGGTCATATCCGTATCGCCCTCAAGCGTTTTCTCGAATTCGCCGCCGTTGATGCGCAGGTCCGCTTTCTGGATGTATTCGACGGGCAGGCCGGTGTACTGATGCAGCTTGGCGACGACGGCTTGCCGCTGCTCGGGAGTGAGCGAGGCGCCGGCCGCGAGGGCCTCGGCGTAGTCGGTCATCGCAAAGTGCTCGACTTCCGCTAGCAGCGGCGCCAATTCCGGATGCGCGTCCGGCAGCTTGTGGTGATACCAGGCGGTTGCGGCATAGGTGGGCAGCGCGAGTTCATACGGCAAGTCGATACTGGGATTGAACTGCGGGCCGTCGGCGCTGAGGTCGAAGCTCAAGATTTGCGAAAGCAGAATTACGCCGTTGAGGTCGAGGTCGTGTTCGGTTTCGAGGACGTTGGAGAGAACGGCGGATCGCGTGGTGCCGTAGCTTTCGCCGAATAGATATTTCGGCGAGTTCCAGCGCCCATATTTCGTGAGGAACTGACTGATGAAATCGGCGAAGGCGTGCGCATCCTGATCCACGCCGTAAAAAGCCTTTTCGCGATCCTTGCCACTGAGGCGGCTGAAGCCGGTGCCGGGCGCGTCGACGAAGACTAGATCGCTGGCATCGAGCAGGCTGAAATCGTTGTTGACGATCGAGTACGGCGCGGCTGGAGTGTGAGAATCGTCGGCGGTGACGACGCGCCTGGGACCGAATGCGCCCATGTGGAGCCACATCGTGGAAGAGCCCGGACCGCCATTGAAGAGGAAAGTTACCGGGCGCTGCGTATCCTTGGCGCCGGATTTGAAGTACGCGACGTAGAACATGCTGGCTTCGGCGGGCTGGTTCTTGGGGTCCTTGTCGGGATTATTCTGCGGAACGTCGTCCCAGCCCTTGGGATGAACGACGAGGGTGCCGGCGTAGGCGTCGTAATTGATCGGATTTCCGCCCACGGTGACGGAGCCCTTGCTGGCTTGTTCTTCGGGCTTGAATTGCTCCGGCGGCTGCGCGGTTTCGGTCTTGCTCGCTACCGTCTCGGTGGTTTGCGCGCGAACGACCACAGGTTGCAGCGCCGAAAGCGAAATCGCGGCGATGATCCACAAAATAAGGCTTCGTACCGTGCGTATCTTCGTTTGCGGAATCATCGTGCGGCTTCCTTTCATGACTTGCAGATGAGCAGAAGTATACCGGACGCGCGCGATGGGCCGCCAAATTTTCAGCGGGGCGAAGGGCGCGCTAATTGCAAGGCCGCGGCGATTATGTCCGGGTCGTCGCCAAATCCGGCGAGCCAATGCACGTTCGGCTCCTTGCGGAACCAGGTGATCTGCCGCTTGGCGAAGCGGCGCGTGGCCTGCTGGATTTTTTGGACCACTTCAGCGGGCGGGCGGCCGTTGGCAATCTGATCGCGCAAATCCGAGTAGCCGATGAACTGAAACGGTTTCGCGTCCGCGGGCACGCCCATTTCGACGAGTCTGCGGACTTCGTCCACCCAGCCGGCGGCAATCATGGCGTTCACGCGCGCATCGATTTTGGCGTAGAGGCGGTCGCGCGGGGGCGAGAGGCCGATTTTCGTTACGGTGTGGCCTGCGAGGCCGCTTCGGCCGCTGCGATGGATTTCGCCTACTGCTTTTCCGGCGAGGACGCGCATTTCAATCGCGCGAATGATTTTCTGCGTGTCGCGCGGAGCGATCCGGGCGGCCGCTTCGCGATCCAGGCGGTTGAGCAACCGGTGCAGATGCTCTGGTCCGCGCGCCTGAACTTTCGCGCGGAGGCCGTCACGGAGTTCTTCTGACCTGCTGGGAGCGTCGGCGAGTCCTTCCAGCAGAGCGCGAAGATAAAGGCCTGTGCCGGCGGTGAGGATGGGAAGCTTACCGCGCCGGCGGACATTTTCGAGGGCGTCGAGGGCGCGCCGGCGATATTCTCCAGCGGTAAATACTTCTTGAGGTTCGATTAGATCGACGAGGTGATGCGGAATTCCCTGTTGCTCAGCGGCAGGCACTTTCGCGGTGCCGATATCGAAGTGACGGTACACCTGCGTGGAATCGCAGACCAGAATTTCGCCGCCCAGGTGCCGGGCAAGTTCGATTCCCAGAGCCGATTTGCCGGAAGCAGTCGGCCCGAGAATTACCAGGAGCCGCGCAAGATCGCTCATCCCGAGAATTTCCAATACCGCAGCAAGAGAATCAGCAAGACCACGGCGGCCAACAATAAAGCTCCCGCGACTTGTGCGCGGTTGAGCCTCAATGCAAGCCCACTTGTTCCGGCGTGAGGTTGTAAAGGAACGCGATTCGCAACTTCAGGAAGGGGCCGTGAAACTGCGAAGGCAATGGTTCGAAGGGATTCGAGGCATGGATCGCGGACATGGCGGCATTGTCGAGCGGTTCTCTTCCGGACGTTCGCTCCAACTGTGGGTCCGACGAACCGATGCTGCCATCGGGGTTTACCTGGAATGTGGTGTACACCACGCCTTTATCCCATCGGGCGGATTCGGGCATGATCGCGAGCCAGTTTCGTTTCAGCGCCGCGAGCAGGCGCGTTATGTAGTTCGAAAAATCGACGCCCTGTGTATCGGAAAGGATCGAGACGCCAGTGCCCAGGCCTGGGCCACCTTGTCCAGGTGCCGCCCCACCGCCACTATAGATTTCGCCACGGTTAGGGTTGCGGCGAATCGCGTCATTCATCTGATCCTGAATTTGCTTGCCGGGCGAGGAATCCGGCAATTGCAGGTTCAAATGATTCTGATTCTGCGGTCTCGGCGGCGCCACTGGCTGGAGCTGCGAGGGTGCGGGCTGCGTGGGTTGCGTGGGAGCTGGAGCGGGAGTGGGCTGAGTTCGCGCCCTTGGCGCGTCCGGGAGATCGGTGGGCGGCTTCACCGGCGTCGGCGCCGGGGCAGGAACCGGAGAAGGAATCTGCGGCTTTTCAACCGGCGCGAGTTTCTTTAAGAGGTTGCGATCGACGTTCATCTTCGGAACGGGCTTGGGCGGCTCTGGAATCGCAGGTGGAGAGTAAATCCACTGCAACTGTTTGCGGGCGAGCTCGATTTCGTTTTTCGTGGGGACATGCGCCGGAAAAAGCTTCGGCGAGAAAATCAGGAAAGCAATCACGGCAGCATGCACTGCGATAGAAAGAATTCTGGTGATGAGGTCCGATCGCGCATCGCGCTTTTCTTCCGGCTCGATCAACAGATTGGCATCGCCGGTGATAAACAAGTCCGGCTGGATCACTTCGCGAAGAGCGGGCGTCATCTCGATGCCGCGCTCGAATTCCTTGGTCCAATCATCCGAGACCGGATCAATATTCGCGGGGACCACGACGCGGGAGTCGAGAATCTCGAGGGGGAAAGATTGAACGTGCGCAACCCTTTCGATAGGCGTGATGGGCATGCCGCGCGGCACCAGAGTGCGATTGACCAGCACGCCGAGCGGCAAGTGCTCGGGTATGGACGTCTTACCGTTCAACGGCGGAGCTTCTGACAAGCCGGAAGGGACGACGGTGCGGTCGTCCATGTAAGTGGTCAAGCGGTGCGGCGCTTTCTGAGCCTCGTCCTTGGAGACGGGGCGCACGTTGACCGGAACCAGGGTGCGGGGAATCATCGAGCTTCCAATGGCAATGGTGCGGTAGCTCCGAATTGGACGCGGCCAGCGTGTTCGAGGATGCCTGCCATGACCCGGTCGGCAAGCTCGAGATTTCGGCGCCCGGCAGCGCCATCCACGACTGGCGGCTTGCGGGTACGGACGGAATCGAGAAAGGCGCGCAGCTCGGCGCGAAGCGGTTCTTCCGGCGTAGCGGGAAGTTTCTCGAATCCTATTCCCGGCTGAGGACTGCCGGGCTGGACGCGGATTCGCAGCGCATCCTGCCGCGCGAAATCGAGCGAGATGTATTCATGCTCCTGGAAGAAGCGCATCTTGCGGACACGCTCGGTGGAGACGCGGCTGGCGGTGACGTTGGCCACTGTGCCGGTCTGAAACTCGATGCGCGCGTGCGCGATATCGACTTTGTCGGTGATAACCGGAATGCCGACGGCTTTGAGATCGACGACGGGTGCGTCCACCAGGGCAAGAAGAATATCGAGGTCGTGAATCATCACGTCGTACACCACGTCGATATCCAGGCTGCGCGGGGTGAAAACGCCGAGGCGGTGGACTTCAAAAAACATGGGACGCGAGACGACCTTTTGTGCCGCGGCGACAGCGGGATTGAATCGCTCGACGTGCCCGATTTGGAGGATGCGGCCGGAACGCTGCGCGGAAGCGATTAGACTGCCAGCCTCTTTTAACGAGGAGGCCATCGGCTTTTCCACCAGGACGTCCACGCCGGCATCGAGCAGATGGCAGCCGACGCTCGCATGTTCCTTGGTGGGCACCGCCACGCTGGCGGCAGCGACGCCGGCGGCAGCGAGCGCATCGAGATCGCGAATCACCTCCGTGCCGAATTCGGCGGCGACCTGGCGAGCGCGTTCGCCGTTGATGTCAACAATACCGACGAGTTCAGCGCCTTCGAGTTCGCGCAACACGCGAATGTGGTTCTTGCCGAATTCTCCGGCGCCGACCACGGCAACGCGAATGGGTTTCTGGGTCACGATTTCGTTTTCGCCTCGACTGAATCCAGCGCGAGTGCTTGGATCGCAATTGCCGCTTCGTCAGCAGCGCGAATCAGTGCCTCGCGATCAAACAGCAGAGTTCGGCCAGCGTCGACGGCGAGCGCGGTGGCATTGGCGCGGCGCATCACTTCGATTGTTTTCAGGCCGATAACTGGCACATCGAATCGCATGTCCTGAGCGCCTTTGCTCACCTTGACGACCACGAGCCGTTGTCCGCCAGTGATTCTAGAGGCTCGCTCAATAGTTTCGTCCGTGCCTTCCATCGCCTCGACCGCCACGCACGCGCGATCGCGCACGACAACTGTCTGGCCCAGATCAAGGGCCGCAATCTGGCGGGCGATCCCCCTGCCATATTCGATGTCCGCTGCCTCGGCTGGGTCTGGCGAGCGGCGGGTGAGAACTCCGGCCGAAGGCAGCAGCGGACCGAGGAACTTGGTGGAATCGACCAGCTCAATGCCTTCATCGTGCAGCACGCGTGCCACGGCGCCGATTAGCGAATCAGTATTTTTAGCCGGAAGAGTAATAAGCAGCTTCGCCAGCCGCCAATCGGGCCGGATAGAACTGAAGATCTTATTATGCTTCACTTGCCCGGCCATTACCGCGTGCTTCACGCCCTCCTGGTGCAGCAAGTCAATGCCGCGGCTAAGTTCGCCGAGGCTAATCCAGTGAAACCGCTTCGCGGAACGCTCCAGGGCGGGCGATGCTTCTTCGCGTATGGCGATGACCGCCATTTCGATACCGCGGCTGCGTGCACCCTCGAGGACCAGAAACGGGAAGTCGCCGTTTCCGGCAATCAGCCCCCATCCACCCGTGTTTTCCGCGCTGGCGGCCATGCAGTTCCTATTTGGTTAAGCCGCGGTCCTGAACGGACTCGATAAACCGTACAAGGGTTTGGACGTCTTCTGAGTTGGAGAGGGTTCCGCGCATTTTTTCGACGGCCTGCGAAGTGTTCAACTTGGAACGGAGAAGATACCTGTAAGCTTGCTCGATCGCCTGAATGCGTTCTGGCGAGAAGCCGTTACGCTCGAGGCCCACCTTATTGATTCCGTAGCAGCGCGTGTCGCGGGCGCTGACGATCTTCGAAAATGGCGGGACGTCTTGCGTGATGATTGTGCCTGCACCGATGTAGGAGTGGCTGCCCACGCGGGAGAATTGGTGCAGAAGGCAGAAGGAACTTATCGTCGCGTAGTCCTCCACAATGATGTGGCCGGCAAGTTGCGCGCCGTTGATGAGGATCACGTGGTCGCCGATCTGGCAATCGTGGCCGACGTGCGCGTAGGCCATGATCAGGCTGTTGCTGCCGACGCGAGTGACTCCCCCGCCCTTGATCGTGCCTCGGTGCACCGTGCAAAACTCGCGGAAGTCATTTGACTCCCCCACTTCGAGCTTCACACGTTGGCCGGTGTAGGTGAGGTCCTGCGGATCGCCTCCCACAATGGCAAAGGAGTGAAAGTGATTGTTGCGGCCAAATGTGGAGGGCCCTTTGACGACGGCGTGAGGCTCGAGCACGCAGCCATCGCCCAGCTCCACTTCGTCGCCTACTACCGAGAAAGGCCCGATTCGAACGCCGGATCCCACTCGCGCCGAAGGCGAAACGATGGCCCGGGGATCGATCTCGCTCATCGTGCCTTCTCGGCCGGTACAGCGGCCGGGGCCTGCTCGGTTTCGAGATCGACCATTTTGCACATCAGCGAGGCCTCGGCGGCCATTTCTCCGTCGACGGTGGCGCGGCCCTGGAGTTTGCAGAAACCGCTTCGCCAAGCGAGAACATTCATTTCGAGCCTCAGGCGGTCACCGGGAACTACGGGACGCCGAAAGCGCGCGTTATCAATGGCGACGAAGTAGAGCAGCTTCTTTTCGCGGTCGGGCACTTCCTGGAGCAGGAGCAGTCCGCCGGTCTGCGCCATGGATTCGATAATCAAGACGCCGGGCATGATCGGCTTTCCCGGAAAATGACCCTGGAAAAAGTGTTCATTGATGGTGACATTCTTGATTCCGACGATGCGCTTCCAGCGTTCCATTTCCTCGATGCCATCGATGAGAAGGAAAGGATAACGGTGCGGAAGAATTTTCTGGATGTCGTTGATGTCGAGAAGCATGAATCGCCTCAGCCCCTAGAGTAAGTTGGAGTCCGTATATGTTGCAGATGCAACGTCACATACCGTTCGAACAATTCTATACGAAACCTCAATGGGTGGGAATCAGCCGCACAAGCTGTGTTGCCGTGGCTTGGCGCGGCTGCTAGGATACCGGCGCGATGAGCGAAACCGAAGAGATGATGCGGGAGCTTCAGCGAGAATTGCGAAGACGAGAGCGAGATATCGTTGGACTGCTCGAGCGGTTCGTACGGTGTGAATCGCCGAGCCACCACAAGGCGGCGGTGGACCGTCTGGGACGGATTATCGCGAGCGAGTGGAGGCGCAGAGGCGCGAAGGTTCGCGTGGTATGGCAGAGGGCGCGCGGCAATCACGTGCGGGCGGAAATATGGATGGGCAGTGGAAGAGCACCTGGGCAGATTTTGATTGTCGGGCACCTCGACACGGTTTATCCGCTCGGTACGCTGGCCATGATGCCGTTTCGCGTGTCTGGCGGACGCGCGTGGGGACCAGGAACGTTTGACATGAAAGCGGGGCTGGCCATAGCACTTGGCGCGATGGATGGTCTGCGCGCAACCAAGCTGCAGCCACGCAAGAGGCTTGTCTTCTTCTGGAACTCCGACGAGGAAGTTGGGAGCGAGACTTCGCGGCGCGAGATCGAGCGGGAAGCGCGACGCAGCGATGCCGTCCTCGTTCTCGAACCAGCGCTTGGCCGCGAGGGACGGCTGAAGACGGCGCGAAAAGGGGTGGGGACGGCAGAGATCATCGTTACCGGACGGTCGTCGCATGCGGGCGCCGATCCTGGAGCGGGAGTGAATGCTGTGCACGAGTTGGCGTTGCAAATCGCGCGGTTGACGAAAATGAACAATTCGCGGCGCGGGATCACGGTACAGGCGACGGTGGTTGATGGAGGCACCGTATCCAACGTTGTACCGGCCCACGCGCGGGCGGAAGTGGATATTCGCTATTCGCATTTGGCTGACGCGCCGGGAATCGATCGGAGATTGCACGGACTGAAACCTATACTCACGGGCGCCAAAATTGAGGTTCGCGGCGGAATCAACCGGCCACCGCTTGAACGAACGTCTGGCGTGCTCAAACTTTTCGGCCAGGCGCAATCGCTGATGCAGGAGATCGGCGTGAAACTCGGTGAAACCACCACCGGCGGGGGATCAGACGGGAACTTTACGGCGGCGCTGGGCGTGCCCACACTCGATGGACTAGGAGCGATCGGTAGCGGGGCGCACAGCCCGGGAGAGAATGTGGTGATCCGTTCGCTTCCGCAACGAGCGGCGCTGCTGGCCGGATTGCTTTTGACACTTTAACCCTACGTGATCCAAGACCTGCGTTCCTGCAAAATCAGTGGAGGTAGGCGTGTTTCAGATAGGCGACTGTCTGCTCATTTAGGCTCGCATAACTCAAGTGCAGCGTTTCCTGCACGGCGGCCTCGGGCGAGGGCGAGGCGGCGATGCGGTCGAGCAAGCGGCTGACGTCACTCACACCGCCCGCGTCGATGATAGATTCGACGACAGCGAGGGACCAGGCATAAGCAAAGGCGGCTGAATTCCCGGATAGATTCGTCCAGGACCCTTCCATTGTTGCCAGTGGCGGGGCTTGGCCTTGGGCCGCTGCTTCGACCATGCCCCCGGCGGTTGAACTGCTGCGGCGTCCTTCCATCCATTGCGCGATGCCTTCCTGAAGCCACGTGGGCGCACGGCTATGAGATTTTTGCCCCACAAAACTGTGCGTGAGTTCGTGTTTCAAGACCCGAGCGAGGTCAGGCGTTACCTGGGTCAATCCTTGCACGGGAATGCGCAAACGCCCGTCATTTAGGGCTCCAACCCAGCCGGGCGCGCGGGTGATATCCGCGAAAGCTTGCTGGGTATAAAGGATGACGGCAATTTGCTCAGGCGGCGTGTAATCAAGCTGAGATTCGAGATCGCGGAAATCGTCCTCGAGGGCAAGCAGAATGCCACGAGCGAGGCCGGGAGTGGCTCCGCCATTATACTTCAGGGCGAAATGGTCGGTTTCACCCTCGCGATAGCTTTCCTCCTCAGCTTTGTCGCGCTCAACTTTCGCCAGGGCCTGCTCGACCTGGGGGTCCGGGCGCAGTTGTTCGGCGCGTTTCCACTCCTCGATGGCCTGGTCCATTTTGTTCGCACCGTAGTAGGCCCAACCCATCAGCTTGGCCACATCGGGCGAATCCGGAGACGTGCGGCGGGCCCGTTCCAAGGGGTCAAGTGCGGCGGTGAACTGACTCTGCTGCAAATACAGGAGGGCAAGATTCAGCAGCAGGCCGTTATTTTGGGGAGCGAAGATCAGCGCCTCGCGATACTGGTCGATTGCGGCATCTGTATCACCTTTACGTTCAAGGAATTGCGCGGCAGCATGGTGCGCTGCTGCATCCTTGGCGACTGCCGTCGGCGACTCGGAGCCGGCATCCGAATCGAGGCTCGACAGATAGGCATAGTCAATCGCATCACCGTGGACGGCCAGTGCCGCAATGGCTTCAAATCCACGAACAGGCTCGATCGGCGGCGGCGAAACTAGCGGCTGAGAGTGACCGGCCGATGCCGACGGGTAGGCGAAATCGTCATGGTCGATCCTCGCGACCATAGACTTAGGAATCGACAGCTCTCCGGCTGGAGTCTGATAGGTGACGTGGGTGGCGTCCTCGGTGACGTTCTCCGCTGCGATCCGGCGACCGTTCTTCAGAACAATCGTGTCCGCTGCGGTGACTAAGCACACGAAAAGAACAATCCATATGGCGACTGGCGTTGCGGCGCGCACAAGGCCATCTTACCAATGCGCCTTTCTTCCGGGCGTTCCACGTTGTGATGCGATGTCCTAAAATTGAATAGTACTGTTGCTTTGAATCCGACGGAACTGGCGAGCCCTGGAAGGCGGGAATCGCAGGTCCTGCCGGGCGATTCTCGGTGCAAATTTTTTTGATTTGAACTTGCGTATCGACACGAGGGGTCTTATGCTATGGCGTCCTAATTGATAGGCGGTTTTATTAAGCGAAGTTTGACGCAGGAAACAGCAGTATTGGCAATCCTTAGTTACTTCAAAATGCAAATCATGGCGTTCGCGGGGTGCGGGGCTGTGATTGCGGACACACAACAACGCCCCCTTCTAACAGTTTGCTGTCAACATTGCGAGCAGTAGAGGATACTGCGTGGATCCTGATCGCTTTGAAGGCGTAACGCGGGTTGCCGAGCCTGACCCGATCATCGGGCCGGGTCATACCTTTGAATCGGTAACCGACAAAATCAGCTCCATCGTACTTACGCGCGGCACAACCCCCGGCTGGGTGTTTGGTTTCCTCATCGCGTTTGCGATGCTCATGCTGCTGAACCTTGTCATCACAATGCTGATGGTTAAGGGGGTGGGCATCTGGGGCATCCGGATACCGGCCGCCTGGGGTTACGCGATTGTAAATTTCGTCTGGTGGATTGGAATTGGGCACGCTGGAACGCTCATTTCGGCCTTTTTGCTTCTACTCCATCAAAGATGGCGGACGTCCGTAAATCGTTTCGCGGAAGCGATGACGATTTTTGCGGTGATGTGCGCTGGGATGTTCCCCCTGCTTCATATGGGCCGCCCCTGGCTCTTCTTTTATCTAATGCCTTATCCCAATCCGATGTGGCTTTGGCCGCAATTTCGCAGCCCGCTCGTTTGGGATGTTTTTGCGGTCTCCACGTATTTCACCGTATCCATCATATTCTGGTTTGTCGGAATGATTCCGGATCTTGCCACGCTGCGCGACCGAGCCAAGAACAAAGCTTCAAAGATCATTTACGGGATAATTTCGATGGGGTGGCGGGGGTCAGCCGTCCATTGGACGCGCTACGAAGTTGCTTCCGTGCTTCTGGCAGGTGTTGCAACGCCGCTGGTAGTTTCGGTGCACACCGTCGTGAGCTTCGACTTTACGATTGCCCTTGTTCCCGGATGGCATAGCACGATATTCCCGCCCTATTTCGTGGCCGGCGCCATTTATTCCGGCTTCGCGATGGTGCTGACCTTGGCGATACCGATTCGCAAGATATATCACCTCGAAGATCTCGTCACAGAGCGTCATTTGGACATCATGGCGAAGGTGATGCTAGCGACGGGAATTATCGTCGCGTACGGCTATGTGATGGAAACGTTCATGTCATTCTACAGCGCCGACCGGTATGAGGCGTACATGATGTGGAACCGTCTTAAGGGCCCTTACTCGCCACTGTACTGGCTATTGATCGCCTGTAATCTGGTGATTCCACAATCGCTGTGGTCCCGCCGTGCGCGACGCAATGTGGCGTGGTTGTTCGGCATTTCTTTGGTCATTAATATCGGGATGTGGCTGGAGAGATTTGTGATTGTGGTCGTGAGTTTGTCGCGGGATTTCGTCGCCTTCAGCGTGGGGGATGTACATACCGACGCGGTGGGACTGGGCGACTTATCTCGGAACGTTCGGATTATTCTTTACCCTGTTCTATCTTTTCATTCGTTTCCTGCCGATGATCTCGATTGTGGAAGTGAGGTCGTTGGTCCATGAAACGGAAGAAGAACAACAGGTCGGACAGAAAAAGCGACACTGAAGCCAATGGCTCAGATATTTCATCGCAGCACGAATCTGATCTCGCGCGTGAGCATTTATGGCGCGGTGGTGATTATCGCGGCGCTAGGCTATGCGGCATATACCATTGCGATGTCTTCGTGGTACACGGACCAGAACGTCACGCGGGAGCAACCCGTACCTTTCAGCCATCGACACCACGCCGGCGAACTAGGAATCGATTGCCGCTATTGCCATACAACGGTGGAAAAATCGTCTTTCGCGGGTGTGCCTCCGACGCAAACGTGCATGACTTGCCATTCCCAAATATGGACGAATGCCGCCATGCTCGAGCCGGTGCGGGCAAGCTATCGCGATGACACCTCGCTTGCGTGGACACGCGTGAATGCGCTACCAGATTTCGTTTATTTCGACCATAGCATCCACGTTGCGAAAGGCATTGGCTGCACTACGTGCCATGGACAGATCGCGGAGATGCCGCTGACATACCGCGCGGGGACCCTCTACATGTCCTGGTGTCTTGATTGCCACCGGCAACCAGAGAAATATATCCGGAAGAAATCGGAGGTTTTCAACCCGTTTTACCAGCCGCCATCGGGCGCGAAGCAATTGGCGCTCGGACGGCAGCTGGTAAAGGAATATAAGATCCATAATTTACAGTTTATGGAATCCTGCTCCACGTGCCACCGATGAAAGCGAAAAGATGAATCCAGAGTCTGAGCGCAAGAATTCCATCGATCTAGTCGCGGCGAGGGCAAAGCTCGCAGGGGACGGCGGAAAGCGTTTCTGGCAGAGCCTTGAGGAGCTATCGGATACCAAGGAGTATCGCAACTTCCTTGAGAACGAGTTTCCGGGCAACGCGGAAAAAGATTCAGAGGGGATCAATCGCCGCGATGTGTTGAGGCTGATGGCTGCCTCGGCAGCGATGGCCGGCCTCGGCGCATGCACCAAACTGCCGACTGAGAAGATCGTTCCTTACGTCCACCCGCCGGAGGAGATCGTTGCCGGTAGGCCTCTTTTCTACGCTAGTTCGATGCCACATGCCGGCGCCGCTACAGGGGTTTTGGTCGAGAGCCATATGGGCCGGCCCACCAAGATCGAAGGGAACCCGGAGCACCCAGGAAGCCTGGGCGGCACAGACGTTTTCATGCAGGCATCGATCCTAGATTTGTACGATCCGGACCGGTCCCAAACCGTTATACACGAAGGGCGCGTCAGCACTTGGAGCGATTTCGCCGCGGCCATGGGCAATGCGCGGACGCGCCTCGCTCCGAAGGGCGCGGGGTTCCGGATTTTGACGGAGACTGTTATCTCTCCCACTCTCGGCGCCCAAATCCAGAAATTGCTTTCCCAGTTTCCCGAAGCGAAATGGCACCAATACGAGCCTTGCAACGGAAATGGCGCCCGCGAAGGAGCGCGCCTCGCATTCGGCAAGCCGGTTAACTCGGTCTACCATTTCGATCGAGCGGACGTGATTCTTTCGCTGGACGCTGACTTTCTCACATCCGGGCCCGGACACGTACGTTATACCCGGGATTTTTCTTCCCGCCGCGATCTTTCCGCGGGCCCTTCGTCGAGACCGAATCGCCTGTATGTGGCGGAGAGCATGACCACGAGCACAGGAGTGATGGCGGACCATCGATTGGCCGTGCGCTCGACTGATATCGACGATCTGGCGCGACAGGTCGCGGCAGCCGGGGGAATTGCGGTTGCGCCCAGCGTGAACGCCAGTGCAAAGATTCCTTCAGGGTGGGTTGACGCACTCTGGCGAGACCTCTCCGCACACCGGGGAGCGTGTCTGGTAGTCGCCGGTGAGCAACAGCCGCCTTTCGTACACGCTCTGGCTCACGCGATTAACGCGGTTCTCGGCAATGTCGGCAAGACCGTCGTTTACACGGAATCAATCGAAGCCAATCCGGTGAATCAGCTCGAATCTTTGCGGGATCTGGTGAACGATTTGAATGCCGGGCACGTCGATGTTCTCATGATTCTCGGCGGCAATCCCGTCTACGATGCGTTCGCCGACTTTGATTTCGCATCTGCGCTGCAAAAGGCAAGGATGCGCGTTCATTCTGGGCTCTACCAGGATGAGACCGCCGAGCTTTGCCACTGGCACGCGCCTGCCGCGCATTATCTGGAATCCTGGAGCGACGCTCGGGCCTTCGATGGAACAGTCGGCATTGTTCAGCCGCTAATCGCGCCGCTGTATGGCGGCCACTCTGCGCATGAAGTGATTGCACTATTTACAGGAGACGGCGAGAAATCCGGGCATGATTTGGTTCGCGATTATTGGCAGAGCCAGCGTTCCGAAAAGGATAGGGCATTCGAGGCCCTCTGGGAGACGTCCCTCCACGATGGAGTGGTAGCGGGGACGACCTTGCCGGAAATTTCGGTTTCACCACGCCAGGATTTCGTGAAGCAGGGTAATGCGCAGGCTGCGCATAGCGATGCAAACAGCCGTGAAATTGTTTTTCGTCCCGATCCTTCAGTCGGCGACGGCAAATTCGCGAATAATGGCTGGCTGCAAGAGCTTCCGAAGCCCGTGACACGGCTTACCTGGGACAACGCTGCGATGATCAGCCCAGGTACGGCGCAGCAATTAGCACTTACTTCCGGGGACTATGTGAAACTGACGCGCGGCAGCCAGCAAATGGAAGCCGGCGTGTACGTCGTTCCGGGGCATGCCGATGATTCGATAACCTTGCACCTGGGATATGGGCGGCGTTTGGCCGGACACGTTGGGAGCGGCACGGGTTTCAATGCCAATCTCTTGCGTGCTTCCGATGCTCCCTGGGTAGCGACGGGGCTTCGAATCGAAAAGACCGGGAAGTCCTATTATTTTGTTTCCACGCAACAGCAGTACACGATTGACACCGAGGGGCACCCGGCCGATGAGGAAAGCGGTTCTGCATTCGACCGCGACCTGATTCGAGTAGCTACCTTCGATGAATTTCGCAAGAATCCAAACTTTGCGAAAAATCCCGAAGAAGAAAAAACCAAAGACCTATCGCTCTACCCCGGCTTTAAGTACGAGGGATACGCGTGGGGCATGTCCATTGACTTGAACCGCTGCGTCGGCTGCAACGCTTGCGTGATCGCATGCCAGTCCGAAAACAATATTGCGGTGGTTGGAAAAGATCAAGTGTCGCGCGGGCGCGCGATGCACTGGATACGGATCGACACGTATTTCCGTGGAGGACTCGAAAACCCCGAAGTGTATTACGAGCCGCTGCCGTGCATGCAGTGTGAAAATGCGCCGTGCGAGTACGTCTGTCCCGTTGGAGCTACAACCCACAGCTCAGAGGGACTGAATGACATGACGTATAACCGCTGTGTGGGGACGCGCTATTGCTCGAATAACTGTCCCTACAAAGTACGCCGCTTCAACTTTTATTTGTACTCCGATTTCAAGACGCAGAGCCTTTATGGGATGAGGAACCCCAACGTTACGGTGCGCAGCCGCGGTGTAATGGAAAAGTGCACTTATTGCGTGCAGCGAATCAATGCGGCAAAAATCCAGTCGGAAGAAGAAAATCGCACCGTTCGCGATGGCGAGATCGTCACAGCATGCCAGGCCGCGTGCCCGGCGGAGGCGATCATCTTCGGCAATATTAACGATCCTTCCAGTCGCGTATCGAAGCTAAAGGCGCAGTCGCGCAACTACGGTCTGCTGGAAGATTTGAATACGCGTCCGCGCACCACATACCTGGCGCGAGTACGCAATCCAAATCCGGAGATCCGCGGCTAGAGCCGCCTTTGGAGAGTAGTCGAGCACATGGCGCGCAGAGGTATTTACGGTTTAATGGCCGAGTTCGAGACGCCCGAGCAGGTTCTCGAGGCGGCGCACCGGACACACGATGCTGGCTATCGTCGGATCGACGCGTACTCGCCGATTCCAGTCGAAGGCTTATCCGAAGCGGTTGGCTTTGACTGGACGGCACTTCCAATATTCGTTTTGCTCGGAGGATTGACTGGTGGCTTGACCGGGTTCGGCATGTGTTGGTACGCCAACGTAATCAGCTTTCCACTGAACATCGGAGGCAAGCCCTACAATAGCTGGCCTATGTGGATCGCCATTACGTTCGAGCTGACAATCTTGGGCGCCGCGCTAACAGCAGCGTTTGGAATGCTGGCCCTAAACGGCCTGCCTATGCCACATCACCCCTTGTTTAACGTTGAACGATTCACGCGCGCTTCCACAGACCGTTTCTTTTTGTGCATTGAGGCGCGCGATAAGAAGTTTGATCTGGCGCAAACAAAATCCTTCTTGGAAGGGTTGCGTCCGTACGGAGTTTATGAGATTGAGGACTAAATCTGCGGCAGGTGCGCCGGTCCGAAACACGTCGGCCCTGGCTCCACAGGCTGACATGGGCGCGCTTTCGCGATGTCTAAGCGCTCGGCTGCCTTACGGCCATAATCTTCCTGTTTGGCTGCCGCCTGGATATGCATATCCAACCGAAGTATTTGCCCTATGAGCCTACCAACTTTTTTCCCGATGGGCGATCAGAGCGCCAGCCCGTGCCGGGACGGTCGCGCGCGGGCATTTGCGCTTGGATGAGCTGTTCTATACCGGACGCGAGAATGGCGCCGTCTCGAATAGGTTTCCTTTTCCGATTACTCGAGCGGATCTCGATCGCGGTCGCGAGCGGTACAACATTTATTGCACTCCCTGCCACGACTACACGGGCAGCGGGAGAGGCATGATCGTTCAGCGCGGCTTTCCTCAGCCTCCGTCGTATCACATTCAGCGACTGCGCGAGGCTCCCGTCGGCCACTTCTTTGAGGTGATGACCGATGGGTTTGGGGCCATGTACAGTTACGCCGCCCGCGTCGATCCCGCCGACCGCTGGAGGATTGCTGCTTATATTCGAGCTCTTCAGCTCAGCGAAAGCGCTACCGTGCAGGATGTGCCGGAAGCGCAGCGCGAAAAGCTCGCACGGCAATCCTCGCAGCCGCCGTCGCACCAGGTAGCCGAGCAAGCAGGAGAGCAATCGCAATGAACTCTCCGGATACAGCTCGATTGGAAATGGATCGCGTCCGCACTCCGGCGTTGGCAATCGGAGCGATTGGCGTACTTATCGCTCTGATTGTCGGGCTCATCAATTCGCATAGGGGTGGCGCTGGGGGATGGCAGGGTTTCTTCCGGTCATATGTCTTTGCGTATGTTTTTTGGATGGCGATTCCGCTTGGTTCTCTGGCCATGCTTATGCTTCATCACTGCACGGGCGGATGGTGGGGCTTTCCAATTCGGCGTATTTTCGAGGCAAGCTCACGAACAATTTGGTTTATGGCGGTGCTTTTCATCCCGATTCTCATTGGCCTGTCCAAGATCTATCCCTGGACGCAGCCCGGCGAGATTCCAGATGACCCTGTTAATCACTTTAAGAGGATCTATTTGCAGCCCGGGGGCTTTATCGTTCGCGCCGTAATCTATTTTGCCGTCTGGATCGTGCTAGCACACCTTTTGAACAAGTGGTCCGCCGAGCAAGACCGCACTGGAGACCCGATTTTCAAGGATCGCATGATGAGCCTGGCGGCGCCGGGCCTGGTGCTTTGGGGCCTCTTGGTGACCGGGGCGGCGGTCGACTGGGTTCTGTCGCTTGAGCCGCACTGGTTTTCTACTATCTACGGGATGATATTCATCGTGGTTGAGTGTCTGGCCGGTTTGGCGTTCGCGATCTTGGTTCTAGCCAAGCTGTGGGAATATGAACCACTGAAGGATTCCGTCGAACCCAAGCGCCTGATCGATCTCGGCAGCCTGATGCTCACTTTCACGATCCTATGGGCTTACGTTTCGTTTTCACAATTCCTAATCATCTGGGCGGGCAACCTCAAAAACGAGATCCCCTGGTATATGGCCCGCGCTTTCGGAAGCTGGGCTGTGATTGCCGTGATTTTGCTGATTTTCCATTTCTTCGTTCCATTCTTTTTGCTGCTGCAGCGGCAAATTAAGAGGCGCGTACGAACACTCAGTATGGTGGCCGGGATTCTTCTAACCTTGAGTCTGGTTGATGTTTATTGGTTGGTAGTGCCGGCGTATGAGCCCTCTGGCCCGCAGCTTCATCTGACGGACATCTTCGCTGTGATTGGAATCGGCGGCCTTTGGTTCGGGATGTTTCTTGGGGAGTTGAAGAAGTTGCCGCTGTTGCCGCTGCACGACCCGCGATTCGAAGGGGCAAGAGCTTTGGTGGAGCACCAGCATGGAGACTAAGCAGCCCTACGGCCCGGGCCAGCCAGTCGATCGCGGCTCTGGGTACGAACAACGTGATGTTAACGTCAAGGGCCTGTTGCAGTTTTCTTTGTGGATGGCGTTGGTACTGGCGGTTACCCTTCTGGGCATGAAATGGACGTTCGGTTATTTCAACAAGATCGAGCCCCTCGGCCCGCCAGCGTCTCCACTGGCGAGAACGGCCCAACGCGAACCTTTGCCCAGCCCGTTCTTGCAAGTGCACCCGCATGGCGAACTCGAGGATTACTGCGCTGCGCAAGAGCAAGAAGTGAACACCTATGGCTGGGTGGACCAACAAAGCGGCATTGTGCGGATTCCCATTGATCGCGCGATGGATATGAGTCTACAGCGAGGTTTCCCGGCGCGTGCAGCAAGTGAGGCGCCTCCGAGCATGCCGTCCGTTGCAATGCCGGTGCCTCCGAGTGGAAGCGATCTTGAAGGTCAATGCGCTTACCTGACCGAGCCTTCTCCCGAACAAGCAACTGCCGAAGGCGGCAAAGAGCACTAATGCGCAGCGGACAAAACTACGGCGCAATGAGAACGCTGGGAAAGGGACAGCAAATGAAGCTTCGCAGCCTTTCAATCCGAAGTTGGCTAATTGGACTGGTAATCGCGTCGGCGCTGTTCCTGCATTTATCGCCGGCCGCGGCTCAGTTTACTGACCCCACGCAAAGTGTTGGCGTCCGGCCTGAACTGCTGAAGGAAGTTGGCGTGGATCAGAAGCTCAATGAGTCCATCCCGCTTGATCTTACATTCCGCGATGAGCACGGCAATTCGGTTGCTCTGCGGCAGTATTTCGGCAGTAAGCCTGTCATTCTAAATCTTGTCTATTTCAACTGTCCTATGTTGTGCACGCAAGTGCTTAATGGGCTGGATCGTAGTCTCGAGCAGATTCCGATGAGCATCGGGAAGGACTTTAATGTCTTAACGATAAGCATAGACCCGACGGATAAGCCGGTTCTGGCCGAGGCAAAGCAAGCCGTTTATCTGGGAATGTACGGGCGTCCCGGCGCTGCGCAGGGATGGCATTTTCTGACTGGGAGCGAGCCACAGATTAAGCAGCTTGCCGCAGCCGTTGGTTTCCGATATGCCTATGATCCCGATTCGAAGCAGTACGCGCACGCGAGCGCCATCATGGTGCTAACGCCCACCGGAAGAATTTCGCGCTATTTCTACGGCATCTCGTATCCCGAACGCGATTTGCGACTGGGCCTCGTGGATGCTTCTGAGGGAAAGATTGGGTCGCCTGTGGATCAGATCTTGCTGTTCTGTTACCACTACGATCCCCATACCGGCAAATACGGGCTGCTGATTTCGCGAGTTCTCCAGTTGGCAGGGGGACTGACGGTGCTGTGCGGCGGGATTTTTTTAGCGGTGCTTTTTCGGGGTGGGCACCATGGATCACCGGCGAAAATGGTCTGAAGTAAGAACTTTTCAAACTAGCGTTATGGCAATTTTGATGGAATGGTGATGACAGGTTTGATTCAATCCGGACTTAGTTCTGTGACTGCTGGGGCGGTGATGATTCCCCTGCAACCGCCGGCGGCTTCCACGATTGCCGGCGGCGTGGACAAGCTTTATTACGTCTTGTCGGGAATCACCGCTTTTTTCGCCGTGCTGATCTTCTCCATTATTTTTTATTTTATGGTGAAGTATCGCCGCCGCTCGGACGACGAACAAGCGGCGCCAACGCACACATCAATGGCCCTGGAGTTGACTTGGACTATTATCCCTTCGATCATCTGTGCCGTTCTGTTCGTTTGGGCTTCCGCGCTATATGTGCGGAATGCGCGACCTCCGGCAGCTTCGAACGAGATTTTTGTCATCGGCAAGCAGTGGATGTGGCACATCCAGCATCCCGAGGGGCCACGCGAAATTGACGAGCTCCACGTCCCGGCCGGTGTTCCAGTCAAGCTGACGATGACTTCGCAGGACGTAATTCACGATTTCTACATTCCTGCCTTCCGCGTCAAGAAGGACGTTCTTCCGGGCCGCTATACCTCTATTTGGTTCGAGGCTACTGAGACGGGTACTTTTCACCTTTTCTGCGCGCAATATTGCGGCACGAATCATTCGCAAATGATCGGCTGGGTTTATGTGATGACGCCTACCGACTATGCCGCATGGCTCGCTGGTGGTGAGCAGACAGAGTCCATGGCGCAGCAGGGTGAACGGCTGTTCAGCCAGTTTGGCTGCGGTACTTGCCATGTAAGTGAGGGTAGCGGCCGCGGACCGTCTCTCGCGGGAATCTATGGCAAGCCTGAAAAGTTGGAGGGCGGCCAGCCCCAGGTTGTGGATGAGGCCCTAATTCGGCAGGCCATTGTGAATCCCAATTCAGTTCGAATGCCCGGCTATGAGGCGATAATGCCCACGTATCAGGGCCAGATAAATGAGGAACAGGTCCTTCAGTTGATCGCCTACGTGAAGTCGCTGGCCTCGGAAGAAAGGACGAACGGCAAATGAGCACGGCCATTGCAGATCTCCACGAGACCCCGGCAGATCTTGGCGTGAATTACCTGAACGCGAGCTACGGTATACGCTCGTGGCTGCTGACCAAGGACCACAAGCGTATTGGTCTTCTTTATCTCGCAACGATAACGTTCATGTTTTTCGTGGGTGGCACTGCGGCTGTTCTGATGCGATTGCACCTGATCGAGCCGCAAGGTGCGCTGTTCGAACCCGAAACCTACAACAAATTATTCTCAACCCACGGCATCATCATGGTGTTTTTCTTCCTGGTCCCTTCCATTCCGGCGACGCTTGGCAATTTCTTGATTCCATTGATGATCGGCGCCCGAGATGTCGCATTTCCGAAACTTAACCTGCTGAGCTGGTACATCTTTATAACGGGCTGCGCCTTTGCGTTGTATGCGACTCTGTCCGGAGGCGTCGATACGGGTTGGACGTTTTACCCACCCTACAGCAGCTCTTTTTCACATACGCACGTTGTCGCTGTGGCCATGGGCGTTTTCATCGCCGGATTTTCGTCGATCCTCACAGGGCTAAACTTCATCGTCACGATTCACAAGATGCGCGCCCCTGGCATGACCTGGTTCCGGCTCCCACTTTTTATCTGGGCGCTCTATGCGACGAGCTTGATCTTCGTTCTTGGCACACCTGTGATCGCTATCACACTGTTTCTGCTGGCGCTGGAGAGAATCCTTCATGTCGGCATATTTGATCCGGCAGTCGGTGGCGATCCGCTGCTCTTTCAGCACCTTTTCTGGTTCTATTCGCACCCGGCCGTGTACATCATGATTCTTCCTGGAATGGGTGTGATAAGTGAACTGATCACGGCTTTTTCGCGGAAGAAAATCTTCGGGTACACCTTTGTGGCGTTTTCGAGCCTTTCCATCGCCGTCATCAGTTTCGTCGTCTGGGGTCATCACATGTTTGTAACGGGCCAGTCTATTTATGCTGGCCTCGTCTTTTCTGTGCTGAGCTTTCTGGTTGCGATCCCTTCGGCCATCAAGGTCTTCAACTGGACAGCCACGCTGTACAAGGGATCGATTTCGTACGAGGCCCCCATGCTCTACGCGTTGGGATTCATTGGGCTTTTCACCATCGGCGGCCTTACGGGATTATTTCTAGCTTCGCTCGCCACCGACGTTCACCTCAACGGCACGTACTTCATCGTTGCGCACTTCCACTACATCATGGTGGGAGGCGCCGTGATGGCTTATATGGGCGGCATTCACTTCTGGTGGCCGAAAATCACGGGACGTCTATATCCCGACTATTGGGCGCGTGTGGCCGCCGCTCTTATTTTTATTGGGTTTAATCTGACGTTCTTCCCCCAGTTTGTCCTCGGTTATCTCGGTATGCCGAGGCGATACGCCGCCTATCCTGCGGAGTTCCAGGTTTTGAATGTGATGTCTTCGGCTGGCGCGTCGATACTCGGAATCGGATACGTAATTCCGCTCATCTATCTTACTTGGTCAATGCGCTATGGACCGGCGGCCGGACCTAATCCATGGAAAGCCAAAGGGCTGGAGTGGACTATACCGTCGCCTCCGCCAACCGAAAACTTTGAGGAAATTCCCGTTGTGACAGAGGAAGCGTACAGCTACCCGAGTCCAGGAGTGGCCAGTGTCTGAATTGGCGGCGCACAGCGCGCATCCACCAGGTTTCGCGCACCAGTTTGAGACCATTGCCCAGCAGCGAGAGGCCGGTAAGCTCGGCATGTGGGTATTTCTGGTCACCGAGATTCTGTTCTTCGGCGGAATGTTCATGGCTTACACGGTTTATCGCTCGCTGCATCTTCAGGCATTCGTTACCGGTAGCCATCTGCTTGAGGTTAAGTTTGGCGCCACGAATACGGCCGTACTGATCGTGAGTAGCTTGACCATGGCTTTGGCCATTCGCTCCGCTCAAACAGGCAAGCGGAAGGGCCAAATCATCTTTTGGCTTATCCTGACGATGCTGCTTGGCGCGACGTTCTTATTCCTGAAATTTCGGTTCGAGTGGTATCACGACTATGTAGACGGGATCGTTCCGGGCGTGAGCTGGAGTTACCACGGTCCATACGCGCCTGGGGTTCAATTGTTCATGTGTTTCTACTTTTTTATGACGGGGCTGCACGCGCTGCACATGGTTGTCGGTATAGGCATCCTCACCGTCCTCGTTATCATGACGGCGCGCAACAAGTTTTCGTCGGAGTACTATGCACCGCTCGAAATCAGCGGACTTTATTGGCACTTTGTCGATATCGTCTGGATATTTCTCTTCCCACTTCTTTACCTGATCGGCGGACGGTACCCGGGGAGTTGATCGCTCATGTCTGAGCACTCTGAACACGGTAGCAGCGGTGAGCACGTGGTGCCGATCAGCACGTACGTGGGCGTGTTTCTTGCCTTGTTAGCCCTCACAGCACTCACGACGGGAGTCGCGTACATCGATCTGGGCCGATGGAATACTGTAGCTGCACTCGTAATTGCCGTCGTCAAGATGCTGCTGGTTGTACTTTTCTTCATGCACGTGAAATACGCGGCCGGCTTAACGCGGATCGCTATTCTTGCCGGTTTCTTCTGGCTCCTAATCATGATCACCTTAACCCTGTCCGATGAGCTGACACGCGGTTGGGAAATCGTCTCGCATGGCTGGGGCGTGATAATTCCTTTAATGCTCAGACTCCTGTAGCGGAGTTGCCAGGTTTGTTGACGTGGGAGCGCGGCACAAAAAAAGGGGGCCCACCCAGGCCCCCGTTGTTCTACCCCCCAGATTTCGGCCTCGGCGCGACGAAGCCGACCCACCCCGGGATTCAGGACATTCGCGGGTTGTGTTGCAAGCGCCATGCCAACATAACGAAAGCTTTATGTTCCCGTATCTCCTTGTCCCATAATGTTTTGTGAGGGATGAAAGGCGTGCAAGGAAATGCAAAACGGATACAATCCAATTTATGAAAGCTTCTCTAGCCCTTCCTACGTTCTTTGGAAGACCGCGCCAAACTCAGCATCCAATGGCAGAGCGCAACGCCTTAGCCAGTGATTGTGTCCATAGCTCCACATCTTTTTCGCTTTCTGCCTCGACCATCACTCGCGCGAGCGGCTCGGTCCCCGAATAGCGAACGACGACGCGCCCGTTCTTCCCCAGAGAGCGCTCGGCGTCGCCCAGCGTCGAGACGACGGCCGGCAGCAGTTCGAGCGGCGGCTTGGAGGTCACAGCCACATTAACAATCTTCTGCGGAAAAACCTTCAGGTCCGCGACCAAGCTATCGAGCGGGCCAGCAATCGAAACGAGTGAGGCGATTTTCAGTGCAGTCAGCATTCCGTCTCCGGTCGGCGCGTCGTCGAGAAATAGAATGTGGCCCGACTGTTCTCCACCGAAATTGGCACCGATGCGCTGCATTTCCTCCAGAACGTACCTGTCACCCACGGTCGTACGAGCCAACTTCAGCTGGGATTTTTCCAAGGCGCGTTCCAACCCCAGGTTCGCCATTGTAGTGCTCACGATCACATTGCCGTTCAATTTTCCCGTCTCTTTCAAATAGCGCCCTGCGGCGAGCAAAACACCGTCTCCGTTCACGAGCTTTCCCGAGGAGGTGGCAAAAATCGCCCGGTCCGCGTCACCGTCGAAGGCCACACCCAGCGTCGCGCCTGAATTGGTGACTCTCCGAAGCATGGCCTCCGGATGGAGCGAACCGCAGCCCGCATTAATATTCCGGCCATTGGGAGCGTTATTCATCGGAATCACAATTGGTCCCAATGACCGAAACAATTCCGGCGCCAAGGTACTAGCGGCACCATTAGCGCAGTCTAGAACGATCTTCATACCTGCCAGATTCGCTCCGGGAAACAAGGCTTGGCGCAACCCCGTCAGGTAGTCTTCGTGCAACTCTGGATCCGACTGCTGATCAACCCGGTCATTCATTCGCGCGAGTGTCGGCCGAGGTTTGCGCGACAGGATTGATTTTTCGAGCTCCGCTTCGACTATGTCTGGGAATTTCATCCCTGATGAGGAAATCAGCTTCACCCCGTTGTCATGGTACGGATTGTGTGAAGCCGATATCACTACGCCAGCGGCAAAGGACTCGCGGCTCACCAGCCACGCAACTCCAGGAGTGGTCAAGACTCCAGCGGAGACCGGCTCCGCACCCGCTGCACTCAGTCCCCAGGCTATCCGGTCGGCGATGTGTGGTCCGGATTCCCGCGTGTCACGCCCGATTAGCACTCGCGGGGAGTTGCCATCCACGTGCGAGCGGAGTACGACATACTCTCCTAGTGCTACCCCTACTTGCTCAAGGGTTGCATCGTCCAGTGGGTATTCGCCGGGGACACCCCGGATCCCATCCGTGCCGAAGATTTGCTTAGTCATGCGCGCGGAATCCCATATCGTGGTATGAGCTGGCAAGCGATTCTATCACCGGCATACCTCGGGAACCGTCCGACTCACGCCTGTTACCGCAAACGTCATCGGTACGATCTTGGCTGCCCGCTAGAGGACCGGGTGTTCGGTGGCTGTGTTATGGTAAGTAAATGCCTCATGACGATACCAGGGTTGTCGCCAGTAGTTCGGCGAGCGCGCGGATCATTGCGGCCGGGATTGTTATAGCCTTTTGTTATTGGGCTTCTGCCGTACTCGTCACGCTGCTGGTATCCGTTTTGGCGGCGTATTTCCTCGATCCAGTGGTGACGTGGCTTGAAGACATTCGTTTGCCGCGAGCTTTGGGCTCACTCCTCGTAGTTCTGCTAACACTGGCTCTGCTGGCGGTACTTGGATGGTCACTGATCCAGACCATCGATCAGTTCAGCATCGATTGGCCTCAATATCGCCAGACGCTGCGAGCTGCAACCCAGGCGCTGGAAAAGGACCTCGAAACTCTGGAAGCCCACGTATCGGAGATTGAGCCAAATGAGCGCGCCAATCGAGGGGTAGTCGCGGTCACCGAATCGCATGCTGTTCGCGACGCGCTCATCGGCCGTCTCAGCTCGCTATCGGTATTTCTTCTGGGCGCTAGTTTTGTTCCCTTTCTCGTCTTTTTCATGCTCGCAGGTAAGCGGCAAGTCTGGCACGCGACCATGCAATTATTTCCAACAAGTGATCGAACGCAGGTGCGGGATACTCTTACCGAAGTCACTCAAGTGCTGCGCAGTTATTTAATGGGGACGGCCCTGGTTGGATTGATCCTCGTGTTGGCCAGTTGGCTTTTCTTTTGGGGGTTGGGATTGGACTTTCCGTTTCTCACGGCGCTGGTCTCGGGGATGTGCAACCTAGTTCCCTATCTAGGCGCGGTTATTTCGTTTGTTCCCCCACTCCTAGTGGGCTTGAAGCAATACCATACGGTAGGCCCTTTTGTTGGGATCTTCGTCGTCTTAACGACTCTTCACATAGTAACCGCAAATTTCCTGATTCCCGCCCTGGTCGGGTGGCGCATCCGGCTAAACGCGCTTGCGCTTACCCTATCGATTCTGTTCTGGGGCTGGATGTGGGGTCTGATGGGAGTCGTGCTCGCGATTCCGATCGCTGCTGTCGTTAAGGTCATCTGTGAGCACGTGGAAAGCTTGCGGCCTGTGGGGCGTTGGCTGAGCGCCTAGAAGCCGTTGTCACCGTTGACCAATCGAATGGAGCCTCTTTACCGCCTTATTTAGTTCCGCAGGCTCCCAGGTTTGTTGGAACATCCGAATCGCAGCAATACCCGCCGCCCCGGCATGAAAGCATTCTTCGCTGTTTTGCAGCGTCACTCCACCAATTGCAATCACCTTAGGTCGAGTTGCGCGGCATCCTGCGGCAAGCTTGGCGATTCCCAGAGGAGGCCCGAAAGGCCTTTTTGTAGGGGTGTCAAAAACTGGCCCGAAAAACGCATAATCGACACCCGCATCCTCTGCCTGGCGGAGTTCGTCGATTGTGTGACAGGAGAGTACAACCATCAAGTCCGTGATCTTCCCTCTCGATCGCCAGCCAATCACATCCTGTGCTGGCAACGATTCGCGGCCTAAGTGGATCCCCGCGGCATCCGCTGCGAGCGCGACGTCCAGGCGGTCATTTACCAAAATGAGCGATCCTGGGCGATCCTCTCCGGCAGATGGTGCAGGTTTGCGATTTGTCATCCCGACGGCCGCACGGGTAATTGCAAGAAGCTGTCGAGCCGGCATTTCTTTCTCGCGGATTTGCACCCAATCAACGCCCGCTCCCACAGCCGCGTCGATCTTCGCCAGTATGTCCGAGCGAGGTTCCGTTCGTCCCAGTGACTGACTGTCTGTAACGTAGCACACGATGCGCTTCACGGTGCGATCATCAGTTACGGCTGGAGACGGAGGAGGTCTTGCGCCGAAAAGCTTCTAGAGATAGCAACACATTCATGAATCCCAGCCCCGAAACGACTCCTCTCAGGAACGTGTTTTCCGCGATTAGTCCCAAGCCGGGGTACTGGTAGATAAAATAATTTGTTTCCCAAATGTCTGACCAGGGCACCAGCATTAGCGCTAGTCCGAAGAGCAGCCAAACTAGTAGAACCGGAACACGTACAATTTGCTTCATCGTAGAAACATGGATTATGGGAGATTATCGTTGAAGTGGCAACAGGCCTGTAACCTGTCGTGCCGCTCGATACGAGCGAGGACATTCACAATGTGCTCGCGGCGATCAGCGTTTTTGCAAAGTAGCGATCCGGTCTGAAACGTCGCGGTAATCAATGTTCATCGCGTATACCTGTCGGAAGTTATCCAGCGCGGCGTCCGCTTCGCCAGCCGTATCGAGCGAGACGCCGAGGTCATACCGAAGTGCCAGAATTGTTTCTTGTTCCAGTCCCGGGAGTTCGAGCGCCTCTTGGTACCACATAGCCGCGATTCTCGGCTCACCTTTATCCATGAAGCAGATCGCTAGCAACGTGGCGCAATTCATTGCGTACCGGAAGGCCTTTCCCTCCTTTACAGCTTTAGCCACTTTCTGAAACTCACCGATCGCCTCATCCAGCAGTCCCATCTCCCGATACGCGATACCCAGGTTGTAGTGGGTCTCCAGATCCTCCCCCTCTTCGCCAAGTTCGCCCAGCTCGTTTCGGAACTCCTGGAAAACTTCAGAAAGTTCATTCAGGGTTTGCGCTGTGATTGTACCGGCTTCAGCCGGTTGTGCAGGCGGGGGTGTCGTGGCTGGAATGGCCGCAACTTCAGGATCTCGGAGAGGTATCTCCATATCTTCAACTTCGGCAGCCAAGTCACTGAGGAACTCTTCTGTGGTCGTGGAATTCGTTTTGCTCTTTTCCGGATCTGGCGCTAGCTCGAGCTCAAATTCGGCGCTTTCAGCGACCCTCTCCGCGGCCTCGGCCTCCGCGTTCCTCCGCTCCAGAGACTCATCAGCTGCGTTTGCTTCTGCGGCGAGCGGCTCGGTTGGTTGAACGCCGGTGACGGGCTCCGTCGAACCGATCTCCACATCCGCGGGAAGCTCAGTTGTTGTTGGGGGAGGCGCCGCTGCCTCTTTTTTCTCCAGAGGCGCGTCTTCTTCGACTTCTTGCACCATCGCTTCCCATTCATCCGAAAGGTCTACCTCCTTGGTGGCGGCGGAGGTTGTCGGCTCGGTTGGGTTCGACGGTGTCGCGGGCGGGGAGGTGGACTCTGCCCCTACCGGAAGTGGTGGAATTTCAAATTCCATCGGCCCATTAGGGGTGACTGCGTTGGCGAACGCCGGCGCCTCGTCGGTCGGAGTACGCGATCCGGATGTTTCCGAATGCATGCCCGGAGGGACTGAGAGGGATTCAGTTGGAGGTGCCTTAATCGGCAAACCCTCCGATAGTCCAGCAGCCTTCTGGAATCTTTGCCTAAGCTCCTTAAATCTCTCAGAGTTGATCGTATCGCCACGCTCGCCATGGATTTGTTCGAGTTGAGAAGCCAGTTCGACGGTACGCTGCTCGTCGCTGGCGCCCAAATAGAGGTCAAGAAGACGCTCGAGGGTCGGTGTGTGGCGCGGCGCCCGCTTCAAAACATTTTCGAGTAGGTTCGTCGCCTTTTGCGTGAGCCCGTAACTTGAAAATAGATCCACATCGGTAAGGGCTTGTGCGATGTAAAGCTGCGTTTCCTCGTCTAAGGGTTCTTCAGGCTTGTGTGCAACCGCTTGATCGGACGATTCGGAAAGAAACTTTTCCCCCACATCGTTGCGTGTCGAGAATATGTCGTTTGAAGGTTCTGCCAGAAGCTGTGCGGGCGCTTGCTCCGTCTGCGGCAATTGTTCCCCGTGACTACGCAGCTTTTCCAGTCGTGCGGTCAGCCGCTCATCGCCTTTGTTCCGCTCGATCAATTCCTGCAGCATTTCTTCAGCTCGAGTGTAATTTCCCGAGTCCGTATAAATATCAGCTAGTTTGGTCAACGCAGCGTTTAATTGGAATGGATCGCTAGAGTGCCGGGCGAAGTCAGCCAACATTTCAAGCGGCTCAGCCTCATCCGGCAGCTTCTCGATTGAACTCGACAAGAGCTTCAGAAACTTATCCTGCTCACCCGCTTCGATCATCGGGCCACGAAGCTCGCGTATCAGCGGTATCGCTTCGGCAGCCTTCCCAGCTTGAAGCAGTGCGTCCGAGACTTTTTCGAGTAGCGCAGTATGGGTACCGCTATGGGCCAACTGTTTTCGAGCACGTTCTGCTGCCTTGCTGACATGTCCCGAACTGATTTCCAGGTCGAACAGCAGATTGGTTATCTCCCCGCCTCCATCAGCTTCGGGCAGTCGCTCGAGAATCGCGATTGCCGCGTCGTTCTTGTTCGCTTGTGCGAGGATTTTCGCTTGGAGGAGCAGCGCGCTTGTGCTCCCGGGGTCAACCGCCAAGGCCCGCTCGATCATTTTCCCCGCTTCATCTACCTCACCATTATCGAAGAGCCGCTGGGAATAGGTGAGATATGTTTGGGCCGCCTCCTTTTTCTGACCCATCACGTTATAAAGCTCGGCCAATCGCATCTGAACGCGCGGATTGTCTGGTTCGACCTCGAGGAATCTGTGCAGTATTTCCACGGCCTTAGGCGCACGATTTGCCTTCAGATGGGCCTCTGCAATCTGCAGAAAGAGCGGCCGCGCCTCGCTCAACACCCCTTGCTGGACGTAGAGATCAGCCAATCGCTCAAGTGGGGCTAATTCAGCTGGAGCGAGTTTGGCGATCTTCTTGTAAATTGCTATCGCCTTACTGTTGAAGCCATCATGGAGGTAAACCTGTGCCAGGCGCTCGAAGTATTCGATAGCTTGCGGCATGTCTGATTGGCGGGCGAAGAGGTCGCCCACAGTCATTAATGTGGCCTGGTCCTTAGGATCGTGCCGCAGAATTTGCTGGTACTCCCCAATGGCCTGGGCAGTCTTACCCTGGTTCAGGAATTTCAGTGCGCTCTCAAGTGCCTTATTCTTATTGAATGCCATGGATTCTTTTGAGTTTCCTGGCCCCATGTGCGCTCGTGCAAGTTCGGGGCGAGAAGGGGCTCCATGTAGAGGTTAGCACGCGCCGAAAAAGGGGGTCCACGACGCCTGGAAAGGATGGTGACGAACGGGATAACAGGGGCCAAGGCCTGCTCCGCCGAGGCGGCGAGTGAGAGCCTCCCTTCGTTGACCCTCAGAAGGCCGACGCAGGTTGGAGCGGTAGAGGAGCTTGTTCGGCTCCGCTGGCCCAGCACCGCGCTTCACGCACCGGCGCGTACGAGAACCGATGCAGGGGCGACGGGCCGTAAAGGCGCAGAGCCTTCAGATGATCTGGTGTGCCATAACCCTTATTCTGCGACAGCCCATACTGTGGATAGAGCTGGTGGAACTCTTGCATCCGGAGGTCTCGATCGACCTTCGCTAGGATCGACGCCGCCGCAATTGAAATTGACCGAGCGTCGCCATGGATAAGCGACTTCTGCTCAATTGGGAGGTCAAGCTCGATGGCGTCGAGGAGAAGATAGTCTGGAAACGGACTGAGCTGCGAGATGGCCGCTACCATGGCTTGGCGACTCGCTTGATAGATGTTCCAAGCGTCGATGCGGCTGGCATCGACTTCCGCCACTGCCCACGCGATAGCGTGTTCGCGAATCCGCAGGGCCAGTTCGGAGCGACGATCAGGGTCCAATTTCTTGGAATCATCGAGGCCGACGATTCGGCGCTTAGGGTTAAGCACTACGACCGCCGCTACGACCGGGCCAAAAAGCGAGCCGCGTCCTGCTTCATCCAATCCAGCAATGCGCAGCCAGCCGCTCTGACGCGCATCTCGCTCATACCTTGCCGAGCAAAGCCGTCCCATCGGCGGCGAATTTTAGCATAGAGGAGTTGCTAGCTTGATCTAGAATTCTTATTCGACTGAAGCTTTGCTGCTGGACAGTTCCGGTGTGCCGACGCGCTTGATGCGAGCTGCCTTCCCCTTGCGCTGGCGGAGATAATTCAGCTTCGCGCGCCGAACGCGGCCTTGGCGTACGAGCTCCACTGAGCTGATCATCGGCGAATGCACCGGAAAGATGCGCTCCACCCCAATCCCGAAACTCACCCGACGGACAGTAAAACTCTCGCCCAGCAGCTCGCCTCGACGGCTCATCACCACGCCCTCGAATGGCTGAATTCGCTCTTTGTCTCCCTCGCCCTCTTTCAGTCGGACATGGACGCGAATCGTGTCTCCTGGACGGAAAACGGGATGGTCCTTGCGAAGCTGTGACTCTTGGACCTTGGCAATAATCGGCTTCATGATGTCTTCTCGGCAGACCCACTCAGGTGGGGCTAGCACACAACGATAATTAATTATTATAACTAGTTCGACCTGCGCTGCCTAGATAATTTGCCTTCCGTTCGCACCATTGACTTGAACGGGAGCGCAGCCTAGCATCGCGCGCAGGGAGGAAGTTTGGACTCACCCCGGGGTCCTGGTGTGCTCAGAATTTTGTATGCCGCGGTGCTGCTCACCGCGATCTTTTTTCTTTCATTCGCTGCGCTCAGGCTGCAGGCCCCAAAACCCTCTAGTGCGCCCCAAGCACAATTCTCCGCGGTGCGCGCCCAGGACATCCTGCACCAAATTTTGGGGGGTGATGCGCCGCATCCTATTGGGAGCGCGGCAAGCCAAGCCGTCCGCACGCGCATTCTCGATCAACTTGCCCGTTTGGGTTACAAGCCGCAAGTCCAAGTCGGTTTCGCATGCAGCGAATATGGAGACTGTGCCACGGTACACAACGTGGTCGCGCGCCTCGATGGTTCGGAACCCGGTAGTGCCGTTCTTCTCGTGGCGCATTACGATTCAGTGCCTGCGGCGCCAGGGGATTCCGATGATGGCGCGGGGGTTGCCTCGGTACTCGAGATCGCTCGCGCGCTTCAATCGCTTCCTCAACCGCGTCACTCAGTCATCCTCCTGATTGATGATGGTGAGGAAGCTGGACTTCTCGGCGCGCGCGCCTTTGTCCAGTCGCACCCATGGGCAAAGGAGGTGCGCGCTGCGGTGAATCTGGATGCGCGCGGCACGATGGGACCCGCCCTGATGTTTGAGACCGGTAGCAAGAGCGAATGGGCCGCGCGCCTGTTTGCGCAAAATGCCTTGCAACCTGCCACCAGTTCAATTTTTCAGGTCGTCTATCACTTTCTACCCAATAGGACGGACTTCAGTATTTTCGACCAGGCTGGCTACGAGGGCCTGAATTTCGCATTCATCGGCGACGAGGCTCATTACCACACTCCGCTCGATAATTACGCAAACCTCAATCTGGCGACCTTGCAGCATCTTGGAGAAAACGCGCTGGCCGCCCTGGTTGCGGTAGGTAATACGCAGCTCCCTCAGGCGGCAGGGCATGAAAGCGTCTATTTTGATTTCCTTGGACGACACGTGATTTACTGGCCCGCGAGCGTCGGACGCGCACTGGCACTCGCTGTTTCGATTTTGCTGCTGGTGCAGATAGGCTGGATCGTTCAAACGAAACGATGCGCCTTCGACGACTTCTTCTGGGGACTCGTCACATGGATCACCATAATGGCTGTTGCCGGTGCCTCGGCGGTGATCGCGGCGCGCCTTTTGCGTCTCGCGGACGCGATGCCCGTGAACTGGGTAGCTCACCCGCTTCCCCTCGAAATTGTGTTCTGGTCGCTGGCCCTTGCGGGGGTTGTCGCTGACGCCATTTTCTTTGGCCGCCGCGCAAATTTTTGGGGCCATTGGTCCGGGGTCTGGCTGTGGTTCACGCTCCTTGCCATGCTCACTTCGTGGCTTGCTCCGGGTTTGAGCTATCTCGTTCTGCTTCCCGTCCTTGTTGCGGTGCTAGTCGGCCTCCCTTTTACACTGAGGCGCGGCGGAGGAACCACGGGATCGAGTCTCGTCGTACTTTTACCGCTCGCCACTGCCGCGATTCTAGCTTATCGCCCGCTGAGCCTTTTCTACGACGCTCTCGGTAATCGGGGCCTCCCACTCTCAACGCTACTCGTTGCCTTGCTTCTCACCCCCATGGCACCCCTCTGTGCTGACTTGCGCACGGTGCCCCGCCGGCGAGTCCTTCTATGCTTTTTAATTCCAGCGGCGACGATGGCGCTCGCCGCATTTGCGGCAGTTGTTATGCCCGCCTACTCCGCGCAGGCCCCCGAACGCGTGAATGTGGAATACTGGCAGCAGGCGGATTCCGGCGCGTCCCGATGGATCGTCCAGCCTAACTCCGGCGTTTTGCCCGAGCCTATTCGCCTGGCCGCGAATTTTCGGAGCGCTCCGCAGGGAGTGCTTCCCTGGAATGCGCGTCCCGCTTTCGTGGCCGCGGCACCGTGGCTTGATTTCCCCCCTCCTACGTTTACCGTCCTCGAAACCTCGGAGGCAGATGGCCGAAGACTCTATCGTGCTCTGCTGCGTTCGGAGCGCGGGGCACCCTGGGCTGCGGCCATGTTCCCTCCGACATCCCGCGTCGAGTCGGTCCGTATCGGAGGTCAGCCAGTGCAGTCGGAAATTGTGCCAGTTCGAGACTTCTATCATGGCTGGATGGTTTACAGCTGCCCTGTTATGCCAGGCGGTGGCATTGAAATCAGTTTCTCCGTTCCAGTCGGCAAACCTGTGGAAGTTTCCGCTTCTGATCAGTCCTACGGGCTGCCCCCCGAAGGCAGGTTCTTGCTCAAGTCCCGCCCTATTACCGCTACCGCTTCTCAAGATGGAGATGTGACCATTGTCAGCCGAAGTGTTCAACTCCTTCCATAAAAGCGACCGCCCATACAATCTCACATTTTTGAAAACGTTTTTCTGAGAAGACCAGATAAACCGTATGATGAGTTGTGTCTCGGAGCCTCAATTAGATGGGTGGGAGTCATCCGGAACCAACGTTGCCCAAAGAGCCGCTGCGATGGTTGGCGCTGCGCTTCGGCCGCCGCGAAGAACAGATGCTGCTCGTCTTGAGCATTCTGATTGGGGCATTAACCGGTGCAGCGGTAGTGGCCCTGATTCTGCTCACGGAACGCCTGGGAATGCGCCTTTACCCGGTGGGCAGTCCGGTGTGGCGCAGGGTTCTGACGCCCGTCGCCGGCTCACTCGCCATGGGTTACGTCCTGGTCCGGTATTTTCCAGACGCCCGCGGCAGCGGCGTGGGGCAAACGAAAGTAGCCCTCTTCGCTCGAGATGGCATCATTACGCTCCGAACAGTTCTTGGAAAATTTTTCTGCACTGCCGTAACTCTCGGCAGCGGCATTCCTCTGGGTCCTGAAGGGCCATCCGTTCTCGTCGGCGCTGGTATAGGCTCGGTCCTTGCGCGTCGGCTAAGACTGCGCCCCGAAAACGTCAAGGCCTTGATACCCGTGGGAGCGGCGGCGGCGATCGCGGCCGCCTTTAACACTCCTTTAGCCGCAGTCGTCTACTCCCTTGAGGAAATCGTAGGAGACCTGAACGCGCCCGTTCTTGGCTCCGTAGTGCTGGCCTCAGCTACGTCCTGGTTGGTTTTGCGTCTCTTGCTCGGCAACAATCCACTGTTCGTCGTGCCTCAATATCAATTGGTCCATCCGGCGGAGTTTGCGATCTACGCGGTGCTAGGAGTTATCGGCGGCCTGATCTCCGTTGCCCTCATGAAGCTCCTGATTGAAATACGGTCACGCTTCCTGCGCTTGCCCGCCCGCACGAATTGGGTTCAGCCTGTTGCCGGAGGACTCATCGTCGGGCTTATGGGCTGGTGGCTGCCACAGGTGCTCGGAGTCGGTTACGGTTACGTCGGTGATGCGTTAAACGGCAGGATGGCCCTGGAGCTGATGGTGTTGCTCGTGGTTTTCAAATTCGTTGCCATCACTGCCAGCTACGCTTCTGGCAACGCGGGAGGCCTTTTCGCGCCGAGCCTGTTTCTCGGAGCGATGGTCGGCGGGACCGTCGGAAGCATTGTCCACCACCTGTGGCCCGCTCACACTTCCGTTCCCGGCGCTTACGCCCTGGTAGGCATGGGGGCGCTCTTCGCCGGAATCATGCGCGCTCCCATGACTTCCGTCCTCATGATTTTCGAGACCACTCACGATTACGCTGTGATCGTGCCCCTTATGATTGCCAATCTCGTGAGCTTTTGGATCTCCTCCACAATGCAGCCGGAAACCATCTACCAGGCACTCTCGCGTCAGGAGGGTATTCACTTGCCCACTGCCGATACCCTGTCCCACGTTGGCGAGCGTCGAGTAGCACAAGTGATGCGTGGCGCGACCGATGTTCTGTCACCCTTGATGACCGTGCGCGAGGCGCTCGCCCGTGCGAGTCAAACTCAGTCGAATGCTTGGCCGGTGACTGACGAACGAGGCATTCTCGGCGTGCTCTCCCGAGAAAGCCTCGAATCAGCCATGAAACGTTCCGAAGAGGACAAGCCGCTTTCGGAACTTTTGACCGGACTCGATTTCCCTCACGTCCATACCGACCACCCTCTCCACCTCGCATTGGAACGCATGGGCACCGCCAGGCTCGACCTTCTTCCTGTTGTTAGCCGGGCCAATATTCGCCTGCTACTCGGCGTCGTCCTTTTGTCTGATATCCTTGATTCTTTCGGCGTGGCTCCCCGCGAGTCGCGCGGCGGCGAGTTCTAGCGCTGTGCGCCTTTCTGCAATCTAGTTCCGTTTGACCGCCACGCGCTAAACTTCGGGCGCGTCCAGCGATCTGCTTCGCATCAGCAGTCCGCGCAACCCCATCAGAATCAATCGAGGTTGACGCAGCCAAACTCGCCAGAGGATCTTCCACGCCTCGTCGCGCGTGTACATGCTGAGCGGCTGCTTCGTGGAATCATTCAGCAGGTCTACCAGTTGGCTGTAGTCCGATTGTTGAAATCCATGCATTGAACGCCGCAGCAGCAAATGGAAGTCCAATTCTCGCCGCAAGGCTTGAAGTTCGCGGCTCGATCCCCCATTAAGAATTAGCTCGGCAACTCCCAGCGCCCCGCGGAATCCCGTGACGATCCCTCCCACCGTCGATACCTTAACTTGTCCGGCCGCATCGCCAACTAGATAGACCAACCCCCGCCCCACTCTCCGTCGCACGGGAATCCAGCGTCGGTAAACGGGCACGCGCGCCCCCTGAAACTCCAGCGGATCGAGCTGGCGCTTCTCGAGGAATCGCTCCAGGTGGCGCCGCGTTTCCGGTCCGGACTCGCCTATCACGCCGAGTGCCCCACGCTCAGGCGACTCTGGGATCAGCCAGTAAAAATAGGGCGTGTCTTGCGGAACAAACCACACGCGAACTGTGTCTGCCGCCATATCTTTAGGGAGAGGCACGATCGCCTGCACGAGCGGAACAGTCGGCATCGGCGCCCAACCCGCTGAACGAGCCACGCGGCTCGTGGCGCCATCACTCCCGATAACTGAATCGGCGCGAACCTCATCGCGGCTACCGTCGGCGCACCGCTCCACTTCAATGGCTAGTCCATCGCCTTCCGCTTGCAGCGAATGAAAACGCTGGCCAAGTTCAATCTTTGCTCCGGAGCGTGCGGCATCCTCGGCCAGGCGCTGAATCAGGGCGCGCCTCTCGATTATCAGGTCTGGCTGCCGCAGCGTCACTGTCGCAGCGCGGCCGTCGGTGAAAAGCTCGAACCGACGGATTTCATTCACGATACTGCTCTCAGCGGCGTCCCCAAGAAGGCTGCGCATTCGGCGGGTTACGATCAGCGTCCGCTCTTCCGGCTCGAGCGAGTCAGCTCGTTCCAGCACGCGCACCGATAGGCCGCGTTGCGCCAGCAGCCGTGCCGCGAAAAGTCCCGCAGCCGACCCGCCAATCACTGCGATGTTCTGCTTGTCCATTCTTCGTTTCACGGAGTCACGCGGCTAAATCTTGGGCACAGAAGTATATCCTACACATCCGCCTCCCCAAAGCCCGGCGCGACCGCACCCTGGAAGGCGCCTGTGGTACGATTTAGGCGATGCGCCCATTACAGGCGCGCAAGGGAGTCAGCTATGGCGAAGTTCACGATTGCACCGCATATGCGCCTTCACGAATGGGTGGCCGAAGAAAAGGGCTACTTCGCGGCTGAGGGGCTGGATTACGAATTCCGGGAAGCGCTTGCGTCCGACGAAGCCAGGAAGCACAACCTGGGAGACAAAGTCGGCGCTTTCCAAACCTTCGAAAAAGGACGCGGTTCTGACATCGGCTGCGCCTGTCACTGGACCGTAAACGTCTCTGCGTCGGTCGGCCACGGCAAACTTTACGCTGATGCCTACTCGGTCGCGCCCGCCGGAATTTTTGTCCCGCCCGAGTCGCCTATCCACGGCCCCGCCGAGCTTGCAGGCGTTCCCATTTCGGTTGGCTACCAGTCGGGCAGCCACTATTCAGCTATCCAGTCTCTTGAACAATACATGAAACCCGCTGACATCAAGCTTTCCTTTGCTGACGGCATGCTTTTCAGTCGCATGGAACTCCTGATCGACCGCAAAGTTCCCGCGGCTTCTCTCTTCAGCGGGCCTTACTATTTGCTCGAGCAGCTTGGTTTTCGCAAAGTCATCGATACGACCTTCATGATGGCGTCGCTAATCACCCGCGATCCCGATATGGACGACGTCCGCAAGTATTTCCGCGCCCTGCGAAACGCTCAGCGCGATATCGACCTACGTCCCGACCTCTACACGCACTATTACAAAAAAGAATTTCCCACACGCTTCCACGACGTGATGGATACGCGTCGCTGGGGTCCTGGCGAGCGCTTGGTCTTCGAGCCCTATACGAAGGATGTGTTCAAGAAATCCTTCGAGTGGATCTCTGAGCACGGCATTTTTCCCGAAGGCGCTATGGGTTCCGGCAATTACGAGGATTCCTGCGTGACGCTGGCGTCGAAGTAGCTACCTCTCGGGCGATCCATCCGTCCCTTCTCGGCTAGTGGTGTCCGGCAGACCTGATAACCGTCTCTACGTCCGGTGTCTCGACCTTCGGTTTGCGGGCCATCGCCTTCTCTGAAATTCGCGCGTTCCGCTCTTCACGCCGTCGCGCGCCCGCAAGTTCGCGTTCCTTGAATTCGGGCAATACTTCTTGCGAAAAGAGCTGCAAGGAAGAGCACTGTATATCTAGCGAAAGACGCCCAATTTGCCGGACGGCGACCACCTGGTCGATCCCGGCTTCCTCGAATTGGCGAAGGCTTTCGCGAATCTTCTCAGGCGTTCCGATGCAGTGTCTCGCGGTGAATTCGGGCCTCGCGGCATCTTTAGGACTCGTTTTGTAATCGTTCCAGATGTCGCTCTTACCCGGCCGGTGCTCTCCGAAAAAGCTGTAGTGTCCCAACCCGTAGACGAAGAAGCCGTAATTTTCGTCGCCGATCTCCTCCACGCGCTTCTGATCCCGGTCACACAGAAAAGGTGCTGCGATGGCGATGTTCGGGTTGACGGCGTAACCCAGCGGTTCGCATTCATTTTCAATTGTCTCGTAGTAGTCTTTTACCCACTGGCGCGCCTCCGATGGGCTCGCGAAAGAGAAAGTCAAAGCGCCCAATCCCAGCCTAGCCGCTTCCAGAATTGATTCGCGCCGGGAGCACGCCATCCAAAGTGGCGGATGCGGCTTCTGCAGAGGTTTCGGCACCACGTTCCGCGGCGGCACATTCACGTATCGCCCCTCGAATCCGGTGAACGGATTTTCCACCATCATCCGCACCGCCACCCGGAATCCCTCGATCTGCATCGCCTTTTTGTCTTGTTGCGAAACGTTGAATCCTCCAAGTTCCGTCGTCGTCGCTCCCGAACCCATGCCGAATTCACAGCGCCCGTTGCTGATCAGATCGAGTACGGCAATACGCTCCGCCACGCGTGCGGGATGATTGATGCTGGGAGGCGTTTGGATGATCCCATGTGCGAGCCGGACATTTTTCGTTCGCTGGCTGCAGGCCGCAAGGAACATTTCCGGAGCCGCCGAGTGGGAGTACTCCTCGAGGAAATGGTGCTCGGTGCCCCAGACGTAATCGAATCCGCACTGGTCAGAAAGTTCTGCCAGATCGAGGGCGTTGCTCATCAGATTATGCTCGGACTCGTTGGTCCACGGCCGCGGAAGCCCCATCAGATGTATCCCACCGAATTTCATTGCGATTCCTTTCGCGTTCCAGTGCGCAGCGTATTCTACGCTAACCCCTAGCTCATCCAAACCGTCCGCCATCCTGCCGCCAAAATGATCGAGTGATCGTCCTAGTTCTCATACTCTTCGTGCGCTAACCAGCATGGCCTCGAACGAACGCCCTAAAATTCCCGATTTTGGCGCTTACTTGCATCTTCACCGTAGACGATTTTTCTTTACACCAACAGGTACTTGCGTCGTTCGACCCCCTCGTGTAAAGATTTTCTCTGTATCCTCGTAGTATGCCTACTCGGCCCGCATCTCCACGCGGGCGCAAAGTCATTCACAGCGGCATTCCCCAGCGGCCAACGCTCCCGAATTTTGTGGTTAGATCGTGTTGAGTTTGGGAGAATTTTTCCAGGCGAAAAGAATAGTGAATACAGGAACACAGACAGCACGCCGTCGATCCCGAAAGCAGATGATCTCGGTGGTGTTGATGCTCGCATTTTTCAGCCTCACGCCCCTGGTATCCCAAGCGCAGGCCCAAGGGGGCGGAAATCTTCCAGCGGCCACGTCTATATCCGCTGCGGACGCAAATTCCTGGGTGTTCGCGGTCTCGGGAGACTCACGAAATTGCGGGGACGTGGTGATGCCGGCGATTGCAGCGGGGGCCGAACGCAGCGGTGCTGCCTTCTACTTGCATCTAGGCGACTTCCGCAAAATCTCCAGCGTGGATGAGGACATCGCGCATCAGCCCGAACGTCGCGGAGGTCCGCTGACGCTGCCCCAATACGAAACGTTGGCATGGGATGATTTTATCTCCAGCCAGCTCAACCCGTTCGGTGGCATGCCTGTCTATCTGGCGCGAGGGAATCACGATACCGCCCGCGGCAGAACCGACGCCCAATATCTATCGAAATTCGGACGCTGGCTCGACCAGCCCAAGTTACACGCGCAGCGGTTGCTCGACGATCCGAACGATTCCAAACCCCGCATCTATTATCACTGGATACAAAACGCAATTGATTTCATAACTCTGGATAACGGTAGCGACCACGCCTTCGATCCCCAGCAATTGGCGTGGTTCGAAGCGAGGTTGCGCGCTGATTCCGCCGATAGCGGGGTGCGCACGATCGTCGTGGCCATGCACGAGGCACTGCCGGAGAGCATTTCTAGGAGCCACAGCATGAACGAGTCGGGAGAAGGAACAGTAAGCGGCGAGCTCGTGTACGCCGATCTCCTGAAGGCGCGGGATGACGCGCACAAGCACGTTTACGTACTCGCCAGCCACTCGCACTATTTCATGGATGGCATTTTCAATACGAGATATTGGCGCAGGTACGGTGCGGTGCTGCCCGGATGGATTATCGGAACGGCCGGAGCAGTGCGATATCCCTTGCCGCCGCACGCTCGATCAGCACGCGCAGCACAAACTAATGTATATGGGTTTCTGACTGGTACGGTGAACCCTGATGGCCAGATTCAATTCAAGTTTCAGAAGCTGAAGGAATCGGATGTGCCAAGCGACGTGGTCCAGCGATATACACCGGATTTTGTGCACTGGTGTTTCGCCGAGAATTCGGAGGCAAAGGGGAGGCAATTCAACCTGTACTGAAAGGCAAGGATCACCTCGGCAGAGCAACTCCGTGGCTCACGCGAGGTCAAAGGCCAACACTTCCGAAGCCTCGCGAGCTTTGACGCTAAGCTCGGATTCGCCGGAAACCGCGGCGCCGTCTCCGGCTTTCAATTCGCGCCCATTGAGTTCAACTGTGCCTCGCGCAATCTGAACCCACGCATGGCGGCCCGGCTCAATGGCGTGCTTCGCGGCATCACCTTCGTTTAGGCGCGCGATATAAAGATTCGCATCCTGATGAATCGTCACAGGGGCTTTCGGTCCGGCAACGAGATTGAACTTGCCGCGCAAGTCCGAGTCTGGAAACGCGAGCTGCTCGTACGACGGTGTGAGACCCTTGCGCTCCGGAAGAAGCCAGATTTGAAGCAGGTGCGCCGGGTTTTTCGGTGAGGGGTTGAACTCACTATGCATCACGCCGCTGCCGGCGGTCATGTGCTGCAGTTCTCCGGGGCGGATCACGCCGCTGCCACCCGCATTATCCCGATGTTCCAGGGCGCCTTCGAGAATCCACGTGAGAATCTCCATGTCGCGGTGCGGATGCATCGGAAAACCCTGGGCAGGCGCGATCACGTCCTCATTGATAACGCGCAGCGAACGGAATTGCACATGGTCGGGATCGTAGTAACGGTCGAATGAAAATGTGAAATGCGAGTCGAGCCAGGGAAGCTGGTTGTGGCCGCGATCCTCGGAGTGTCGGATGTTAATCATTGAAGTTGCCTCTGCGTTAGGACCCTTTTGATGCTGCGCCCACTGCCAAGGATTCGGCAGCGGACTAGGGCTTCTGTGTCGGTCGCAGGAGCACTTCGCTGATAAAGCTTTGTTGCGCTTGGGTGAGGATCATCTCCACGGCATGGGCCACGTCCTCGGGCTGGAGCATTTTGCCCGGGTCTTTGCTCGAGTGAGGAGAAAAATCCGTGGCCACAGATCCGGGGCAGATCGCGCTAACCCTTATGCCATAAGGGCGGAGGTCCTCGGCCGCGCACTGGGTAAGTCCGAGCAAGCCCCATTTAGACGCGCAGTAAACACCGCCGCCGGCAAAGGCGCTTTTGCCTGCGAGCGACGCTATATTGATGATGTGACCGCTGCGGCGAGAGATCATTCCCGGGGCTACTGCTTTGCTAAGCAGGAACACAGCCTTCAGATTGGTGTCTAATGTAGCGTCCCAATCCGCTTCGGACGCCTCTTGGATAGGAGCGAAGTGACCAATTCCTGCGTTATTGACCAGAATTTCGATAGGCCCGAGGGAACGTTCCGTGGTTTGCACAAGCGATGTGATGTCATCCTGGCGAGAGACGTCCGCCGGTACGTCCAACACCTTCGCTCCATCAGCTTCGAGTTCGCGGCGCGCACTTTGGAGCTTTTGGGCGTCCCGCGCACACAGGCTGAGCATCGCGCCCATGCGGCTCAGGGTCCGCGCAATGGCCTTGCCGATGCCCCGGCTCGCGCCCGTAACGAGAGCGACTTTGCCTTCGAGCGGTGGATTCGTCGTCATTCGCGAGGCCACTTCTATCCTTGCGGCTACATCTTAACATGTAGACTAATGTGCGAGCGGCGCGAGGCAAACGGCGACCGGAAGGCTTTACTGGTTTAAGACTTGCGCGGGTGGAAGGCTTTCCCTATAATCCCGTGGATTTGAGTTGCTTGCGCTGTTTTGCCCCGCAGCGGCGGTAGTCGTTTCTGAGCTGTCGCGGCCACCCGAAATGATCGTCCCAGGAGGCGAAGAGTGAGCATGCAAAGGTATCTGAAGAGGGTGGCAATAATTTTGGCCGTTCTTCTCCTGGCGCCTTCCATTGCGCGGCGGGCTGCGGCCCAAGAGGCGCAGCAGAGCCAGCAACCTAGCTACACATTGCCCGAATACAATGCTGAGCAAGCAGCAGCGGCCGAGAAAGATCCGGAGGCACGAATTAAGAAGCTCGACGCGTTCGTCGCGCAATTTCCCAACTCCACGCTCATGGAGTACATCTATCAGTTTTATTATCAGACGTATTACCAACTGAAAAACTATCCAAAGGCCATCGAGTATGCCGACAAGTTGACTGCCCTCGATAAGGCGAACTTGGCTCTACGAGTGCAAGCCCTTCAGGCTCGCGTGCAGCTATTTGGACTGGCTTTCGACCCCAAAGCCGCTGATGCTCATGACCAGCTCGTGAAGGAACGCGACGCGGCGCTTTTGGGAGTGAAGCTCTTCCCTGATCTTAAGAAGATGCCTAACTCCAAGGTGACGGATGACCAGGTCAAGGAAGGCACCGCATTCCTCGAAGCAGCGGCAGGTGCAGCGGACCTCCAGTTGAAGGATTATCCCGCCTCCATCGAGGCTTTCAAAGCAGGGCTGGCCATAAATCCGAAGGATGCCGTGACCGATTATCGCTTGGGCCTTGCCTATCTTGCGACGACTCCTCCCCAATCACTGGACGGCTTTTGGTATCTGGCGCGCGCCATCGCCTTGAAAGTCCCCGACGACGCAAAAGTGAAGGACTATCTTCGTTCGAGAATCCTCGCTTACGAGCAGCCGGGATGCGACACCCAGGTAGACCCACAATTGAACGAGCTTCTGCAGCTCGCGGCTAATTCGTCCGACCGGCCCTCAACTTACACGATTCCAAGCCACGACGATCTGACAAAAATCAGTCAGGCCAGCACTATCATCACCGTGATCAGCGATCTGAGTGCCGGAGGTGACAAAGCCAAGACGACCTGGCTGGCTATCTGCGGCGCGGAGTTTCCAGAAGTCGTCGGCAAAATTATTGACGCCCAGAAATCCGAGGGTTCCATCGATTTCATGGTGTTCACCAGCGCCAACTCCGACGAGATGCAGGCCGCAACGATGGCCAATATGGACGTGAAGGTGTGGACTGCGCCCAAGCCGGCGGGCACGCCTGCGCCAAACGGCAACGCGGCTGCCAATGTGCCGCCGCAACCCGATGCGGCGCGACTTTCGAAAGATGACCCCATACGGTTTTCGGGCATGCTGGTCGGCTACGATCCTTCTCCCTTTCTCATGCATTGGGATCAGGTAAAGGTCGATCCGAGTGTGATTCCGGAAAAGACGGGTGGGGCGAAAAAACCCATGCCCCGCCGAACAACACCTCAGCACTAACTTTCTAGCGCTTCAATTTCCAGGCGCGATCTTGTAAGGCGCGCCTGGGGATTTTGCCTTCGATCCCGCAACCTCGCCTCGCTGGACGCGTTCTAATAAGCGGACTAAAATGAAGCAAATGGCGCTTAAGCTGCCCGTATACCTCGATAACCACTCGACCACGGCTGTCGATCCGCGCGTCTTGGAGGCTATGCTGCCGTATTTCACGGAAAAATTCGGCAATGCCGCCAGCCGCAGCCACGAATTCGGCTGGAAAGCCGAAGACGCTGTCGAAAACGCGCGTGGACAAATCGCCCGCCTCATCCACGCCAGCCCCCGGGAGATCATCTTCACAAGCGGCGCCACCGAATCGAACAACCTTGCGATCAAGGGCATAGCCGAGGAATACCGCGGTAGGGGCAACCACATCATCACCCAGGCGACGGAACACAAGGCGGTGCTCGACACATGCAAGCGTCTGGAAAAGTTTGGCTGCGAGGTCACCTACCTGCCCGTTCACCCAGACGGATTGATCGATCTGGCGGAACTCCGCGGCGCGATCACTCCTGACACGATTCTGATTTCCATCATGTACGCCAACAACGAAATCGGAGTGGTCCAGCCCATCGAAGCCATCGGCAAAATTGCCAAGCAAAAGAAGGTGCTCTTTCACGTGGATGCGGCGCAGGCGGTGGGCAGGATTCCCGTCGACGTCCAAAAAGAGGGTATCGATCTGCTTTCGATTTCAGCGCACAAAATTTACGGCCCCAAGGGCGTGGGAGCGCTGTATGTGCGCCGGAAGGATCCGCGCGTCGATCTGAGCGCTATGATCGATGGCGGCGGCCACGAGCGCGGCTTGCGTTCCGGGACGCTCAATGTTCCCGGAATCGTTGGGCTCGGCCGCGCATGTGAATTGTGTCAGAAAGAGATGGCCGCGGAGAGCGAGCGCCTGCGCCGCCTGCGCGACAAACTGAAGGACGCGATCACGAATGGCCTCGAGGGCACGTCTATCAATGGTTCAATGGATCACCGGCTGCCAAATAATCTGAATCTAAGCTTCGCAGGAGTGGAAGGCGACGCCCTCTTGATGGGAATCAATGACGTGGCCGTCTCAAGCGGCTCGGCGTGCACGTCGGCGACGCTCGAGCCTAGTTACGTGCTGCGCGCCCTCGGCGTGCCGGAGGAGCTCGCACACAGCTCCATCCGTTTCGGGCTAGGCCGTTTCAATACCGACGGGGAAATCGACTACGCAGCTGCCCGCGTCATCGAGACTGTGAAGCGCCTGCGCGAACTATCACCACTGTACGAAGCTGCAAAGCCACACGCCCGGAGTTGAATTCTCCCAACCCTCGGAAATCACCGTGCATTGGCGAGGTTCAAGGAATCGCCTGGACTTCCATGCTCTGGTCAATCACGAAGCTGGTGCAGCCGGGAGCCGTATCGGACGGGCAATGCGCGGTGACCCGAAAGCTGTCTGCGGACGCTTCCCCTTCATAGCTGTAGCCGCCGCGTCCCGTTTTCTTCATGCTCATCGCGCCGCTTGAGACCAAGTCATCGAGCGAGGCATAAGATCCGTGTTCAGCCTGGTAAACGCGTTCGGCTTGGCCCATCGCGATCAAATCATTTTTGACGCCTACAACATCGATGGTCTGTCGAGGCGTGGTCACTCCAGCGGATTGCCCTTGCGCGAAATAGTATTTGTAAGTCAGCCCCGCGATCACCGCCACAGCGAGAAGACCCAAGATGCCGCCCATGCTCCGCATTCCGCACCTCCTGCTTATTTCATGGAAGCATACGGAATCGCGGACGGCTAATCCGAATCTACCTCTAGGCGCGAATCGGAAAACAGCCTCGCGTCCAATCAAATGCCGTTATTTCACCGACAAAATTACCTTGCCAATATTCTTTCGATCATGGATGTAGCGGTGCGCGGCCGCAGCCTGATCCAACGGGAAAATTTTCCCGATCACCGGCTTGATTTTCCCCGCACCGTACATGCGAAAAATCTCATCCATCTCGTCGCGCAACACCGCTGGCCGCGATTGCAGGGCGCCAAGATTAACACCGATTACTGAAACGCTCCGCTGCATCAGTCTCAGCGGATTGAATCGCGGCACTTGCAGTAGCGCGGTAAGCCCTCGAATCAAGCTGCGCTTCCCGTCCGGCCCCGCTGCCGCGGACATCCCATACACCACCAGCCTCCCTCCAACCCCGAGGCACTCATAGCTGCGCGCAAACGATTTCCCGCCGATCGGATCCATCACCATCTCAATTCCATCAGGAGCGAACTTCCGCACCGTCTGCACGAAATCGCTCTTTTCATAATCGATCGCGTGCTCTACCCCGATCTTGCGCAAGTATTCCTGTTTGGAAGGTCCCGCGGTTCCGAAAATGATCAATCCCCGCGCGCGTGCCAACTGCACCGCCGCGATTCCCACTCCGCCCGCGGCGCCGTGGATCAGCACGCGGTCGCCCGGCTGCAAATTGCCCATGGCGAATAGCGCGTGATATGCGGTGACGTAATTCCCGGGTATCGCTGCGCCATCCTCGAATCCCATTCCCGGAAGCAGGCGAAAGACCCGGCTCACCGGCACGGCCGCCCATTGCGAATACGCATTGAAGTTCGTGAGGGCGACGACGGCGTCTCCCGGCTTTAGAGGTTCGCCACCTCCCGGCTTGGCGCCCTCCACCACTCTTTCCACCACGCCGGCCAGTTCCAACCCTGGAATAAACGGAGGCTTCGGTGTGCCAGGATAAATTCCCATCCGCTGAAGCAGATCGGCAAAATTCACGCCGATCGTCTTCACCCGGATCAGCGCTTCGCCGGCCTTCGGCTGCGGATCCGGCACCTGCTGGGCCTCGAAAACTTCAGGCGGACCGTACCTCCTCACTACCAGAGCCCGCATCTAATCCCCCTTTCGCCGGATTATAACCGGCTCGGTGCCGCTTCTTGCGAATGCACGAAACATCGCGGGTTTTCCTTTGAGAATCGGCTGCATCCTATCTTAAACTGTTACACTTTGCGTGACGATGAAAGTCCAAATGAGATATAGAGGTCTCACGATTGGCGTGGCGCTGCTCGCGGCGGCCTGGGGATGTTGGGCCACGGCTCGCACAGCACCTTCCCCCACTCCGATTTTGACAGCCATGCAGGACGAGCTGGATCGCTCGATGGCCGCGCTCGGGAAAGCCGATCCAGCGGCTTATTTCATCAGCTATACGGTTTCCGATCGGGAGTACGCCCAAGTTTCGGGTTCGAATGGCGCTCTTCTTTCAAGCTCGGAGGACCGTGGACGCTGGCTGGAAGTACAAACACGCGTGGGGAGCGCTCAGCTGGATAACACGCACAAGCTTGGTGGACCGCCCAGCTGGACCAGCCCCGGCACTACCGTGGCGCTCGACGACGACATCCCCGATACTGCGTCGCGAAATCTGGCGCGAAACGGACCGCCAGTATCGCGCGTCATCCCAGGCTCTCATCAAGGTGAAAACCAGCCAGCAGGTGCAGGTCCAGACCGCGGAAGGCGCTGCGCCGGATTTTTCGCACGAGCAACCTCACACCTCAGTCGGACCGCGCCTTGAAATTCATGTGAATCGTAAGCCGTGGGAAGAGCGCGTGCGAAAATATACTGCCGAGTTCAGCAAATCGCCGGCCGTGCTGAACTCGATCGCCACATTCACGGCGCAAGCCACCAACCAGTATCAGGTAAACACCGAGGGAGCCAAGCTGGCCTTCGGTCTGATTCATTATCGCCTCGAACTATTTGTTCAGAGCAAGGCGCCAGACGGCATGGACATTCAGCGGTATGCGAATTTCGATTGGCTCGATCCCAAAGATGCCCCTGATGAAAAAACCGTCTCCGACTCGATTCATCGATTAATTCAGGAAACGGAGGCCCTCGACAAGGCCCCGCTCGTTGAGCCGTACGCGGGTCCCGCGCTGCTTACTGGCCGCGCTGCCGCCGTTTTCTTTCACGAAGTCTTTGGTCACCGCGCCGAAGGTTTCCGCCAAAAAGACATTACCGAGGGCCAGACCTTCACCAGCAAGATGGGCCAGCAAATTCTCCCTGACTTCATTTCCATCAAGGATGATCCCACCGAGGCCACTCTCAACGGCGAAATGCTGCTCGGGAATTATCCTTTTGACGATGAAGGCGTGCCTTCAGAGGACGTCAAGCTCGTCGATCACGGCGTACTGAAGACTTTTCTGATGTCACGTTCGCCGCTGATGGATATCCCCCACTCGAATGGGCATGGTCGGCGCCAGCTCGGCTATGTTCCCATAGCGCGCCAGGGAAACCTGATTGTCTCCAGCACGAACGGCGTCCCCTTTGGCGAGCTTCGACAAAAGTTGATCGCTCTCGCGAAGCAGCAGAACTTGCCCTACGGCTTGTTAATCGACGATATCGCCGGCGGATTCACATTTACTGGCCGTGGCCAGCCCCAGGCATTTCAGGTAACTCCGCTCATTGTCTACAAGGTTTTTGCGGATGGGCGCCCCGATCAACTCGTCCGTGGCGTCGATATCGTCGGAACACCGCTCGTGTCGCTCACGAAAATCGTGGGTACGGAAAACAAACAGGAGATTTTCAACGGCTATTGTGGAGCGGAGTCAGGCTCGGTGCCGGTCTCAGCCGTCGCGCCCGGTATTCTAATTTCCGAAATGGAATTTGCGAAGAAGGAGACTTCAACCGACCGCCCGCCAATTCTGCCGCCGCCCGCGCACGACCCGGAAGCAAAGGGGCCCCAACAGTGAGAAGCCTTCTCGCATTGTTCGCATTGCTCGTTGCCGCTTCGATGCCCATGGCCTACGCCGCGGCGCAGGCGCCCGTGCCGCCAGGGGAAAAAGACCTAACCCTGCAAGCGATGCACGATGAAATGGAACGCGCGCGCACGCGGCTGTCTCTGCCCGGCGTTGATAAGCCGTTTTACATCGAGTACCGGCTGCTCGATCTGGATGTTCGCAGCGTAACGACATCTTTTGGCGCGCTTTTATCCAGCTCGACCTCCCGCAGCCGCTTCATGAGCGTGGATGTCCGAGTCGGGGATTATCACCTTGATAGTTCGAACTTCATGAGTGAGGACGGCTTTCAGGGATTCCTCGGATCAACAGGCCAAGTCGGCATCGACCGCGACTACCATTCGTTACGCCAGGATTTGTGGCTGGCCACAGACCAGGCCTACAAAGCCGCTGCGACGCAAATGTCTCTCAAACAGGCCTTTCTTCGCAGCCTCACAAAACCGCCCGAAATCGACGACTTCTCGCAGGCCGCACCGCTTGTGAAAATCGATCCGCGCATCGAACCGGATTGGACTTCACGCAATTGGGAAGACGAGGCCCGCGCAGCCTCTTCCGCGCTCAAGGATTTTCCTCAGCTTTATGGCACGCGCGTGAATTATTCCTTGATTTACGTTACGTCATATTTGATGACCAGCGAAGGCACTATCATCCGCGAGTCCCGGCATCTGGCGGCCATTGAAGCTGCTCTCGATACGGAAGCCGAAGACGGCATGCCCTTGAACGATTTCTACGCCGTGTATTCAAGCGAACCTTCCGGCCTGCCCGACCCCACAGCCGTTTCGAAAAGCCTCGGCCAGACCGCGGTCGAGCTTCTCAGCCTCCGGGCGGCTCCACTCGTACCCGACTATACTGGGCCGGTCCTTTTCGACCCATCTGCTACGGGTTCGGTTTTAGCCCAGGTTCTCGAACCTTCGCTTTCGGGCGCGCGCGAGCCACTTTCCATGACCCAGGATCTCAACGCGTTCCTCCAACGCTTTGGCGGTCGCAGCGAGTGGACAGGCCGCGTCGGAACTCGCGTATTGCCCGCCAGCGTCACGCTGGTGGATGATCCCACCGCCACAGACTTTCAAGGTCACCCACTGCTGGGCGCCTACGACGTGGATGATGAAGGAGTGAAGGGTCAGCGTGTTCCCCTCGTCGAAAACGGAATTCTCAGAAATTTGCTGATGTCACGGCGTCCAGGACCTGATTTTTCCGCTTCCAATGGCCATGCGCGCTCCGCTTTGCTTTCCGATCAACGGCCCCTCAGCAGCAATCTTTTCTTTCAATCGTCGGAGGCTCTGAAGTCAGACGACCTGCGGAAAAAATTTATCGATTCTTGCCGCGAGGATGGTCACGAATGGTGCCTCGAAGTGAAACGAATGGCCAATCCCGCGGTCTCGTCCGTCCATCAACAGGACTTTTCCGATTTTGTAGGCGCGATCGCCGGCGGAATTTCCAGCGGCGAACGTATGCCGCTCACCGTATCCCGTGTCTTCGTAGCCGATGGACATGAGGAGCCAGTGCGTGGAGGCGTGATCGAGGGACTTACCCTTCGGACCTTCCGCAATATCCTCGGGATTGGCGATGACCCGACGGTTTACACTTACATGCAAAATCCGGCGGATAACTTGGCCGGTACCGCTCTCGGGTCCTTTGGCTCGGCGCAAGGCGGTATTCCGAGCACGGTCATCGCACCGTCACTTCTGCTCGACGATGTCGAAATCAGAGGCTTTCATGGCGAGCCTCGCCGCCTGCCCTTAGTTCCGGCGCCGCCCCTGAAATAGTTCTTTTGGTGCCGGCCCAGGGCATTGAGCATCCAATCCATAGTTAAATTGCCCTCAATTCAAGGAGGAATAATGTCCCATCACAAGAGGCCCGCGCCCGCAGACGTGCCCATTCATGATTTGATCATTCATCGTTGGAGCCCGCGCGCATTTGAAGACCGCCCCGTGGAACCAGAAAAACTCCGCGCCCTCTTTGAAGCCGCTCGTTGGTCGGCGTCATCCTACAATGCGCAGCCCTGGTCCTTCATTATCGGAACCAAGGACGATCCTGAGAATTACAAGAAAGTTCTCGATTCATTCGTGGAGTTCAATCAGGGCTGGGCCAAGAATGCTCCGGTGGTTGCTCTGAGCGTCGCGGCTCACAAGATGCCGCACGATGGAGCGCAGAATCGCCACGCATTTCACGATGTTGGGCAAGCCGCCGCCACCCTTGCCTTGCAAGCCACGGCCCTCGGCCTCCAGGTCCATCAAATGGCCGGAATTCTTCCCGACAAAGCGCGCCAAATTTTCGCTATTCCCGAGGACCACGAAGCTGTCGCCGGATTCGCCATCGGTTATCCCGGCGACCCCGCTTCACTCCCCGATCCGATGCGTCAGCGCGAGCTGAACCCGCGCCAGCGTAAGCCAGTATCGTCGTTTGTCTTCACGGGGAGCTGGGGAAACATTGCTCCCGTGGTCAAGAGCTAACGCTGCTTGGCTAACCTTCTGCTATCCCGCGGCCGTCATTCCGAGCGGAGTTTCGCGCGCTTTCGCTCTCGCGCGTTGTTTGCGCGCGCGAAACGCAGCGAGGAATCTCTCTTCGATCGCCGATGCACCTCGCGCGAACCTGAGCGCTATCCTTTCGTAGGGGCACAGTCCGCCGCGGCGGATGCCCGGCGCACATGCTTGGCTACTTGCTCACCATCCGTCTCGCTCTCACGGGCACGCTCCGCTTTCGCTGTTTCGAGTCCGCGCGAAACCCCGAAACGCGCAGCCGGTCGAATCCTCGGACAACTCCAGTCTATTCAAGCCCAACGCGGCGGACCAAGTCCGCAAATCGAGGGTCGCTGCGGATCGGGTCGAAGAACGGATGTACTTTCACGAACTGGAGCATATTGGATTGTTCTTTGTAAGCCTGCTCGAGCCAGGCGAAAGCCTCGTCGTTTTCGCCAAGTCCTAAATAAGCGTTCACAAAAGCTCCCGCGGGAACGTAACCCGCCTTCTTGCGAGTTTTCAACTCCGCGAGGAGCCGAAGCGCATCGCCGCGCCTCCCGGCGTGAGCGTACGCCCGGATCAGCACGCCCAGCGGTCCAGGGCCACGCTTCGAAACAGAAACCGCCTTTTCCAGAACGGGAATCGCATCCGCGGCTTGATTATTCGCGATCAGCACGAATCCTAGGTCCGTCAGTGCGCCCACATCGTCCGGCCGTCCCGCCAGTGCGCCGCGCAATTCGTGGATGGCTTGGTCGTAGTGGCGGGCCTGAAACAAGGTCCATCCGAAGTCCTCGAAGGAAACCGCGAGAGGGTCGAGTTCCCGGCCGCGCTCGGCCCAGGCCACAGCTTCGTCCGCACGCCCCTGGCAAGCCAGCCACAAACCAAATCCCTCGTGCGCAGGGGCGCTGTTCGGGTCCAACGCAAGAGCGCGCCTGTACTCGGCCTCCGCATCCGCCCAGTGCCACTGCTCCTGCTTTACGTTGGCCAGCAGAACGTGCGCTTCGGCAAGATTTGGATCGAGTTCCAACGCCTTCTCGGCCGCGTTCATTACTTTCGGCCGCGTCTCTTCGGGTAAGCCGCCGATAAAAACCGTGCCGAGGTTGCTATACGCATTTGCCAGGCCCACATAGGGAGGTGAAAACGTAGGGTCTCTCCTTATGGCATCCTCGAAGTATGGAATGCTCGCCTCGAATTCCGCTTTGCTGTTGCTCGTGTTGAGAGCGAATTCTCCCTTCGAATAGCTCTCGTAGGCATCGGGAGTCACTTGCCGCGCCGTCGCAAGCCTGTTGTGTTCCTCTCCGGTGACCGTTACTTCGACCCTCTCCGCAATGGACTGTGCCAGGTCGCTCTGCAAAGCAAGGGCGTCCTGCAACTCGCGATCGTACGTCTCTGACCAGAAGTGCTCGTCGGTGGCGCCGCGAATCAACTGCGCGGTGACGCGAATCCGATTGCCATCCCGCATGATCGACCCTTCGACAACGGCGTCCACATGGAGCGTCTTAGCGATCTCCGGCACTGACATCTGCGGATTCTTGAAGCGCATCACCGATGTGCGGGAAATGACGCGCAGGTCATGGATGGTGGAGAGGCGCCCGATGAGCGCATCGGTCATCCCGTCAGAAAGGTATTCTTGCGCCGGATCGCCTGAAAGGTTCTTCAGAGGTAGTACCGCCAGCGAAGTGATCCGGGGCCGCGCTGCATTCCCCGTGCGGCCCCGGGACATGACGTAGGCGACGGCGAGCAGGCCGACGAGGGCGATCGCCGCCAGAGCAAACCAGCGGCCAGCTCGCGTTGCGGCCGCCCGCCCGCGGTCAGCTTCTGTAACCCCTGGCGCCTCCGCCTCCGGCTCTCTTTCCTCGTCTTCCAAGACCGCTCTGCGGCTTTGCAACCATGCATCCAGCTCGGCGCTCAACGCGTAAACGGAGCCCCGTTGGTCGTGCAGGTGGCGATGGATCGGCATGCCCTCGCGCTTCTCCCAACGCTGCGCGGTGGTCACATCCCGGCCGAGGTATGTCGCGATTTCCTTCCAGGAGTCCAGCCGCTCTTCGGACGTTCTCTGGGAAGGCTGCATGCCAAGGACGGTTCACCCATAGCGTTCTCCTGATCGCTCCAGTTATCGGCGAGCAAAGTGACCTGATTGTAACCCATCGCCTGGAACGGCAAAAGGCGGCATTTCGACGGCAAGTCGGCAATGCCGCGTATTGCCGTTTGACCGTGCCTACGAAGGTGACCCATTCTGTGCGGGCGTTTCAGCGGCAAACTGAGCTGCGCCGTGTCACTCGCAGACCGGAATCCGTTCTTCGCTCGGGGGAGCTGTTGACGACACCAGCCGCTAGTCTCAAATTTGGAGGCTTCTCATGAAGAACAGAGCTTTGTGGTGGATGGTAGGTGTCGGCGGTTCGTGGTGTTCGCGGCAACTATTGGTGCACTGGCCCAAGATCCGCACGCCGATGCACTTTAGCGGGTTGATCAATGATTATACGCCAGAGACCATAAAGGGCAAGGTGGTTGGTCCATGGGAAATGCACGGGACCTGGTCTGTTGGATTTGAAAGGCAGATCCGGTTTGGCCGATTTTTCCGCAGCCATGACCATGGAGCTCTCGGATTACGCGGTTGTCAACGGCGTTGTACAAGGCGATGTCCTAGTAGTCCCGATGCCACGCGCATCGCTCATACTCACCACATCACCATGAAGGACGCCACAGTCAGCTACGCCACCGGCACCTGCCCTACCTACGCAGCCCCCGCTCCTACCAACCCTGGTTTCGTGGTCACCGGCTGGGCAAATATTACTGGCAACGGAGGCCCAGCTCCCTTTTCGAAGGGGGACACCGTGCTATCCATGCTGCAGGTCTGCGTCAACGGAGGAACGGACGTCCCGTTTTCCAACGTGACTCTGGTGTTCGGATCTCCCGCCAGTGGCCATTTCGGCTGCGCAGGCGATCCACGGCGTCGTTCGCAAATCGAAATCGTCCGATTTCGACGAAGAACATCGGTGAGTGTCATCGGCGGGGGCATGTCGTTATCGGAGAACGAGTCGTTCCATTGAAGACCATTAGTAGGCTTGCGTACTGAGTGAACCCGGATCTGCTCGGCCTGCGGTTTTCGGCCCTTCATCACAAACATCAGCGGGATCACGCAAACGCAAATGATTGCCATGGTCCGGAAATTGTCCACAAAGGAAAGCATGTTGGCCTGCCTCTGCAGCTGGTGGTACAGCACCGCGTGCGCCTGAATGGCGGCGTGCGCGGCGTCGCTTCCGCGCCTGGTAAATAGGTGCGTCAGATGATTCAGCGCACTTTGGTACATCGTGCTGCCGCCCTGCATGTTGTGGGCTAGAATGTTTTGATGTATCTGTGCGCGGCGGTCCAGCATGGTCGTCACGAACGATATGCCGGTGCTCGCGCCCACGTTGCGAGCTAGGTTGATCAGACCCGAGGCATCGTCCATGTTGCCCTTGGGAACGAAATAGAACGCCATCACGTTGATCGGCACGAACAAAAATGCCGTGCCCGCCCTCGATATGATCCAGGCATAGATCGCCCGATTTATGCCCGCGGCTAAAGTGAGATGCGAGAGTTGATACAACCCCAGGGCCATGATGCACAGTCCGGCCATCACCACCCAGCGATGTTCCACCCGCCCCAGCAGCCATCCCACGAACGGCAAGATTCCAAGGAGAACCAATCCTCCCGGCAGAAGCACCAGTCCGCTTTCCATCGCCGTGTAACCCATCAGCGTCTGCATCAGAATGGGAAGCAGCAAAGTTGTCCCGTACAAGACCACGCCGAGCGTGTACATCATGAATGTGGAAATCGCGAAGTTCCGGTCTCGAAAGAGCCTTAACTCAACCACGGGATGATCCGTGGTCAATTCGCGAATTACCAGCGCAATCAGCGATATCACCACAATCACCGTCGCCCAGGTGATAAATGGCGACCCGAACCAGTCGTCTCGCTCGCCCTTGTCCAGCACCACCTGCAGCAGCCCTAAGCCCAGGCCCAGAAATCCCAGCCCGATAAAATCCACTTTGATGCCCCGATTCTTTTCCCGCAGCTCTCCGGATGGGCGATCGCTGGCAATCAGAAAAGAGATCATTAGTACGGAAATGACTCCAATCGGCACGTTCAGAAAAAAAATCCATCGCCAGGAATAGTTGTCGGTGATCCACCCGCCGAGCGTGGGTCCCACGGTGGGCGCGATCACCACACCCATCCCATAAATGGCCATGGCCATTCCCTGCTTCTCGCGCGGAAAACTATCCACCAGGATGGCCTGTGAACTGGGCTGCATTCCCCCGCCACCTGCGCCTTGCAGCACCCGGCAAATCACCAGCGTTGTCAGCGAAGGCGCCAGTCCGCAGAGAAGAGAGCTGAGAGTGAAGATCACCACGCAGGCGATGAAGAATCTCTTGCGGCCGAAGACTCCCGAGAGCCATCCCGAAAGCGGTAGGACGATGGCATTCGATACCAGATACGACGTAAGAATCCAGGTGCTCTCGTCCACGCTGGCCGAAAGGCTCCCGGCAATGTGCGGCAACGATACGTTGGCGACGCTCGTGTCCAAAACTTCCATGAACGTCGCCAGCATCACCGTGGCGGCAATCAGCCACGGGTTTATCTCAGCAGTTGGACCGGCATGTTCGGCGATGGTTGCCATCAGCTATTGGGTTCGTTCCAGCGCAAAAGGAAAATCTGCCGAGTCTGACGCGTCAGTTGCGTCTAGTTGGACCCATAAGCGGTGCAAATTCTGTCACGGGAGGGGGGTGATTTGGCTCCAAACTCTGCGGATTTCTCCATCCATCGACCACCGATATCTGGTGGACGCACGAAACCGTGCAATGCGGCGCGCAGAACTTTTCCGTCGCAATATTCCCGGTGGCGCTTCGCCTCGCGTGTATTCCGCCAGCGGAATCCCCGGATACCCGCGCTGCTGCGAGCACCAGTGCACCAGCCCGTCCTCGCAGATGTACAGATAACGCGAGCCCGAGCGGCACCGCCAGTTGTTCTCGCGCCCGCGCGCCATGTTGTGCTGAAAATCGTTCAACCGCGAAAACGACCGCTTCCCCAGCTCCATGATCTCTTCAAAAATTTCCGCTCTCGCGCGCCCAGCGGCTTCAGCTGCCCATTGCCGTCGTGAATGATCCCCACGGTGCTCGTGAATCCCAGCTCCACCGCGCGATGCGCCAATCTTCAGCGCATCCTCCGGATTATCACGCCGCTGCCCAGCACCGAATTGATGTTCACCTGAAACTCGGCGTACTAGACAGCAACTCAGCTTCTCGTCCAGCGTCTTCAGGCTTTTCTTCGAGACCTCGTCGGGCGTCACGTTATCGATGCTGATCTGCAGGTACTCCAGCCCCGCGCGATTCAGCCGCTCGATGCGTTCGGCATCAGAAAAAATCCGTTGGTGATCATCCCGGCGATAATTCCATCGCCGCCGGATACGCGCGATGATCTCGTCGAGTTCCGGGTGGAGCAACGGCTCCCCGCCGCTTATCGTGATCATCGGAAGTTCCCATCCGCCAGCCGGTCGATCCGGCGGTACATCTCCTCAAGCGGAACGGGCTTCGAGAAGTCGTCAATTCGTTGCAATACGTGCAGGCCAGATTGCACCGCCGCATGGGAATGATGTGCGACCAGGAGGGGATGCTTTGTGGAAGCGAGCGCCTTTGCAATCATGCGCGCCTCGCGCACCTTCCGATGAGCCGCGAGCAGCTTCTTTCGTATTTTCTTCTTGAATGTCACGCGTCGCGGGGGCCAAAGCGGGCTAAGCCGCCACCCCCAGCTTAATTATGCCATACGGTGTTTGCTACCGGCGGCGACCGTTGCTATCGAGGTGGTATTCAGTAATCTTGCGGCTCAGGGTATTGCGGTGGATTCCCAAAATCTTGGAGGCGCGGCACTGGTTCCCTTTGGATTCTTCCAGAACACGCTTGATGAACTTTTTTTCGAACTCCGCGATGGCTTCTTCGAGAAGAATCCCGCGCTCCACCATCGTGCCGACCAGCGATTCCAATTGCTCTTTCACGTGTGCACGCTCCACATCAGTGCTCGGAGGATGAGTGTATTCCCTGGACCTCAGTCGAGTGCGTGGCCGGTGATGCGCTGATAAGCCTCTCGATATCTTTCGCGAGTGCCGGCTACTACATTCGCCGGAAGAGCCGGCCCCGGTGGCTGTTTGTTCCAGCCTACCTGCTCGAGGTAATCGCGAACGTACTGTTTATCAAACGAAGCCTGCGATTTGCCGGGCGTGTAGTGATCCGCGGGCCAGAAACGCGAGGAGTCCGGCGTCAGCGCCTCGTCGATCCAGATCAGTTCCTGCCCCAGCAGCCCAAATTCAAATTTGGTATCGGCGATGATGATCCCGCGCGCGGCCGCATGCTCGGCGGCGCGCCGGTAAAGCGTGAGGCTCGTTTTCTTAAGGCGCTCGGCTAAAGCGTGTCCGATCCGAGATACAGTTTCGTCGAACGAAATGTTCTCGTCATGCCCCGTTGTCGCTTTCGTCGAAGGCGTGAAGATCGGCTCGGGCAACCGGTCTGATTCCCGCAGGCCTGCCGGAAGCGAGATTCCGCAAATGGCACCGGTCTTCTGATAGTCCTTCCATCCGGACCCGGAGATGTACCCACGCACAACGCATTCGATCGGAACCGGCTCCGTGCGGCGCACCAGCATCCCTCGACCTTCGAGGGACGCCGCGTACGGCGCGAGCTCACCCGAAAAATCCTTCGCGGTAATCACATGATGCGGAACCACATCGGCCAGTTTCTCGAACCAGAACAGCGAAAGCTGCGTCAGCACCCGGCCTTTGTCTGGAATCGGAGTGGGAAGTACTACGTCAAAGGCGGAAAGCCTATCCGTTGCCACGATCAGCAGGCGATCGCCCAGATCGTAAATGTCACGGACTTTGCCTCGCCCGCGGATTTTGAGTTTCGGAAAATCTGTTTGCGAAATAACGGCGCGCATTTGCGAAGAAGCCACGAGATTTCAGTCCTCTGTGTGGGAGGGCGTTATTCTAGCGCACCGCGAAACGTTGTCAACCTGTAAGAAGAACTCAAATCAATTCAAAATTTTGATTCGATCGCGCACAAAATCGTCGATCGCGGTGATGGCAGCTTTCGGCACAGTCTGAAGGAGCAGATGCGGCGCATCCAGATCGGCGACGCTTACGTTCGGCAGGATTTTTCTGATGTAAGCGCCGCAAGCGCGAGAGACCACACGATCCTGCCGCGCGCGGAGGTCGAGCGTGGGGACTTTTACGGAACGAAGTTTTTCCGAAACGTCGATCGCTGAAATAGCCGCAAGCCGAGCCTTCAGCGTTCTTGCCGAGACGAGCGTACCAACCTCACGCAGTTTCGCGCGGTGGCGGGGCGAATCGAATCTGCCGAACAAGTTCCGGTGCTGAATGAAACCAGGGAGGCGTCCGGCTGGGAACGGCTTGAGGATTGCGCTGACCAAGGGCAGCAGCGGATGAGGATTGCGAGCGAACGTAACGCACAGGATCAACCCGAGAAGGCCGGACGGGTTGGAAGCGGCAATCGAGATTGCGATCGGACCGGAGAAAGACTCTCCGAGGATAAGAAAAGGCTCGTTGTGCGGAAGATACGTTCGAGCAATGAGTTTCTAGCTCAGCGTAGCCAAGCGTGGGATCGTTTGGATACGCAACAACCACTGGCTTGAAACGGGGTACGAGTGCAGCGACGAAGTCGGCGAAGAATACGCCCGTACCGTCCATGCCAGGAAGCAGGACGAGCGTAATCATCGCAACATGAATGGACAGAGCTAGGCTGCGTTGCTGGCTGCGCTGGATGATTTCGGTGCGGCGGCTGCGTCTTCTTCCCATTTCACCGAAACTAGCTTGGAAACTCCGGGCTCTTGCATGGTTACGCCGTAGAGCACCGATCCCATTTCCATGGTCTTGCGGTTGTGCGTGACCACGATGAACTGCGTCTGGCCGCACATCTCTGAGAGCATTTTGTTGAAGCGTCCCACGTTGGCCTCGTCCAGGGGCGCGTCCACTTCGTCGAGGATGCAGAACGGGCTGGGCTGATAACGGAACACGGCAATCAGCAGCGCGAGCGCCGTTAGCGCCTTTTCGCCTCCTGAAAGCAGCAGAATATTCTGCAGCCGCTTCCCCGGAGGCTGAGCGACGATATCGATCCCCGCTTCGCCCGAGCTATCCGGCTCGCTCAGGCGCATCTCACCGGTGCCGCCACCAAAAAGAGACTGGAAGGCGATCGCGAAATGCGCGTTAATGAAGTGAAACGCCTCTTCGAATTTCTGCCGAGACACTTGATCGAGTTCGTTGATGGTGAGCTGCGTGTTCTCGATCGATTGCACCAGGTCGTCGCGCTCTCGGCGCAAAAACTCCTCGCGCTGTTCGCACTCGCGGAACTCCTCGAGCGCCATCATATTCACCGGGCCCATCGCTTCCACTCGTGCTTTCATTTCGTTGTAATTCGTTTCGGCGGCGGCCAGCTCTTCTCCGGCAAGCGGTTGCGACTCTTGCGCCATCAGCTCCTCGGGCTGCGCATTCAATTCGCTCACGCAGGTTTGGCGGAGATATTCGCGGTCGGAATCGTTGCGGGCTTTTTCGATCTGCCGCTGGCTGCGTTCCGCGCGCACTTGGTCGAGCGACTGGCGCCGCCCGCGCAGCGTTTCATCGATTTGTCCGGTGCGCGATCTTGCTCCTTCCCACTCGCCTTCGAGCGCCACCTTCTTTTCTTCCAGGCGCGCCTTCTCAATCCGAAGATTCTCAGCTTGTTGGGCCAGTTGCCCGAGGGTGGACTCGATTCCGGCCTTCTCGGCGGCCAGCGCCCCATGCTGCTGACGCAGCGCGCTAAGCCGCTCGTTGGCGCTCGCGATCTCATTTCCCAACCGGCCTTCCACTAATTCCGAGCTTGCCAAGCGCTCGGCGATTGTCGCGAGTTCCTCGCGCCGCATCACCACTCGCTCTTGCAGCGCCTGAAAGTCTCGGCGTAAATCTGCAAGCCTTTCGGCAGCCTCTGAGGATTCCGCCTCGGCGGCGGCCCGCGAGCGCACCGCTTCGACGTTTGCCGCGCGGGCTTGCTCCGCCCGCATTCGCGCAGCTTCGGCTTCAGAGCGCAGCCGTACGATCTCGTCGCGTTCTGCCGAAAGTTGACGGTCAACCCGAAGGAACTCGCGCCGCGCCTCGTCGCGCTGATGGCTTGCCGCTACCAAAGACTTCTCCGCTTCGAGTTGCTGCGCCGTCGCCCCGGTTACGCGAATCTCCCCCGCCGTGATTTCTTCTTCAAGCCGCGCCAGGTCGCTTTGCTGTTCTTGGGCCAAGCCCTCCAGCCGGTTCGTTTCCACTTCGCGCTGTCGAAGCTCGCGCTTCAGAGCCAGCGGCCCGGCGTCGCTCTTCCGTCCCCCGGAAATCATTCGGCCGTGATAGCAGGTGCCTTCCGGGGTAAGGAAATAGCTGTGAGGATTGTCGCTGGCCATCCGCTCGGCGATTGCGGATGTTTCAACGATATAGGCCGTCCGGAGTTTTTTGAGAAAGTATTTGGTTGCCGGACCGAGCGGCTCCCGGAACTCCACCAGCCGGTCCAGCCGCGCGATGAAGTCTCCGGGCATCGACGCGCCATTCTCCATCCTGTCCGTATCCAGGCTGCCCACGGAATCCACGAAGAAAGTTGCGCGCCCGCCCATCTCGTCCCGCAGCAAAGCCACGCCGGCGCGAGCCTGATCGAATGACTCGACGACCACGTACTCGAGTTCCTCGCGCAGGAACTGCTCGATCGCGCTTTCATACTCTTCCTGCACTTCGGCGTAGTCCGCAAGCAGGCCTATCGCGCGGAAGCCGCGGGACCGACCCTCTTCGCTCGCGTTGAAAAGCTTCTGCACCGCATCCGCCGTGTAGGCCCGTTCACGCAAAATCTGTTCGATCGAGGCGTGCCGCGCGCGCTCCGCTGATAAATCCTGGCGAACTTGCTCGAGCCTTTGGCTGGTCTCTTGCTCGGCCTGGCGAAATCCGGCCAGCTGTGATTGCGCCTCGCGGACCGCTTCGCCAAGCTCGCGCGCCCGCTGCTCTGCGGCCTGGAAGCCGGCATCGGCGGAGTCCGCCGTCGATTGCAAAGCCGCGCACAGGTCCTCCATCTCGCGAATGCCGGTAGCCCTTTGTTCTTCGGCGGCCGTGTGTCGCGCGGCCACTTCTTCCGCCTGCAGAGACTCGGCCTGCCTGTGCGCCGCCTCTTCCGCAAGCTGACCGGCCATCTGGCGAAGCTCTTCCATTCGTGATTCGAGCTGATTTTGATCGGCCCCGCTGGCGGAGACTTGCTCCGTCGATTCCCGCAATCCGGCTTCGAGCGCAGCGCTCTGTTCCCGAAGCGCCGCGACTGCTTCTCGCTGCGCGGCCAGCCGCGTAGCCAGTTCCGCTCCCTGACGCTCGGCTTGCTCGATTTCAGCAGCCAGCACGGCCGCGCGCGCGTCCAACTGCGCGACCTGTTCTTGATTGAATGTGATCCGATTCTCGGCACGGTCCAGATCGAGTGCGGTTTGGTTCAGCACGTTGAGAGTTTGGCGCAGCTCAGCATCCAACTCGTAGGTCCGCGAACTCAGCCGCTCCTGTTCGCTTTCCAGTTCGTGCACGGAGCGAGCCTCGCGCTCTTCGGTTGCTTCCATTTCGGCCAGCAGGCTCTCAAGCCGCGCGGCCTCGCCATCCAGATGCCCGGCCTTGCTGGCCAGGACAATTCGCAGCAATCCCCGCATCTCCTCGCGCAACTCGGCGTACCGGCGCGCCTTCGATGCCTGGCGCTTCAGCGACGCAAGCTGCTTTTCTACTTCCACAAAAATGTCGTTGATGCGCGAAAGATTGATCTTCGAGGCTTCGAGCTTCGTTTCCGCCAGCCGCCGCTTGGTCTTGTACATGGTGATCCCGGCGGCTTCTTCGATGATCGCCCGGCGGTCCATCGGCTTCGAATTGAGGATTTGGCCGATTCGGCCCTGCTCGATGATCGCGTAGCTGTCTGGTCCCAAGCCGATGCCCATGAAAATCTCTTGGACGTCGCGAAGCCTGGCCGTCCGGCCGTTTACGAGATATTCGCTTTGGCCGGAGCGATACAGCCGCCTTCCCACCACCACTTCGCCGGGCCGCAGGACGACCGCTGGCTTTTCACTAGCCGCCCGCTTTCGCGTCCCTTTGCGGATGGTTGGTGAGGCTTCCTCGATGCCCCCATCCGCCACGTGGTCCGGCGCACTTTCCGCGCCCTTCAGAATCCTTAGGAGGAGCCTCGTCCTGATCCTCAACGAGCACCGGAAGACCTGCGCCCTCGGCGGCAGTCGGCTCCGCGTTGTCATCGCCCATCACCTTCGCAACGGCTTCCGATAGCTCGGGGTCGATGAGCGTTAGCGTCACCTCAGAAATGCCCATGGGCGGACGCCGGGTGGTGCCGTTGAAGATGCAATCCGACATGCGCTCGGCCCGCAGCATCTTGTGGCTCTGCTCGCCTAGCACCCAGGAGATCGCGTCAACGACGTTGGATTTGCCGCACCCGTTCGGCCCGACGATGCAGGTTATGCCGGTGCCGCTGAACGTGATCGTGGTCTTTTCGCAGAACGATTTGAATCCAAATAGCTCGACCTTGCGGAGTTTTAGCACCCGTCCCTCACTCGGTTACGCTCTTCCCAGCTCTGCGGCGGAAGAAACGTCTGTAAATTGTTTTGGGGGAGGTCTATCGAGACAAAAACGTGGGAAGGGTCGATATTAATGGCCCTGCCGCCTGGCGTCTGCGATTTCGGCGGTTACGGGAACAAACTAGCACGTCCTGCGGAAGCGTGTAAAGCGCGCTTTTATCGAAAAGCCCCCAAAACGTACATCCGGCGTGTGAAATGCCTGCGAAAATTGGCGCGGTTAGAGCTTCCGCGCCGGGAACCAGAAAAGATCCTCTTAAGAGCCTCAACTTCCCGCCGTTCGGGCCGAAACTTTAGTTAGCACCCGATATGCTCTACAGCTTATACCCGATTTTGCGGACGAATTCGCGGCGCCACTTGGCGTCTTCCTCGTTCTCGACGCCCTTCGGCGAGCTGCCGTCAACGACTCCTAAGATGGCGCGTCCCAAGTCCGTTTGCGCGAGGATCACCTCCACGGGGTTAGCCGTCGCGCAGAAGATCGAGCACACCTCGAAGCAATCGCGGATGCGGCTCAGCAAGTTGATCGGATAAGCGTTGCGAACCATGAGAACGAATGCGTGGCCCGCGCCAATCGACCGGGCATTCGCCACCGCAACCTGCCTCAGTTCGTCGTCGTTTGCTTCCACGCGCACGAGGCAAGGCCCGGAAGCTTCGTTGAACGCCACTGCGAATTTCGCTCCGGGCACTGTGTTCACCACTGCTTCATACAAATCCTCCGCCGTTTTGATGAAGTGCGAATGCCCGAGAATTAGATTTGCACCTTCGGGCACCTGCATCCGTGCCACGGACAGTTCCATTTTTTCATCCTCCACTGCAAAAATTTGCGCATTTTTGGGAATCGACAAAAGCCTTTGGAATGATGCGCCCGGCGAAGTCTATTATCAGCACCGTGCGAGTCTCCGGCAAGCGCGGAGAGCAGTTGGTACTTGGCGTGCTCGCAAATTTTCGAGTCGTGCTGACGATTCGCTGCATCGAAGCAGCAGAAGCTCGGTGGGGCTTCAGTGGGGCTTCAAGAAGCGCGGTGGGGTTTTGGGGACCTCCGGTTTCGGGTGGATAGGGTGATACGGACAATCCAGCAGGCCAAGCGGTACCTTCGAATCGTATTCGGCTTCACGTTGCTCGCTATCGGCGTCGTGATGGTGGTGACGCCCGGACCGGGCACCATTACCATTTTGATAGCACTCGGTGTTCTCGCCGCTGAGTTCGTCTGGGCTCGCAGGCTGCTGGATCGCCTAAAGCGCGAAAGTGCGCGCCTGCGCGATAGCGTTTTCCCTCCCGCAAACCGCGCGGCTTAGCTTCCTCTAGCTGGTTTTACCTTCCTGGCTTTTGCGGCGCCTCGGATTGTGGTTTCATGTCTGCTTGTACGCTTGTGCGGAGGAGGCATCCTTGGGCGCTGATTCCCGTAACAAATGGTCTGGGAAGTGGGCGGTTGTCACCGGGGCGAGCGCCGGGATAGGCTTGGCGCTGGCCGAGCGCCTCGCTGCCGGCGGGACGAATCTGGTGGTTAGCGCGCGCCGTGCTGACCGCCTGGAGGATCTAGCCGCGGCGCTGGCCGCGAAGCATGGTATTCGCGTCGAAATTTGTCCCGCCGACCTGACACGGCCGGAAGCGCCCGCTGAGATTCACGCGTTTACCACTGGCAAGGGCATTGAGGTTGAGTTGCTGGTCAACAATGCCGGTTTCGGCGCCTTCGGCTACATTCACGACATTCCCACGCCACGCCTGATGGAAATGATTCAGGTGAACTGCGCGGCGGTGGTTCATCTGACGCAACTTTTCGCCCCCGCGATGATCGCGCGCCGCCATGGGGATATTATGATTGTCTCGTCGGTGGCCGCCTTCCAGGCGCTGCCATTCAATTCGGCCTACGCCGCCACCAAGGCGTTTGACCTGATCTTCGCTGAGGGAATTGCGGAAGAGCTGCGCGAATTTGGGGTGCGCGTCTGCGCGCTTTGCCCCGGCTCCACGAACACCGAGTTCCAGCAGGTGGCTGAGCAGCCGGACCGCGTCTTCCGCTCGGCCGAAACTGCGGACAAGGTGGCGCGGGTAGGTCTGGCGGCCCTTGCCGAGGGGAGGAGCTTCGTAATTTCGGGGACGAAAAACCGTCTGATGGTTGAGGCTGAGCGGCTGGCGCCGCGGCAGTTCGTCGCCCGCATGGCTGGGAAAATGATGCGCCCTCGGGGTTCCTAGCGCGCCTACTTCGGTTGCGAGCGGCCCGAAACCAGTGGTATCCTGCGCATTATTTGTTTCTAGAGCGGGCGTCGTACAATGGCAGTATAGAAGCTTCCCAAGCTTCGGACGTGGGTTCGATTCCCATCGCCCGCTCCATCGTATGCATCGGGGATTGCGTTCACCGGGTCGTTACCCGGACTTTGCCAGCTTGTCTTATTCGGTCGTGGAGATCTTCAATCGCTCGATAAAGTTCGTCGACACCTTTGGAGTCGTTTTTCAACCGGCCGGCATCGAGGTCGGCGACTACTTCCACGCAGAGGTTGATGGTGCGCCGAATCCGGCCAGTAGCCAGAGCGGAAAGCAGTTCGCCGCCATCCAACCCGCCGAACTGGCACTCTCGTAGCTGTTCAAGCGTCCCCGCGGCCGTGCGGAGGTAATCCACGGCGTCGCGATATTCCTTCACTAGACGAAGGTCAATGTCCTCGCATTGTAGGAGCTTTTCCAGATTTTGCAGTTCCACGATGGTCTTTTTGACCTGTAGGTCCACTCCCCAAAAGCTTGGGTTTGGCACGATCAGTTCGGCGATGATGCCGTTCGCGACCCCTTCGCGTGTGTGCGGTGCGGCAAGTACCCTTGCCTCCGCCGTCTGTGCCGAAAGAAAGTTGGCAAGTGTAATCCTGCTACCCAATTCCGGATAAATGGACATCTTCAGAAAGCCGCCATTGGCATTGACTTGCCGAGCAACAGCATCTTCCTTGACTGGGATGCCGTCGGCTGTGCGCCAACTCACCTCAATCGGAACGACCACAGGGAAGCGGTGGCTTTTTCGGCGCTCTACGCTTGTGCCATCCGCACTCATCGGCCGCTTTTTAATTTTCACAGGTCTCCTCTCAGCCGCAGGACTAGCCGGACTTTTGGGATCGATTTTGACTTGTTTCATGGTGGGCGGGAGGCTCGCGAACTTCCATGGTACGAGGGTTCTATGTGGCGTATGAGGAAATGTCACCCACCCTCGATAATCGGGATAATGGGGCCGTTGTTGCCGAGATATCCGTAACTCCCAGATTTTTGAGGACTTGCCTCTGGTCTGTCGTACCCGTTCACAGCCGCCAGTACAAATTCCTCACTGGCTCCTTCGCCTGTTACGCGCCCGCGTGTTCCTTTTGATTCGCAAACTCGCTTGCCAGCGCGACTGCCTGAACGACTTGCGAGAGAGAGGTGAGGACGCTGCCCTCGTCTTTCATTCCGATCCGGTTCAAGGCAAGCCTCAGGTCTCCTGAGAAATTCCATAGCCCAACGATGACCCTCAAGTCTGGCCACTGCTTGTGCAAGCTGCGATAAAGAAAACGCGCGTGGGCAATGGCAAACGGCGGTAAAGCGGATATGCACGCGATGTCTGGCTTCAGTTTATCGAGTTCGCGCAGCATGTCCGACGGTGCAGAAAGAGAGACGGTGTCCGCTTCATATCCATCTCTCTGCAAAGTGTGGGCGAGCATAATACCGATAATTTCGTCTGCCTCATCGCGAGCCGGCACACAAACGACGTGCAGACGCGCAGCCTTTTCTCGCGAGTGGGCTCTCGATTCACCGTTTTCCAGATGATCGGATGCTTCGTCTACGTGATTGCGGCTCTCATAGATTTCCTCGACAAGCTCTTTCGTGCTCTCGTAGATGAACCTCTCGGTGAACTCATCGAGTACATTATTGTGACGGTCTTGTTCGGCCAGCTCCAATGCCGGAATCAGCACGGTCTCATATACCTCTTCCAGCGAGTGATTCTGGAGATCCTCCTCTAACACCTCGCGCGCTTCTTGGCTGTCCATCGCCAGCATGCGCTGGTAAAAGCGAGCATCGGGCGTGAGCACGGGCTCGTCTCCCAGGAGTTTGTGCAGGAAGGCGAGCCGCGGCACCCGCCGGCCCAAAACCAAAAGGCATGCGGTCAGCGGAGTTGACACGATGAGGCCGAGCGGCCCCCAGAGTGCCGTCCAGAAAACCGCGGCCAGCAATACCGCCACGGGCGAAAGTCCGGTCCGCTCACCGTACAGCATCGGCTCAACGAACTGCGAGACCGTGACCTCGACGCCGACGTAAAGCGCGAGCGTGAAAACTGCCGTGTGCCAACCCGGGAAAATCGCCAGCGAAAGCAGGACTGGGCCAATGCCGCCCAGTGGCGGACCGAGATATGGCACGAATCGCATAATCCCCGCGATCACTCCCCATAGCAATGCGCCTGGAAGCCCAATGAAGTGCAACCCGATCCCGATCACCATCCCGTAGCATGTGTTTACCACTAGCTGCATTCGCAGGTAGCGGCTGACGCGGGCGGCCGCATCATCCATTGCGTCCGTCGCCGCATGAAGATGCCCGGTTCCCACCAGCGAGAGGAGCCGATTTCGCACGTCCTCGCGGCGAATGATCATGAACAGGGTGAAGACGAAAACGAGTAGTGCTCCTAGCAGAAAGCGGAGAGCGTTCTGCAGCGAGTCTGGAGACAACGACGGCGTTTTGACCAGCGTGACCCGAACAGGTGGTTTAGCAGCAGCTTGTTTCTGCGGTCGCGTGTTGCTCATCGCGGGATTCAGAGAGCCGCCGTCTGGCGGCGAAGACAGTCGTTCTCCTACTTCATTCACGGCGTTCGCCGCTTTTTCCAGCGCCTGAGCCGGCGCTCCCCGCAGCGCCTCGATTTTGTCCGAGATGTTTTGCTGATAGTTGGGTATTTGCTCAACCACGGTGGTGAGTTGCTTGGCGACAGTCCAGCCGAGAGCCACGACTACAGCAACTGCAAGAAAAACCACGAGAAGAGAGGAGAAGACGCGGCCCAGATGCGCGCGTTCCACAAGGTGAGCCAAAGGGGCAAGGACGAACGCGAGCAGCGCTGCGAGTGCAATCGGAATAAGGATATCTCGCGCAAAATAAAGGGTTGCGATCGTGAGGACTGCCACGATCGCGGTCAGCAAAGTGTCTCGCTCGCGAAGAGGGGGCCGACTCACGTTACGTGACCACGAAACGAGAGCTTTCGGTTGACGAATTGATGCAGTTCGCCAGGTTGAGTGACCATCTGGCTAATTCTAGGAAGTGGCTGAAAATACTGGAATACGGTCGAAGATGTACTTTCCCTTATGCACCGCTTTAGGGCGAGCGGGTAGCAACTTAGGTGGCAGCCTCGGATTTTCAAGGATATCGAGTTTCGGTCGGGCCTTCGTGGCAGCGAACTAAAATCACAAATAGGTCGAAGTGCGGGCGAGCAATGGAACGCCGGTAGCAGGCGCCCGGGAGGGCATAACTCTTCGGGACTATTTAGTGCGCGAGTGTTTCAGTCCGCGCCATCAAGCTACTTTTTGTCAGGCGTCAGCGCCGTCCACGGTACATTCGGCACTACGTGGCCGGTTCCATCGATCAACCTGATATTTGCCGTTTGCATCAGTGAATTGACGCCGACGATTTCAAAAACACCCTCGTGCTGCGTGCTGCGTACGCGCTCACCATTCTTGGGGGCGAGCGCTTTGGATGCAGTGGCCATGTTCCTTCTCCCTCTTTTACAGCTATTCCAGATCGGTTTCCGAGCCGGCATTTGGCGGGCTTCCGCTTCGCAACGCCCGCAACAAAAGGATCGCGTCGTTCAGCGCGATGCGCTCGAGAGGTCCTGGAGGATTTTCAAGCTTGGCTCTCAGTCTCGACAAAACAGCCGCCTTCATCGCTTGAATTCGGCCGGGTGTTTGCGCAGCTTGCCGCGCCGCCGCTTCAAAATCGGTTTGCCAGTCTGGGAACTGCAGGTTTCTGGGTTCTGAAAGGAGTGAGGTCATCGACTTGCCTCCCGCCGTTACACCACTACGTGTGTGGAGAGAGTGTGTTCCTTGTCATCCGGTCATGTCAACCCCATGAAACTTTCGAGACGCCGCATCGGTTAGGGAGGGCTTGGCCACCGGCTAGCTGCTCCCCGGCGGGCGCATTGTGTCCGCGCCGTCCCATGACCCTCCTCTGCCGAACTGAATGCACTATGCCCTGTAGGCGGCGATTGCTAAAATTCGCGGAACCCTGATGACTCCTGCCGGGCAGACAGGCATCCGCCGCCAAGCCGCTCTGATTAGCGCGCGGCTGGATCGGCTTCCCACAACGCGCTACATCTGGAGGCTCTTGTTGCTGCTTTCGCTCGGCGGATGTTTCGAGTTCTACGATCTTTTTCTGATGACATATATCGGTCCCGGGCTGGTTCGTAGTGGACTGTTCACCAGCGCCTCTGTCTCCTTCTTCGGCCTGACCGGACTGGCCACCTTTGTCTCTGCGACGTTCGCCGGGCTTTTCATCGGCACCATCGCATTTGGGTTTGCCGCCGACAAATTCGGCCGCCGGGCGATTTTTACTTATTCCTTGCTGTGGTACACGGCCGGCTCGATCGTGATGGCCTTCCAGACGCATGCGTTTGGGGTTCTAGTGTGGCGATTTATCACCGGCATTGGCATTGGCATCGAGTTGGTCACAATCGATGCATATATCGCTGAGCTGATGCCCAAGGAAGTCCGCGGTCGTGCTTTCGCACTGAATCAGGTGGTGCAATTCACGACGATACCGTTAGTTGCGCTGATTTCCTGGCTGCTTGTGCCGCGCAACCCTTTCGGCATCGCGGGCTGGCGCTGGGTGGTGTTGATCGGCTCGGCCGGCGCAATCTTCGTCTGGTTTATCCGGCGAAGAATTCCGGAGAGTCCTCGATGGCTGATTGCACGCGGGCGCATTTCCGAGGCGGAACGCGCCGTCACGGACATGGAAAAGCGAGTGACTGCGGAGCTGGGCGCCGAACTTCCTCCCATCGTGGCGGAGGCTTCCGCGGAGGAATCGCCGAACGCCGCCGTAAGATTCGTTCAAATCTTTCGCCCACCCTATCTGCGGCGAACGCTCATGCTTATGGTTTTTCATTTGGCTCAGACCGTCGGTTACTACGGGTTCGCTTCGTGGGTGCCGACGCTGCTGATTGCGGCGGGCATTCGGACCACGGCCAGCTTGCAGTATTCGTTCATCATCGCCATCTTTGCTCCGGCCGGCCCGCTGCTGGTTCAAGGAATTGCCGACAAGCTGGAACGAAAGTGGCAAATTGTTTGGAGTGCAATCTGCATCGGCGGGTTTGGCCTGTTGTTCGCACGCCAGACGGAGCCAGGCTGGCTGATCGTGCTTGGCGTGATATTGACGTGTTCGAATAACTGGATGTCGGTGGCATTTCACGCTTACCAAGCTGAGTTGTTCCCCACGCCGGTGCGGGCGCAAGCCGTGGGCTTTGTCTATTCGTGGAGCCGATTCAGCGCGATCTTCACCAGCTTGATGATTGGTTTTTTTCTCGGACGTTTTGGTGTGGGCGGCGTTTTCGCCTTCATCGCGGCTTCCATGCTCGCAATCGTTTTGGCAATAGGCATTTTCGGTCCGCGGACGCGCGGCTTGGCGCTAGAGTCAATCTCCCGCTGACGAGTAGAGTCTCCCATCCGTCATATGCCAATCATCGTTCTGTAAAACGAACCTGTTATCAGCGTATGGGACTCAGCTTGGTTCATCTAGCTCACTTGTGTGACCTGAAACATGCTCCGCTGCCCGTGTAAAATTGGTTCTTGGAGGTGTCAGTGTCGCTGGTCAGAGGTTTCTACGCCTTGGGTGCGCTTATTCTCTTAACCGCGTTGGGCAATTTCAGCGCCGGCGCCCAGGAGATCAAGACCGTTTTCGTGATCGCGATGGAGAATCATAATTGGACCCAGCCAGCAAACCAGTTCACTGGCAGGGATCAGCAGATTTTTCAGAACTCGAACGCGCCATTCATCAATAGTCTTGTGAACGGAACCGCCTTCGTCAGTGTTAATGGCTCAAGGATTCAGATCAGCAAGCAGGTCGCTTACGCAACGGCCTACCATAATGTTTTGGTCACCGGAAGTGGAAGCAACCCCCATATCCATCCTTCCGAGCCGAACTATATCTGGTCCGAAGCCGGTACTAATTTTGGCGTGGCGGACGACAACGACCCCTATTCCGGAGAGGGACCCTCGAACCAGGATACTCCGCTGCACTTGAGCAATCTCCTCACGAAGGCTGGAAAAACGTGGAAGTCGTACCAGGAAGACACCGACCTTACTCTGAATGGCGGCGCACTCACCAATGTCCCCTTGCCCCCGGAAAAGTGGACCGTTCCGCTGACCAGTTTTTCAGGGTTCGCCAGCAGCTACTTCAATGCGTACAACAGCTCCAGCCAATTCAATTATCGGGCTCGGCCGGAGAAACGTATGGTGCGCTGATCGCCTCCGCCGTCGTCTTGTGCGAACGGGGCCAGGATGGTCAACTCAGACCAGTCCCGCCCGTTCACCGGCAGATTCGCGATCTCCTGGTTGGTGATAACGGATGCGTCCGCCGCCGATGTGTGCTCGGCGGGATTCACCTGTGCTTGGACCTCAACTCGTTCGTTAACCGCGCCGAGTTCGAGCCCGACGTCGAGAGCGTGGCCTTCTCCAACACGTAGGATCACGTCGTTGATAACCTTCGTGGTAAATCCGGACTTCGAGACGGAAACGGAATAAGTGCCGACAGCGAGACCGGGAACCAAGTAATAGCCGTGCGCGCTGGATTTAGCCTCCTGGCTGATTCCGGTATTCGTTTCGGTGGCCTTAATGCTTGCGCCGGGGACGGTTGCTCCGCTTTGGTCCGTGATCGTTCCCTCCAAAATAACGCGGTCGGTTTGCGCCTTCACCGGAATCACCGCTAGAAACACTAATGCGATTGCTAGTGGTGTGAGATATCTCATGTAATCCCCCCGCCTCGCTTTTGAGAAATTAGAAATGTGGCTACGATCGGTTAGTCGCAGAAGCGTTTGCAAAGCACACCCTTGCGCGAGATGTTCCGCTCGCTCGGCGCTTGCATCTAGAGGCCCGTCAAGCTGGGGGCCAAAATGCCCTTCGAGAGTTACTCACGCATGAAACGGGAATTAACAACGTGTGAGAATTAGAAGGATACAGAGCCGGCGTCGCCCGTGTTCAGTGGCAGGCCGTCAGCGACTTTTCTTGCGTTCATTCTGCGCGACTCGCGCCTTTACTAGCCTCTTAATAAGCGCAATTGGCAGGGGTCTGTCCGTGGGGAATCGGATGGTGCCTTTCGATGTGGGGAACCGCTTGAGTTCGTTTTTGAACTCTTCGATAACCGAGGCAGTGGGAAACAAACTGCAGTGGTCCGAGAATGCGGCAAACCATACGAGCACAACTTCGGACTTAAATGCAGGAATCCGATAGCTGATGGTCTCGGTAGCTTCTGGCGGCAGAGCCGAGCGGATTGCGGCGCGCATCTCGTTCAAGGCGGTGCGCGCAGGTTCCGGGATGCTCGCAACGTATTCATCGATGTTTTGCGGAGCGCCGCTGCGTTTCGGCGCGGAACGGTGACCGGCGGATCGCGCTTTTTTCATGGGGGCCATTTTGGAAGAACCTCCACTCTACCCGAATGCAGAGGCGGGAGCCCTGAGTAGCTCCGAATCCCGAATGCTCTGGCCTCGACGAGGCGAGACCTAACTAGCCCTTTGCGGCTTCCCTGACCGCTTGCTTCATGGCCTTCTTGACGACGCCCTTCACGGTGTCTTGCACGCTTCCGTCCTCGAGCACCTCGTCACCCGCTTTGGCGACTGCCTTCCTGACGGCCTTTTTTACGGTCGCCGCGATGGGATGAAGTTCCTCTACCAGAATTTTGACGACCTTGTCTGCGTCCTTTTTGGGAATCTTTTGCTCAGCCTTGTCGGGTGCGGATTCTTTCTTGCCGCCCGAGTCCCAGTCCGATTCAAACTTTTCCACCAGCTTGTTCACAATTCTCGCATCCCGTACGATGAGACCAACCTCGCGGCGCAAATCCAGCTCGGTGGCGCGTAAACTCTGGCTGCCGATGAAAGCCTGACGTCCGTCGCGGATGATGGTGCGCGTATGCAGGCGCAACTTCGAAAGTTTCTTAACCTCGAGATGAGCCTTGGTTTGTCCAATAACTCGGATTTCAATGCCGGCCTTGGCGCGATCTTCGAGGATACGAATCATCTCCTTATCCGATATCTTGGGATCGTAAATCAGAAGTTGTTTGTGCGCCCGCTTGAGAAAATTGCCGAGCGCCTTCCGCGCATTCACGGGGCTGACCACAAAAGTTTCCAGTCCGCAGCAATAAGCCGCACGCTTCGAATCCGCCTCCAAAAGCTTGACTGCCTCAGCGACCCATTTGGAATTGTGAGTGACGATGCCGAATCCGCGGCTGCGCTCGATGTCCATGTGCGTGAAGTTAAACGAGAGAACGTACAGAGTGCGCCGATCAACGATGATGACCTTGTCGTGATAGCGAGTTAGTTTGCTCGAGCTGCGCGCCACAGTAATGCCGGCGTCAAGGAAACGCATCTCCAGCTTGCGCAGACCCTTCTCCCCTCCGTGGTTCACACTTGCAACCAGCGCAGTAACCTTCACGCCACGGGCGACCGCAGCCCTCAGGGCTTTATCCAAATCGCGTTGGTCGAAACGGAAAATGGCGAGGTCGATGCTTTCCTTGGCGCCTTTGATTGCCGAAAGCAGCGGCGAAATGCCATCCTCGGGCTCAATGATCAGTTTCACTGTTTCTCTCCGAAATTTCGGGGTTTGCGCTGTGAAAAATGGATGGTGTCCGAATGCCGTCTGCTCATTTCGCCACACCATCGACCTGAAGTTTGTACAGGCCCGCATAGGGGCCGTTGGCTGCAAGCAGTTCTTCGTGCGATCCGTGCTCAACGATTTCCGCATCCTCGATCACAAAAATCACATCCGCGCGGCGGATCGTGCCCAGATTGTGTGCAACCAGCACCGCGGTTCTGCCCTCCATAAGCCGGTTCAGGGCTTCCATCACGGTTTGCTCCGCCGCGGCATCGAGGCCCGAGGTCGGCTCGTCGAAAATCAGGATTGGAGTATTGCGAATGATGGCCCGCGCGATAGCAATGCGTTGCCTTTGTCCGCCCGAAAGCGATGCGCCGCGCTCACCGATCATTGTGGAATATCCCTGGGGCAACGCCTCGATGAACTCTTCGGCATTCGCAAGCTTGGCGGCTCGCATGATTTCCTTGGGCTTGGCGTCAGGTTTTCCGTAGGCGATGTTGTCCCAAACGGTGGCCCGGAAGAGCAGCGTCTCTTGCAGGACAAAGCTTATTTGTTCTCGCAAGGATTGCAGCTTGAAATTCCTGATATCGTTCCCGTCAATTTTTACGGTTCCGGAAGTTGGGTCGTAGAAGCGTGGAATCAGGCTGCCGATCGTGGTCTTTCCCATGCCCGAAGGGCCCACCAGAGCCGCTACTTGCCCGGCCTCGATCCGAAAGCTGACGTCCTTTAGGACTGGTGTGCCACCGTTATAGCTGAAGTTAACGTGGTCGAATTCGATCGTGCCCTTGAAGCGTGGTGCGCGCCGCGCGCGCGGCAGATCGCGAACCTGGCTCTCGATTTCCAGAACCTCCTGGATGCGCTCGTAGCCGACAATCGCTTTGGAAACAGTGTCCGTCTGCTTGGATAGATCGCGCATGGGCTTGTACATGTTGCCGAGATACAACAAGAATACGATCAGAACCCCGGCGCTGATCCGGCCGTCGAGCGCTAGTCGAGCGCCATACCAGAGCACCAAACAGGTTCCGATCGCGACAATCACCTCCACGAGCGGCGCCAGCGTGGCTTTCAGGCTTCGCGCCCGTAACGCCGTTTCCACATTTTCCAGGCTCTCGGATTCGAACCGTTGTATTTCATAGTCTTCCCGGGCAAATGCCTTCACCACGCGCGCCGAGGTCAATGCTTCTTCCACAATCGAAGTCAGCTCGCTTTCAGTCTTGCGAACGGCGCGAGAAGCGCGCTTGATGCGGCGTGTGAGGAAATACACCACCGCGAACAATGCCGGCGCAACCGACAGTGCGATCAGCGTGAATTTCCAGTTGACATAAAACATCACACCCATCATGCCAACCAGAGTCAACAGGTCGACCACAATGCCCAGGAGAGCGGAGTTGATGAAATTTTGGACGGCGTCGATATCGTCTGTCACTCGCGATATCAGGTCGCCCGTGCGCGCTTCATCGTGCTCGGCAAGCGAGAGTCGTTGAATGTGGTTGTAGAGTGTACGCCGCAAATCGTGAGCCACCCACTGACCCACGTTAGTTGTCATGTATTTTTCAACGTAAGAGCTGACAGCGCCGAGAACGGCAATCGCTGCCACCGCAGCTACGGCAAAATTCAGAATCGAAAACTTGTTGTGACCGAAATATCCGGAAACGATTGCACCAAGCCAATGGGGGAGTTTCTTGTTTTGCAGGATGTTATCGACGATGATCTTGATGGGCCAAGGCTGAAGGATGTCGGTTAAAGTTTCTCCCAGTACCGCAACGAACGCGATAATCAGGCTATTCCGATGGGACCGGAACAGCCTGGCAACCTTCAGCTTTTTCGAAAAGGAGGGCTTCTTCTTCGAATTGTCGCTCATAGTCCCTGGCTGGCCTCGACAACCGTATCCGGTAGCCTCTTAGGCACCAATTCTGGGGGGATTCCAGGGGCGTTGCGCGGTCACCACCGGCTGAACTGGCGATCGCTCCTCAGTTATGATCGTAGGGAACCAAACCGGAGCGCAATACATGAAACCCCTTAAATTGAGCGAGCTACGCACCTTCACCCATCCGTTGTCGTCCAAAGAACACGATGACATTATCGGTCCATCACCAGACAAAGGATTGAACGCCACGGAGGAAATAAAAGCATGGGCGAGCCAAGCATCAAGGTACGTACTGGAGCGCCCTATCCCCTGGGCGCCACCTGGGACGGCGCAGGAGTCAACTTCGCCCTATTTTCCGAGCACGCCACCAAAGTGGAGCTTTGCCTTTTCGATTCCGCCGACGATCACCAGGAATCGCAGCGTTTCGAGTTGAAAGAACAAACAGACATGGTGTGGCACGGCTACATGCCATGGGTTCTTCCGGGGCAGGTGTACGGATACCGCGTCCACGGGCCTTATGATCCTGCGGCAGGGCATCGCTTCAATCCAGCCAAGATCGTGCTCGACCCGTACGCCAAGGCCATAGCGCGAACCGTGAATTGGGCGCCTGAAATGTACGCCTACCGGCAAGGCGCAGAGGACGCGGATCTCGTGATGGACGACCGCGACAACGCAGCTTTTGCTCCGCTAGCGGCGGTTGTGGATACCGCCTTCACCTGGGGGAACGACCGGCAACCGCGCACGCCCTGGCACAACACGGTGATCTACGAGCTGCACGTGAAAGGTTTCACTCGGCTGCGATCGGATCTGCCGGAAAAAATGCGCGGAACGTATTCGGGGCTGGGCTCAGAGCCCGCAATCCGCCACCTGTTAGACCTCGGGGTTACGGCGGTCGAGCTGATGCCGGTTCATCATCACTCCGTTGACAATCATCTCGCCGACCTGGGCCTCACCAATTACTGGGGCTACAACACGCTCGCATTCTTTGCGCCAGACCTTCGCTACTCGGTGAAACATACTCCGCTTGAATCAGTGCGAGCTTTCAAAACGATGGTCAAGAACCTGCATTCAGCGGGCCTGGAAGTAATTCTGGATGTTGTCTACAACCACACGGCGGAGGGCAACCACTTGGGACCCACGCTTTCTCTTCGCGGCGTGGACAACGCATCGTACTACCGGCTCGAACCAGACAATCCGCGTTATTACACGGATTACACGGGTTGCGGCAACACCCTAAACGTGCGGCACCCCAGAGTCCTCCAACTCATTATGGATAGCCTGAGGTATTGGGTGATGGAGATGCACGTCGATGGTTTCCGCTTCGATTTGGCGAGCGCCCTGGCGCGCGAACTCCATGCTGTGGACAAGCTGGGCGCGTTCTTCGACATCATTCACCAGGATCCGGTGCTGTCACAGGTGAAACTGATTGCTGAGCCTTGGGACATCGGGGAAGGGGGCTATCAAGTGGGCAACTTTCCCGTGGGCTGGACGGAATGGAACGGGAAATACCGCGATGCGATGCGCAGATTCTGGAAGGGTGACGGCGGAGTCGTTTCGGAGTTGGCTACAAGGCTCGCCGGCAGCAGCGATCTTTACAGCCACAGTGGACGCCGGCCGTACGCCAGCATCAATTTCGTTTGCAGTCACGATGGCTTCACGCTCAACGATCTAGTCAGCTACAACGAGAAACACAACGAAGCCAACCTGGAGAACAATCAGGATGGCGACAATAATAATCTGAGCTGGAACTGTGGCGTGGAAGGGCCGGCGACTGATCCTCAGATCCTTTCGTTGCGCGAACAACAGAAGCGCAACTTTCTGGCCACGCTCTTGCTCTCTCAGGGAGTGCCCATGCTCTGCGGCGGAGATGAGTTCAGCCGTACACAGCAAGGAAACAATAATGCCTACTGCCAGGACAACACGATCAGCTGGCTGGATTGGAATTGGACTCCGAAGCAGAAAGAATTGGTGGAGTTTGCTCGCTACGTCATCGAACTGCGGAAGGAGCACGCAGTGCTGCGTCGAAGAAAATTTTTTCAGGGACGCAGCATCCGCGGAGCCGGCGTGAAAGATATCGCTTGGTATGAACCGCGCGGCAGGGAGATGACGGACAAGGCGTGGGACGACCCTTTTGCCCGGTGTCTGGGCGTCCTGTTGAATGGCAATACTCTGGACGAAATCGACGAGCGCGGAGAACCGGTGATCGGAGACACGCTCTTCCTCATGTTCAACGCTCACTACGATCCGATTCTTTTCCGACTGCCGGTGAAGCGTGCGGGCGAAAGGTGGGAGCGTCTTCTGGATACCGCTGACGAGGAAATCAAAACTGGCTTCTTGCTTCGCGATCATACCTACAAGATACGCGGCAGGTCTGTGGTCGTCCTGCGTTTGAAGGCTGCCGACGTATCCAAACCGGACGCGAAAACGGCTAGCGAGCTGGCGCAAGCAGATCTGACTCCTGCCAAGTAGAAAACCTTCGCGGTCACTTCGTCTTTTGCGGCCGAATATCGGTGCGATGCTCGCCGCAATTTCTTCTTGACACGCTTGGGTCTCAAATGTTACACACTGTAACGCTACAATGACGAACATACCGCGCATCCGGCCAAAGAACCTCGGCGAGGTCGAGCAGGCGGTGATGGATTATGTCTGGTCGCACGGCCCGTGCACGGCCGAGTCCTGCCGTGAAGCCCTGGCCCGCAGCCGCCCCATGAAGGACTCGACCATCCGCACCGTCCTGCGGCGTCTGGAAGCAAAGGGTTACGTCGCGCACGAACTCGAAGGCCGCACCTTCGTCTATCGTGCCGCGGAAGCGCGCGAAAACGTGGCTACACGCGCCGTGAAACACATCATTGACCGTTTCTGCGACGGTTCTGCCGAGCAGCTTGTGATGGGCATGGTCGATAGCAATGTTTTGGGACACAAAGATCTGGAACGGATGGCCCGCAAGATCGCTCAGAGCCGCGAGAGCCAGCGCAAGTCGTCAGCCAAGGCTGGTGCGCGGCCGTCTGAAAAGGATGACAAGCGATGATTTCTGCTCCAGTAGTTCACGCCTGCTACGCATTTCTCGCGCATCTGTTCGCTCCCGCCGCGCGGTCGTTGTGTCTGGGATGTTTCGCGGCGCTGGCCGTGGGAGCGTTGCGCGTGAAAAGTGTTTCGGCGCGTCTCGCGGTTTGGAAGGTGGTGCTTTACGCGGCGCTGGCCATGCCGCTGCTGGGATTGATTTTGCCTCCGCTATCATTTCAGTTTCCTGCGGCTGTGGCTCGGCTCATTCCGCAGCGCTCAACAGTCACGAACGCACTCCGCCCGAGCGGGGACACCCCCGTGACGGGAGCTTTCGCGCCTGAGGCGTTTCCCATCGCTCCATTTCGCGCGGACCTTGAAATTCCGTTGCCCAAGAGCGATGCGGACGTCCATCCGATGAGCACTGCGGGAACTTCGCGATGGGATATTCTGCCCGCTGACGGCGCCATTTCGACGAAGGCGGCGCCAATTGTTCGCGAATCCAAAGCTTCCCCCGCGATAGCGGCGAAAAATCGTGACGCCTCGCTTCCATGGATTGTGTTTTTCGCCGCGACGTACATTTCAGTCACTTTCTTTTTCTTTGGCCGGCTGTTGCTTGGGGTCATTTTCAGCCGGGCACTCGTTCGCGGAGCTCGACCGATTGCCGAATCGGAGGTTATCGAACTCCTGACCTTTCGTGGGTGCGGGGATCATTTCGCTGTTCCCGTGCGCCTCGCGGAATCCGAACTGATTTCCGTGCCGATTACCCTCGGAATTCTGCGCCCGATTATTTTGCTTCCGGTTGAATGGCGCGAATGGGGTCCCGTCGCGCTCCGCGCCGTGCTCGCCCACGAACGCTCGCATGTGATTCGTCGAGACGCACTCACGCAGCGCCTTTCTCTTTTGCACCGCGCCGTTTTCTGGTTTAGCCCGCTGAGCTGGTGGCTGCACAGTCGCTTGGCAGATGTCGCGGAAGAAGCAAGTGATGAAGCCGCGCTGCTTTCCGGAGCGGACCGCGCGCAATACGCCGAAACACTCCTCGACTTTTTCGCCGCGCTTCAACGGAATCCGCGGCGCGTGAACTGGCAGGGCGTCTCAATGGCTAAAGCGGGGCAGGCCGAAAAGCGAGTGGATCGAATTCTGGCATGGGAAGGAGATGGTTCAATGCACCTCAATAAATCGTTGTCAATCAGTTTGCTGTTGCTCGGAATCGCCGTTGTGTTTTTCGCCGCAGCCGCGCGGCCATCGATTGCTCACGCTCAAGATGGTGCGAACATTCCGATTCCTGTTCCGATTCCCGTGCCGGCTCCAGCGAAGCCGGTCGCGACAGATAATCTAGGGTCCGGCGCACCGCTTCCTCCCGCGGTTGTGGCTCAACAGGCGCCTGTCGCAGCTGAGCCCGCCCCTGAGGCGGTAGCTCCTCCTGCCCCAGGGCAGCCGGCGGTCCCAGTGCCGGAGGCGGGACCAAACTCTTTCGCGCTACCACCCGCTGCGCTTCACCTTAAGGACAGCATCAGCGAAGACCAAATCCGCAAAATTTACCGAGACGCATATGGCGCAGTTTCGCACGCCGAGCTTTCGACAAACGAAGTTCAAGAAGCCGTGGAGCTTCAGCTTCAACAGTTTCAACGCGACGGAGTATTCCGAAGCGCGCGCCCGATGAACTGGGGTGCGTTCAACGGCGGTTTTGGCGGCCGCTACGTGATCGTGTCGGGAGAATCGCCGATTCTTATGTCGGGCGATTCGGAAGATGTCGAGCACGCCACTTCGCTCCGCAATAAAATCAAGGGCGATTACGTCTGGTTCCAGCATGACGAGAAAAACTATGTGATCCGCGACCAAGCCACCGTCCAGCGTGCCAAGGATTTGTTCAAGGCTGAAGAGGAGCTTGGCCAGAAGCAAGATGCTCTCGGGAAACAGCAGGAAGCTTTGGGAGACCAGCAAAGGGAACTCAGCAAGAAGATGGAAGCGGTCCACGTGCAAATTCCAGACATGAGCGCCGACATGCAGAAGCTGGAAGCTCAGATCAAGCAGCTCAGCACCGGCGGCACGCAGCAGCAGCTGGGCGATCTACAGCGTCAAATCGCCGAGCTCCAACACAGAATCGGAGAATCCCAATTTCAAGCCGGTGATCAGCAACGCGAGATCGGCGAGCAGATGCGGGATATTGGACGACAGCAAGGTGAAATCGGGCGGCAACAAGGCGAGCTGGGCCGACAGCAGGCGGAGGCATCCCGCCAGGCTAATGAGCAGATGAGGCAGCTTCTAAATGATGCCGTCACTCGCGGCACAGCACAGACGGAATAGGCATCACAATTTTTCTTGCTGCACGGTGGAGAAATGCCGGCAATCAGCTAGCGGAGTTGCGCAAATTCTTCGGTGATATACAGCGTTCCTTCGGAGTCTCGAGCTACGCCGATGCCGACAATGGTGTAGTTCGGATTTAAGATATTTGACCGGTGGTTCTGCTGGAATTTCGGTTCGTCCATGAATAGGGCCTCGGCTTCCGCCGCGTCATGAGCCCTGGCCACGTTTTCTCCGGTAGAAAGCCACTGAATACCCATATAGGAAACACGCTGCGAGGGAACGCTTCCGTCCGATCCTTCGTGGGATAGATATCCGGCTCGGGCCATGTCTGCCGAGTGCGCTCTAGCTGCTGCGGCTAGCCTGTCGTCCCACTGCAGTGGGTGTGCCCGGCCTTGCGTCTCTTCCCAGTTTTGCTGAGCGGTTCGGTCCTGGTTGGTCAGGGCAGAGCATCTGGGATTCAGGTGAATCCATCCGGCTGGGCGAATCGTTGCCCGGCAAAGCCCGCGAACACGCCGAAGGCGAAAGCGTGCACGCTACCAGCAATGCCGTTGCCGAAAGGATCCCGCAGACGGATGAGCGCCTGAAAATAAAGGGGACGGTGTCTTTCGGAGTGGCCATCAGCTTCTCGCTCACTCCATGAGGCTATGCTCCCGGAGTTTCGAGAAACACTGACCGAAAGTACCGTTTTAGTGCTGGTACGTACGGGCACCTGCTATCGCCTGAGCTTCGCCCGTCGCGTTTTGAGAGGGAATCTGCAGATTGGAGTCACGGGCCGGCGAGATAGTCTGGCGAGAGCAGTCTTTAGGCGATGGCGAGGGGGATCGCCTTTTTCCACTTTCCTTGCGATTTCAGAATCAGCTCGACAACTTCGCGAACGGCTCCTTTGCCGCCATCAACCGTGGTGACGTAGTGAGCTGCGCGCTTCACTTCCGGCACCGCGTCGCCCACGGCCACTGCCAGGCCGGCGCGTTCGAGCAGGGGAAGATCTGGCAGATCGTCGCCCACGTAGGCAACTTCGTCGTCCGTAACGCCCGCGCGAAGAAGGATCGCTTTGTAGGATTCTAGTTTTTTCGGCTGGCCCTGAATCACGAATTCCATCGACGCCTCTCGGGCACGCCGCGCCGTAGCGGGCGAATCGCGCCCCGTGATCAGCCCGGTGCGGATGCCCATGATGCTGGCGAGCTTGATGCCTGCGCCGTCGTGCGCACTGAAAACTTTCATCTCGGCGACGCTGCCGTCGGGAAAGGCTTGCAGGCACACGACGCCGGGAGTCATCGTGCCGTCCACATCCATGAGCAGAACGCGGATTCTTTTGGCGCGCCGCATCACTTTCGCGGGAAATTTGATTTCGCGGATCGTCATTTGGATTTCCGACTAAAGCGTCAAAACAGCTGCAGCGTCCAAAGATCGTGAATGTGGACGATGCCCTCGAGGCGGCCGGCGGCGTCCACGACCATTACGGATGTGATCTTTTTCTCTTCCATGAGTCGAAGCGCGGTGGCAGCAAGCTCGGTGCGCGGCAGTGTGACGGGATTTTTGGTCATGCAATCCACGGCGGCGAGTTCCAGGACGTTTTGCTTGCGCCGCTGCATCACGCGGCGAAGGTCGCCATCGGTGATAATTCCCAGCACGTGGCCGTCGGGCTTGGTCACCGCCGCGAGGCCCAGCCCTTTGCTGCTCATTTCGTAAATCACGTCAGGCATCTTGGTAGTGGGAAGCACGCGCGGCAATTCGCCGCCGGTATGCATCAGCATCTCGATGCGACGCAGTTTTTTCCCCAGGCCTCCACGAGGATGCAGCGCCGCGAAATCGTCTTCGCGAAAATCGCGGCGCTCGAGCAAAGCGATTGCGAGCGCGTCGCCCATCGGCCAGCGCCGCCGCCGTGGAAGCAGTGGGCGCCAGGTTCAACGAGCAAGCTTCTTCTTTGACGGCGATATCAAGGACGATGTCGCTGGCCGTCGCCAGTGTGGAAGACGCTTTCGCTGTGAGCGTTACAACTTTGATGCCGAGCCGTCTTGCCGCTTCCACCAGTTCGACGAGTTCTTCGGTTTCACCGCTCGTCGAAATCGTCAACAGCACATCGCCCGCCGCGATCATGCCGAGATCACCATGGAGAGCCTCGGCGGCATGCAGAAACATCGATGGCGTGCCGGTGCTGGAAAACGTCGCGGCGATTTTTCGTCCGATCAGTCCGGATTTACCGAGGCCGGCAACAACCACGCGTCCCTTGCAGCCATACAGCAGCTCGACGGCATTCTCGAAGCGCTCATCCAGACGATCGATCAGATCGCTGATGGCCTGAGCCTCGATTTGGAGGACGCGCTTCGCCGTCGCCACCGACACTTTTCTTCCGTTCGACGAGATTGCGCTTTTCCGAGGCGCCGTCGGACTCATCGGGCTCGCCACTTTCTGCGTTCTGGTTTGCGCACCGCCGGCTTCGTCGAAAATTCTTGCCTTTGCGGAAGGCCGCCGTTTCCATCCCATTCACGAGTTAGCGCAGCGATACGCGATACTTTTTCCAGGAGCGGCCGGAGTTTTTCGAGTGGGAGTGCGTTGGTGCCGTCCGAGAGAGCTTTCGCTGGATTGTCGTGAACTTCGAGGAACAACCCGTCGATGCCGGCCGCAGTTCCCGCGCGCGCGAGCGGTTCGATGAACTCGGGCTGGCCGCCGCTCGAGTTTCCTTCTCCGCCGGGCAATTGCACCGCGTGCGTCACATCGAAGACCACCGGATAGCCCAGTTTGCGCATAATCGGAAACGATCGCATGTCCACCACAAGATTCTGGTAGCCGAAGGATACGCCTCTTTCCGTCAGAATGATTTTCCGATTGCCGGTGCTTGCGATCTTTTCCGACGGCGTTGGCGACATCCCAGGGCGAGAGGAACTGCCCTTTTTTGATGTTGGCGGCGCGGCCTGACCGGCCGACAGCGACCAGAAGATCCGTTTGACGCGAGAGAAACGCCGGAATTTGCAGCACGTCGCAAACTTCCGCGGCCGGGCCAACGTGCCCAATTTCGTGCACGTCGGTTAGGATGGGCAGCCCGGTGCGTTTCTTGATTTTTGCAAGCACGCGGAGTCCAGCGTCCAGGCCGGGTCCCCGGAAAGATTCAATGGATGAGCGATTCGCTTTGTCGTAAGAAGCCTTGAAGATTAGCGGGATACCGACGGAGCCGGCAATTTCTGCCAGGCGAGTGGCGATCGAGGTGGCATGTGCTTCGTTCTCAATCACGCAGGGTCCGGCAATGAGAAACAAGGGTGCGTTGCCGCCGACCCGGATTCTCCCGACTTCGAAGCTGCTGGAAGGCTCCATTAAAATGCGCTCAACTGCTTGTGAGTGACGCACTCATCCGATCCTGAAGATTGATCTAGCGATTGGGGCCGCGGAATCACTAAGGTGAACAGCGTAAGCGGGTTCCGGCCGCTTTTCAATCTGGAATTCGTCGATTCCATCGGCATGGTTATGGCGACCTGCGGCAGATTTGGCCTCCGTTTTTGTGACGGGTAGACGTGCACACCGATCGTTTGTTTTCAGGCAGTTACAGGCAGTTCTACTCGACAGCAGTTGCGAATAGACTGTGGAGCGTCCGGCGATAATCTCGCTCTTCGGATTCCTCTCGCGAAGCTGGCGCTGGATTGACAACCGGCCTGCGATGCACGACTCTCTATCACGGGCGGGCGCGGGACGGTTTGGCCATTCGGAGCAGCCCCTCCCTTCGACCTGAAAGCACGACATCGCCGTCACGTCCTTTCGTCGAGGCGGCTACGCAGCCTCAGTGTGAGGCTATCATTTAAAATCGCAGTTTCAAGTAAGTGGTGGTGTAAAGATTTCTCGACCAACGACGCGAACCCGGCCACCCGGAATTCGCGTCTGGCAAAGGCCACATGAGCAATAGTTTGCCAAAAGCGGTTTTGGATAGCGCGGATATTACTTCGATCTCGCAACTTATTTTGCGCGAACGGGAGAGCCGCGATATGGGTCGCTGGGAGCAAATGCGCGAATGCTTTTGGCCCGACTCGGTGGTGCGAATAAGTTGGTTTCGAGGCAACGGCCCGGATTTCGTGACCGGCTCAATCGACATGGCGCGCCGCGGCATTCCCGCCAAGCACCGGCTGGGACCGGTCCTGGTGACGCTGGCGGGAGATCGCGCCATTGCGAGCTTGACGGCCATCATTGACCTGCCGGTGAAACTGCAGAACGTGGAAGGCACCCTTTCCACGCATGCGCGTTTTCTTTACCGCGCGGAACGCCGCAGCGAGCGATGGCGCATTTTCGGATTTGACGCGATCTACATGCGCGATGAGCTTACGCCTTCGATTCCAGGCGAGCACATCTCTATCGGCCACGGGGAGGTCCAAGGGTTGAGGGCGTCGTATCGAATGCTCTCCTACTATTTGCGCAGTCAGGGTTACGACATCGATCCAAATTTGCCGGGGGAAGACCGCACGGACCTGGTGGAAGCACTGAACCGCGAGCTTTCGAGCTGGATGGCGATGCGATAGGCAGCTGGGCTTGCGCCCATTTCGCGGCGAAGTGGCGATGCTTCGCCTCACGAACCAATTGGACTTACAATAATTCAGTGCCCTCCGCGATCGAAGATTACGCCCTCATTGGAGATTGCGAAACGGCGGCGCTCGTTGCGCGCGACGGCTCGATTGACTGGCTTTGCCTGCCGCGATTCGATTCCGGCGCGTGTTTTGCCGCGCTTCTGGGAACTCCCGACAATGGCCGCTGGCAGATCGCTCCCGTAGAAAAGTACCGCGCCACTCGGCGTTACCGCGATAAGACCCTCATCCTCGAAACTCAGTTCGATACCAAGGATGGGAGGGTAACGCTGATCGACTTCATGCCGATTCGAAGCAAGACTCCAGAGATCATTCGTCTTGTCCGCGGAGAACGCGGGAAGGTGCGGATGCGAATGGAGTTCGTGGTCCGTTTTGATTACGGGCTATCCGTCCCGTGGGTCACGCGCCAGCCCGATGGGGCATTGTTTGCGATCGCCGGTCCAAACCTTCTGGCGCTTCGGACGCCGGTTCCCCTTGAAGGAGAGGGGCTGAAAACGGTTAGCGACTTCACCGTCACGGCGGGAAAAACGATTGGCTTTGACCTGAAGTACGGAAGCTCATTTGGCCGGTCTCCGAACTCGACGGACTTGAAATCGTCTCTGGAAAAGACCGCGAAGTGGTGGGGCAAGTGGATATCCCGGTGCACCTATCACGGACCGGGGGCGGACGCGGTAGAACGCTCGCTGATCACGCTCAAGGCGCTGACGTACGATCCAACGGGCGGCATCCTGGCCGCCGCCACAACCTCATTGCCCGAACAATTCGGAGGGCAGCGCAATTGGGATTACCGATACTGTTGGCTGCGCGATGCGACTTTCAGTTTGCTCGCCCTGTGGCATGCCGGCTACCGCGAAGAGGCTCGCCGCTGGAGAGACTGGCTGCTGCGAGCGGCCGCCGGGAGCGCCAGTCAGCTGCAAGTAATGTACGGGGTCGCCGCGGAGCGCCAACTACCCGAATCGGAGCTTCCATGGCTCACGGGCTATAACGGGGCGTCGCCGGTGCGAATCGGAAATGCCGCCACCGAGCAATTGCAATTGGATGTCTATGGAGAAGTCGCGGACGCCCTTCACCAAGCCCGCAAGAGCAGCGATGCCAAGAGCGAACCTTCAATGAATCTTCAGCGCGAACTTGTGCGGCATCTTCAGGATATTTGGCGAGAACCCGACCACGGAATTTGGGAGGTTCGTGGGCCCGCCCGCCACTTCACCCATTCGAAGGTAATGGCCTGGGTGGCTTTCGATCGTACGATCAAGGCTTGCGAGCGCTATGGAGCGGATGGGGAACTGGATAAGTGGCGGGCCACACGGCAAGAAATTCACGACGAAGTTTGCCGGCTCGGATTCGATGCCAAACTGGGCAGCTTCGTTCAGTCGTATGGGTCCAACCAATTGGATGCAAGCTTGCTTCTCATCCCACTCGTCGGTTTCTTGCCGCCTAGCGACCCTCGCATTTTGGGCACCGTTCAGCAGATCGAAAAGCGCCTGATTCGGGATGGACTAGTCATCCGATATGACACGGAGAAAGCTGAAGACGGGCTGCCCGCAGGCGAAGGAATATTTCTGGCGTGCAGTTTTTGGCTTGCCGACGCCTATCATCTTCTCGGCCAGAATGATAAAGCGCGGGAACTCCTGAAGCGTGTGCTGAGTCTTCGAAATGATGTTGGGCTTCTGGCCGAAGAGTATTACCCGGGACAAAAGAGCTTTGCGGGGAATTTTCCTCAGGCATTCTCCCATGTCGGGCTAGTAAATTCGATAATCAACCTGAATGCGCCAAGTGGGCCGGCGCGCCAGCGATCCGGCTCGCACGGACGGGGCCGCAACCCGAAAGACGCCCCTAGAGTGATTGCCTCAAGACGGCGACATTCAAAAAGTGGCGATTAGAAAATGGGAAAACAGGGCGAGGCTAACCTCGCCCTTGTTTTTTCGGTGAGCGCTAACTCTTTGTGGGCTTGTCGCCGCCGATAAAGACCGCACTGGTGCGACGGGATGCGCCGCTCGCGGGTTGCTCGGCTGCGGACGGTTGCGCCGGAGCAGCCGCGGGCTTTTTCATGCCGCCCGGGAAGTTGCTTTCGGGAACCTTGATGGGCTCGAGCATCGCTTCGATTTCCGCGCGGCGCTGTTCGAACCACGGCGGAAGAAGGAGACTCTGGCCAAGCTGGTCGGCTGGCTCATCAACAGCAAATCCATTGGGCACCGTGGCCGCACACTCAACCAGAATGCCGCCGGGACAGCGGCAATAGACGGAGTGGAAATACATACGGTCTTTTATTTCAGAGCAGTCGGTGTAGCCCAATTCGTCATAGATGCCCTTTTGTTCCGCGAGCTTCTCGTCGTTTTCCACTTCGAGCGCCATGTGATGCGCCGTGCCCGCGCCGAAGACCCAACTGCCGGATGGGCGATCGGGCTCGTGGAGTAGAGTGACTGTCTTTGCGGCGCCGCCTTCCCCGATTTCGAACCGGTGATACGCGCCCTCTTGGCCGGTTTTGCGGAAACCAAGCGCATCGACGAAAAAGCGCTCAGTCTCCGCAATTTCACGAACGGAAAGCACGGGGCCATGGAAACCGCGCGTGGCGACGTCTCCGCTGACTTCCTTCGTGGTCCAATTCTTGCGCGTGTCGGCGCTGTCCTCGAGCACTTCGAGCTGGATGCCCGAAGGATGATTAAAGCGGATAAATTTTTGTCCGAAGCGCTCCTGAATGCCGCCATTCTTCACCTTGTGGCGATTCAGGTGTTCCAGCCAGAATTTCAATGAGCCTTTTGGAACCGTATACGCGGTGGCCTGAATTTGTCCGGAACCTTGGCGGCCCTTCACGCGTCCATAAGGAAAGGTGGTGTACACAGAGCCGGGCTCGGCATTTGCATTGGCATAATACAAATGATAATGGGCATAGCGGCCATCGAAGAGGACAGTCTGCTTGATCATGCGCTGGCCAAAAATTTGGGTCTGGAAGTCGATATCTTCCTGAGCTCCGCTCACACACACCGTCATATGATGGAGACCTTTTACAAGTGACATGGAGCACCTCCGGCGCGAAAGTGTATCACAAATGACTTTGGAGAAAACTCGGGTCAAAATCGTATCGGGGGCCGCGACGCAGGATCGATTCTTGAAATGGAAGAGTGAAAAACGATGATGGCGGGGCTTCTTTTATGGTAAAAAGTCCGGTCGGCGAAGTGTTGCTCAACAAGATGAATACATCGGGGCATGATATGAGCAGAGCAGTGGTGTTAAAGATTGCGGGCGCGCTGATTCTGCTAGTTTTCCTGGCGCCGTTGCTGAGACATCCAGTATTTGCGCAGCAGGACCCATCCGGTATGTGGACGCCCAATTTCAATGAGGATTGGGAAGAGCGCATACCCGGCCCGGAAATCGGCGACTACTTGGGGTTGCCGATCAATGCGGCTGCGCGGCTGCGAGGAGATAGTTGGGATGCCACACTGGTGGAGCTTCCCGAGAATCAGTGCCGCGAACATGGCGCCGACTACGGCTGGCGCGGCCCTTCGATTCTGCATATCTGGAAGGAAGTGGACGTAAAGTCGCAAAAGGTGATCGCGTATCGCACGCACCTTTCGGCGTACGGCGCGGAGCAAACGATTTGGATGGATGATCGCCCCGAGCCGCCGCCCTACGCGGCGCACACATGGGAGGGATTTTCGAAAGGCCATTGGGATGGCGACACCCTGGTCGTTGAAACCACTCATCTGAAGGAAAACTGGATACGCCGCAACGGCATTCCCAGAAGCGATGTGGCCACCGCGACAGCTCATCTGATGC
>CAVRSO010000128.1:0-60359 GCA_963723845.1 uncultured Acidobacteriota bacterium
GTTAATTGCCTCAAGGTTCCAGAAGCGTCCGAGCAGAGCCCAGGCTTTCTGGACTCGCAATGACCGAATGCCCATCTGGGCAAACTGCAAGCTGACAGCAGCCATGGACGTCAGAGCCATGGCTCCAAAAGCATTCTCGATCGATAACCGTCCCATCCGGCCCAAGATGAGAACCACAGTCGCTTGTCCCAGGTAACTAACGGCGTCTCCCCACATCGCGTCGCGGAACCGCATATGTGTCATGAGACCCCTGCGAACCGTTTCCTGCGTGATCCAGAAAAATATGGCACCGGCAGCCCAAAATCCTAGTGACGGCCTGGCAAGCACCCAGCACGCTACTATCAGTGCTGTGCCAAAGAACAGACCTATTCCCGTCGTCAGCCACAACGAAAAGGCTGTCAAAAGACGCAAGCCGTCCCGAGACTCGGAGGCTCCCTGTAGCGACAGAGGATACGTAACCATTGCTCCGTGGGCCCCATAAATGACAAGCAGAATGCCCAAGAGAATGGCGTATTCCCCGTACTCATGCGGGGTCAATTTTCGAGCCAATAAAATATTTGTGAGGAAATTGCCGAGGCTTACCGTTCCCTGATCAGCCAGCGCCCAGAAGCCGGAATTAGCCCGAGATCTGTCGACTAGCGATATGACTCTCTTTATCACACATGGAATCCCCGTCAAGGATCCGTTACTGTAGCCGTCATCTACCTTCGCCGCTTAAAACTACGCCTAATGTTCGGCACATAATTTCCAGATCCAAGAGGAGATTCCAGCCATCAATGTATTCAAGATCGAGACACATGTTCGTCTCAAAGGAGGGATCTTGGCGAGCCGTAATCTGCCAGAGTCCAGTGATGCCCGGCTTTACTTCGAGCCTACGCAAATGATCCAAGGAATACTGTTCAAAATCATCAAGTGGGTGAGGGCGTGGCCCCACCAAACTCATGTCTCCCTTGAGTACGTTCCACAGTTGCGGTAACTCGTCTAGGCTATACTTCCTGAGAAACCTACCAGATTTCGTAACCCGTGGATCGTTCCCAATCTTGAAAAATGGTCCTTCCCTCTCATTGCGACTTCGCAACGAATTTTTCAGATCGTCAGCATTGGACACCATCGTTCGAAGTTTATAGCAAGTAAATATCCGACCCTTTTTCCCGACTCGTCGCGATCGATATAAGACCGGACCGCGTGTGTCCAACTTGACCCACATTGCCAATAAGCCAATAAACGGTAAGCAGTAGAGGAGCCCCACCGAGGATAAAACTGCATCGAAGGCGCGCTTGAAGAAAAGTCCCAGCGTAGGAATCTGCCCGCCAGTGGATCTCCATAACGGGGAAATCGCCCACATGGCGAAGCGGAGCTTGCCAGCCAAGGCCGTCGTAAAGTTCCGGAATCACCTTGACATTGAGTCGGTTCTGGCGAGCTTCTACAGCGATGCGCTTCACCAATTCTCGCTCCGAGGGGATCGTGATGAAAACGTCGTCGATGAATTCGGCACGAGCGATACGCGAAAGGTCATCAATCTTGCCCAGTATGCGAGGATCATTCAAATGGTTCCCGTCAAGAAACCCTTTAAAGTGATAGCCGAGAAGCTTGTTTTCTTGGATCTGCCGCGCTAGAGCCTGACCCACGCGGCCAGCACCGATGATTACGGCATTGCGTGTGCCAATGCCGTGTTCTACTCGGTGGATTACAATTCTTCGCTTCGCATACCTCCAGGCCGCAAGAACGATAATATTCAGCAACAGGCTTAAACCGACAACTGATCTAGAAACGATCTTCACGTCGGAAAGATATATGAACGCGGTGAGCAGCAACGTAGCGAAAGAAACGGCCTTGATCACCGCAAAGGTTTCTTCCGAAGCGAAGCGTCCTCGTCGAGTTCGATAAAGATCCTGCAACTGACAGAAAAGCACGATCAAGGCCACGTAAAGGAACAGAAAGGCGGCATAACGCGACACAGGTTGGTCGGTCGCCAGAGCAAAATGCCCGGAAAAGACGAAACGGCGCAGATCAGATGGAGAAAAACGAAGAAGGAAAGCGATCGTGCCGTTAGCCAGGACACAGACCACGTCGATCAGCGCGTAGACTATCTGAACCCAACGGCCACCCACAAGATGGGTGGCGGGTCCCGTGCCCCTGCCTTGGGCATTTGAACCGGTTGATCGGAGCCATTCAGAGTATGCGCCGACGCCAATCGCCTCATCCGGAATCACAGGGGCGGAATTCTGCAGAATCTCTCCGGCAGCCCTAGATTGCGACTGCCAACCTCCACCGATTTGGGTTTTAGAAACCATCAGTCGGCGACGACGATCTCCCGGGTAGCCGTGCTGTGCTTCGGTGTTCCAACTTCAACGGTTTCTTCCAAGACTGCGGTCACAACTCGAGGTTGTGTCGTTCCGAGATTGACCGGAGTCTGCATCTATCCTCCATCCGATTCCCTATCGCGGGCTCGTCGCTTGATCCACTTCCAAAGCAGAGAGCCCTTCGGCTTCCCTGTTGAACCATTCCACGGACGGGAACCGATGTACGGTCGGATGGTACTCCCCACTTCCAAAGCCAGAATCTTACGAGCGTCCTGCGGTTCTAGTTGTCTCCAACTCTCGCTGCCGACTACCCACAGTACTCCGAGTGCCCCTGCGAAGAGCGCCCCCCCCAAACCGATGAGTCCCCTGGGAGGAAAAGATTCCTTTTCGGGTACGTCAGAAGGATCTAGGACTTTAACGGTGGGCGTTTCCTTCGCTTCCTTGGACCTTTGCTAGTTCGTATTCTTGCGTGAGAGTCTGAAACACAGCTTCCTCAACCTTCGTTTGCCTGTATAAATCCGCATACCTCACGCCGAGGGCGGGGAGCTGACGAATTGATGGGTACATCGATTCTGCATCACCTCCATCCGTCGCGGCTCCCGCAGCGCCGGGCTGGCCTCCCATTTTTCCGAGCTGCTTTCTAAGTTCATCTACACGCGCCTGTGCTTCTCTCACCCGTACGTTCCTGTCCGTGTATATTTGCTTCAAGGATTCGAGTTGGGTTTGGGCAGCGATCAACTCCCCTTCCAATTCGGCTGCGGCAGCGATCATCGCTTTACCTTGTTCTGGTACGTTGATCGCGGTATTCTTGCTGGCAAACTCGCTGAAATTCTTTTCTGTGGATTCGAGACCCTTTTCAACTTCCGCCAACCGGCCCTCCAAAAACACTCGCTCTCTATGTGCCGAAGAAGTATTTAGACTTACGACGACCCGATTGAGTTCTGCGACGTATTCTTGAGCCATTGCCGCAGCTCTCTTCGGATTTCGGTCGGTTACTTGAATGGTAATAATTCCGCTTTTTCGGTCGTTCGACACCTCCGTGCGATCTTCCAGGGTCTTGCGCGCGTCGTGCAAGGAAGTTTTCCATCCATACGAACCGTAAACGCTTTGAAGGCCAAATTTGCTGATGATGTCATCCTGAACCGTTCGACTCGTCAGCACCCCCATGAAAAGATCGCCCGACGTTTTCAGCCCCAAGGCGCTGCTTGCTAAACCGGACAGCGCGCTGATTCCCCCTTCACCCGTCTTGCCCAGGAGACTGGCGACCATACCAAGTCCCTGAGATTGATCATCGGGTGGCATCAGTTTAGTAGTTGATTTATAACGGGAGGGAATAAGAAAAGCCACCACCAGAGATGCGACAAGTCCCAAAACCAACACGTCAAACAGGAAACCCCGGTGTTCCCAAAGTAGCCGCAGTCTCGCTATTGTTCGCTCCTGACGTTGTCTATCCTCGAGTTCCTCGACCAGGGTGATTTTATCGCCGTGACGCACCAAGGTAGTATCTTTCTTGGACAATTCTCCTATCAACGGATGTGGCTCCCTATTCATGTGCCTTGCGAATAGACGAGAAGGTCTGTGTTCTTCTACCGGGCCGACGTCCATTCGATTGTACAGAATTAATTGGCTCCAATGTCGTCTCTCACGAGTCCTATCAACTTATCAGCTAGGGCGTGCCGCGACCCTGGCCAAAACGTCACTTCGATCGACGTGGCGACATTGCTCTGCCGCATCGCGGAAATGACTGGGAAATCCCATGTCTCATACTGCACCGAGCCGGACACGCTCAAAGTTGAATTTAGCCACACCGACCCGCGAGCACCGCCATCCGTTATCGTGCCGCCATTCGGGATGAATTCCTTGCTGACCTTTTCATGCCGGAAATTGAATTGCAAATTGTCTTTGGGAGTGAACCAATAACTCGCCCAGGCATTCGCGCCCTGGCCCTGCCTTCCAACCCAACTGCCGATTAAACTCCCATCGTTCGTGTATCCGCTCACGAATCGACCGTTATAGTAAAAGAATCCGTGCTGCAAGGCAGGTTGCATGGCCGGTGGATCGGTATAGATTCCCTCCGCGCGAAAATCCAGTTTTGGAATTTTCGGAATACGAGGCAGATAGATTCCGCTTATGACGGCAGCCTTGTTCCAGTTGCGCCACGGACTGATTTCGTCGTCAGTGAAAGCATCGCCATAGAGCGTCAACCAATTTCGCAGCCTCGGGAACCGGTAAGTAAAATCGAAACCACCCCGCCGATCACCAGGATCACTCGGCGTTCCCGGCAAGCCGCTCCCAACCGGAAGAATGGACTGGCCGAATTTGTGAAGCGTCATGGGAACACCCGCACCGGCAAAAATCGTGGTCACTGCCCATGCCCATTTCAAAATTCGGCGTCGGCTTGATACTTATTTTGCCGCCATCGATAAAGGGTTGATCGACGAGCGGCTGCGTCCACGAACCAGTGAAGCCGGTGAGAACGCTGAATACCCAGTTCTGCCCAGTCAGCCGACCCAGGAAAAATTGGATACTCGACGGGACCAAATGATCAAAGATGCCCGGAAGCGTGAACGGACTTACTCGATTAATCTGGAACATCTCAATAGGCGCCGCGTTGTTGCTGAACAGCATAGGCCCGCTTTTGTCGGGGCCCCACCATTGCTCCTGTTTGCCAAAAGTAATGGCCCAATTTTCGAACTGCATTCCCACGTATCCGTCGAGCAAGTCTGCTTGGCCGATCGATGGAATCGGAGTGCCCGGAGGCACTGGCGGAACAGTCGCACCTGGACCAACCACGGCGGGAGCTGAACCTGGTTTATCACCTGTCGTGCCGATAGCGGCAGCGCGGACGCCGAAGGCGCATACTGATACTCAGCTCGGACATAGCCCACGAGCGGCCCAGCGGTAGCCCATCCCGACGCTCCCGCGACCACATTCGCTCCTTGTTCGTACGGCCGGCCGTAGTCATTTACGATCGTTTGGCCGAAATCGTACTTCGCTCCGTCGCTCAACGGCTTGCCGCTGATCCCGGTCACGCGTGCATAAACTGATTCGATCTGCGCACTGCGATTCGTGCCGCCTCCGAGCAAATTCAACTCGCGTGCAAATTCGTCGTTCAAGTCTTCGAGAATGCGGCTCGCTTCCGCGGGACTCGCGGAGTCCTCGGTGATCTCATCACTTGCTTCACTGATCAGCCGCGCGCATTCCATGCGAGTCCATGGCCTCTGACCCAAAAAACCTTCGGGCACATCACCAAACGCCTCCAGACGGTCGAGCGCCGGATAAATCCAACTGTCCAACGGGACATACGGCGATCCCATATCTTTTCGATGATAGGGATGGTCGCCGAGTAGCATTTCCGAAGCGCTGCTCCATTCGCCTCCACCTAACTCCGGGTCATGACGCCTGCTATAAACAAATTCTCCGGTCAGCCACCCAATCGCGCTGCCCACAAGCACATCCGACGTGAAGTGCTGCTTGCCTTCGACGCGCGCCGCACTGATCGCGGCGGCCGCTCCGTACGCAAGAAGTTTTGGCAACGGGCCCGGATATTCATGGCTCAAAACGCTGGCGGCCGCCCATGCCACCGCCGCGTGATTGGACGGGAAGGAATCGCCGCCGCTCCAAAATTCCCCGTTATGGTTGCCTTGAAGCGGCCGGTTCCGGCCCGCGGCGTATTTCACCGCCTCGGTAATTGCGAGACTGTCCACCGCCGCCTCTCCGGCCAACAAGCCCGCCTCACGCGCGTGATCGTTATCCGTAAAGTGGCCCCACAGGTAGAGCGCTCCGGTGCCTCCGGCAATGGCGGCGATTCCATAATTCGAAAAACTCACGTATCGGTTCTGGGTATGCAGGCTATTCGATATGCGCAGGCTCGTGTCCCGATCGGTTGCAATCAGCCCGGCGGTTATTCCACCCAGCGGGACAAGCCAAACGCTGTCCTGCACTCGTAATCGAGCCGGTGCCGTCCAGAGCCCTTCCTGGTCTTGCGCAATATGCTTCAGCAGCGAAACTCCCAATGAATTGTTGTAATCGTCGGAGCCATCCGCGGAGCCTGACGAGGCGATTCCAGGCTGAACCGAGCTCTTGGACCCCTCAACCGCGCTGGGCGCCGCGTCGCTCGATCCACCTGAAGCCTCCACCGCCGTTTGGCAATAACTCGTTCTGGTTGTAACAGTAAAGCCAATTAGAAAACAAGCCAACATAAGTTTTGTCCGAAGTTCTACCCTGGTGCCAGCCATCAGTAGTGCGTGGCGATGAATACAGTGCTCACGATGGAGGAAGCCACCGATGCAGCAGTAAACAGAGTTGGCCCATTGCACGCCGCCTCCGATCGCTTTTTCGGGCACTACAACCGTGTCCCCGGCTTGTAGCACCGATCCAAGAGAGCTTCCGGTCCACAAGCCTTCTCTTCGCCCGATTATCGAGCCATCCGCGCGAATCACGAAAATGGCCTTCCGATTCGCAGTGGTTGTTACTCCGCCAGCCTGTTCCAGATACCATTTCACGCTTTTGCCGGGCCGGTAGGCAACCGCCGTGGGATTGAAGACTTGCCCCGTCACCATTACGTAGTCGGGGCGCTTGGGAATGATAAGTGTGTCTCCGGCTCTCGCTTGGATATCGGCCGATTTGTTTTTCCAACGTTCGGCGCGGGAGGAGATGCGAATTGGGATGCGTCCCACAGGCGCATTGGTCGTCAATTGCATCAATGTCGTCTCATATTGGCCGAGGGCCATTTCTTTTGCTTGTCTCTGCGCCGGCGTGGTGTCCGGCATGGCCTGCAGGCTTCCCTCGGCATCCTTCACGCGTAGCACAAGCTTGTTCTGCTCTTTCGTTTCCAGATCCCGCACCTGCACGCGTTCAAGGATGGTGCCATACGGATAAGCGTCTGGCAAAAATCCGCCCGCCCGCTCCAAAATCGAACTTAGCCTTTCACCGGGCCGAATCCCATAAGTGCCGGGGTGCTTCACCTCGCCCTTTAGAGTAATCGTTGCGCCCAGATCGTCCCAACCGGGAAGCTGACGAATACTAACCACGTCGCCGTTGTGAAGTTGCGCGTTACTTTTGGGATCGCCCGAGAGGGCCGCCGAAATGGCAATCGGTTCATGCTGTCCGGTCAACTGGCCCTGCCCGGCATATTCGTACCGCGTCAAATCTCCACTTTCGGTATCGGCATCCGGCTTCAGCCCGCCTCCCACGCGGACCAGATCGGCCACAGTCATATTCGTGGTCAAAGGATAGCGACCGGGACTTCCAACTTCGCCTTCGACGTACACAACGGCAGGTTGTATAGCATTCGTACTCTTATGGATTAGCAGCCGGTCCCGCGGCTCCAGGACTATGTTCTGAGTCGAATCGCCGGCGAGGGCCTGACTTAGCGCCACGCTGAAAATCTCAGCTTTGCCGTCGGGCATGTACCGGAACACTTGCGCGTCTTCAGCCTGGGCGTCGGGCTCCATTCCTCCCGCCAAATGAACGGCGTCGGCCAAATGAATCTGCCCGGAAGTCCGGTAAGTGCCTGGGGCTCTCACGTCGCCGAGCACTGACACTGTCGGCGGATTTTCAAAATCGAAGCGGCTAAAAACTCGAACCGTATCCATGGCGTGAAGAGCTGGTGCTTGCGCTGGATTTGCGAGCGCATCCGCCAGGTTGAAACTCTGCACGCTGGGACGGAAGTCCGGCGCGTTGAGGCGAATAATTTCGGCATACTGCGTCGAAGGTTCGGGCAGCAAATCTTTGAACGAGGGAATCAGGTCGGTCACGCGCATATCGTCATGATAGGAATATCGGCCGGGACGAATCACGTGGCCCTCGAGATACACCGCGTCTTCGTTACCCTGGCTTATTGGAAATACGCGAACGCGATCCCCATCCTGTATCTGAAAAGAGTTCAGCTTTTGCGTCGCTGCGGCATCATCGTCCGTAGCCGGTATATCGAGGCTGAGCATCGTGTGCTTCTCGTGGGCAATGGTTCTCTGCACCTCGATATGGCGCAATGTAGCCGTTGGAAGCAGCCCTCCGGCCAGTGCCAGTGCGCTGGACAAGTCCTCCTCGTCTTTCAATTCGTAAATCGCCGGCCGTCGCACCATCCCCTCGACCGTCACCTGCGGTCCAATCGGCGGCACCAGAACGCTATCGCCGTTTTCCAAGCGCTCGATGTCCGATTTCACTCCGTGCAGAAGTAGGTCATACAAATCCACATTCTGGACCAGGTCGTTGCCCCGAAAATGCCGGACGATCCGGAGCGACCCTCCCGGTGTAGGCCCGCCCGCAATAAACAACGCATTCAGGGGAGTGGAGAGCGAACTGACGTCATACGCACCTGGATGTTCGACATCGCCCACCACATAGATCCGAACAGTTCTCAGCCGTGAAAGCGAAACATCAGCCGAGATGTTGCGAAATTGAGTGCGCAGAACCTGTTGTAGATTCTGTTGAACCTCGGCAAGACTCTTGCCGCTCACCAGCAGCGGACCTACCTCGGGCAAGCTGATCCGACCTTCGCGGTCGACGCTTCTATATATGCGGCGCGACACGCCTCCCCACAGATCGATCGCCAGACCATCTCCCGGTCCGACCACGTAATCCGGACCCGCCGGCAAGTCCATCGGAATCGCGTACGGATTCTGTGAGTTGTTTTCGAAAACGTCCATGCCAAACCGCCTGGCAGCCGCCGGTCGCGGTGTTGCCTGCATGTACATGTCATAAAGAGATGGAATGTCATTGTACGGGTTCGGCTTGCGGATCATTGCCGCTGGCTGCAGGAGGGATTGGTTCGGATTCCTCAAACGGCCGGGAAAATAATAATTGGGGTAGTAATTCTGGTATCCCGGCGCATTCATTCCCGCGCCGCCCATTTGACCTGCCTGAGTCATGTCAAACTGGGTCATGTCGAAAGGATTTATGTCCGTGCGATCAAATGAGCCCCCGAGATCTTCACCTCCCAGGTACTGGCTCAGCGGGTTGCCCGTCAATCCGGAACCGCCCAGAGAAACACCAGGCGACTCTCCGCCATTCTGAGACTGAAGCTGTTGCAAGAGGGACGACGTCCCGGCCCCTCCGCCGAGCGCCTGTGAGTCCAGCGAGCCGGGTAGATTCCCGGATAGTGACGGCGAGAGTTGGTCGTCAGAAAATTGGCCAGCTTGCATAAGTTGGGCCTGCTGGAGTGTGTTGTCTCTGCCCGCCGGTGGTTGCACGAACGGACTCGACGGACTCGGCTGACGCGGGCTGAACCACGGGGGACCGCTCGGAATGGTCTGTTGCTGCTGGGGCCCTAGTTCTTGCGGTAGCTGGCCCTGTTGTTGTTGCGCGGCTCCTTCGCAACTTCTGGAATCGCCCTGCAAGCATTTACGCGCCATTTCATAACGGTCCTGCGCCTGCTGCAACGCCTGCGCTCTCTGCTGCTCTTCTTGCTGAGCGATGAATTTCACACGCTCCTGAACCAGCAAGTCCTGCTCTTTTCCAGCTTCTGAATCCGGATTCACCGTAGCTGTCAAATAGCCGTAGTGCTGAAGTAATTGAGTGATTACGGAACGAAACCGCACATCGTTTTGCAGGCGTTCGAAAATCGCGTCGTCGGCTAGGTCGCGCTCCGTGATGATCTGGCCTTGGTCCGTCGCGTCCTTGGCCACCAACCGCTTTACTTCAACCATAAGACCAGGACTTTTAACCAAAACTACCTTGATGTCCTCTGCCGACGCACCCACTTGAGCCAGATTGTGTCGGGCAAGCTCAGGTCCGGTGGCAGAATTCTGCCGCTCCACCTGAGCACCTGCGATTGTTGACAACAACAAAAATGCCCACAGGGAGCAGGCGAACCGGATCGCGTGCGCGCCAGTGTTCCTTCTTTGAATCGCGCCACGCCGCGTGTTAGTGGTCGCCATCACAGGGATGGTCTCCATGGTCCCTCCTCCATGTCTGATCGGGACGACTCATTATGAGGCGAAGCAGTCGGCTAGGCAAAGGTTCATATAAGTGTTCCATTGTAAAACAGTCCTAGACGCACTGACTCCCAGATTCCAATTGCTTGCAACACGATGCCCTCCGACTTTCAGATGCGTTCATCCCTTGAAGGTTTGCCGAGGCAATCTCGTGGTCCCGTCTCTGGGATATGGTAGAGTTTCGAGCCGATGCGGATCTTCGTTCTGGGAGCGGGCGGCACGGGCTCCCTTCTAGCTGGGCTGCTCGCGCGCCAGGGACACACCGTCTGGTGCGGAGATCGCGATGTCGATCGGGCCGCTCGGTTTCTCGGCAAGAAATCCAACATCAAGGTGGTGGAGGCAAACGCGCGGAACCTGTGGTCGATTGTGCGCGCGGCACGCGGTGCGAATCTGGTCGTCAACGCTTCACCCGCCGTTTACAACAAAATTATTTTGCGCGCGGCGCTCCGATTACGCGCTCATTACCTCGATCTGAATTCCCATCTCGTTCACCATCCCTTCCGGCCCGAGCAATTCCGCTTTCACAAGCGTTTCCTGGCTAAGAACCGTGCGGCGCTGATTTGCGCGGGCGCGGCCCCAGGCCTCACGAACCTGCTCGCCCAGCGCGGAGCGGAGCTCCTCGATTCCGTCGAAGCGATGCAGATTCGGCTGTTCGAAAGCACCGAGAGCAAAGATCCGATTTCCACTTGGTCAGCTGACGTGGCGTACGACGCGGCGATTTCGCGGCCTCGCGTGTATCGCAATGGCCGCTTTGGTCTGGCGAAACGATTCGACGACCGCGAGAAGTTCCGCTTCCCGCCTCCCATTGGCGAGACACCCGTATATCTCGCGGCGCAGGACGAAGTGTGCATGCTACCGTATGTGATCCAAATGCGCGACCTGGATGCCAAAATCGGAGGAAACGATTTCGAGCGCTTGCGCCGCTGGCATCGTCAGGGGCGGCTGAACCGGTCGGCTGGCATCGTTCGGAAACGATTTCCCGATACTTTGACGCCGCGCCGCGTCGCGAAACTCATTCGTGAGGGAATTTTGGAGAATGCCCGCTTCGCGGCCGTTGTTCTCGTACGCGGCACAAAAGACGATCAGCCCTTGCTGGTTCGTTGGGACGCGAGCTTTCCCACTCTCTACCAAATTCGCGGTCGCGGGCTGACTTCAACGCCCATTGCTTACGCCACCGCACACCTTGCCGCAATTTTTATTAAGCATTTTCCGCGCGATTCAGCCGGCGTAATCGATCCCGCAACCCTACCCGCCGCCACGCGGCGCGCGATTCTTGCCGAGGCGCGTTCCCGCGATTTCCGTATCACTCTGAAGATCCGGCGGATGAAACGCCGCGAAGAAGACGATGCGTGACGAGGCCGATTTGCGCCGGCATTGCCGTGCGTTTGACCACGTGCTGCGGGGACCGCTATAATTCTCGTCTCAATAAAGCTTCCGCAGGAAACTCCAGCGAAGAACTCAGGAGCCGGCATGATCAAGGCAACATTGTTGCGCCCAGGAATGATCATCAAGCACGAGGGCGATCTTCATGTGATTTATAGCGTGGACCACCGAACACCGGGGAATAAGCGGGCCGCGATGGCCACGAAGATGCGCAATTTGCGCAACGGCTCGATGCTGGACCACCGGTTCCGCGCCGAGGAATTTCTCGACAAAGTCACGGTGGATGAAATCGAATTCGATTACCTCTATAGCGATGGCGAAGGCCATCACTTCATGAACACTCAGAATTACGAGCAGCTCGCGTTGCAAAATGATGTGGTCGGCGACAGCAAGGACTACCTCATCCCCAACATGCCCGTAAAGATCGAGTATTACGACGAGAAGCCCATCGGCGTTCTGATCCCCGATACGGTTGATCTCGTGGTAGTGGAAACGGAGCCGAGCATTCAGAAGGCCACCGCCAGCTCGGTGATGAAGCCGGCGAAGCTCGAGACCGGCCTAGTGATCAACGTGCCGCCGTTTGTCGGCACGGGCGACAAAGTAAAAGTCGATACCACCGAAGGCCGCTACATCCAACGCGTCCAGTAGCCAAACTTCGCCGGTCTTTATTTTGATCCCTGAAAAAATCATTCGGTAAGGGCTAGCGCGCGGCAGAGGATTTGGCGCCAAATACGCGCGCGAAAATCGCGTCCACGGCGCGCAACTGCCGTTGCAAATCGAAGGTGTGCGCCAGAGCTTTTTCGTCCAAATACTTCCGCACGTTCTCGTCGGAGGCGATGCGATCGCGAAAGCTGGTTTCCGATTCCCACGCGGCCATCGCGTGCGACTGCACCCATTTGTAAGCGTCCTCGCGGTGCGCGCCGTGCTCCACTAAATCCTGCAGGAGCTGCCCCGAGAAAACCAGGCCCTTGGTCGCGTCGAGATTGCGCCGCATCCTTTCGGGGAAAACTCTCATGTTGGCCACGATTTCGCTGGTGCGATGGAGCATGTAATCCACCAGTATCGTGGAATCGGGCAAGATCACGCGCTCGACGGAACTGTGCGAAATGTCCCGCTCGTGCCAAAGCGCGATATTCTCCATTGCCGCCGCGGAATTCGAGCGAACCACGCGCGCAAGGCCGCATATCTGTTCGCTGGATACAGGATTGCGTTTGTGGGGCATCACGGAACTACCGCGCTGCTCGCCGCCGAATGGCTCTTCCACCTCGCGGACCTCGGTTCGCTGGAGATGGCGGATTTCGAGTGCCACGCGTTCGAGCGATGCCGCAACGATCGCCAGCGCGCTGAGATATTGCGCATGGCGGTCGCGCTCGATTACCTGCGAGGTAATCGGCGCCGTGCTTAATCCTAGTCGCTGGCATATTTTCTGCTCGATATCCGGCCCGAGGTGCGTGCACGTGCCGACAGCGCCCGAAATCTTACCCACCGCCATTTCACGCGCCGCCGTCTCAAAGCGAGTCGCATCGCGCCGGTTTTCCGCGTACCAGTTCGCAATTTTCAGCCCGAAAGTAATCGGCTCGGCGTGGATGCCGTGCGTGCGGCCTATTTCGGGCGTGTCCTTGAATTCCCAGGCACGCTTTTCGAGGATTTCGCCGAAGCGCGCGATGCCTTTTTCAATCAGTTTCGACGCGTCGCGGACGAGCAAAGCTTGTGCGGTGTCTACAACGTCGTTGGAAGTGAGACCGTAGTGCAACCAGCGCGCTGCTTCGGGATCGCCGACCGTTTCCTGCACCGCGATAGTGAAGGCGATTACGTCATGCCGGACCTTCGCTTCAATCTCGTTGATGCGCGCCACATCGATGCGGGCGCGGGCGCGCAGTTTGGCGGCGGCTTCGCGCGGCACGATTCCAGCGTCGGCGAGCGCTTCCGTGGCGGCCAGCTCCACATCGAGCCAGCGCTGGAACTTATTTTCGTCGCTCCAAACGCGGCCCATCTCCGAACGCGTGTAACGTGCGATCAAATCCGGCTCCTTGAATTCAAGTTGCTGGCAGGAGGACTTCCTGCCCTATGATACCCGAAACAGGCATGCAGACGTGCGGGAAAGACTGGACGCTGGCCACTCCATGTTAGCGGAGAAAGGTTTGCAGGCGGCGATTTAGGCGGAACAGCGGTCTTCGGGGAGCTGTACTCCCCAGAAGTTTTGAGCGGGATGAAGAATTTCGATGCCCAGTTCGAAAGAACCCGGCACCTTCGGACTTTTGGCGGAGATTACGCGAAACTCCCGAACCTCTTGAGACCTGGCGTGAAGAAGCTCAATCCGAGATCCCACAGGGGGAAGAAACGGAACTCGAAGCAGCGCTCCATAGCGGCTGATCGAAATGGCTTCGGCGGGAGTGTTGTTTGACTGACTGGCTTCACTGCGAACAACGCTCAACGGAATCGAAGTTCGGACTCGCGATGAGCGGCGACGCTCCAGCATCGCGCGGGCTGTGGCCATGATGAATTCCTCCTGTGCTACCCCGCGACCGCTTGCAGACACTCTACAGAGGTGGGCACACAGGAGTCAATGGTAGTCACGAGCTTTTAACCAAAAGAGAGCCTAGTTACCACTGAGGGGTGAAAACGATGTGGAGGTCTGACCGGTCTGGGCGCCGCGCGTGAACGTTAAGAGGACACGAAGGGCCGCGAACGGATAACGCGCGTGGGTGGCTCAGGATTTTCCCCTTCCTGCTTCGTGGTGCTTTCAATGGCATCGAAAAGGCTCTGCCAATTGGGTTTACAGAAAACCTGCGTGATTCCAAATTTGGGAGCCTCTTGCTCCAAGGCAGGAATCGTATGAAGCGTATACAGGAAAATAGGAACCGAGGCGAGCACGTTGGCGATCTCCCGAGCCGCTTCGAGCCCGTCCATCACAGGCATGGATAGGTCCAGGACGACGACGTCCGGCCTCAGGTTGATTGCTTTCGAGACGGCCTGTTGGCCGTTCTCGGCCTCGGCGCAGACTATCCAGCCATCATGAGAAGAGGTCAACATATTGCCCAGGCTGGCTCGAAGCGCTGGGTTATCGTCGGCGAGTAGAATTCGCAGTGACATTTTAGCCTTCACACCGTTTGATACACGACGCTGAGGTTTTCGGACATACCGGAATTCGTGTAGACGCCCCAGTGGAGTGCCGGAGCATTCCCTTAGACCGCGTACGGATTTCTGCGCATTGCACGCGAGGAATAAGCGAGGCTTGCCGAGATTGGTGGGTTTTGCTTTGAGACTTTCGGCGTGATAGCCTCTTTGGAACGACTCGGTTGTGCCCAAGTGGCGGAATTGGCAGACGCGCTAGCTTCAGGAGCTAGTTCTCGCAAGGGAGTGGAGGTTCGAGTCCTCTCTTGGGCACCATGAAATGAAATCAGTCCGCTGCGGGCGGCAATACAATCAGGAAATGTTCTCGTTTGGTTCCTGCACCTCTGGCAGGCCGCCGGATTTAACCGTGTGTTTGTGTCCGGTATGGCGATTCCAGACAATGTAATCTGCGGGCGACGCCAACGCCAATTCTTGAATACGCTTGTTGGCGTCCTCAAAAGTCGCCGCCGCTCCACGCCACACCACACCCTCGGCCTCCACCTGAAAGATGTCGAAGGCCAGATTCGCAAATCCAGAAACGTCCTTACGACTGTTCTTGGTTACTTCCATTGTCGCTCCTTGCATTTTGGATCCGTCCATTTTCGACCTTTCCTTTCAGGGTCTGCTGCTTCTTCGGCGGCTTCTTTTTGTTTGGTTGCACTTCTGTAGCGTTTTTCAAAACCACTGCCAACGGGACCTGCTCGAAATGTATTCTCGGTCGCAACACTTTCGGTTGACTCCTTTCAACGACCCAACGCTAGCAGAGGGGAAATCGTACGGGTCAGATCTTTATAAAATCTTTATAAGATCTCTAAAGGATTGAATTTTCAATTAGCGAGCCGAATCGCCTTTTGGCGAGACGACCTGATTGGGGGGGGCTTTACCGTCAGTAATTTTTAGCTTGACACTCATTTTACGTTTGAATACGATAGCGCGTCGTTAGTTTAACGACATTTCAATCCAGGAGGAAGGCAATGGCAACCACTGGGGAAAAATCGCGCCGGCGCACTTCAAAACAATGGTGCAAGCGGACGTCCCGCAGGGCCGGAACGGGAAGCACAAGCTGATCGTTTCCACGATCCTCAAGGACCTTGACCAACTGAAGGCGGGCTCGGCGATCAAAGTGCCGCTGGCTGAATTGGCTGCAACGAAAGAGAAAATACGTTCGGCGCTGAATCGCGCCACGCGGAAACGCGGGATGCATGTGGCCACTGCCACGGATGGCGATTTCCTGTATGTCTGGAATGTTAGCGAGTAGTGGGCACGGGCTGCGATTCGCCGACACCCCAGATTCAGCGCGCTTGGCTTCTATTGGATGGGCTGAGCAGAGTTTCGGCTTGGAGCGCGCCTTCGGGCGTATCTTCGTGCTTGAAGTAAACGAAAACATCACCCTGGCTCGAGGCTTCATCAATTTCGAGTGCCAGGGCCTTCCTTGCGGCAGCTGAGTAGTCTTCCTTGCGCAGCCGAAAGTAACGGAAATCAGCGGTGGCTACATGCGGAGTTTCGATCTTGTCGCTTTCAGCTTGGCACAGCGCGACGTTGGCGCGGCCAAGGCGTTCATACACGTCGTCGGAAAACCAGGAAGTATGGCGGAACTCCATGGCAGCGCGCGTGCGACGCGGCAATTGAGCCAGGAAGTTCTCCAGCAGCGCGAGATCACACTTGAGGAACGGCGGCAACTGAAATAGCACGGGGCCAAGTTTTCCCGCTTCGCGCAAAGGATCGAGCGACGCAATGAAACTCAACGTCGCCTCGGCGGACCCACGCAGGCGCGTGACGTGTGTAATGTTCTGGTGAGCCTTGACGGCGAATTTGAAGTCCGGCGGCGTGGCGGAGATCCACCCATCCAGAAGTTTTTCGGTGACGCGGCGGCGAAACGTGTAGTTTAGTTCGACTGAATTAAGGCGCGTGGCGTAGTAGCCGAGAAACTTGGCGGAAGCTAGCTTGGCGGGATAGAAGCTGGGCTTCCAACTCGCATAGGCCCACCCGGAGGTGCCCGCATAAATTTTCCCCACTGTTTTTGCTCCGTACCGACGCTGGGTGGAAACGGCACAGCATACCCTTCCGCCAAGGCGAGAGTCTACAACCCAGGCCGGGCGGGTTTTGCGATAGTATGCGTGCCTGCGCGAGCACGCGTTTGCGCGGCGGTGATCCGGGAGGTGTTTCATGTGGGCTTCATCCTTCGCGCTGATGCTTCATGCTGTGGCGCCCCCTGCAATGCCACAGGTCAGCTTTCCGCAGGGCGCGGCGGCAAATGAAGAGATTGCCCTGCGATGGCTGCACCTTGTTTCGGGAATCATCTGGATCGGCCTGCTCTATTTTTTCAATCTCGTGGGAACGCCCACGATGAAGACGCTCGATGCGCCGGTGCGCGCGAAGGTTTTTCCGGCGCTGATGTCGCGAGCGATGTGGTGGTTCCGATGGTCGGCGCTGGTGACGGTGATCGCCGGGATGCGATATTTCTGGCTGATTCTGGCGGCGGACGCGCGGAATGCCGGGAATCCGTCGCTCGCGTGGCAGTGGATGGGATGGTGGCTGCTGGTTTGGTGCGTGGCGTTTGCGCTGATTTATCCCTTTCAGTTGCCGCATACGGGAATCCTTGATAGCCCGTGGGTACGGATCACCGCGATTGTGGTGATTGCCGTGGCCGCATGCTGGGCGGTGCTGGTATTGAATGCGAGCCCGGAATCATCGAACGCGCATTTGTCCATCAGTATTGGAGGCGGGATGGGATTACTGATGCTGTTGAATGCGTGGGGAATTATCTGGCGCGTGCAGAAAAGATTGATCGCGTGGACGCGGGCGAGCGCCGAGCAAGGCACGCCGATGCCTCCCGAGGCAGCCCGGATGGCGCGCTGGGCGTTTCTGGCTTCGCGTGCGGGATTCTGGATGTCGCTGCCCATGCTTTTCTTCATGGGCGCCGCGGAGCACTACCCGTTCCTGAGCAGCATCGCGAAATAACGAAGCTTAGGACCGCCAGCGCAGCGTGACGGGCCCCGAGAGTGGATGACGCAGCGGTTCGCCGGTGCGCTGCGATTCGAGGTGCGCCGTTTTCAGTTCGAAATACCAGCGAGCCTGGCGATCGGCATCGTCCACCAGCATCATGCGATCTTCGTATTGCAAGCCTAGCGACTGTTTCTCAATCACTTCGGTATCCTGGCGAATAAACCGCGGCCCGAGCACGTGAACGATGAATGAGACGATCGGGAACCAAGGAAGAATGTTCCACGCGGCGACGAAATCGAGGCGGCACAAATCGCGGCGCACCGGCGTTACTGTTGTGCGGCTCGAAAGCCAATAACGGCCCGCGCGAATCTGCTCGAAGCGCTGATTCGGCAGAACGAAATCGATCATCGTGGTGGCCGGCTCGCCGGTGATGAGCTTCAGGATTTTATACGGCGCGCTATTGGCGGAGGGTGCGTGCGGGCTCATGCGAAAACCGTTGGGGATCGGCTCGAACTGCTTGGCTTTGTCGCGAATGCTGCGGCGGCTGCGCCACCACCACGCCTGGTGGACGAAGGGGCCGTGCGCAGGGTCCATGAGGCCGATGATGCCGTGATCCACGCTGCATGGTAAATCGGCCCATAGGTGCGCAATTTTGTAGCGCGGGCTGAAGGTTGGCAGCTTAGGCGCGGGAGGCGGCGCTGGATCGGTTGCTAACGGCGCGCGGCCTTCGGGATTGGTCATGTAGGCCCAGATATAGCCGTCGCGCTCTTCGCACGGAAAACTTCCGGCGAAGATTCGTTCGCACTTCAGCTTCGAATCCGCAGTGAGCGAAGGGATGTGACGGCATTGCCCCGTGTGCCCATCGAATTGCCAGCCGTGGTAGGCGCATTCGACCGAGGCGCCGTCGAAGCGGCCAAACGAAAGAGGAAAGGCGCGGTGCGGACAGACGTCGCGCAACGCGAAAGGCTTCCCGGCAGCGTCGCGTCCAATTACCAGCGGAACTTCGAGCAGCATGGCGCGGTGAAGCCTGTGCGCGAGCAATTGGTCGCTGCGCAACGCGGGGTACCAGAAGCCCCAGAGCATGTCGCCGGCGGGATTGCTCGGATTCGAAGAGGTAGAGTCGTTCATCGGCGGCGCTAATCCTAGTATATCCGCCGCCTTAGCCGCAAAGGCTCGCACAGTGAACGGCAACTGGCAATTCTAGTTCGTCAGCCCCGACTCCACTGAACTGCGGAGTCCCCATCCAAATTCCTTTCCCAAATTGGGACTGCCAAGAAGGTCCCACTTTCGCAAAACCCAGCATCCATGCAGGCAACCAGAGGCAATTTGAGTGCGCCAAAGAGCCAACCCCTAGGGTTGGCGCTTTGGCGCACTGGCGAAACTCGGCGTTCTGGTTGGGTTACCGGGCGCTGCCTGCCCTAGCCGTGGCCTCCGGGATGTGAAAGATGCGCTCGGCGTTGCCGTGGTAAAGCTTCTCCCTTTCGGCCTGCGAGACCGGCGCGGAGTCCATGAACTGGACGGCCGGTGCGGACGGCTGGTAGGGATAGTCAATCGCCCACAGAACGTTATCGATACCCAGCGCCTTGATCGAGTAATCGAGCGCCAGGTGCGATTCCGCCCCGCTGGTGGTGATCACGAAATTGCGTTTGAAGTATTCGCTGGGGGTGAGCTGCAACTTGGGCGCGCTCCCGCGATTCTGGGCGTTCTTGTTCATGTAATCGAGGCGCCAGAACCAGAAATGCACGGCTTCTCCCATGTGGCCGATGCAGATTTTGAGTTTGGGGAAGCGGTCGAAGACCCCGCTGACCATCATGCGCACCGCGTGCGTGGAAACTTCCAGGCCGTAGGCCCACTGTGCGCTATCGAGACCATAGTCACGAAAAGGCGCTGCCATGCCGTCCGATGGCGCGCGCGGATGAATGTAGATGCAGCCGTCGAGGGCCTCGGCTGCTTCCAGGATGGGGAAAAACTTGGGATCGTCGAAGTAATCGTTGTTGGTATGCGAGTTCACGATGAAGCCATTCAGCTTCAAAGTTTTGATGGCCCGCTCCATTTCCTTCACAGCGCGTTTGGGTGATTGCGGCGCGAATGCTGCGAGGCCGGCGAAGCGTGTGGGATGGCGACGGATCACTTCGGCCAAGCGGTCGTTGGCAAGCGCTGCCAATTCCGTGGCGGTATCGGCGTCAAACATTTGGACACCCGGCGCAGTAAGAGAAAGCAAGTGCATCGCGACTCCGTTTTCGTCCATATCGCGCAGGCGTCGTTCTTCCAGATCGAGCAGCCCCGGAAGAAGAGCCGCCATTTGCGGGTGATCGTCCTTCGGCGCATCGTAGATTCTTTTCACCAGGATAAGGTCCAGACTATTTCCGGGAGCGCGGGCAACGCCGCGCAGACCCGCCGCTACCTCCGGAATTGAAAAAGCTTCTTCCGTGGCAATGCGGCGCGGAGACTTTAAATCAGCGGCCATAGGTTTTTCCTTTCGTCGAGACTATTTTTGCGGTGTCGCGGGTGGTAGCTTGGCGCGTCGCCCGCGAAAATGCAAGCGCCTGCTGGACCCGCTCACGGCGACAAAGCTAGCGCAAAATGCGGAAACAGGTTACAACGTCCCGGGTGGCATGGGCTCCCTACGAATCGAAAAAGGAGGGACATCATGAATTGGCAACGGGCTGGGGAAAGGCTGGGCGCGCTGGCCGCGGTAGCAATTCTTACCATAGCAATAGGAGGCACAACTGGTAGCGCGTTTGCCCAAAGCAAGGGTGGGGAGTCGGCGACCATGCGCATGCAGCAGATCGCGGATCGCCAGGCGATCGAGCAGCTGCTGATGGGCGACTATCCGCGAGCGCTCGATTCAGCGAACTGGAAAGCGTACAGCGCGCTCTTCGCCAAGGACGGCACGCTCATCATGCAAGGCGGAGCCATCAAGCGCACTGGCCCTGCCGCGATCGAAGAATTTTTCACCAAGATGCCCGCATTCGGAGGCCAGGCTGCAGCCTCAACTCCTTCGCCCTGCCCAGTTCCCGCTGGAACTCCGAGGACCATGCACGTGGTGACGAACCTTTCGGTACACATAGATGGCGACACGGCGACGGATCAGGCTTACTGGGAAACTATTGCCACCAGGGATTGCAAGTCGGTGGTCGCCGGCGCCGGACATTACGAGGACACCTTGAAACGCGAAGACGGCAAATGGAAATTTGCCACTCGCCAAATTTTCGACGACCTTCCACCTAGGACGACTCCTGCGGCGGGGACGGCAGCGCCAAAGCCGTAGCGCGTTCGGATGCCTGAAATCCAGATCAACGGCTACGTCACCCATTACGAGGACGACGATTTCACCGATCCGTGGACGCCGCGTCAGACAATCGTCATCCAGCACGGCTTCGGACGCAACTCGCAGTTCTGGCGGCGTTGGGTGCCAATGCTGGCGGGCGACTATCGCGTGATCCGCCGCGATCTGCGTGGCCACGGCGGCTCGGGCGATCCGGGGCCAAGTGATCCGTGGTCGTTTGAAGGCCTCGTGCGCGACCTCGGCGCTTTCTGCGATGCGCTTCAGCTTGAGAATGTCCACCTGCTTGGCGAATCAACGGGCGGGATGCTGGCCGTCGGATTCGCGGCGACGCATCCGGCGCGGCTGCGATCGCTGACGCTATGCGCCACGCCCAAGACGATTGGTCCCGCGGCGCAAAAGCTTTTCTCTTTCGGCCGCGACTCGTGGCAGAAAGCGCTCTTGGAAATGGGTTCGGAGGGCTGGGCGCGAGAGCTGCTGTCGCGTCCTGGGACATTCCCAAGTTCCGATCCCGCGCAAATCGAGTGGGCCATTCATCAATTCGGCAGAGCATCGGCGCGTTCGCTTGCGGGCTACAGCACCGTGATTTCTACAACCAATATCACGCCGCTGCTTCCCCAGGTGAAAGTCCCCACGCTGGTCCTCGCGCCTACGCGAAGTGCCGCAACCTCTATCGAAGAACAAGAAAGTATCGCCGCGGCCCTGCCTCAATCGGAAATCGTGCAAATCGATGGCGCAGGCCACGAAATTTATATCGACCGCGCGAATGAGTGCGTCGCGGCCCTGCGGCAATTCCTAGCGGGATTGCCGTAGAGTCCCAGAAGCAAACAGCAGGCGGATCGTGTTGCCGTAGAAAATTCCGTCGGCTGCTTGGAATCCATTGCGCGGGTTTTGCTAACATATGGCGCGGCTGTATCGGATATGACTGGCAAAATTAGACTCGGAATAGAGTTGCTGGTAGTGGCCGTCCTGGTCGCGGCTGCCGCCATCACTTGGGGTGTGCTTCATCGCATCAACAAGCCCATTTCGCTGATGGGCGCCATCATCAAGGAGGATACCGATCCTCGAAAGCAATCTCCGATAACGGATGTCACCGTGAGCGTGGCGGGCAATCTCGCGCTCGGCAGCGTTCGATCCGACTTTTCGGGCTACTTCAAACTGTTACTGCGCCCTCGACTAAAGACCGGGCAACCGATCACCCTCCAATTCCGCCACAAGGATTACAAGCCCCTGGATCTCAAGACTACGCTGGACCACAAGCTCTATGTGATTCATATGATCGCGCTTCACCAGGAGGCATCCGTCGCGCCTCCCGATCGCCCGAGCATTCCTCTCTCCAACGTCTTCGTTCGCTATTCAACGGAGACCACCACCTCGGACAATATCGGCACCGGGCTTAAGGTATTTCGAGTGGAAAATACTGGCAACGTTCCCTGCAATGGCCGCCCGCCATGTTCACCGGACGGTAGGTGGAAAGCCGCAATTGCCTCCACATCGCTCGATGCAGGCGTGGGAAACACGTATGACGACGCCAGACTTTCCTGCATTGCGGGTCCATGTCCCTTCACCAGAATCGTCTCGGACAATTTTTCTCACGGAGGACGATATATCAGCGTATCCATCCTCAATTGGTCGGACACCACCAATTTCCTGCTTCAAGCGGAGGTATTTCGAATCCAAATCAGCAACATCGTCCGTGAAAGCTATCCCGTTATTTACGGCAATTCGCTGAACTTCACGCTTCCGGCCGACGCTGAGGGTCCCAGCCTGGAGGCGGAAGAAAGCGGGCAGAACATCGTGTTTCCATTGGGACCATCGCCCACGCTCAGTTGGGCCGATTGCAACGTGAGGGTTGGAAAGGATCAATCCAAATCGTATCGCTGCGAACTCAAGCCGGGATATAAGTTTCAGTGAGTCCGCCGCGTGGGCATTCTTCCAGCCTATCCACGCGTTGCTTTCGCTTTAGCTCAATCCAGTCTATCGTTGGGTACGGTTGACTACGCGAAGTCGGGTGGGACCATTATGGCCGGTGGGTCGAAGCATTCTCACATTTTGTGGCTTCTGCTATCAGCCGCGATTCTGCTACTGGCAACTCCCGCAAACCGCGCGTTCACAGTTCCTCCACCGCCTGCCGTCTCCAATAATTCGTTTCAATCGCTCGACGATATCCTCCATTACATTTCCGACGATTGGTCCGGCCTAAAGCGCTCGCTCACCGACTGCAATACTTACCAGGACGTCAAAACCAAAGGCAAGCCCACTCTCTATCTGCCCGCGGACGTTTCCACTTCTCCCGCCTGGCTCAAATGCAGCAGCGCTGCCACGTGCAGGTGAAACATCTTCCCGCCAATCTTTCCGAGGAAGACGCCGGCAAAATCCAGCCGCACGGCCTCCTCTATCTAGAAAATCCTTACGTCGTTCCCGGCGGGCAGTTCAATGAGATGTACGGATGGGATAGCTATTTCATCATTCGCGGTTTGCTGCGCGATAATCACCGCGACGTCGCCAAAGGAATGGTCGAAAATTTTTTCTACGAGATTCAGCACTATGGAGGAGTCCTCAACGCCAACCGCACCTACTACCTCGGCCGCTCCCAGCCGCCTTTTCTCAGCTCGATGATTCTTGCCGTTTACGACGCGGATCGCGCCGCCGGCCATCCGGACCTTCAATGGCTCGCGCGAGCGTATCAGTTCGCCGTCAAGGATTACGACCAGTGGACCAAAGCTCCGCACTTGGCCGGAGACACCGGCCTATCTCGCTATTTTGACAACGGCGATGGTCCGGTGCCGGAAATTGTGGGCGATCCGGACAATTACTATCGCGGCGTTGCGCAATTTTTCCTGAATCATGAAGGCGAAAAAAGCCCGCATCTCATGATGGTCGGAGCCAAGCAGCCTCAACCTGCGGCCTTTCCGCCGGTCTTCAATATTCAGTTTTGTCCTCCAGGCGGCGCAAAGAATCAAAATGCTGGTTGCCATCAGGACCGCGTCGAGCTGACTGCCGATTTCTACAAGGGCGATCGCAGCATGCGCGAGTCCGGCTTTGATGTTAGCTTCCGTTTCGGTCCTTATGGAGCTGACACTCACCGCTTTGCGCCCGTTGGCCTCAATAGCTTGCTTTACAAAACCGAAAAAGATCTCGAACAGATCAGCACGCTCCTCGGACACACGGACAACGCCCGCGAATGGGCCAACAAAGCCGCTCAGCGTCGCGAAAAAATCATCAAATATTTCTGGGATCAGCGCCGCGGCATGTTTTTCGACTACAACTTCGCCACCGGCAAGCGATCGACGTATGATTACGCCACGACGTTCTACCCTTTGTGGGCGGGACTCGCCTCCGATGACCAAGCGCGCGCTGTGGATGCCAACCTCCACCTTTTCGAGCAGCCTGGCGGACTCGCGATGAGCGCCCATGAGAGCGGCGCTCAATGGGACTATCCCTACGGCTGGGCGCCCATTCATTTACTCGCAGTTGAAGGTCTGCGGCGCTACAAATTCAATGCCGATGCGGATCGCGTCAGCTTCAAATTTCTCAGCACCGTTCTGAAGAATTTCCGCCAAGAACACACCATACGCGAAAAATACAACGTGGTTTCGCAGTCTGCTGTGACGCATGTCGTGGTCGGCTATCATCAAAACGTAATAGGATTTGGGTGGACCAATGGAACTTTCCTTGAACTATTGCACGAATCCCCGGGGCTAGCTGCTCGACTCAAGGAGGAATAAAGCTGATGAGCGCCACCACCGTTTCCACCCCGCCGGGCAGTGCAGGCGGTTTCGTTTACGTCGCTGCTGCGTTTGCGGGTCTCGGCGGCCTGCTTTTCGGCTACGACACCGGCGTGATTTCCGGCGCCGAGCTGTTCCTGAAAAAAGACTTCACGCTTACATCCTTCGCGCTCGAGGTGATCGTCAGCGGCGTGTTGGTGGGCGCGGCCATCGGAGCTCTCGGCGGCGGCCGCCTGGCCGATTTGTATGGACGTCGCAAGCTGCTGATCGCCACCGCCGTGATCTTTGCCATTGGGGCGATTATTTGCGCCGCGGCCTCGTCGCCCACCATTCTGATTATCGGGCGCATCATCGTCGGCCTGGGAATCGGTCTCTCCTCCGGCACGGTGCCGGTGTACATCTCGGAAGTTTCTCCGCCCGCGGCACGAGGCTGGACAGTTTCGATTTTTCAACTCGCCATCACCGTCGGAATTCTTCTCGCATACGTTGTGGATTACGCCTTCGCCGCCAGCCAGGGATGGCGCTGGATGCTTGGACTGGCGGTCGTGCCCGCCGCAGTCTTCGCAATTGGCATGATTCTTCTACCGGAAAGTCCGCGGTGGCTCGTAAAAAATGGGCATCGCGAAGAGGCCCGCAAGGTCCTGGGGCGGATTCGCACCGCCGCAGGCGCCGATGCGGAGTTGAAGGATATTGAAGCTAGCATCCAGCATTCTGAAGAGCGCGGACGCCTTTCCGATCTTCTTCATCCGTCTCTTCGAGCCGCGCTCGTCGTCGGCATCGGCCTTGCGATTCTTCAGCAGATCACTGGCATCAACACCGTCATCTACTACGCGCCGCTGATCATTCAATCCGCCGGAATTTCTTCGGCCTCGGGCGCCATTTTGGCCACGGCGGGAATCGGCGTCGTCAACGTCCTGATGACCATCGTTTCCATGTGGCTCATCGACCGCGCCGGCCGCCGCCCTCTGCTCCTCACCGGAATCGCCGGAATGATCGTCACACTATTCGCCCTGGGATACGCTTTTCATGCGCCGATGCACGGCGGCTCGCTCGCTACGGTGGCCGTCATTTGCATGATGCTCTACGTCGCATCTTTCGCCATCAGTCTCGGCCCTATTTTCTGGCTGTTGATTGCGGAAATCTATCCAACCGCGGTTCGTAGCTCCGCAGAAGGACTCTCCGCCACCTTCAATTGGGGCTCAAATCTTCTGGTTTCGCTCACCTTCCTAACACTGCTTGAGGCCATGGGCGCAAGCCGCACTTTTTGGCTGTACGGAATCTTCGCCATCGGTGCGTGGATTTTTTCCTACTATCTAGTACCCGAAACGAAGGGGCGCACTTTGGAGGAAATCGAGGAGTTCTGGCGCAAACGCCACGTCGACGCCTAAGACCGCTCGGCTTTAGGGTGGAAGCCCCCGCATTTATGCGGGGGAAAAAGTGCCTTCCTTAGTTATGCGCTTTAGCGCTGGGCCGTGGCCTTTGAACTTCACCCTCGCACTGGCGTCACATCCAACCGCACCACAATGCCTTCGAGCTCCGCCTTCGCCGCCGGATAATATTTCATCACCAGCGGATCGTGTCCCGGCACGATGTGTTCCGGCGAATCCGCCAAACGATACAGCATCTTAAAACCCTCCAGCATTTCCGCCACGTTGTACACGATCGGAAAAGGCCGCCGCTGTTCGAAATTCGCATACAGATGCGTCGCATCGGACGCGATTACCACCCATCCGCGCCGCGTCCAAACCCGCGCAATTTGTAGTCCCGCGGAATGCCCGCCTACGCGGTGCAGAGTCAGCCCTGACGCAAGTTCCGCATCGCCATCGTGAAATTCCACTCGATCCGAATAGACGTGCTTCACCATCTCCAGCATATTTTCCAGATCGAACGGCGCCCTCAGAGTTTCGTGGCACATGCACCGGCCGGTCGCATACGCCATGTCGCGGTCTTGCAGATGAAACCGCGCGCGCGGGAATTTGTCGAGATTGCCGGCGTGGTCGTAATGCAGGTGCGTGATGATCACGTCGCTCACTTGATCGGGATTCACGCCCACGAGCCGCAGGCTCTCCACAGGAGAGCGCAGCCACTCGCGCCGTCTGCGAGCCGCCGCTTCCTTGCCGAATCCCGTATCGATCACGAAGCTCGTATCGCCGCGCCGCAGCACCCATACGAAATAATCCAAGTCCGAGGCAAACTCGTGCGGATCGGCCAGTACGAAATTCTCCCCCGGATGCCGCCCGCCTAAATGGGCGTACCGGATCGCGAAAACCTCAAACGGTTCTATCGCCAATGTGAAACCAGTTTCGGCCCGCTACGTCTTTGGCGCCTTTTCTTTCTGCTCCGCGAACACTTCGCGCGCGATCCGGAAGGAGTCCACCGCCGCCGGCACGCCGCAGTAAATCGCCACTTGCAGCAAAACTTCCCGTATTTCCACCATCGAAACGCCATTCACCAGCGCGCCCTTGATGTGCGACTTCAACTCATGAGGACGGTTCAACGCGCTGATCATTGCCAGATTGAGCATGCTGCGCGTTTTTTTCGGAAGCTCCTCGCGTCCCCAAATCGCGCCCCAGCAATACTCCGTCACCAATTCCTGCAAAGGACGGTTGAAATCGTCCGCCGTCTGAAACGCATTGTCCACATACTCCTTGCCCAAAACCGAACTTCGAATCGCCTTCCCTCGCTCAAAAGTCTTCTGATCCATATAAGTCCTCTCTTTCAGTTTTTGATTTCACCACGAGTCGTCATCCTGCTTGTCTTGAAATACGACGAAGTCAAACGCACCACCGCTTTCCGCCATTCCGAAGCCGCGGAACGTCATTCTGAGCGGAGTGGCTGGACGCTTTGTCTCTCGTCCCGCTCTTGCGGGACGTCCAGCCACGCAGTCGAAGAACCTCTCTTCGATTTCCCAGACTACTCGCATTAGCTCTTCCCCACCTTCACCCCTGCCCATTCTTCCACCGGCTTAACCATCTCCGTCATGTCCGCGTCAAAACCTTCGCTCGCCGTCGCAATCGACAAAAGCTGCCGCACCGCGCTCCCCACAATCATCGAGACGCCCAGCGCATCCGCTTCAGCCATGCACAATCGAATGTCCTTATTGAGCAGGCCGATTCCGAAGCCATATTTGAATGTCCGCGGAATCACATGCTGCTTGATTTTGTCCTGCGTGGCGCTGTTGCGCGCGGTTCCTGCATTAAATACGTCGATAATCAGCGACGGATCGAGCCCCGCCTTCACTCCCATCACCAACGCTTCCGAACTGATTGCCATCGCCGTCGCGGATAGCAAATTATTCAGCAGCTTCATCGTTTGGCCCTGTCCCGGCTTGGTGCCCACAAAGAAAAGCTTCCCAATGATTTCCAAGATTGGCTTGAGCGTGGCGAACACATCCTCCGGACAGGAAACCATCACCGCAAGCGTGCCTTTTTCCGCTCCGGTAATGCCGCCGCTAACGGGCGCGTCCACGGCGGTAATGCCCTTGGCAGCCAACCCCTCCGCAACCAGTTTCTCAACCGTCGCTCCCGTCGTCGAAACATCGATGAAAATCTTCACGCGGCTGCCCTCGATGATTCCGTTCGGGCCCAGCGCGATAGCTTGCACAATCGGAGGCGTTGGCACGCTGGCAAACACAATCTCCGCAGCCGATGCGACAGCGGCAGGCGAAGCCGCGCGCTTCGCCCCAATCTCGACGAGTGGCGTCACCGCCGCCTCACTCGTGTCGTAAATCGTCACTTCGTGCCCAGCTTGAATCAGTCGCCGCACCATCCGCGACCCCATTCGCCCCGTTCCCACAAATCCCAAATTCTGCTTCGCCATACTCCTCCCTCGCTTCGGGAAGGGCGGGGTTTTCAACCCCGCCGCAAGCCCGGCAAAGACAAGACGGCTTCAGCCGCTGAAGCCATCCCTTTGCTGTTATCTCGTGCTACTGAACTCCTGCGCTCCTTCAACGGACTGTTCGACGTTTTCAGAACGCGTATCATGCCTCATCGGGCCGCCGTCTAGCAATTGATCGCGGGCCGTCTAAAAATTCTTTACACCAACAACCCCTTGAATCGCTTTCCCGCATTAGCTACTTTGATCGGATGAAAATAATTGAGCACTTGGAACGAAATGGCGAGCCGGGCGAACCGCTGCCCTTGACGGAGCCCATGCGCCCCGCGCTCCCTTCGGAGCCACCTTCCGGCTCTCGTACCCGTTGCGAAAAAAGCCCACCCCCGGGACACTCTGACCAGCCAATTCCGCAGCTTCTTACTCGCAACTGCTGACGAGTAGAATCACTTGTAAGTCACACATAACAAAGGATCGAGGTACAGTCTACTCGTCACAGATCCGAGAGGGTCGAAACCGCCGGAATGCGACCGAAATCTGCCGAGCTAGACGGAACGAGGACACTGATCGATGCCTGAGATGAAAAAACACAAGATGCTGATTGGCGGAAAATGGGTCGATCCGCACTCCGGGGAGTGGTTCGAGTCGGTGAATCCGTACACCGCTAAACCCTGGGCGCTCATCCCGCGCGGAAACAAGGAGGATATTGACCTGGCCGTGGCTGCGGCCAAGTCGGCTTTTTGCTGCGATGCTTGGCGGAAGCTCACTGCGACCGCGCGCGGCCTTCTGCTTCTCCGCCTAGCCGATTTGATTGCGGCGGAGGCCGACAAACTTGGCGAGATTGAGACCACCGACAACGGAAAACTGATCGCCGAAATGGGCGGCCAAGTGAGATACGTCCCGCAATGGTTCCGTTATTTCGGTGGTCTCGCGGACAAAATCGAAGGTCGCGTAATTCCCATCGACAAGCCTGGCGTGTTCAATTTTACGCGCGAAGAGCCGCTGGGCGTGGTCGCCGCGATTACTCCGTGGAATTCTCCGCTACTTCTGGCGACTTGGAAACTTGCGCCCGCTTTGGCGGCGGGCAACACGGTGGTGTGGAAACCGTCCGAATTCGCATCCGTTTCGGCGCTCACATTCGGAGAGTTATTCGAACGCGCGGGCTTTCCCCCTGGAGTAGTCAATATTGTCACCGGATATGGCAATGAAGTCGGCGAGCCGCTCATCGCGCACCGCGACGTCGCGAAGGTTGCCTTCACCGGCGGCGATCGCACTGGCGAGCACGTTTATCAACTGGCCGCTCGCGGACTCAAGCGTGTCACTCTGGAGCTGGGAGGGAAATCAGCGAACATCGTTTTTGACGATGCCGATATGGATGAAGCGCTGAAGGGCATCGTCTCCGGCATTTTCGCGGCCTCGGGACAAACCTGCATTGCCGGCTCGCGCGCCCTGATTCACCGTCCGATTCACGACAGATTCGTCGAGAAACTTTTAGCCATGGCCAAGACCGCGCGTATGGGCAATCCGCTCGACCCGGCTACGCAGGTAGGGCCGATCACCACTCGCCCGCAGTACGAAAAAGTGCTCGACTACATTCGAATCGCGAAAGAGGAAGGCGCGGTGTGCCGCCTGGGAGGCACGCCCGCCCAGCGGCCCGAGTGCGGAGTGGGCTGGTTCATCGAGCCGACAATTTTCACTGACGTGCGACCTGAGATGCGCATCGCCCAGGAAGAAGTTTTCGGCCCGGTTCTTTCCATCATCCCATTCGACACCGAGGAAGAAGCGGTGAAAATTGCGAATGGCACGGTTTATGGCCTGGCTGCGGGCGTTTGGACCACCAGCATCCGGCGCGCTCTGCTGATGTCCGAGCAATTGGAAGCGGGAATGGTTTGGGTGAACACTTACCGGGCGGTCAGTTACATGTCCCCATTTGGCGGCTACAAGCGCTCTGGAATTGGGCGCGAAAGCGGGATCGATGCGATTCGAGAATACTTGCAGACGAAAAGTGTTTGGATCGATATTGTGGGCAACGCACCAAACCCGTTTGTCATGCGATAGCGCGATTCAGCTCGCCGCTCGCAATGGTGCGCGTCCAATCCACCACCACAGCGCCGTCCCTAAAACTGGAACGAGGCTCAATGAAATGAACGTGGCCTCATACCACTGGCGGTCGAACCAGCGGCCGTAGATCACCAGAAGAATTGCCACTACCGCGGACCACGCGCCGGAACCGATCCCAGCGACCATTCCGGTTTCATTGCGTGGATAAGCGCGCGCGCTGAGATGCAATGAAGTGACGATGAAACCCACGGCGATGAACATGGCCCAGGAAAAGAAAGCCAGAACTGCGATCCAAGAACTGGTTTTGGTCACCAGCGAAAGTGGCAGCGCTAGAATCGTGAGCAGAATGTAGAGTCGTAGCGGCCTGGGATTCTCGCGCACGAAGCGGTCGCCGATCCAACCCCAGAAGTAATATCCCAGCTCCCAACACAACGCGGGAATCCACAGAATTTTCCCGAGTTGCGATTGCGTGAGCCCCAGAACGCGATTCAAGTAAAGAGGGCTGAGGTAGAGCGTAGGACCGAGCGCAGCGCCGCCGAGTCCCATGCCCACCACCAGCAACCAGAAGCGCCGCTCGAACAAATTGGGCCAGGCGACTTTGCGCTTAGATCGATTCACCGCGCGCACCAGCGGCGGTCGCGCCACAAACCACCAGACGGCGAGCCATCCCGCTCCCAGCGCGCCTGTGGCTATAAATGCGGCGCGCCATCCAAATCGCAGCGCGATCGGAGTAATGATAAGCGGCGCGAAAATCGCTCCAAGCGACGCGCCGCTGTAGGAGATTCCCATCCCGCGCGATTGGCGGTCCAGCGGCAACGAATCAGCAGCGGTTCGCAAGCCGCCTGGAAAAGTAGCGCCTTCGCCGAAACCGAGAAGCCCGCGAGCCATTGCAAAACCCAGAAAACCCGTGACCCACGCGTGCGATGCGCTCGCAATTGTCCAAATGCCGACAGCGGCGAGCATGCCGACGCGCAAGCCGACATAGTCGAGCAGCGATCCCCAGAGCGGATTCGCGATCATGTAGAGAATGGAAAAAACGGAGATGGCGTCGGCGTAAGATGCCGCGCTCAGGCCCGTATCGCGCAGAATCATTGGAGAAATCACCGCGAGAGCCTGGCGATCGACGTAGGAGAGCCAAGAGCACGTCATCATGGCGACAACGGGAATCCACATACGCCAACCGACGGCAAGGGAATCGTGCTGCCAGAATTTTCTTGCGCCGTGATTTGCGCGCCGCTGTGCATGGGATTTCTTGTTCGTCGTTGGCCAGGAGGCGGAGTGTATCACGCAGGCTTTGTATCGAGCGGGAGCATGGTAATGTGGCCGTTGCCAAACGTATGGAGCGCGGAAAAGTGAACACTGCGGACTTGCAAACGTGGGTGGGGAAAACGGAAACGCGAACGGATCAGATCAGCTCAACGCCAATGGCCGCGCTATCCGCGACGTTGGATATCGATGCTCCGGCGCCGCGGGCTGGTGATCCGGTGCCGCCGCTGTGGCACTGGATGTGGTTCCTGCCAATTCACAAGCAATCGGAACTCGGCCCTGATGGACATGCAAAGACACGGCGACTTCTTGCCGCCAGTGCCGCTGCCACTGCGGATGTGGGCCGGCGGACGCTTCGAATTTCGGCGTCCGTTGCGCGTGGGGCAAACGTACACGCGCACGTCGCGCATTCTGGATGTGCGCCAGATGGAAGGGCGCAGCGGGCCGCTGATCTTTGTGATCGTGCGGCACGAAATTGGCGACGCCGAGGGAATCGCACTGAGCGAGGAGCAAGATATCGTGTATCGCGATCACGCTGGATCGACCGAGGGGAAATCATCGGCCCAGCCAGCGCCCGTAGACGCGGCGTGGGAACGAGTGATCCGGCCTGACGATGTGCTGCTCTTCCGATACTCGGCGCTCACGTTCAATGCGCACCGCATTCATTACGACCGTCGCTATGCGGCAGAGGTCGGTGGCTATCCGGGGCTGGTGGTGCATGGGCCGCTGATTGCGACGCTGCTGCTCGATCTGGTGCGGCGGAATTTACCGGACGCGAAGATTGGGCGGTTCGCGTTTCGAGCCGTGAGCCCGTTATTCGATACGGCGCCGTTTGCAGTCTGCGGCAAGCCCGAAAAGGACGGAAAAACTATCTCGCTGTGGGCAAGGGATGCGACGGGGCACCTGGCAACCAGTGCGGAAGCCACCCAGTCATAGATATTCAAGCCGGCGAAAGAGTTCCGACACGCCACGAATCACGAGCGAAACCGGTTCAACTTTCCTGTCTGAACCGATATCCACAGCCCGTTACGGTCTCTACCATGTCCGACCGCTTTCCCAGCTTTTTCCGCAAGCTCCTTATCACGACGTCCACAACGTTGCTTCCTACATCGTATTTGTGGCCCCACACATCTCGAATCAACGATTCGCGGGCCACGGGTTTTCCTTTACGTTCATGGAGGTAATGAACGACGGAAAATTCCAGCCGGGTAAGCGGAACTCTTCGACGATCAACGACCAGACTTCGCCCCTCCAGATCGACGACGCCTTCATTTCCCATTCCCAATTCGGCGGCTACCAAGCGTGCGAGCCAACCATCGACTGAGGAAGGGCCGAAATCGAGCATCGCCGTGTTGTAAGTTCTGGCGTCCAGTTTAAAAGTGGCGCTTTCAATCGGTTGGAATCCCAAACTCAGCGCAACGGACGCGTAAGCCCCGAGATCGTTAAGGGTGAGATAGACGCGACGCAGCTTTGGCCGCATAGCGAGATAAGTTCTCTTGATGTCGAGCCAGCAAGCTGCCTGCACGGCGGACGGCGCCTCTCCCGCAGATTCGCTCAACCAGCGGCGCAGAAAGAGCACGCGCTGGCCCTTCGGAACCGGTTCCTGGCGAAGGTGCTTTAGCCAACCTTTCACAACCGGGTCTTGATTAACAAGTTGCTTGGGGATGCTGGTAGTCTCAAAAAGACAGTAGAATCCCACAATCTTTCGGTTTTGATCGTGAACCACAGAAAACGTGTGTGGAGCGGCAGCCCACCAGCGGCAAAGATTTGTGGTCGATTCCCGTCCTTCGTGACGCGCAAAGATGGATTGAATGGCAGCCCCGTCGTTCGGCTGTGCAGGTTCCACGGCGTACATCGCGGTTCCGCTGGGAAAGAAGGCCTCGCGAATAACTAAATTATCCAGCAGGTAAAGCATGTCCGCCGTATATCGCCAAAGCTCGTTGGTTGAAGTCCGGGGTAATTCCGAATGAAGCTCAGACCACGCTGCACGCCGATAGTCGTGATACTTCGCCGGGTCAGAGCTTCGGAGTGTTGTGGCAATCGCCTGTTTGATGGAATCGTGGATATGCAAACCATCCGCCTCATTGTGAACAAACGGCAGGGCCCGAAGCCGGTCATAGACGTGCCGCGGCGTCGCCTCGGGAACCATAGCCTTCAATAGTGAAACCGTTGTGCGCCGCGTCACAGAGGCGGCTTCAATGCCGCGCTGCGTGAGCGGGTCGGTGATGTCAGCAAGGTAGAGCTGTGCGAGATCTCCGATGACGCGTTGAATCGCCACGTTCTCCAAGGCTTGATCGGGCTGGTTCCTTATTGTTGAGGCCGCCAGGGTAAGCGCCAGAGGATGACCGCAAGCCACGCGGTTGATGCGCGTCGCTCGCGGTTCGGTGACGCCGGCCCGGGCCAGCAATTGCATGGCATCCGCATCGAGCAAAGGATTCAACTCAACGGTGCGAAGAAGACCCTGCCAGCCCGGGGCCGAGCCCCAGGCCGGTCCCGGCGGCTCGCGACTGGCGAGAATCAACCGAACGCCACTGGGCAATTGGGGAATGAAGGTTTGGCGCAGCCAAGAATCAAGCAGCCTCCAAACTTCATAGTGATCAAGAGCCAGCAAAGTGGGCTGATTCCGGGTGGCCCCCAGTTTCCTCAAAGAGTCCGGAATCGATGCGATCTCACTTCGAACTATCGACGCAAGGGCGCGGACGAATCCGTGTTCGGTAGGTTCGACAAGGCGGCAATCCAGCGCGATCGCGCGCGAACCTTTGCTGCGTGCTCGGTCCATAAACGCCGCAAGAAGCCGTGACTTCCCAATCCCTGCGATTCCGTGGAGATAGACTACGGTAGGTCCGGAATCGCTGAGTGTTTCCAGAAGCGAGCAGATTTCGTCTCGCCGTCCAACAAACGTACGGGAGGCCTGCTCCGCGATTAGATCTCCAACTCGCTGTCTCATGAGTTAACCGAATGGCGTAGGAGCATTCTACCGCGCTCCGGCAGCCCCGCGAAGAGGCGTATGAGACACCCCAGGATAGGTCCTTGCCTCCTCATGAATTTCTCATTTGCTCATCATGACAAGGGCTTCCGCGTTAGGTAGATTGCTGGGCTAGAGCAAGGCCGGTCGCAGCATCGGGGCAAGATTGAAGACCCTTAGACCGGCTGCAAATTGAAAATTTAAACGAGGAGAACGCTATGCCGCTGATTCAAGTGAAGCTGATCGAAGACGTATTTACACCGCAACAAAAGCAACAAATGATTTCTAAGCTCACGGAGGCAATGGTCGCGATCGAAGGCGAGAACATGCGAAAGGTCACGTGGGTTGTAATCGAAGACGTTAAGAGTGGCGAATGGGGCATCGGTGGGCAGGCACTATCTACTGAGGCCGTCAAAGCCATGGCGGCTGGAAAGGCCTGACGGCCCCCGCAGCCTTGAGCGCACACCTGCGTGCCCGAGCGGCGGAGGTCAGATGCCTCTTCCGCCGCACGGGAACGGGTTGGCTCAGTTACCGTATGGCCATTTCGCGCCCAAAACCCTACTCGTAATACTGGGGAGATTTTTTCAGCTTTGAGTTGTGTACGTAGTCGTGCTCGATCCACAGCTGCGTTCCCGTTTTTTTGCAATAGTCTTCGATCATCGCGCGGCTGGCGAGCGACTGCTCCCTGTTGTACTCGAATGTAGGGGTACGGTCGAACTTTCGCTCCTCGGGATAGTGATAAAGGTCCCCGGCCAGCATCACCGGCCCGGTTTTCGCCAGCTTGAGAATCAGCACTTGATGGCCCGGTGTGTGGCCGGGCGCGGATTTGATGATCACCTTGCCGTCGCCGAACACATCATATTCATCCTTCGTGAGGATAACGGTCTTGCTGTCTTTCAGCTCGCTATAGTCTTTAGGATCGACGAGCGCCGGAGGCTTTGCGGCGAACATCGCGTCACGCTCCACTTTACGCACCAGCCACGTAGAGCTGGCGAACTCGTTCGAATTGGCAATGTGGTCGCTGTGATAGTGCGAGTGGGCCAGATAGGTGATGTCCGATGGCGAGTAGCCGATTTCGGCTAGCTGTGATTTCAGTGTCCGAGTGGCAGTGGACGGTCCCTGAGTTACCGGCTGGCCGTCATCTTTGAAAGCCGAATCCGGGATGACGCCCACGTCCCACATCAGCGTGCCTTTCGGATGCACGATCAAGTAGCAAGGAACGGCAAAGCTGGTTTCGGCGACCTCTTCTCTCTTGAAATTGAATAATGCCGGATCGAGTCCTTTGATGACGCCGCAATCGAAGACGTACAGCCGGAGCGTCTTAGGCGCACGCGCGCGGTGGTGCTGCTGTGCGACCGTTGAAGCCACGGCGCCGACGGCCAATATCGACAAAAGAAGAACGCCGTACCACCTGGAAGGTTGTAGCTGAGTCTCCATGGTCAACCTCGATAGGTCTGAAATTTTGGCCTGCTAGGAATCCTGGCCCGAAAATACGTAGCTGGAGAGTTGCCCCGGATAAGATTTCGAGGGCCCTAAAACTCTAGTGGGTGGCAACGGACCCCGAATCCGCCTGCACATCCTCGAATGCCAGGACCACGTTTCCCGGCATACCCGCGGTTACGTCGAAACCGGAGGCCACGTATATCATATTTCCCGCTACGACGGGGCCATTACCGCTCATCGAGCCACCGTGGGTCTTTACGCCGTTTACTGTGGGGAAATCGGGCAGCGTGTCGAAGTCCCAAATGATCTTGCCGTCTTTTGCCGAATAGGCGCGGAGGTGGCCGTCCATCGAGCCGGAAAATACCACGCCTGGAATTGCGGTCACGGCGGCCAGTTGCCCAGCGCTGCACCCCGACTGGCCGAGGCACGCCGGTTTCGGCGGCATCGTTTTCCAGACGAGCTTGCCGGTGCGGATGTTAATCGCGGCCAAGCCTCCCGGCGGTGGGGGAGCAGTTCCCGAGGATGTGAGCGTGGAGATATCGGAATTTGCGGCGTACACATTCGCTCCGTCCGTGGCCGATCCCCACTCGATGCCTCCCAGTCCGCTGCCCTGGCCCACACGAACCTGCCAGAGTTCTTTTCCGCCATCGTCCGGATCTAGTCCGTACATCACTGCGGTTTTTTGGCCTGCCAGCAAGACGCGGTGGCCATTGCCCAAATCCTGCAGGATCGGCGACGAGCCGAAATCCACGTCCGGGCCCGGACGCGCTGGGCAATTGTGATGGTGCGGGTCGACGCAGCCGAAATTGAAAACATCGTTGGGAGTTTTCTGCTGCACCCAAAGCCGCTTTCCAGTGGCGAGGTCGAAAGCAATAATCGCGTCGGTGCCCTCGGCCGCCGGATCCACGTATGCGTCGCCCGTTCCGACGTAGAGAGCGCCGCGCTTTGCGTCGATGGTAGGGGCGTCCCAAATGGCCGCGCCGGCCGGACCGAATTTCGCGTGACTAGCGCCGGGCTTCGATGGACCAGGCTTTTCCGCGATCGCATAAGCCTTCCAGATTTGCTTTCCGGTGAGCGCGTCGACGGCGACTACATTTCCGCGAAAGGTGCAGCAAGGATAGTCGGGGTCGCCGGCGCTCAACTCCTCATTCGACGCCACGGGAACGTAAAGGCGGTTGCGATACAGCTGCGGCGCTCCTGTAATTCTTGCCCCCGGATGCGGGTCAATTTTGACTTTCCAGACAAGCGTTCCTTTATCCGCGCCAACCGCATACAGATTCGCTTCACCGTCCCCGAAATAAGCAAAGTAGCGGCCCTTTTCGGATGCGGCTATGGTGATGGCCGTTCGTACGGTGGTTTCGGCCTTGTATGTCCATATCGTGCATCCGCTCTCAGCATTCAGCGCATACACCGTACCGTCGCCCGATCCAAAAAAGACGCGACCAGCGAACACCGTGGGTTGCCCGTACGCGGTGCTCGCGTCAGGAATTCCAAACGCCCATTTCAATTTCAGGCTCGACACATTGCCGGGGTTGATCGTGGTGTGTGTCTGATAGCGCGAATTCACGATGTCGAGGCCCCATCCATTCCAGTTCTCGGGACTTGCCGCACCTGCAGGGGTGATCGGTTCTTTCGTCGCACAGAGATTTGCCCTTGATAAAGCCTCTGTACTCGCCGTATTCGACGAGAGAAATGCCGCGACGGCATGGCGTCCTGCCTCGGACATTCTATTGCCGTAAATGACCATCGGTCCGGATTCGAGGGCGCGCAGAATTTCTTCTTGTGATTTTTGCGCGAGTGCCGCTCGGGTGGGTGCGCGGTTGCCTGCGGCTGCCGGGCCTTCGTGGCACGCGGCACAGTGAGTCTGGAAAAGCGCCGCGCCATTCGGGGTGGTCTGCGCGCCGGCAGGCACAGTCAAGAATCCCGCTGTGAGGAGCAATAAGAAGACTCGCAAAGTCTGAGCCACCGTCATTCAATCTCCGGAGGGGTTTTCACCGTTCGGCGAAAGAACGTTATATAGAGTTTGCCGCCGCATCGCAATCGCGTTAGTCCTGCACAATGGTTTACTTTGTGAAACTTAGCACCGCAAGTTCACTCAATCTAGCGGTTGACGAACCGAAAAGCCCATCAAAAGCAGGGACCGTTGGGCGAAAGGTACGTACAGCAACGCGGCCGCAAAGCCGATTGCCAGGCCGATACCGATCTGCCGAAATAACAAGAATGGGGCGAGCGCCCACAGTTCATCCAGTGGTAGCAAGAATGGGAAGAGCTTCTGGAATTTTGCGCTCAATCCCCGGTAGTTGAAGGCCATGGCCGAGAATAGGTAGAGACGAATCGGCACACCGATCGCGGCGGTGATGACAAGTATTACTGTCCAGATTGTCGGATTCCCGAATTCCGCGACGATTGTCTCGATTTTAGGCAAACGCCACAAGGAAATGACATAGAAAGCGAGATACATCCATTGAATCAGCGAAAACAGAACTCGCACTATTCCGCTGGAAACAGGAGGCAGCTCACGCGAGTCGCTTAAGAACGACGAAGGAGCCTGGGGAGCATTTTGCTCCACAGGCGGCTCAACATTACGGACAGGAGCTTCCGGCGCGCTGGCGCTCGCAATTTCCACGGGCGCTATGAAACGATATCCGCGACGCGGCAGTGTTTGTATGAATCGAGGATTTGCCGCTGAGTCGTTAAAAGCGCCGCGCAACTGATTGATCGCGGTATTCAGCCCATGGTCGAAATCCACAAAAGTATCCGAAGACCACAGTCGCTGGCGCAACACTTCGCGCGTGACCAGCTCGCCCGGGCGCTCTAGGAGCAAGAGCAGAATTCGGAACGACTGTTCGCGCAGGCGCGGCTGGGACTTCCCTTCTTTGCGAATCTCTCCGGTGTCGCCATCGAGCTCAAAAATGCCGAATCGGAAAGTTCGAGGCTGTTGGCCACTTGTGCTCACGGCCAGGCTCGCACAGGCTGATTTGTGATGGTGCACCCAGCTGCGGTCGTACTCGCTCCTCTCGATTTGCGGCTACGGACTCGGGATACGGTCCCTCATTCTAATTGATGACGTGGATTAAGTTGCTGATTTTAACTTGCTTACGAATTGAGCTTCTGTTGACTTGAAATGACTCGCGCGTCATTGAATCCTCCGGGATGCCAAGAGCATATTGGGCGCATGACGAGCTGCAAACGAATGCCGGAATCGGTCGTGAGCGCGATTACAGTCGTCGCCGCTCTGATAGCCGCCATCGGAATCGGCGCGCTGCCCACCCGCGCCGAACAATTGAAGAACGAAACCGCGGCCGCGTTTGATCAGTACATTCGGCTTAAAGAAACTCGCGACGAACGTCAGATTTCAGGGCGGCAGGCGTTCCTATGGATTGACGGTCTGCCGGAGCCGATCGCCAGAGAAGACTACGCGAAGCTGAAGCGCGGGCAAGTTCTCATTAGACGCAATCAAGATTGCGGCACGCCGGATTGCAGCGCAATTCAGGGCGGACTTATCCACGACTGGGTAGGAGTGGTCTTTATTCCCGGGGTTTCACTCGCTCAAGCGATGACCGCATTGCAAGATTACGACCGCGACGCCGACTATTACCGGCCGCAGGTCTTGGAGTCCAAACTCCTCGATCGCTCGGGCGATGTGTTTCACGTGTTTCTGCGGCTGAAGCAAGTGCACGTTATCACCGTTGTTCTCGATACCGAGTACGAGGTTCGCTACCGGTATTTGGACGAGGCGCATGCGGTTTCGCGTTCCTACAGCACACGCATCGCAGAGGTTGAAAATGCAGGCGAAGCGAACGAGCACGATAGAGCCCCCGGCGACGATCGCGGCCTTCTTTGGCGTTTGTACTCGTACTGGCGCTTTTATCAGGCCGACGGCGGTGTCTATATTCAGTGCAACGCAGTTTCTCTGACGCGCGACGTGCCCGCCGGCCTTGGCTGGCTGATCCGGCCATTCATTCAAAAGATTCCCAGCGAATCGCTGAGCTTCACGCTGGACGCCACGCGGGCGGCGATCGCGAAGAAATTCGAGGACGCCTCGAATGGATCGCGCCACGCCGAAGGATCGAAATAGCCGCGAATTTTTTGCGCCAGAGATGTAAGAGAGGGGCAATGAAAATGAGCGTGAAACCGCTGTCAATCGATCGGTCGCTTGAGCGAAACGCGCGGTCGTTCAACGATGCGAAGCGCATTCAGGAGAGCATCACGTCGCGCTGGGAACGCAAGGCCCTACTTTGGCTGGCCGCACGCATTCCGGCGCGCGTCAATTCCGACCATCTCACGCTTCTCGGATTCGCGGCGATGGTCCTGGCGGGTGGCAGCTATGCATGGGCCGCTGGAACCGGGCCGGTTTGTTGCTCGCGACTTTGTGTCTGGCATTGAATTGGTTTGGCGACAGCCTCGATGGGACGCTAGCGCGCGTGAGAAATCAGCAGCGCCCTCGTTATGGCTTTTACGTGGACCACATGATCGATTCTTTCGGTGCGCTGTTTCTGATGAGCGGCCTTGCCGTTTCTAGGTACATCGATTGGCGCGTGGCTGCGAGCATGCTGATCGCCTTCCTACTGCTTTCGATTGAGAGCTATCTTGCGTCCTATACGCTGGGCATCTTTCGATTGTCGTTTGCGTTATTCGGGCCCACGGAGATCCGGATTCTGCTGGGCGCTGGCAATCTTGCACTATGGTTTCATCCGAACGCCAAAGTACCAGGATATCCCTATCGCCTCTTTGACTTTTGCGGGGTGGTGGCTGCGTGTGGGATGTCCGTCATGGTCGTGGGCGCTGCTATCTGGCACACACGCGCGCTATACCGTCAGGAAACGCGGTAGGCTATTTTGGGCTTTACAGGATGGCAGCGGAGTCCATATTCTGAGGAACCTATGTGGTATGTGAACAAGCTTTTCAACCAGCCGCAAGTGGAATCACTTTCGGCAAAGGGCTTCCTCGTGCGCAGTTCGGGCGGTGTGGTCCGCATCGAGAAATATGGCTGCGGCGCGGAGCTTCGCAAGGAGCCCCAAGGCAGCTACCGGATGACGATTATTCCTTCGATAATGCTGCAAGGGCAGTTCACGCATCTTTGGGATGCCGGCTATCAGAAATTCCTGCTGACGCACGAAGGGCGCAAATATCCGATCCGCGTGGGCCAACTTGCCGATTTGCGACGCTTCAATGAAGAGTTGCGTACCGCTCTCGGTGTGCCGACCTACTACAACGAAGCCATCGGTTCAACCTGCCAATACAGCGTGTACGATCGCGTGAAGGGCCGCGTCGGCGACGTGCCCGATGAAACCGTCGGCGCGCATGAAGAAGCGGACCACTAAGGCCTTCTGCTAAATTCCAGTTGCTCGGTCGCGTTTCCTAACGTTCGCTAGCGGCACTTCCCCAACGCTCGTCAGACCTCGCGGTTCCCGCAAGCCCTACCGCAGTTGACAAAAGCTGAGAATACAACTATCAGTCTGACTGCCCGGCGACCGGTTACGACGAGGGACATTTGACAACTGAAACGGCGGCTCACAGGCGGTTGGGCGGTGTCCTATTCTTCGGAATCGTCATCCTGCTGGTTTATCTGGTCTATCTCGTAGTTTCGCCGTTTGTGGTGCCGCTCGCTTGGGCCGCGGTTCTGGTAGTGGTTTCTTATCCGGCATACGAACGCTTGGCTGCGCGACTCGGCCCGACCACCGGAGCGGCGGTTAGCACGGCCGCTATAACGCTCATTTTGATTGTTCCGTCACTCTTCGTAATGATTGCGTTTGTCCGGCAAGGCGTAAACGCAGCGCAGTCAATACAGCTCGAGGTAGCGATCGGTCATTTCGCCTGGCTGAACGACCTTTGGGTAAAAATTCAGCATCGATTTCCGGCCGCGAACGCCCGCGACCTTTCGGAATCGGTCCGCCACTATGGCGAATTAGCCGCAGCATTTGTTGCGGCTCGGATCGGAACCATATTGAAGCACAGCGCCATTTTCCTGTTCGATTTAGGAGTGACGATCCTGGCGATGTTCTATTTCTATAGGGATGGCGCAGCGATGCTTGCGCGGCTGAGAAAGGTACTGCCTTTCGGGAGCGCTTACCGGGAGCGGATGCTTGGCGACACACATCAACTGATCTTTGCGAGCGTCACATCCAGCCTGGTGGCAGCCGCCGTCCACGCAGCCTTGGGCGGGTTGGCGTTTGCGGTTACTGGAGTTAAAGCGCCAATTTTTTGGGGCGTGATGATGGGATTCCTTTCATTTGTTCCCCTCGTGGGCTCTGCTCTCGTATGGCTGCCGATTTCGATCAGCCTGATGATCGCGGGACATTTGCTGCGCGGCTTGCTTCTGGTGTTCTTCTGCGCCGTGATAGTGGGCCTCGTGGATAATCTGATCCGGCCATGGCTGATCAGCGGTCGATCCGAAATGAGCGGACTCGTGGTGTTCATCAGCGTGCTGGGCGGAATCAGCGCGTTCGGGCTGCTTGGGGTGGTCTTAGGGCCGATTGTGGTGGCGGCTGCGGCGAGCCTTCTCGACCTGTATGCTTCCGAGTCGATATCCACTAATAAACAATTGGAAACCTAGTAGAAACCGATCTGGCGGCGTGTGCTAGAGTAGCGCCCCTTGAAGAGCTATTGAAACAACCGCTTTGGGGAGTTAAGAATCTCGAAGAAAACGACCCAGGCGAGGACGAACCTCGTCCCTAGTTCAGGACGCTTGAGGAAGTCGAAGAGATGGCGAGAAACCACCGACCCCAACACAAAGGTCTGCTTCCAGAAAAGCTCCGCTGGCGATGCGATCCCGCCACGATTCGATTCGAGACGACCGCCGAAGTAGAGCCCATTTCCGGAGACATGGGCCAAGACCGGGCGCTTCGCGCTCTGCGCATGGGCGTGGAACTGACGGCCTCGGGATACAACCTATTCGTCTGCGGGCTTTCCGGCACCAGCCGCGGCGGCATGATCGTCCGCATGATTGAGGACTTGCATCCGCAAACTGAGCCGGCGCCGGACCGGTGTTACGTAAATAATTTCAAGAATGCCGACCGGCCGCGTCTGCTGACGCTGCCGCGAGGCCAGGCAAACGCTTTCAAAAAGGAGGTCGAGTCGGGCATCGATTTTCTGCGGCGTCGGATTCCGCAAGTGTTCGAGGGCGAACCATTCCAACGCCAGAAAACCCGAATCGTGGAGCGATTCACGGTAAGGGAAAAAGAATTGATGGACGACTTCACGCGGAGAATTGCACGCGAGCAGTTCGCACTTGGAAGGATGCAGGTGGGAGCCGTGGCCTTGCCCGAAATTTTTCCGGTGCTTGAGGGGCAAATGGTCCCCATCGAAGAAATCCCCAAGATGGTGCAAGACGGGAAACTGGAAAACACCGCCGCCGAAGATATCGAGAGGAAATACGACCAGTTTCGCCAGGAATTCACGGTGGTGTACCGGCGGACGCTCTCTCTTTCGCGCGAGCTAGCCAGCGAGATGAGCTACCTCGAGCAAGAGGCCGCCTCCGTTCTAGTCGATGGCGTTATCGAGGAGCTAAAGGAAAAATATCCGAGTTCCTCAATTTCGGAATACCTGGAGGAAGTACGCCATCACATTCTGGATAATCTCGAACCATTCAAAGAACGCGAGGGCGAAGATGAACAGCAGCCAGCGGGCGACGGAAGCGCGCCGAAGCCGGAACGCGCTGAGCGCGATCCGTTTCGCGTTTATGGCGTGAATGTGATTCTCGCGCACGTGGAGAGCGAAAAATGTCCGGTAGTATTCGAGACGATTCCGACCTACGCGAACCTTTTCGGCACCATTCATCGCAGCTATGACACGCGAGGCGGATGGAACTCGGACTTCATGGACCTGAGGGGAGGCTCCCTTCTGCGGGCGGACGGCGGCTTCCTGGTGATGTACGCGCTGGATACACTGACGGAAGCAGGCGTGTGGCGCACGCTGAAGCGAACTTTGAATCACGGGAAGCTCGAGATCCAGCCGGTGGACGTTTTCTTCCCCTTCAGCACCGCGGCCTTGAAGCCGGAGCCGATCGACGTTCACGCGAAGATCATCCTGATCGGCGATCGCGATATGTACGAAATGCTGTACGACTATGAAGACGATTTCAAAAAGATTTTCAAGGTGCGGGTGGAATTCGATGAAGAAATGAAATGGAGCGAAGAGGTCGCTTGCCAATACGGCGGACGGCTGCGAAAACTCGTAGACGACGAAAAACTACTGCACTTCGATCGTTCGGCAGTGGCCGCGATTCTCGAGCACGGTGTTCGCATTGCTGGACGCAGGGGGAAGATCACCACGCGTTTTTTCGACCTCGCCGATCTGGCGCGAGAATCGTCCTATGCGGCAAAGCTCGGTGCGAGCCAGATCGTCAGCGCCGAGCACGTCCGCCGCGCTCAAGACGCAAAGGTGGACCGGCACAATCTGCTCGAAACTAAAATCCGCGAGCTGATCGAACAAAATCTAGTATTCATTGACACTACCGGGGACAGGGCAGGCCAGGTGAACGGATTGAGCGTCATGGAAATCGGCGGCTATGCGTTCGGCAAGCCGGTCCGAATTACGGCATCGGTGGCTCTCGGGAAAACGGGCATCATCAATATCGAGCGCGAATCCAATCTGAGCGGCCGCTTTCACGACAAGGGTGTCCAAATCATTTCCGGTTATATCCGGCGAGTATTTTCTCAAGATAAGCCGCTGTCGCTGGCGGCGAGCCTGTGCTTCGAACAATCCTATTCCGGGGTCGATGGCGATAGCGCCAGCTCCACGGAAATTTATGCGTTGCTTTCCGCGTTGGCAGAGCTGCCGGTACGACAAGACCTTGCCGTTACCGGGTCCGTGAACCAACAGGGCGATATTCAGCCCATTGGAGGCGTAAATCAGAAGATCGAGGGCTTTTACGATGTGTGCCGCCTGAAAGGCCTCACAGGAAGTCAGGGAGTTCTCATCCCGGCGGAAAACATTGATGATCTAATGTTGCGGGACGAGGTGATCGAGGCTGTTGCGAAGGGCCTATTCCATATCTATCCGGTTGCGACAATCGAGCAAGGAATAGAGATCCTTACAGGCGTCCACGCCGGCAAACGAAATAGTTCCGGGAAATTCGATCCAGGTAGCGTGTTCGCAAAGGCAGACGCCCGATTGAGTAACATGGCCACGACGATGCGGCGATTCGAATAGGGCGGCGGCAGGAGAGTTGGGTCAATCCGGGGAGCGCTCTCGGCTCATAGTAAGCGGCGAGTCTGGAACGTGGCAGTAAGTGCTTGACCGCTTCGCTGAATCAGGAGTTTGTATCTTGTGCCCGGCTGGCGAAATAATTTTCGAATCGCTGCGAGACTGAGGTCCGCAGCAGCCTCGTCGTCTACGCCGGCGATAACATCTCCTTTTTGAATTTTGGCATCAGCTCCCGGCGTGCCGGATCGTACCTCGGTCACTTCGAAGGTTTTAAGGTTTGAACCCGTTGCAACGATTGCAAGGCCACTCATGTCCTCCGGGTCGTCTATCCGAAAATCACTGTTCGGATCCAAAATCAGCCGCTGGTGAGGGTAATCGAACGTAACGGTGAACCTACGGAGCAGCCCGGCTCCCAGCCGTCCAGCGAGATGAGATTTGGCCTCAGTCGGCGAATCGCCGCGTGAAAAAACGGCGATGGGATCTCGGATTTCATAAGGCCCCAGGCTCACTTGCATGATTCTTGCAAATACTGGCTGCTGCACTTCGCCTAGCTCAAGGTTTATCGCCGGGATCGTCTTTGCACGTCCGAAATGCAGATGATGTGCTTGCCCAAACTTGCCTGAAATTACAATCGACGCATTAAGGCCGGTATCGACTGCGAAATCACCCTCTAACGCTTTGCCGTTCGTCTCGCGGAATTTCGCCTGCAGCACCGGTTCGCCCGCGGCCAGGTTCAAATGGAAGCTCTTTCCCCTTCCGGAGTATTGGTAGATTGCCGGATCGTATACGCGGACGGTTTGCCTCGCATAGTCTATTTCGACGACAGCCTCCGCGAGAACGTCATTCCCAATCGTGCCTTCGTAGGGCCGGCCCACGTACGCTCCGAAATCTTTTTTGGCTGTCTCCGCCAACGAAGCCAAAGAAATATCGAGGCCGCTCAAATTGAGCAGAGGCACCGGCGTGCGTCCAATTCCGATTTCCGTAGCGCGGCCAGGATCGATCGACGATACCGCGGCAGTTGAATCTAGCTCGAAGAGACTCGGTTCGCTCTGGTTCACGTGCACTGGAAGGAAAACAAGACCGTCGATGAAGGTAGCTGGAATTTCGGCTGCATTTCCGCCAAACGTAAATCGCAGTCGTGGAGGAGGCTGTTGCGAAAAGGGCGATAGATTCGCGGGCCGGGCCGCCCACCCGACGGTGAACACGATCCAGAACACCAGCAATACCTGAAGCTGCCGATTCATCTTACCCTCGTTCAGATCGAACACGTTGGGATTGAGAGTATACGAAACTACGGTTTGGGAGCCAAATAGCCGGCGCGAGCGAAGATACGATAAGCCGTCGTTTTCGCGCGCGGGATCGTCGATTTATCGGCATCGCCGATCACTTCGACTGTCAGCGAGTGGAATTGTCCATCCTGTGCCGGCTGAATGCCCAGGACATACTCGTTTCTCAGTTCGTTAGCGATCTGGCGGTATATCGGAACGAAATCATCCGCGGATTCGGGAAAGAATGCGCGACCACCAGTCATCGATGCCAGCGAGAGCAGCGCTGCATCGGCCTTGGCGAAAATCTCGGAGCTGCCAGCCCGGGGGGATCCGGGCCTCTGTTTTCCATTCCCTCTCGACTCTTTTTTCTTTGCCGTCGACTTGTGGCTAGGTCCGCCGCGCAACGAGCTTCCAAGGGCAACCGGGAAAATAACGACGTCGTGTCCGCGCAGCTTCTTGACCAACACGTCCCAGTTTGACGAAGGCGAGGAATCGAGTCCCGTACCGAGGAGTACAAGTGCCTTTTTCCCAGTCGACGATCCGACCCAGTCGAGAACCGCCGAGATTGAGCTGTATAAGTTCAATTCGTCCATTCCGATCGTGTACTGCACTTTGGACAAAGCTGCCAGGAAGGCGGCTTTGTCTTCCGTAAAACCCAGAATTCCATGCGGTGTTGCGTCGTAAGTAGCGAGAGCCACCTGGTCATCGGGAGCGAGGCCATCCAGCAGGGCGTAGACCGCCGAGATGTGGTCACTCCTGATCAGGTACACGGCAGGACTCGTCTCAAGCATCACGAGAATTTGCGCAGGACTTTGGACTGGCGAGAAAAAAACGACTGGCTGGTCGATGCCATTGTCCAAGACGCGGAAATCGTGCGCCGTAAGTCCGGCTGCGAACTTTCCGCTCTGGTCGAGGACGCTGACATCCAACTTCACGAGTTCAGTTGTGGATCGCAGTGCAGACGTTTGCGGTGAAGCCAATTGCTGGGCAGCCCTCAGGCCTGAGGGAAAGAGACACACAAGAAAGACCGCCGTCAGCGCAAAGCAATCGGTCCCGAGGGAATTTTTCACCTTACTGAAGGTATGAATCGAAGTACACGCCGCCGGAGTCTTTCCACCATCCGCTTAGTGCGATGTGAAGGTGGCGCGAGATTAAATCCGCCTTGAGCCAACTCAAATCTGGTGACTGCTGCCCATTTTTCTGCTTGGCGCCTTGCGGGATTTGGCCTTCGAGCTGAGAGAATAATTTATCCCACGGAATTTGCGTGAGGTCCGAGCCGCTCAGTCCGGAGAGTTTTTCGGGAAGGAGCGACCTCATTCGAGAAAAGTCCGGGTTGGCCAAAAGTCCGGCTGCGGGCGAAGCGTCTCCGTGAGAACTGAGCCGTTGGACAGTCTCGCGCAGCATGGCTTTTCGCGGCGCACCGACTAACATCTGCGGGGTGACCGCGACGTAGTAGAATTTCCTCCGCTGCGTCCCCGTTTTTGGGTCCTTGTAAGGATACGCGATATCCAGGAAAGTGGTGGGGCCGGAGGAATCTTCGGTGGCTATCATCGAGCCGGCGACGGCTCGCAGGATTCGCAGAACGGCCTGGGGCTGCTGTATGGTCGCGGCAAAAAGCTGTTGCGGGGTTCCATCGTCCGAATAAGTCGAGAAAGAAGCAATTTCACCGCTCATCAGACCGAGTGCGTCGCCGACTGGCATTCCTAAATAGCTTTGGCCCACAGTCTCGATGGCAGAGACATTGGCGACTTGTTGCGGGCTCAGGGTGCCGCCAATAGCCCCGCGCACCAAAGCGTACAAGGCCGCTAAATCAAAGCGTGACATGCTGAAGGTGGAACTCCCATTCACAACTGCTTCCGTTTGGAAGGTGGTGGCGCTGGGTCCCGCGAGGTCAAAGACGCCTCCGGGCGAAGTGTCGCCCAAGACCGCGCCCTTGATGTGCATGGCTTCTCCAGCGAAGCTGACACCCCCTCCGACGGCATGAATCTTCTCAAGGTGAATACTTTTGGCGAACTGCGCCGCGGATCTCCCGCCAGACGGCGGCATGGTCCACTGATCTGGATCTGGGATGCGTGCGTACCATTCAAGCGCCGCATCGGAGCCGATGAACTTTTGCAGATCGCGATACGGCGTAAGCTGTCCCAGGGATGTGACCTTGCCGTCGGCGCTGCCGAAGCGCCTGATCAAACTCTCTATAATCTGCTTTTGGTCGGACGCGACGAAATAGTGGGACGTCTGGGCGCTATATGTGACGCTGGCACCCGCGGCGCGGACCTCAACCGAGGTTCCACCAAAATCATAGGTCGTTACCTGAGAATGCGCCTTCTCGCTCCTCTGATTTGAAGCCTTCAATTTGTCGATGAGGCCGGCTTTTCCCGTTGCGTCGTACACGATAAAGAATCCGAAGTGCGATGGCTGACCATTTGGCCCGGGGGATCCTTCTCCATTCGAAACGGCGCTAGCCCCAAACGCAAATGGATTTTCCAGCAATGACGTGACATCGGGGAGCCCTAGTGACGCCGTGGGACCCTCGGCCTTTTGATTCCGTTGCTGAAAAGCTGAGACGAGACCTAACCAAGCAGGGGCAAAAGCCGGATCTTGTAAAAGTTGCAGAACATGATTCTTTTGCTCCGCACCAGAAAGAGAGGTCGTGCCGCGCCATGCCACGCAAAAGACAGTCTCTGGCGACAGGCGGTCGACCAGGGGCGTCTGTGCCTGCAACAAGGGGCTCGAGGCGAGGAAACCCGCAAATACAGTCGCCAAACATATCCAGCGGGAAACCAAGCGACGCATGGGATGCCTCCTACCCGGGAGCCAGAGCTACGGAAACGATCTGGTACGGACTTCCAATAGCATGACATGTGGAAGAAAAAGGCGCTGCAGGATTGTGAACGCCGCGTTCGTTATCCGCCAACGTACAACTAGTGACCCGGAGGGTTCCCGGAGGGAGGAGCAGCCGTCGCCGACTTCGGCGTGCTTAGATAACCCTTCGCCTCGTTTTTCGTGAGGTCAAACACGACAATTTCATAGGGCGCTCGTGCGCCACGTACATAGAATTGCACCGGCTCACCGACCGTCTTGTCCTTCTTCTGGATCGTCTTATCGTCGGCAACCACGTCAAGTGTAAACCTGTAATGCTTCGGGTCGACCTTTCGAAGCTTCACTTGAATTGGACCGATGTGATCTGACGCCTTGGCAGACTTGTTCAGGGTGAACTCGAAAATATCACGTTCGCCGAGCCGCTTCAGCTCTTCGACTTCGTCGTGATTCCTCGCGATCAGGCCGCTCTGAACGCCCAGGTCGCCAACTGTGCTCTGAAGTTTGTTCTTCGTTGCTTCCAAATCTGCTTTGGTGGCGGCGACATCATTTTGAGTACCGCTGAGTTCGGTGGCTACTTGCCCAAACTTCGTGGTCGTGTCCGCCTGCACGGCGCCGAGTTGCTGCCGGAACTGCTGGTCACTCTTCTGCTGAGCCGTGCGCACGCTTTGCGCCAGGCCGCGCGCTCGCGCGAGCTCATCCTGCGTCAAGCCAAGTTTCTGCGACGTGACGTCCAATTGCCCTTTCAGGTCGGCGATACGCGCGTTCGTCTTGTCGAGTTCGGCCGCCATGGCCTGGGTCTTCTTACTGGCATCGTCGCGGCTCAGCCGAAGGCCTTGCCGCTGCTCGTAATTCGCGTACAACAGGTATCCGACCAGAGCAAAAGCAAGAATGAACAACACGGTTACCCAGCGGGGAACGTAAGACGCATCTGCCGGCGGCATGGCAGCAGGTGTCTCCAGATTCGAACTCATCGGCTCTCCTTCTGGCGGAACGGACGGAATATTTCTGGAGGCATTATCTACGAGCGGGCGAGCGAAGTCTATCCTTTGCAAAGGCGAATTTGCCTGAAGGTGTTGGCCATTTGGCTACCACGGACGTGGTCAAGCCGCCGCGTGGAGTGAAGTCCCCCGTCACTCGGCACCACTCCGGCCGAACAACCTCTACGATATCGCGCAACATTCGGTTTACCGCGTTTTCGTAGAAGATTCCCAAATTTCGATAGGCCAGCAGGTACATTTTTAATGCTTTTAGCTCCAAGCATAGCTTCTTTGGCTGGTACTGAATCGTGATGGCCCCGTAATCCGGAAGACCGGTCTTTGGGCAGATGGACGTGTATTCGGGGATACGGATCGTGATTTCATAACCAGGGAATTGGTTGGGCCAAGTTTCAATCTTAGGAAGCTTGGCATCTATTCCTGCTCGAGCGTGCGCGGCTGTGTATTCCGGCATTTCGGGTCCTCTCCGCCGTATGTTACCCCTAGCGTCTAGCTCAGATTCAACCGACCGCCAAGGCGACTAGCCGAGACGATGGTATTGCTTCGAGACAGCGAGTTCCTTGGAAGTGATGAATTCGAGCAGCGCGGGAACGCCTTTTTGCGTTTGCTCGATGCCTCGACGGATTGCGGGAACAATTTCGCCCGGCTGGGTGATCCGTTCGCCGTAGCCGCCGAAGGCGCGCGCCATCGCGGCGTAGTCGCCAGAAATATCCGTCGCGCGAAACCGTTCGGTGGAAATGGGCATGACCGGAATCTCCATAGCCATGCTGAAATTGTTCAGCAGTATCGAGAGAATCGGAATCCGCTCGCGCACGGCAGTCTCGAAATCCATGCCCGTAAAGCCGATGGCGGCATCGCCCCAAACATTGACGCAGAGTTTTTCCGGCAAGCGAGCTTCGCGCCCATTGCAAGGCCGAGGCCGTATCCCAGCTGCGTGGTCTTGCCCCAACCGATGTACGTGAACGGCTTCTTTGTGATCCAGAATGGAGCTAGTTGATCGCGCGGGCTACCCGCATCGTGCGTGATGATGGTATTTGCAACATCCACTGTGTGTTGCAAGTCCCAAATCACACGATACGGAGACAGAGGAACTGCATCGGAGGTTAGTTTCGGCATCCATTCGTTGAGCCAGCTCTTGCGGATGGCTGCGATCTCGTCGGTAACCGGCGAGCGCCTCGGCTTCTCGATGAGGCGTTTGATCTCGACGAGCAGCGCGTCAAGCGTTAAGCGCGCGTCGCCGATGAGCCCGATGTCGGCGCGAATGTCTTTGTTCAGATGCTTGGGATCGAGCGTCGCGTGAATAAATCTCTTTCCGTGAGGCATGGCGATACCGAAAGTCGTCTCAGTGAAACTGCAACCAATCCCGAAAATCAGATCAGCCTTCTCTAGAAAGTGCGGAACCGTCGGTGGGAAAGAATTCCCACCGGCGCCCAGAGCCAGAGGATGGTCCTCCGGGAACGCGCTCTTTCCTTGCAGGCTGGTCGCGACGGGAGCACTAAGCACCTCAGCGAGTTCTTTCAGCGATTCCCAGGCACGCGCGTAGTGAATTCCCTGACCAGCATAAACAACGAGATTTTTTGCTTCCACGAGCGCGGCTGCGGCACGGCGGACGTCGGCAGGATCGGGACAATAGCGTGTGGAGACCACGGGTTCATAGATGAAAGGCTCGGGCACATCTTCCGCAAAAAGATCGAGCGGAATCTCCACCAGCGCAGGGCCGCCGCGGCCATTGCGAAGATTCGAAAAAGCGCGGCGAAAGACGTTCGGGATTTCGGCAGGAGAGGTGATCGCCTCCGCGGATTTGGTAACCGAGCGCATGCTTGCGACGGAATTGAAATTCGGATCCACCTGCGCACGGCGCCGCGCGTAGCCCATCGGGAGCACAAGAACGGGAACCGATTCGCTGTAGGCCTGCGCCACACCGCCGAAGGAATTTTCCGATCCCGGACCGTGCTGCATCGCAAAAACGCCGATCTTGCGTCCGCTGGTGAGCCGCGAAAGAGCATCGGCCATATGAAGCCCGACACGTTCCTGGCGGACGATTATCGGCCGTATACCGGCGCACGCCGCGGATTCGAGAACGTGGTTCACCGGATAGCCAAAAATAGCGTCAACGCCCTCGCGCTTTAGAATTTCAGCGATTGCTTCGCCAACCTTCACGCTGCAAGCCTCCCGCGGACTATACTTTACTTGACGCGCGCGATGAAATCTCCCGGAAATGCGCAGCGCAGCAAGATGCCAACAAATCTTCAGAATTCCCGGTAGAATGGCCTCCGCGGAAATCATTCCCTTGCCATTTCAGTCACACTTAGCCGCGAACATTGGGCGAAGCGAGGACGTCCAAAGATGACCCGAGACGAACGCAGAGTCGCTTCGCCGCGCGTCGTCAACATCGCCGATTTGCGCCGCATTGCCGAGCATCGTCTTCCGCGGGTGGTTTTCGACTACATTGACGGCGGCGCTCAAGACGAAATCACTCTGCGCGAAAACTGCCGCGCTTTTGAGGAAGTGACATTTCGCCCTCGCAATGCGGTGGCGGTCCCGGGCTGCGACCTGCGCACGGAGATTCTTGGCTCACAACTGGCCATGCCCTTCCTGCTGGCGCCGGTGGGATTCAGCCGCCTGATATATCCCCAGGGCGAAGTGTGCGGGGCACGAGCAGCCGCGAAAGCGGGCGTCGGATTCACTCTGACCACCATCTCGGGCTGCCGGCTGGAAGATGTGTCCGCGGCTTGCCCAGGGACCCGGTGGTATCAACTTTATCTCGTCGGCGGACGCGAAGCGGCTGAAGCGGCCCTTGCCCGGGCTCGGGCGGCAGGGTTTAGCGTGCTCGCGATCACGATTGATACCGGCACGTTCGGTTTCCGCGAGCGTGATATTCGCAACGGCACTGGAGCGCTGATGGGGAACAAACTTCTCGCCAAGCTGCGCTTTTCCCCGCAAGTGCTCGCGCATCCCGCATGGTTTGCGGGTTTCCTTCGAGACGGCCGAATGCTCGAGCTTCCCAACGTGATCGTGCCCGGGCGCGGACCGCTGCCGCTCTCGGAAACGCAGGCAGCGCTGGCGCGGTCGGTGGTCACGTGGGCGGACCTTCAATGGATTCGCAAGTTGTGGGCTGGGCCGATCGTCGTGAAGGGCGTGCTCACTGGCGAAGATGCGAGGCGAGCGATAGATGAGGGGGCGGCTGGCGTGATCGTATCGAATCACGGCGGGCGCCAACTCGATGGCGTAGCCGCATCGCTGCGAGCGCTGCCGGAGGTTGTGAAGGCGGTCGGCGGACGTGCCGAAGTTTTGATGGATGGCGGTGTGCGGCGCGGGAGCGACATCGCAAAGGCAATTTGCCTGGGAGCGCGCGCGGTCCTGATTGGACGTGCCTATGCATACGGCCTTGGCGCAGCAGGGGAGGCAGGTGTGGCGAGAGCTATCGCGATTTTGCGTGCCGACCTGGAGCGCACGTTGGCGCTGCTTGGTTGCGAGTCAATCAGCGAACTAAATCGATCGTATGTGGATGTGCCCGCGAGCTGGCAGCGTCAACTCCCTTAGGACTGCGACTCGCTGTGTAGCGCCTGCGGTTCGACCATCTTGCCCGGATTCATCCGATTGTCTGGATCCAGAGCCTGCTTAATTGCGCGCATCGCGTCAAGCGCTGCTCCATGCTCAATCGATAGGTATTTTGCCCTTCCTGTGCCGATGCCGTGCTCTCCGCTACAAGTCCCGCCCATTTCGAGCGCACGCAGAATAATTTTCTCTTCCAGCTTCTTCGCTTCGGCAAGTTCCGCCGCACTATCCGGATCGAGAATGAAAGCCATGTGGAAGTTTCCGTCGCCCACATGCCCGACAACCGTGGTCGGAAAAGACGCGCTCTCGGCATCCTTCTTCGATTCGACGATGCAATCCGCCAGCCGCGAAATCGGGACGCAGATATCCGTGGTGAACATCTTTCCGCCCGGACGAATCGCCAGAGTTGCAAAGTAGGCTTCATGGCGCATCTTCCAAAGCGTTTCGCGCTCCTCGGGCGTCGTGAACCATTCGAAATCGCGGCCATGATGTTCTTTCGCGAGCTTGCGAACTGTCTCTGCTTGATCGTTCACATTCCGCTCGCTGTCGCCATGGAACTCGAAAAATAGGAGGGGCGCGACCGGATAATGTGTTTTCGAATAGCGATTGCATGCGTCGATCTGGGCCTCGTCCATCAGCTCGATTCGCGCCACTGCCACGCCGAGTTGAATGGTTTCAATCGCCGTCTCAACGGCGTCTCGAATCGTCTTAAAAGTACAACAGGCCGCCGCAACCGCCTCGGGCAAAGGGTGCAGGCGAAGCGTGACTTCCGTAATCACGCCAAGCGTTCCCTCGGCGCCCACAAAAAGCCGGGTCAGATCGTAGCCTGCGGCGGACTTGCGCGCAGCCGTGCCCGTCTTGATGATGCGCCCATCGGCGAGCACCACGGTCAGGGCCATCACATTCTCTCGCATCGTGCCGTAACGCACCGCCGTCGTCCCCGAAGCACGCGTTGAAGTCATCCCGCCGATAGTCGCATCGGCGCCTGGATCGATAAAAAAAGTAAAGCCCGTATTCTCCAAAGCTTTATTGAGCTGTTTGCGCGGCATCCCCGCTTCCACAGTCGCCTGCAAATCCTCGGGACTGATTCGCACGACTTTGTTCATTTCGCGCATGTCAATTGTGATGCCACCGTAAATCGCGTTCACCTGCGCTTCCATGGAAGTGCCCGCCCCGAAGGGAATCACCGGCACTTGATACTTCGCGCTGATCTTGAGGATCTCTCGCTGACTTCCTCCGTGGAATGTGGAAAGCACACCGCGTAGGGAAGAGCGGGATAGGGATGGTGAGACTTCTCCGTGGCTGTGGTGTTCGCGCACTGAGTCCGCGGCGGTCACTCGCGTGCCGAGCAGTGATTTTAGATCGCGGAGGGCGTGCTCGATGCGCTCGGGCGTGGGCCGATTGTACTGTTCGCCGCCGGTCAACGCAGCCTTGCTTTCTGTTTTCATATCCGCCGGGTGCAAAACAATCGTCTCCTAAAGGTGCACGATCACGTCGTAATAGAGAACCGAGCCGTCGTCCGCAAGAGCAGGTTCGATTCGCACCACTTGGAAAGTTCGGTCTCTTAGATCGACTACAGTCCGCCCCAACATGTCGTGCGCTTCACGTTCCAGTTCCGGAGTGGCCCGCGTCGTGCGCTTGTCCCGGGAAAGAATTCCAGCATCGAGCCGATAAGTGCGCGTCCGGTGCCCTTCATCCGCGGATACCAGATGCACGCTCGAACTTGCGGTCAAGCTCTCGCTTGGTTCGTCACGGAACCACGATCTCGGTGTCGCCAACACAAAAATAAGGATGGCGACAACGAGAATATCGTAGGGCCAGCTCCCGCGCTCGTAGGACCAAAAAACCGCGCTCACGATGCCCTGCCAAAGTCGGCCCATCTGACTAGTGCGGACCGGATCCATCCACAACCATCCCGTCGCGCATGTGCAACACGCGATTGCCGTAGGTCGCTGCGTCCGGATTGTGAGTGATCATCACGATGGTTTGGCCAAGGCTTCTATTGAGCTGCCGAAGCAGACCGAGAACAGAATCGGAACTCTTGGTGTCCAGATTTCCCGTCGGCTCGTCGGCAAGGACGATCTTCGGCTCGCTGATAATTGCACGAGCCAGCGCCACGCGCTGCTGTTCTCCGCCTGAAAGCTCCGAAGGTTTATGGCCCAAGCGCTCTTTGATGCCCAGCAGCCCCGCGACCGCCTCAAACCGATGAGGGTCGAAGCCGTTCCCGTGGATGTGCTGGGCCAGGGCAATATTGTGATAAGCGTCGAGCGAGGGTAGCAAATTGAATCTCTGGAATACAAAACCTACTTTGTGGCGGCGCAACAACGTGCGCGCGGCATCGCTCATTTCGGTAAGGTCATTTCCGTCCAGCAAGACCCGTCCGCGGGTCGCTTGAGCAAGGCCACCGATTACGTGTAGGAGTGTGGATTTTCCACAGCCCGATGGCCCCATGATCGAGACAAATTCGCCCGGAAGTATCGCGATACTCACGCCGCGCAGGGCCGGCACGTCCACCCTGCCGGTGCGGTACACTTTCCAAAGATCTTCGGTCTTGAGTATTGGCTCCAGGGCCTGCTCCCGCACGGGCGATCATCGCCTACGAGGACGGAAATATTCTAGTCGCCTTTCCCTTTTATGCCTATAAGGGATGTTCCGAGCCGCAAAAGATTTGACGCATGCCGGGAGGCGATGCGATAATTTCTAGCTTTATTCTGGCCGCTTTGGCATCCACTGGCGGGCAGACAGCGCGCGCAGGGGAGCGGCCGCAACACCCTTTCCTCGACAATGGAAATTTTGCACAAGCTCGGCGAGCTGTTCCTTGAATCCCTGCCTACGGTCGCCATTGTTCTTCTGTTTTACTGCTTCTTGCGGTGGGCTTTCTTTACTCCGATCCAAAAAGCGATGTCCGAACGCCAGAAGCGTATCCAAGGCGCTCTGGCTGAAGCCGCCGCTGTTGAGGGCACGGCCCGGCAGGAGCTCGACCGCTACAACGAGGCCGTGCGGAAAGCACGTGCGGAAATTTATGGGGAGCAGGAGGCTGCCCGCCAGGTGGCCTTGGAAGGGCGCTCAAAGCTCCTGAAGGCTGTGCGCGCGCGGGCGCAGGAAGACGTGGATGCCGCAAAGCAGCGAATTGCGGCGGAGCTTGAGGCTGCTCGCGCCCAAGTCGAGGCTCAAGTCCCTTCGGTCGCCGGAGAAATTGTCCGCAGGATCCTCGAAAATCCTTCTTCGCCGCAGATAGGGACGGCCAGGTGAGGCGTTCTAAACCGCTTTTGTTCGATCTGGGAGTGCGCCTGAGTGCGCTGATCTTTCTGGCGGCGGGCACTGCGCTAGGCCAGGAAAGCCAGCCCTCCGGCGCCGACTCGCCAACCGGATGGCTCTTTCGCTGGATCAACTTTGGAATTATTTCAGCGCTTATCGTATATGCATTTCTGAAAGCAGCGCCTCGATTCCAAAGTCGCAAAGAAGAAATTTCTCGACAGATACAAGAGGGGGCGCGGGCTCGCGAAGCCGCCGAGCGGGATCTACGTGAAGTTCAAGCAAAGATGGCTGGGATCGACGCACTTACCGCTGAATTGCGCGTTGAGGCAAAGCGCGCCGCCGAAGTCGAGAGGCAACGCCTGCGCGAACTTGCGAAAACCGAGGCCGGCATGATCGAGCAGGCCGCGCAGGCAGAGATCGCGGCTGCGGAACGTGCCGCGCGAATCGAATTAAGAACATTTGCCGCGCGAAAGGCTATTGAGCGCGCGGAGGGCATGTTGCAGGGCGAAGTGACGCCGAACGCAGAAGCGGCGCTCTTCGGCACTTTCGTCGCGGAACTTCAGCGGAGCGCGAATTGAACGGCGCCGTTTCGTCCCGATATGCCGCCGCGTTGACGGACGTGGCGCTTAAGCGTAATGACGGCGAACGAATAAAGGCCGACCTCGCCAGCTTCGTCGAGGCTTTTTCCTCGTCGGCCGACCTTCGAAATTTTCTCGAAACGCCTGCGGTGGGGTATGAAGCTAAACAAAACGTGATTCACAAACTCGCGGAGCGGATGGAACTTGCGCCGGAAGTCCACAATCTCATCCAGCTGCTGGTGCTTAATCGCCGGACGCATTTGCTTCGCGAAATCCAGCAGGCGTTTCTGCTCGACCTCAATGCCCGCAGGGGGATTGCAGACGCCGAAGTAAAGTCGGCCCGGGAACTGAGCGCCACCGAGAAAGAGCAGTTGATTCGCGCCCTTGAGCAGCGTACGGGCAAGAAAATCCAGGCTCGATTCGGCGAGGACGGATCGCTTCTCGGAGGCATCGTCGTGCGTGTCGGTTCCACCATCTACGATGGTTCGGTACGCGAGCAGCTCACTCGGCTGCGGCAAAAATTGGAAGCGGAATAGGAGCCAGTAATGGCGAATATCAAGGCGGACGAGATCACGCAACTTTTGCGTGAGCAGATCGAGAATTACCAGCAGACCGTGGCAGTCGAGGAAGTCGGCTCGGTCATTTCTGTTGGGGACGGCATCGCGCGCATTCATGGCCTGGACAACTGCATGGCCGGCGAAATGATCGAGTTCCCTCACGGAGTATTCGGCATCGCTCTCAACCTCGAAGAAGATCAGGTAGGCGTTGTGCTGCTGGGTGACTACACGGAAATCGTGGAGGGCGACACGGTGAAGCGCACGAAACGGATCATGTCCGTTCCCGTCGGGGACGCGCTCATCGGACGCGTCGTAGATCCGCTCGGCCAGCCGCTTGATGGCAAGGGCCCCGTGATGACCGACCAACGCAATCCACTCGAGCGATTGGCTCCCGGCGTCGTCGATCGCCAACCCGTCCGCGAACCTCTCCAAACGGGCATCAAGGCTATCGATTCGATGATCCCTATTGGCCGCGGCCAGCGTGAATTGATTATCGGCGATCGTCAGACTGGCAAAACGGCGATTATTCTCGACACAATTTTGAATCAGCGCGGTGGAGATATGATTTGCATCTACTGCGCGATCGGGCAGAAGCGTTCGACCATCGCTCAGGTTGTTAAAACACTTTCCGATCACGGTGCCCTTGAGTTCAGTATCGTTGTCGCGGCCTCTGCCACCGAACCGGCCTCAATGCAGTACATCGCGCCTTTTGCCGCCGCGGCGATGGGCGAGTTTTTCCGTGATAGCAAGCGCCATGCGATTTGTTTCTATGACGATCTTTCGAAACATGCGCAATCCTATCGGGAGATTTCACTGCTGCTTCGCCGGCCACCAGGCCGCGAGGCGTTCCCGGGAGACGTTTTCTTTTTGCATTCGCGGTTGCTAGAACGCGCGGCAAAATTGAACGACAAACTGGGCGCAGGTTCGCTCACGGCGCTGCCTGTAATCGAAACGCAGGCGGGAGACGTCTCGGCTTACATCCCTACAAACGTCATCTCAATTACAGACGGTCAGATTTATCTCGAAGCGGATCTTTTTAATGCCGGCATTCGCCCTGCTATCAACGCAGGCATCTCCGTCAGCCGTGTTGGCGGCAACGCCCAAATCAAAGCGATGCGTCAGGTTGCTGGAACACTCCGGCTGGATATGGCCCAATATCGCGAGTTGGCTGCATTTACGCAGTTTGGCTCCGAGCAGCTTGATAAGACCACCCAAGCGCAGTTGGCTCGCGGCCAAAGGCTCATGGAAATACTGAAACAAGATCAATATCAGCCGCTGCCAATCGAAAAACAGGTGCTGTTGCTTTTCGCCAGCTCCAATCGCTATCTCGACGATATCGACGTCTCCGAATGCCGCAGGTTCGAGCTCGAGATGTACACGTTTGTCGAGACAAATCATCCCGGCGTGCTGCAGGCGATCCGAGACAAAAAGGCGCTCGATGATGCAGTTCGCGCGGATGCCACCAAGGCTCTGGATGCATTTAAAGAGCGGTTCCGGGCCAGCTTGCCCGAACCTCGTCAGGCAGCCTCCGCCGCCCGCTAGGCCCGCCGGCGCTACTCAATGCCCACACTTCTCGATTATCGGCGTCGCATCCGCTCGGTAAAGAATACCCAGCAAATTACGCGCGCGATGAAGTTTATCTCGGCTGCGAAGCTTAGACGCGCTCAAGAAGGCGTCTTTGCTGCGCGCCCTTACGCCAAGGAAATCCTTCGCGTGTTGCGTTCGGCGGCAGCGCGCATGGAGTCCACCGCGCACCCTCTCCTCGAGCGAAGACCGGAGGAGCGCATTCTTTTGGTCGTAATGACAGGCGATCGCAGCCTCGCAGGCGCCTTCAATTCAAACGTGATTCGCCGCGCGATGGCCTTCCTACGTGAAAATACATCCAAGAAAACTCAACTGATCGCAATCGGTAAAA
>CAVRSO010000129.1:0-20515 GCA_963723845.1 uncultured Acidobacteriota bacterium
AGTTAAAAAATTCGCCTCTAACCTGCAACTTCATGCCTTCGCGGATCCCGAATTCCTTGCTGAAGGAAACGTCCACGTTGTGTATGCCGTCACTGCGCAGGTTCGAGAAGTAACGAGGCGCGTTTCCCGCGACTTGATCGCCCGGGACTGGCCAGGCAGTCCAGATTAAAGATCGATGCGCCCGTCGCCGCCGCCTGGTGATAACTGATTCCGGAAGAAACCTGGGGGCAGGTCACGTCCGGACGTTGGACGTCCGTCTGCCAGGTTCCTCCAGATATAAGGCTGATGGGCGTGCCGGTTTGAAAGGTGAGAATCGTCGAGATCGACCAGCCTCCCACGAAAGCATCGGCGACGCGGTTCATATCGCGCCCAATCCAGCGATCACGCCCGACCGGCAAGTCCACGATGGTTGCCAGCACCATGCGATGCGTGGCGTCGTTGGCGCTGATGGAGCGCTCGGCGTTGAGGTTATCCAATTCCTGCGGAATGCCGGAACTCAGGCTGGGGGTAATAAACGAATTTGCACCCGCCGAAGAATCGTCAATGGCCTTTGAATACGTGTAGTTCCCTTCAAAGCTGATGTAGTGACTGGCGCGCTTCTGAAAGCGCACCTGCAGAGACTGGTAACTGGCGCTGGCGGTCAACAATGTCAGTCCGGCAACGGGACCGTCGAACTGCGGAAATGGCCGCAACAAATTGATCAGCGGAATGGTGTCGTCATTGTAGATGGAACTGGGTTCATTAAATATCTGATCTGGCCCGGCGAACAAACAAGGGCTGAAACGGGTTGGCCACCTGCTGTGCGAGACAATCGCTGGGACCCAGCCCATTACAGGCCGGCAAATTGCCGTTCACAATCTGGTTGCGTATCGACGACGGCAAAAAGTTGCGATTGGCGGTGCCCGAAAAAGAGCTGTACGGCAGATGCGTGCTGCGGCTGGCGGAGTAATCCACGCCGATCACGATTTGTCCTGGAAACAAATCGCTGAACTCCCAGATTCCACTGATAAATTTCCGCGTTGCGCGCCGGTACCGGTGTCCAGGCTATTGTTGTTGCCAAATCCCCACAAGCGCAGCGGCGCCGTACTGTTTGTCCTTGCGGCTCGGGAAAACCCGCCGGGGCAGGAAAGGGATCTGCAAGCGTAGCGTACGGGTCTGAAAATCATCCTTGGTAAAAAGAATCGGATTCGTGGCGCCAAACGCTGTGCCAGTAAATTGAAAATTGGTGGCCACGTTCAAGCCATAATAAATGCCCGCCCCTCCGCGAATGACGGTGTTGGGGTTCATCGCGTAGGCAAACCCACGCGCGGCGCCCAATTGTTGCGGTCCACCCGCGAATTGCGGCGGCCTGACCGCCGCAAATACGGTGCTGCCCGGCAGATCGCCGGTCTGTCAGCAGGCCCGGGAACGATGATGGGCACCGCGATGCCACTGTCGCCGGTGAAGTCACTGAACTGAATGTGGTTGTTCCGCTCGCGTACGGCGTGCTCCATTCATAGCGCAGCCCAAGATTCAGGGTCAGCTTCGAAGTCACTTTCCAGTCGTCCTGAAAGTAGAAACGCGGTTTCCTTGGACTTATTAGCGACGGAAGGGGCAACCGTCAGGTTAGAGTCGGCAGGATCCCCGTAACCCAGAAGCAGGCCGCAAAAGAATCGCCTTCGAAGGGATTGGGGACGTCTGGATTTACCTGGCTGGCGGTGATGCCCTGTGAAAAATGGAAAAAGCCCGTCGGGCTCTGCGGTTGGGAGAAATTGTTGTAGAAGTAGCGCTGCTCGAAGCCAAATTTCCATATGTGCCGGCCCCTCACCCATGAGATCGAGGACCCGTAAGACAGCAAGGTGTGGGCAAAGCCGGTATCCGTGCAGCATTGATTGAACAACGACGTAGAGATGTTATCCATCTGGATGGTCGGAAAGCGGTCCAGGCCATTGGCTTGAGACAGAATCGGCATCGCCGGGCTGATCGAAAACTGTGGACACCTTGGGGTAATCTTCATTTACCGGAGAAACCGCTCGATCGAGCGCGATGCGGTTGGTCCACACGATATTCGGATTGGGGCTCCAATTATCTTCAATTGCGGTGTTATGCACATCGGTGGTGAAGCTGAAGCCATCGTTGAAATCGTCATCGCCAAATATAGTGGGATTGGATATGCGAGTCGTGATGATTGCTGTAACGCACGGAAATGCGATGATTGTCAGAGAAGTGATGGTCCAGTTTGATGTCATATTGCCGGGCGCTAACCTTGGGAACGAAGCTAGTCATGGAAATTGAAGTCTCCCGGAGCCGGCGTTGGGATCTGTGGGCTGAGGGTACAGATTGATGATTTTTGCGCCAATCGGTGTCAATCAGGTTTGGATCGATTACATTGGGGACGGTGAAATCGGCGCGATTGCCGTTGGCATCCACGTTGAATGGGTTGAAAATCCGCTGCTGAGTCGGTTGACCTAACGCGCAACCGAACGAACTATCGGTGCAGATTACCTGCGTGTTACGGAAATCTCCCATGCGCTCCGCGGCAGTGGGAACAAAAGCATTGATATTTACCGGGCTGCCTTCGCGGGTTTTTTCGAAGTCCACGAAGAAAAATGTTTTTTGTTTCTTGATCGGCCCGCCGAATGAAAAACCGTACTGATCCCTTACGTGATCCGGATTGGGAATTCCTTCCGCGTTCCTGAAAAATTCGTTGGCATCCAGCGCGGAACGCTGCCCAAACCACCAGCCACTCCCGTGAAACTTATTGCCGCCTTCCTTTAGAACAATGTTAACGACGGTACCGCCGTTGCTGCCGTACTCCGACGAGAAGCTATTGTTTTCGACTTTGAATTCCTGAACGATTTCTACCGAAGGCTGGTAGTAGACGTTGGTGGTGGCGCCTTCCCCTTGTTCGGGCGCGCTGGTAAGTGCGCCGTCAACCCGCACTTCGGCGGTGGAGTTACGCTGCCCGTTGGACACGAAGTTGGTCCCGGCAGGGTAGGAATCCGCCGTGCCCTGACCGGCTGTTTCGGTGACCCCGCCGGAGAGAAAGACCAATCCAAAAAAACTGCGATTGATCAGCGGGATGTCGCGCACATATTCATTGGTGACGTCCGTGCCCAGTGAGGCGTTACCGGTGTCCAGCAGTGGAGCCTGATCTGTGACCGTCACACTAGTGGTGACGGAGCCGGGAGAGAGAGTGAAATTCAGATTGGCCTGTTGGCTGACGGCCAACACCACATCTTTTCGTTCCACCGAAGCGAGATTCGGAGCCTCTACCAATATCGTGTAGGTCGCCGGGCGCAAATTCGGGAGCACGTACACCCCCTTGGAGTCGGTTGTCGCCGTGGTTTGGACATTGGTCGCGACATCAGTGAGCGTGACTTTAGCGCCAGCGATCACCGCGCCCGACGGGTCGGTCACTTCACCGGAAATTTGCCCGGTGTAAGTAGATTGACCGCGGACGGAAACACCGAGCAGAAGGACCAAGACGGCCGTGAGTACGATCCTGAAAGACGAGTTAAGTTGAGATGCGAATATCATCATGTGCACCACCCCCAGTGGCAACTCTTGACAATCGCAATGTTTCGAGTGCTTTCGATTACTTGCTTTTACTTGTTATTTCTTGAGTTGTCAAGCGTTCAGTGTGCGAATTTTGGGGGCAGGTTTGAAGCTGTGGAGGGTTTGTGGCTAGTGATTTGACTGCGGAGGGTGCCACCGGAAGGTAGCCACTGCGCCCCCCTGGAGGGTAGATGAGAAGTACTTCCCATGCCATTGCACGTTGAACGGCACCGGCTGATTGCTACCATTCAATACGAGAAGCACGATGGAGCCATCGGGATTGCGGAAGGCTACGTCTTCGAGGTTGCCATGCTCGAAGGAATTGGAATCGATGCGATAGGCTCCGGGTGCTACAAATTTGCTGGCGTGCCCGAGCGCCACGTAGTCCACGGTCGTGGTGGCCGTAGCGGGAGACACAGTATCGGCGACAGTGACTACGCCGCGGCAGGTCTTGCAGCCACCCTTATAAGGGCCATGATCCTGATTCAGCGCCAAATTCCAAAGGACTACGCTTTTGGCCCAATGGCGCGTGGAGCCGATGATCAATCGGACTTGCTCCTCGAGGATTCTGCCGGTCTGCCAATCTCCACCGGAGCATTCGGTGAGCCAGATTTCTTTTTGGGGGAAGCGAGAATGCAACTCTTCCTGTGCGGCGGGAGTGCCGCCGTAGCAATGCGTCGCGATCCCACCGGCAAAGGCGGCCGCTTTGGGATCGTCGAGCAGGGTGATGGGAAATTCGATCAGGTTCCAGTTGTGATCGAAAATAAAAATTTTAGTTTTCAGGCGGGCTTCGCGAAAAGCCGGACCGAGATGGTCGCGTAAAAAAGTGGCTTGCTCTGGCGCGGACATGCCCATGCCGGGATAATCGTTGGGAATATAAAGCGGTTCGTTTTGCATGGTCACCGCGTAAATCGGAATTCCGGCAGCCTCGTAAGCCTGGACAAACTTCACAAAATATTTCGCGAGAGACGCATAGGATGATGGCAATAACTGGCCGCCAATCAACTGGCCGGAAGTCTTCATCCATCCCGGCGGGCTCCAGGGGCTGGCGACAATTTTCAGGTGGGGATTTATTGCCAGAGCTTCGCGCAAAACGGGAATGATGTACGCCCGGTCGTGGGCGATAGAAAACTGCTTTAAATCGGGATCGGTTTGTCCGGCCGGCAAATCATCGTAACTGTAATCCTCCAGTGCGAAATCGCTCGCGCCCATGGGTTGGCGGATGAAAGTCAAACCGATTCCTCGAACCGGGTCGAAAAGTTTTTCCATCACTTCCTGGCGATGAGCGTCGTCCAGCTTTTTGTAGAGGAGCCATCCCGAGGAGTCGGTGACAGATGCGCCGAATCCGTCCATCTGCTGGTATGTTTTGGATGAATCGACAGTGATGGTTAACGCGGGCAAGCGAGCGCTGCCAAAACTGAGGGCATCCTTGGCCTCCAGCGATTCCTTGAGGTCGGTGGTGGACTCGTAGACCTCCACTTTGACAGGCTGAGGAGACCCGGCTTGATGGCTTGTCTGCGCGAGGCACGAGGCTGCGGACATCGGTAAGGTGATGACAAGCGCGCCAAGTAAGGATAAACGCATCGATAAGCCTCCCGCCTGAGCCTGTCTGCCAAATGTCATCGAGCCAGCCGTCAGGGCTGTGGAGCGCGACTGTCCTCGTCCATGCGCTGCTTCTGGCGTTTTTTTTCGTAGAGTTGCTGCTGGTGTTCGCCGGCTTCCTGTTTCAGCTTTTCGAATTGCGCCAGCGCGGCATTCGCTTCTTCCATGCGACGCAACCGGCGATACACGGTGGCCAGTTGGTAGTAGGCCTGTTGAGTAATGTCAGGATCCACTGATTTCGCGGAGAGAACGCGCCGGAAAGATGTGACGGCCTCGTCGTTGTTTCCAAGCTGCATTTGCGCGCGCCCAAGGTAATAGTAAGCATCGGGTATGGCTGGATTCTGCTGCAAGGCGGCCTCGATCAACGTTTTTGCTTCGTCCGGCCTGCCACGCTCAACCTGCAATGTTCCTAATTTGTAGCGCGCCGAACTATTGTTAGGGTCAATTTGCAATTCTTCGCGATACTGCGCATCCGCGGCCTCCACCTGCCCGGCGTTGCGATATTCAGTGCCCAACTCTTCATGCAATCCCGGCTGGCGGGGAGCGAGTTTGATGGCCGCTTCATATTCCGCGATGGCGTCGGTATGGCGATCGGATTCCGCGTCTGCCTGGGCCAAAACCTGACGGACGCGCCAGGAGTTGGGGTCGGCTTTGAACATCTTGTCGTAGCTGTCCTTGGAGATTAAGAGATGGGCTCTGCCGCGATCGTAAAGAATGTCCACATTGGTGGGATCGAGCTTGGCGGCCTTGTCGAGCGCTTCCGCGGCAGCTTCCGGCTGTTCTTTGGCAAGGTGGACGACGCCCAGCCACATCCAGGCGTTGGCATCCGCGGGATAATAGTTCGTTTCCTTGCGCAGCACCGCAATGGCCTTGTCCAATTCATTCAATCGATATTCGGCAATGCCCAGAAACAGGTTTGCGCCGCGCAGGCGCGGTTTAATCGCCAGGGCCTTCTGAAAACTGGTGATGGCTTCTTCGTTCTTGCCCTGCTCCGCACGCACTAATCCAAGATTCAGATGCGCTTCCGCAAAGGCGGGCGACGAGCGGATAACCGCAGAAAATCCCTCGGCAGCTTCATCCAGATGACCGGTACGCATGGCTTCCGCGGCGTGCTGGAATTTTTCCTGGCCCTGGGGAGGCCGTGCGTTCAGGGAGCCGGAGCAACCGAGCGCAAAGATGCAGATGGCGATGCATTTGAAAGTTCGCGAAGTGCGCCAATAGCTCAGCTTCTTTGCCGGCGTTAAGCAAAGTGATAACTCGTGGATCATGGCAATTTCAAATTCTAGTCTCTCGGAGCAGCGAAGAGAAAGAGGCCGGCGTGCTGGCCAGGATCTGGTGGCCAGCACGCCGGGATGCGGATTTGTTGGTCAGAACTGGTAGCGTAAGGCCAGTTGAATTTTCCTGGAAGAATCGACGGTGCTAAATACAGCCCCGAAGGTTCCGTCATTTGGCCCGGCATCCGGCCTGCCGAAAACGTGGCGGTTGAAGGCGTTCACAATGTCGGCCTTCAATATAAGGCTCTGAGACTCGGTGAAATTCAACCGCTTGATTATGGAAAAGTCCTCGTTGATGTATCTCTGGCTGCGAGTCTCGCCGGTGATTCGTGGGATATTTCCAAACGAATATCCCCGCGCCGCCACGAGATCGGACGCATTGGGATCGAAGAAGGCCGCGCAGTTGAAGTAGGTAGTCACTCCTACCGGGGCAGTGAAGGTTCCATCCGAGTGCGAAATGCAGCCCACGTTGGACGCAACCCCGGCAGCAACGGGATCAAAAGATCCGTGAGTGGGACTGAGCAGTGGCTGACCAGGAACGCGGCTCAAGCGGAAGCACCCATCGAATGCGGGTACCGGGCCACCAAACTGCCCGCCACTACACGAAATGCTGAAGGGCTGGCCGCTCTGATAACGCTGCACGCCTCCGATTTGCCAGCCGCCCAGCACTTTATCGGTCACGCCGCCTCTGTTCAAAAATTTCTTGCCCTTGCCGACGGGCAATTCGTAAAGGTAGCTGATCACGAAGGTGTGGGGAATATCCTGGTAGCTGATGCTCTTCTCATTTTTCAAATTGTAAGAATTCTGCACCAGGCTGCCGCCGGCGAATTGCGCGAATGCCGGCAGCGCGCTGTCTGCATCCGTGAGGGTTTTGGAATAAGTGTAGGACGCGAGAACATTCAGGCCGTTGTGAAACCGCCGCTCAACTTTGGCGAGCAGTGCGTTATAGCTCGACTGGCCGACGTTTTCGAGACAGCAGTCCGTGTCGATTCCTCCATATTGCGGGAAAGGCCGTAGCGCTTGAGCAATGTTCCCGGAAAATCCGGCGAACGGCGGAGTAATGCCAAGGTCTATGGCCGTTTGGCTGTTAATGTCCGCGCTGAGGGCGGTCCCCAGGGAAAAGAACTTCGGGTTGAGATTGTTCACCTGCGCGAGCGAAGATCGTAGTCTGGTTCCACGCGTTCCAACGTATCCCACGCTCAGAATCAGATCGGTCGCCAACTGGCGTTCGACCTCCAGGCTCCAGTTCTGGACCATAGCCGGACGACCGAAGCTGGGCGCGACATAGGTGGGCCCGCCGAAACCGGTCCCGGTGTTGCCGTTCAACTGCGCAGGATCAAGATTGGGCGGCGGCGGAAATGCTGGAATACCAGAATCCAGAAAAATTGCCTGGTCAAAATTCGCGCTTACGCTTTGCGACGCCGTGAAGCCGTCTGTCAGCGATTGGCCGAAATCCCCGTATGTCAAGGGGCCATAGTAAATGGCATAACCTCCTCGGACAACGGTGCGTCCGAATAGTCCAAGCAGATTGTCCGGCGCGTACGCGAAACCAATACGCGGGCCGAAATTCTTATAGTAGGTGTGGGCGCCGGCGGAATTGAAAACCAATGCGCCCGGCAAAGGGCCGTTCGGGCCGATGGCTCCAGGATTCGGAGCGGTCAGGCTGATAACGGAATCCTGGCCTTCCGCGTCGCTTCTCGGCGTCTCCACTTCATAACGCAGCCCGAGATTGATAACCAGGTTGGAACGCGCCTTGAAGTCATCCTGAACATAGCCTGCTACATACCGCGAATCAAAACGCGGTTGATGTGAACGAACCGCCAGCCCAAAGTTCTGCACCGCTCCGACCAGAAAGCTCGCAAACGCGTCGCCGGTCTTACCTGGGCCGCTGAGCGTCGACTCAACCGCCGTCTGAGCGAGATCGAAACCGAGGCTGGGCGATTCATGCGAACGATCGATGATGGAGTATTGGAAGGTTCGCCAGTCGATTCCAAAGCGCAACTGATGGCGGCCCCTGGTCCACGATACGCTGTCGGCGACCACCAGGCTGTTCACGAAGTTGGCGTCAAATTGCGCGGTACCGAAACTTGTGAGGGCCTGGTTGGCGTTCGCGCCGAAGCTGATTTGCGGAAAGATAGGACCGTGCGCGCCAGAGATACCGAGCTTGACGGGCCAGTCGGTGCCGTCCGCGGAACTGGCCAGGTTATTGTTGTAAATTCGATTGAGTCCCACGTTCAAATGATTCAACAACGTTGGGCTGAAAATGTGGTCAAAGCCCACGCGATAGTAGTCGGTAATGAAGGGATGATCGAACGAACCGTTGTCGATTGGCGCGGGCAATGAAGGAGTGCCGTTGATAGATTCCTGATCGCGTTTGCTGAAAGAAAAGAACACTTTGTTCCTTTCCGAAAAACTGTGGTCCACGCGCACTGACCAGGTGGTATCCAGAATCGGATTCACGGTCGTAAAAAAGAAGTTGTTAGACAGCAGATTCTTGTCCGACGAGGTTGGTTCGGGGACGAAACTAAGTATTTTCTGGGCCACGGCGCTGATGGGAACCTGATTGTTGGGGAAGGCCGTGCGACACTCCACACCGTTTTTGACTTGGGTAGTGGTGGGATCGAAGATCTGCCCTTGAATAATTGGCGTGCCATCGCACGGATTGGTGCCCAACACATTGGCTGGATTCAGGAGGAAGGAAAAGTCGCCGGCGCGTTCCTGATCGGTGGGGACCGTGCTGGTGTTGGTGGAACCTTGCTTCTGGCGGTATTGCTCCCAAGAGAAAAAGAAGAAAGTTTTGTCGCGGCCGTGGTAGAGCTTGGGAATCCACACAGGACCACCGAACGTCCCGCCGTAGTCATTCTTTTTGTCAATATCTTTGGGCTGATCGCGGAAATTCTCGAACCACTCTTTGGCGTTCAGGGCCTCGTTGCGGAACAGGTCGTAGGCGCTGCCGTGGTACTGGTTGGTGCCGGACTTGGTGGTAAAACTTTCAACGCCTCCGGTAGTGCGGCCAAACTCTGCCGGCACCGTGGACGTGGTGACTTTGAATTCCTGCAGGGCTTCGACGGAAGGAGCGGTCTGATCGAAAGATGAGCCGCTGTCGGTGCGCGCTGTGCTTGCGCCATCCAGCAGGACTTCGTTGCCAAAATTCTGGCCGCCCGCGAGCTTGGCTTGGAAAACGCCGCTACCGCTATCACCGGTGCCCGGGCCCGCTGTTCCTGGCGTCAGGAAAACAAAGGTTTCAGGCGAACGCAGATGGCTTTGGCCAGTGGCGTTGACCGCCAGGGGCAACTCCATGATCTGCCGTTCCGTTACCACCGTGCCGATGTCCGACGTTTCTGTCTGGAGGGTTGGAACATCTGCAAGCACCGTGACGGTGTCGGTGACTGCGCCGGCTTGCAGTGTGATATCCAGCGATGAGGTGGTATTGATCTGAACCTGCACACCCGTTTGCTCGGACTTCTTGAAGCCTGCCGCGGAAATGGTGATGTTGTAGCTGCCGACTTGCATATCCGAGAACCGGTACGCGCCAGTATCGGACGAGGTGGTCTTGTAGACCACGCCGGTGCTTGCGCCGGTGGCGGTAATTTCCGCCCCCTGAACGGTTGCGCCGGAAGAGTCAAGAATCGTGCCGGCGATGGCTCCGCGGTCAGACTGTGCGGAGGCGCTGGGGATTGAAATGAAAATCAGGAAAGCAAGAATGATGAAGCGGTGCAGGTTTTGGGACCGTGACATGTTCGCCCCCTTGGCGGTGACTGCAATAAGGGAGCTTTGGCGGCGAAGTTCTGGCCACTCATGGACCGAAGAGCACCAGAATTCTGGCGCAGATAGCACTCCAACCGGACTCATTACCTTCGCCACAGGCGCGCGTTCAGCAGCAGCCTCGAAGCGGGCGCAGGCAACGATCCGTTGTTCGGACCGACACCCCTTATTGAAAGCTATTTGGCAACAAGCAAAAATTCTTGTCAAGCGGAATAACTTTTTGCATGCCCATACACTAGAAGAAAAGAGCAAGGATCGAACTGGCTTCTCAAGAAAACGATCGCTTCTTACTGCATTCACAAAATCGATTTAAAGCAGAAACAACCTTGACAAGGCCTGCTCCGCTGCGTAAAAGAGAAACGAAAGAAATTCGAGTCCCGACCGGCTGCCTCTCTGCAATTTCGATCTTTGGACGGACATGGCCGAAGCACGCGCAGGGCTCTGAAGCGGTAACAGGAAAAAGGAGATTGCCGTATGACCAAGACAGGTTTCACGCGCCGTGGATTTCTGCAGAGGACAGCCGGAATAGCGGGTGCTTCACTGGTTGGCGGCATTACGGTGCTGGAAGCGGATCCGATACCGGCGTTCACCGGCTATCCCAGCCCGAGCGACCGCGTGCGTTTTGGGATTGTCGGTGTCGGCATGGAAGGTACCGGTTTGTTGACGAATGCCATACAGCTTCCGGGCGTGGAATGCGTCGCGGCCTGTGATCTTTACGATGGCCGCCACGAACTGGCGAAAGAAATCGTCGGCAAACCGATCAAGACCACGCGGCGCTACAAAGAGCTGCTCGACGACAAGGACATCGACGCCATCATCATCGCGGTCCCCGATCATTGGCACAAGCAGGTGGTGGTGGACGCGGTGGGCGCGCGGCAAGGATGTGTACTGCGAAAAGCCCATGTCGCACAGCGCCGCGGACGGCGTGGCCATGGTCGCGGCCGCAAAGAAAACCGATCGCATCGTGCAGATCGGCGCGCAGCGAACCAGTTCCGTTTTGTGCGCCAAGGCAAAAGAGCTGCTCGCCAGCGGAGCCATCGGCGAGTTGAGCCTGGTGGAAGGCAGCCTGGGCCGCAACGATCCCACCGGCGCGTGGGAATATCCGCCACCCCGGATTTGTCGCCTGAGAATCTGGATTGGGACACGTGGCTGGGCACCGCGCCGAAAAAACCGTTTGATCCTATATCTGTTCGCGCGCTGGCGCTGCTGGAAGGAATACGGAACGGGCGTAGCCGGCGACCTGCTGGTGCACTTGCTCAGCGGGATGCAATTCGTGATGGGCATCAATGAGGCGCCCAAGCGCGCCATGGCCCTCGGCGGCATCTACCGCTTTAAGGATGGGCGCAATACGCCGGATGTTCATCCGGTGTGTTGAATCGAATACGAAGCAGACATTCCGGTGTACATGCGCTTGACGCTGGGCACGGAAACCTCAGAGGTTACGCGCTTCATGGGTTCGAAAGGCATTCTCGAGCTGACCGAGTTTGGTCTGGTGCACTATCGCCGCAGACCGGCCAGGATTCGGCTCCCAGTTATTACTGCTACGGACTTCCTGCCCGGCTGCGGGAGCCGTACTTCAAGCAATGGCACGCGGAACATGATCCCAAACCGGGGCAAGAGCCTTTCCCGGAAACGGCCAGCTTCAAGGGCAACGACTACGACGATCTGAAGCCGCATCTCTGGAATTTCTTCGAAGCGGTCAGGTCGCGGAAGCCCGTAGTGCAGGACATTGTATTTGGCCACCATGCGGCGCTCGGTTGCCACATGGGCAATGAGTCTTATTTCCGTAAGAGCCCGGTGTACTGGGATGAAGCTTCGCAGACGATCAAGTCATAACGAACTCTCGCCGGGGTTTTTGAGCGCCAGGAAAATAAAAAGGGACCAATGAAACTCAAACGGATCGTATTTGTAATGGTGGTAGTTTTTTTTGCGCTGTCCGTCAAATCTTATTCCTCTTCCGCTCCGGCCAATTCTGCCGCCGCTTTTCTAGGGCGCTGGGATTTGACGCTGAAATCCGCGGATCACGAATATCCTTCCTGGCTTGAACTCAGCGAAGAGAACGGACAATTGAAAGCCCAGATGGTCGGCCGCTGGGGAAATGCCAGGCCGCTTCCCAAAGCGGAGCTCATCAATGGCCATCTCACTTTCGTTTCGCCGAAGGAAGAAGAGGATCTTCCGCAGGACATGGTGTTTGAAGGAACGCTGCAGGGGAAGACGTTGTCGGGAACCGTCAGCGGGCCGAAAGATGGCAACTGGAAGTGGACCGGCAAGCGAGCGCCGGCTTTGAAAGCGAAGAGTTCGCCAAGTTGGGGAAAGCCGATTCCGTTGTTCAATGGAAAAGATTTGACGGGTTGGAAAATGCAGGGAACGGGCAACACCAAGTGGACGGTCGAAAATGGCAATCTCGTCAGCCCTGGAAATGGTCCTGAACTGATTAATGATTCAAAATTTCAGGATTTCAAGCTGCATGTGGAATTCAAGTGCGGCGATACTTCCAACAGTGGAGTTTATTTGCGCGGGCGATACGAGGTGCAGGTGGAAACTGATTCGGTCGCGGAGCCGCCGAGCCACCACACCGGTGGAGTGTACGGATTTCTGGAGACTACTCCGGAACAGCCGCGAAAAGCGGATGAGTGGCAGACCTTCGACATCACGCTTCTGGGGCGCTGGATCACCGTGGTGCAAAATGGCAAGACCGTGATCGACAACAAGGAAATTCCGGGCATCACCGGCGGCGCGTTGGACAGCCATGAAGAATTGCCAGGTCCCATCTACCTGCAGGGCAGCGAGAAAGGGCACGTCGCCTTTCGCAGCATCGTGATCACGCCTGCAAAGTAGAAATTTTCTATCCTCGTAATCATCCTATGACGCAATTCTTGAGCGACATTCTTCGCCAGCCGAAAGAATTGCAACGCACCTTTGAATTTGTTCTGGGACCCGGGCGCGCCGCTCTGGACAATGCGGCGAATGCCATTCGCAACGCGCGTCACGTTTACCTGACGGGGATCGGCAGCAGTTGGCATGCCGCTTTGACCGCCGGGCCGTTGTTCTATTCCGGCGCTCGCCCGGTATACATGCTGGACGCCGCCGAGTTACTGGAGTTCGCTGAATTTCCGCCGGACTCCGCGATGATCGTAATTTCGCGTAGCGGCCGCAGCATAGAAATCGTCAAGTTGCTGGCCAAGGCTCGGGAAAGCGGCGTAACAGTCATCGCCATCACGAACGCGGCGGACGGGACGCTGGCACCCAAGGGCGGCAGGATTCTCGTGGACGGACCGACCTCACGACCGTGCAGCTTCGCGATTACCGATCGCAGCTCGGCGTCGTGCTCCAGGACAACTTCCTCTTCGACGGAACGGTCGGCGACAACATCGCGTTACGGCCGGCATGCGAGGCCACGATGGATGAGATCCGCGCGGTCAGCCGGGTCGCGCACGCCGACGAATTCATCGACAGGTTCGAGAAACAGTACGACACGATCGTCGGTGAGCGAGGCGTGAAGCTCTCCGGTGGTCAGCGGCAGCGCGTGGCAATCGCGCGCGCGATCCTCGCCGACCCGCGAATCCTGGTCCTCGACGAGGCGACCTCAGCCTCGACAGCGAGAGTGAAGCGCTCATACAGGACGGGCTGCGTTCACTGCGCGCCGGGCGAACCACGTTCGTGATTGCGCATCGCCTGTCGACGATCCGCAGCGCCGACCAGATTCTGGTTCTCGAGCACGGCGAGATCGTCGAACGCGGGACTCATCGCAGCTCATCGCGCTTGGCGGCCGGTATCGCACGCTCTACGACAAGCAGTACAAGCTTGAGTCCGATCGTTTCATCAATCCCGGCGAAGACTTCACGCCCGATCTGCCGAAGGCGAAGGTGGCGGTGCCGGTCCGGCCAGACCGGGCGCTGTAGTTTTTCGCGGCTCGCGGCTCGCGGCTCGCGGCTCGCGGTTCGCGGTTCGCGGTTCGCGGTTCGCGGTTCGAGCTACAATCATCGATTCATCAACATTCAGCATTCAGCAATAGATATGCAGTTCATCTACACGATGAAGGGTCTGGGGAAGATTCATCCTCCCGACCATGTGTTCTCAAAGACATCTGGCTCTCGTTTCTTCCCGGCGCGAAGATTGGCGTGCTCGGGCTGAACGGCTCCGGCAAGAGCTCGCTGCTGAAGATCATGGCCGGGCGAGGACAAGGAGTTCATCGGCGAGGCGTTGCCGGCCGCGGGCATCACGGTGGGCTTCCTGCCGCAGGAACCGCGGCTCGACGCGTCGAAGACGGTGTCGGCAACGTCGAGGAAGGCGTCGCCGAGATCAAGGCGCTGCTCGACGCGGTTCGACGAGATCAACGCGAGGTTCGGCGAAGACCTGTCCCCTGAGGAGATGGACAAGGTCCTCGAGGAGCAGGGCAAGGTGCAGGACAGGATCGAGCGGCCAATGCGCTGGGATCTCGACTCGCGGCTCGAGATGGCGATGGACGCGCTGCGGCTGCCGCCTGCCGACGCCGACGTGGCGACGCTTTCCGGCGGCGAGCGCCGTCGCGTCGCGCTCTGCCGGCTGCTGCTGAAGTCGCCGGACCTGCTGCTGCTCGACGAGCCGACGAACCATCTCGACGCCGAATCGGTCGCGTGGCTCGAGCGGTTCCTCAAGGACTATCCCGGCACGGTCGTCGCCGTGACGCACGATCGTTACTTCCTCGACAACGTCGCCGGATGGATTCTCGAGCTCGATCGCGGCTCGGGGATTCCGTGGGAAGGGAACTACTCGTCCTGGCTCGAGCAGAAACAGAAGCGGCTGCGACATCGAGGAGAAAGCTGAGAGCAAGCGCCAGCGGACGCTGCAGCGCGAGCTCGAATGGATTCGCATGTCGCCGCGCGCGCGGCAGGCGAAAGGGAAGGCGCGCCTCAATGCCTACGAAGAGTCTGCTGCAACGAAGAGACGGCGCAGAAGATCGAGCAGCGTCGAGATCTACATTCCGCCCGGTCCGCGGCTCGGCGACGTCGTCGTCGAGGCGCGCGAGCCTGCGAAGGGATACGGCGACGTGCTGCTGATGGACGACATGACGTTCACGCTGCCGCGCGGCGGAATCGTCGGCGTGATCGGCCCGAACGGCGCCGGCAAGACGACGCTGTTCCGGATGATCACCGGGCAGGAGCAGCCCGACGCCGGCACGCTCCGGCTCGGCGAAACGGTGCAGGTCGGTTACGTCGATCAGTCGCGCGACGCGCTCGACGGCCGACAAGAGCGTGTGGGAAGAGATCACCGGCGGCACGCGACGACCGTCGAGCTCGGCAAGCGGCGAAGTCGCGTCGCGCGCCTACGTGTCGTGGTTCAACTTCAAGGGGCGCGATCAGCAGCGGAAGGTCGGCGCGCTATCCGGCGGCGAGCGCAATCGCGTGCATCTGGCGAAGCTGCTGCAAGGGTGGTGCGAACCTGCTGCTGCTCGACGAGCCGACCAACGATCTCGACGTCGACACGTTGCGGGCGCTCGAGGAAGCGCTGCTGTCGTTTGCCGGCTGCGCCGTCGTCATCAGCCACGATCGCTGGTTCCTCGACCGCATCGCCACGCACATGCTGGCCTTCGAAGGCGACAGCAAGGTGGTGTGGTTCGAAGGCAACTACCAGGACTACGAGGCGGACCGGCATCGTCGTCTCGGCGCCGAGGCCGATCAGCCGCACCGCATCAAGGTACAGACGGTTGACAAGGTAAAAGGGAAAGCGCCTGCGGCCCGCGCGAGGCGCGAAGTCGCCGAGCGCGAGCGAGCGGGGGTGGGGCCCCGCGAGCAGTGAGTAATGAGGACTCACTGCCCTATGCCGACTCGTCGCCTCCGCCGCCGCCCGTGAGCGTTTGTTGTCGCAGCGCCGCGGCGCCCATCAGCCCGCCCATGCCCATCGACTCCACGGCGCTGCTCGGGATCAGCATCAGCGCGCCCTTTTCCTTCAGCCCTTCGTAGAGCATGTTCATCGCGCGCAGGTGCAGCGCGGTCGGGTTGTCGTGATACGACTTGGCCGCCTCCTGGAATGAGTGGGCGATCTCCATCTCCGCCTGGCCGAGGATGATGCGCGCCTGCTTCTCGCGCGCGGCCTGCGCTTCGCGCGACATCGCATCCTGCAGCGCGACCGGGGATGACGACGTCGCGCATCTCGACCGACGAGACGGTGACGCCCCACGGGTTGGACCGCTGATCGATCAGCTGCTGCAGCTCCGCCTCGATCCGCTCGCGTCCGCGCAGCAGATCGGTCAGCGTCGGTGCGGCCGATGATGTCGCGCAGCGCGGTCTGCGCCGCCCAGCTCACGGCCTGCGGATAGTCCTGCACTTCGAGCGCGGCCTTCTGCGCGTCGTGCACCATCCAGAACAGCACCGCGTCGACGTTGACCGGCACGGTGTCGGACGTCAGCGTCTGCTCGGCGGCGAAGCTGGTCGTGATGGTGCGCTGATCGATCCACGACGACACGCGGTCGACGAACGGCACGATCCAGAACAGGCCCGGGCCGCGCAGGCCGACGAACCGGCCGAGCCGCAGGACGACCGCGCGCTCCCACTGCTGCGCGATCCTGCGGCGACTGCATCAGCACGACGCCGACGACCGCCATGCTGATCGAGCGGCACCGGGTTGCCGAGCCGCGAGCATGACCCAGCAGCCCGATGCCGAGCGACGCGAGCAGAATCACGATCGCGACGACGTTCATCGCGGGAGGACGCCGCGACGGCGTGCTCCGGCGCGTCCGACGATGATCGGAACCATTTATGCTCCTTCCTGTCGTGCGCACGCGAGCGCGGCCGACGATCTCGTCGACGCGTGAATCCGGCGGCGTCGGCGTCGGCGAGCACGCGCGTGACGAACGCGCGCAGCCGGCGCTCGTGTTCGCTCGGCGGCCGCGCCTCGGTCGGCGGTGGCGCTGACGAAGGAGCCGACGCCGCGGCGCGTTTCGATCACGCCGGCGCGTTCGAGCTCGGCGTAGACGCGCGCGACGGTGTTGGCGTTGACGCGGAGCTCGACGGCGAGCTGCCGGACGGTCGGCAGCTGATCGCCGGGCCGCAGGCGGCCGGTCGCGATGGCGGCGCGCAGCGCGCGCTCGAGCTGCGCGTAGATCGGCGTCGCGTCCTGCGGGATCGATTGAGATCGTCGCCACTTGAATTATTATACTAGTGTATTAGCAGAATGTCAACTCGCCGGGTGTGAGCCGGGCCGCGCGGAAGGGATTGCCGACGCCGAGAAAGCCGAGAAAGGTGCCAGCCACCTTTCCAGCGAAGGTGCCAGCCACCTCCCGAGATTACTGGGCAGAGTCGCGCGGAACCCGGGGCTCGATGATGCCGACGGACAGAAAAAGGTGCCAGCCACCTTTCCAGCAAAGGTGCCAGCCACCTTTTCGGGGAAAGTGCCAGCCACCGAAGAGAGGGACGCGCTGGCAGATTTGTAATCTCGGCCGTGGTGCTGATCTTGCACTTTTCCCGGCGACGGCCACGAACGGCTGTCACACGCTGACAATAAAAGCTGCGGGAACAAGAACTTGCAGTAACTCCCGGAATGCGGCCGGATGGAGCGGCAGAGCCGGGGGACAATTTAGGGCCTGTCGAAAAGTGGCAAGGCTGCCGAAAATTGTCCAGACCAAAAGAGCACAGACAGAGATGGATATGGATATGAAATTGAGCCCTCGCAAACAGAGACGGAGTGAAGCGGGTTTTACGCTGATCGACATGTTGTTTGTCGTCGCGTTGATCGGCTTGCTGGCTTCAATGGCGATTCCTGGGCTGATGAAGGCACGCGGTGCCGCACAGGCCTCGTCGGCGATCGGGACCCTGCGCGTCCTGAACAGCGCTGAACTGAGCTTTGCGATTACCTGCGGCCTTGGTTTCTATTCCCCGGATCTGCCGACGCTCGGAGTTCCGCCTCCTGGGAGCGCGGAAGCGTTCCTGCCTGACGAGATGGTAGCCGGCTTCACCTTCATCAAGAGCGGCTACAACTTCAGCCTTGCGGGTACGCCGCTCGCTGGCGCGCCGGCGTCGTGCAACGGGTTGGGCGCAGGTCAGGCGTCACCTGGCTATGCGACCGTTGGCGATCCACTCGATCCAAGCACGGCCCGCTTTTCGGCACGAACTCGGATGGCGTGATCTATCAGCACAGCGCCACCTTGTCGGCAACGATGCCGGAGAGCGGTGCGCCGCCTGCGGGGTCGCCGATTCAATAACGGGCAAAGCTCAAAGCGCAAAGCTCAACGCTCAACGCTCAGGAGTTTAGCCGCCCTGAGCTTTGGGCCTTGAGCCTTCGTAGTATCGTTGAGCCCTCCTACGTGGAGGGCCAGCGATGCTCAGGCGTACACGGCGACTCGCCACACTCTCGATCGCGCTCCTCGTCACCATCAGCGCGTCGACCGCCGCACAAGGAATCACCTCTCCCAAACAGCAGTTCGGCTTCAACATCGGCGACGACTATCAACTCGCCACTTACGATCAGTTCGTCGAGTACGGCGGAAGCTCGACAAAGAATCGGACCGGATGAAAGTCGTCGAGATTGGGAAGACCGCGGAAGGCCGTCCCCAACTCATGGCGATCATCACGTCGCCTGAGAATTTCAAGAAGCTCGATCGCTACAAGGAGATCTCTCGACGGCTGGCGACGGTTGATGGCCTCACCGACGATCAGGCTCGCGCGCTCGCCAAAGAGGGGAAGGCGGTCGTGTGGTTCGACGGCGGACTGCACGCGACCGAAGTGCTCGGAGCCCACCAGCTGATCGAAACCGTCTATCAGCTCGTGAGCCGGAACGATCCCGAGACTCTGAGGTTTCTCAACGATCTGGTGATCCTTGCCGTCCACGCGAACCCGGACGGCATGCAACTCGTGTCGAGCTGGTATATGCGCGAGAAGGATCCGCTAAGAAGATCGCTCACGGGACTTCCGCGCCTCTATGAGAAATATGCCGGGCACGACAACAATCGCGATTTCTACATGTCGAACCTTCCCGAGAGCATCAACATGAACAAGGTGCTCTACTCGGAGTGGTTACCCGCAGATCATGTACAACCACCATCAGACGGGGCCGCCAGGAGCCGTCATGTTCGCTCCGCCATTCCGCGACCCGTTCAACTTCAACTTCGATCCGCTGGTGCCCATTGGCATCGACATTGTCGGGGCCGCGATGGCGAATCGCTTGGCGGCCGAGGGGAAGCCGGGACTGACGAGTCGAAAAGGATCGAGCTATTCGACCTGGTGGAACGGCGGCCTGCGCACCACCGTGTATTTTCACAACATGATCGGGCTGTTGACGGAAACCATCGGGAGTCCAACCCCGATCTCGATCCCATTCGTGCCATCGAAGCAGTTGCCGGACTCGAACTTGTATTTTCCAATCGAGCCGCAGCAGACGTGGCACTTCCGGCAGTCGATCGACTACTCGGTCACTGCGAACTATGCCGTGTTCGACGTGGCGTCCCGGAACAAGGACACGTTTCTCTACAACATCTACCAGATGGGAAAGAACTCCATCGAGCGCGGAAACCGCGACACCTGGACGACGAGTCCGAGGCGGATCGCCGCGGCCGAAGCGGCGCTTGCGCCGCCGGGAGGCGGACGTGGGGGACGCGGAGGGGAGCCTACCGGAGACGAGCCATCGACGGGCGCCGGCGGTGGCGGCCGCGCGGGGAGAGGTGCGACCGTCGCGCAGTTCAAGACGCTGCTGCGCGATCCGGCTCTTCGCGATCCGCGCGGATCATCCTGCCACCCGATCAGCCGGATTTTCCAACGGCGACGAAGTTCATCAACGCGCTCATCAAGACCGGCATCGTCGTTCATCGAGCAACGGCGCCCTTCACGGTTGGCGGCAAGTCCTATCCCGCAGGATCGTACGTCGTCAAATCCGCTCAGCCTTTCCGGCCGCACGTGCTCGACATGTTCGAGCCGCAGGATCATCCGGACGACATTCCATATCCGGGTGGACCGCCGACCCGTCCGTACGACAATGCCGGCTGGACGCTCGCCTATCAAATGGGTGTCAAGTTCGATCGGATCCTCGACGGGTTCGACGGGCCATTCCAACAGGTCACGGGCCTGCAGCCGGCGCCGGCCGGCAACGTCGCGGGGGCCGGTGGCGTACTGTTGAGCCACGCCTCGAACAACGCATTCACCGCGGTGAACCGGCTGCTCGCTGCTGGACGCGACGTGCGCTGGGTCCAGGGCTCCGGGTATGCGTTTCAGATCACAGGGGCATCGCCAGCCGAGCTGCAGAAACTGGCAACAGAACTGGGCGTCAGCTTCGAACCGTCGCCTGGCAACGTTTCGCCTGCCGGTTCAGTCAAGCTGCGCAAACCGCGCATCGGTCTCGCCGATCAATACGGTGGCTCGATCCCCTCG
>CAVRSO010000130.1:0-12617 GCA_963723845.1 uncultured Acidobacteriota bacterium
TTCGGTGGATTGGCTAAGGCGGATGGGCATGGCATAGCTGATGAAGTGAATTTCGTGGCCTCGGGCGGCTAGCTCGATGCCGAGTTCGGTGGCCACTACGCCAGAGCCACCGTAGGTTGGGTAGCAGGTGATGCCGATCTTCATTCGGGCCTCGTTGAAACTATTGGTGCCGGCGACTTCTGGTTCGGTTGCTTCGGCTGCAAAGGGTGCGGAACCAAGTTTGAAACTGGGCGGCTGTTATTTTGCCCACAGCCGCGGCGTTTCTGCCAGCGAGCTCGCCTAACACCGCGTCCGCGCAGGCTGCGATCGCTTGCGGCCTCCAATCCGGCGATGCTAGATTGGCGGATCTTTGGCACTTGTGATTAGACGCATTGCGAGAGGAAACGATGCCGCGGCTAGCGGGAAAAACGGGATTGATCACCGGCGCCGGGACCGGGATTGGACGAGCGATCGCGCTGGCCATGGCGCGCGAGGGAGCGGCGGTTGCATTGGCGGCGCGGCGGCGGGAATTGCTGGAGGGCGTGGCGCGGGAAATTGCGGCCGCGGGCGGGACGGCGATGGCAGTGGAGTGCGACGTGACGGTGCGCGCCTCGGTGGAGACGGCGCTTGCGGCGGCGGAAGCGCGATTCGGGCTCGTGAACGTGATCGTGAATAATGCCGGCGCGGCGGTGGTGGCGAACGCGGAAAAAACTTCAGATGAAGATTGGCGGCGGATTTTGGATGTGAATTTGACGGGGACTTTTATGGTGTCGCGAGCCGCGCTGGATTTTTTGCGGCGGGCCGGCGGCGGGGCGATTGTGAATATCGGATCGGTGCTGGGATTGGTGGCGCGGAAGGACCGCGCGGCGTATTGCGCGGCAAAGGGCGGCGTGACTCTATTGACGAAGGCAATGGCGCTCGATCATGCGCATGAAAAAATACGGCGTGAATTGCATCTGCCCTTCGATCGTGGAAACGCCGCTAGGGGCGGCATCGCTGGCGAGCGCGGGCGGAGATTTGGCGGAAGCGCGGCGGATCCGCGTGCGGGAAATTCCGCTGGGGCGATTGGGAGTGCCGGAAGATGTGGCGGAATTAGCAGTTTATTTGGCCTCGGATGAGGCGAGCTGGGTCACCGGGGCGGCCTGGCCGATTGACGGTGGATTGACGGCTTATTGAAATGAGCGGAGCGCGGAAAAATTCGGAGCAGTTGGCGATTCGCGAGATTACGCGGCGATTGAACGAGAGCAATACGGCGCGGCAATTTGGGTTTTTATTTCGTGAAGTAGGGCCGGGGCGCGTGGTGGTGGGTATGCGCGTTTCGAAGCGGCATTTGCAAGTGCACGGAGTCGTGCACGGCGGAATTCTGGCGGCGCTGGCGGATACGGCGGGAGGAATGGCGGTTTATTTGCGGCTGCCGCCGCGGTCGCGCGTGGCAACAGTGGAGATGAAGATCAATTATCTGGAGGCGGTGGCGCGGGGAGAAGTCGTGGCGGAAGCGGAAATCGTGAGGCTGGGGCGGAACTTGGCGGTGGTGGATTGCGATCTGTTTGATGATACGCGGCGAATTGTGGCCAAGGCGCTGATGACGTTCGCAATTATTTCGCGCGGGCGAAAATAAGCGCGGCAACGCGCCGGGCAAACACGCGCAGCAAATAAAAAGGCCGGCCCGAGTGCGAGCCGGCCTCGAATTTTCACTTGCGGCGGCGAGAATTCCCAGCCGCTGCGCTTCCCATCCTGAATTATGAATGGCCGTTGGTGCCGCCGGCGGCTGCCTCTTCTCCGTCCTTATACATATATTTGATCACGTGTTTGTAAATCAGAAGATTTGGGCTCGCCGTAACGCGTGAGCTTGATGCAATCGCGGTCGTACCATTCGACAGTGCCGCGCAGAGTTTCGCCGTCGGTGAGAACGACGGCAACGGGCGTGCGTGCCTGCATCTGCTTCACCAAATAAAAATTCTCGGCGTGAGTTTGTTCGGGAGGCGCGGGCTTCTTGCGCGCGGGCGGCTGACCCTGAGGCTGCGGCCCGTGAGCGGGGCGCTGAGGAAACTGCTCCTTCACCTCAGTCAGGGAGGTTCGAAAAAGCTTGCGATTTACCATCGGGGACTCCTTCAGACTGATGCTTCTTAAGATTCGCCACCATATCAATTGGTTTCAGCGGATTAAAAGAATCTTCTGCACTACGCGCCGAACGGAAAAATTCAGAGAACGTGCATCGAGGCCGCGACGGCGTCGAGCCCTAATTGACGGCCGACGTTTCGCCGCAGGCGAGCTGAAAGCTGATCGAGACTCGCGACGGTGCGAGCCACCCAGCCGAGATCCACCTTCTTGCCGAGGTCTTCTAGCTCACGCCGCAGGTCTGGATTGCGAGGCGCGAGTGCTTTCGGATTGACGGACAACTCGAGCAGGTCGGTGAGGAGACTATAGAACAGCTCCAAAATGTTTTCAAACGTTTCCTTCTCTTGCTTGGCGAGCTTTTCGGTGGATTTGAAGACATCGCGATAGCTTTTGCCTTCGACGGACTGGGAGATGAGCTTTAGAACATCGCGGCGGAGACGGGTGGACTCGGCCAGATCGAGCGCCAGGGCCGCGCCGGGATTGCCTTCGGTGAGCTGCGCGGCGAGTTTGCGCTCGGCGGGCTTCAGCTCGCTGCGATCGGCGAGGAATGCTTCTACTTTTTCGGGCTCGACCGGTGCGAAATGAAACTGCAGGCAGCGCGAGCGGATCGTGGGGAGCACGGAATCGGGGCGCGGGGCGATGAGGATGAGAGTGGAGGTGTCCGGCGGCTCCTCGAGGATTTTTAGGAAGAGGTCCGCGTCGTTCCAGCGCATGGTGTCTGCGCCATCGAGGATAAAAACGCGCCGGCGGCCTTGCGGGCGAAACGAGGCGGCCCTTTGTACGGCGCGCAACTGGCCGACGCGAATCATCGGGCGAGCTACCGGCGTACGCAAGCGTACCGGATCGGGGACGATGTGCCAGACATCCGGATTCGTTTGCAGGATGAGCGGAGTGCGCTCGACCATAGCGGCGTCGGCGCTCTCGCCGCGTTCGGCCACGCCCTGCTCGACAAGCGTGGCGGTGTCGGCAAGGCGGGCGATTTTTTGGCAGGAGTCACATTCGCCACAGAAATCATTTTTGAGGCGCTCGCAATTCGCGGCCTGCGCGAACATGCGCGCGAGAGTGAATTTGCCGATGCCGCGCGGGCCGGTGAAGCAGCAGAGCGCTGGGCATGCGATCGCGAGCGAGCATGCCTTGCAGCGCGGACACAATTCGTTCGTTGCCGAGAAATTGATCGAAGCCCATGGTTTGCTAACCTGCCGCCTGCGAAGCAAAGACGCGTACTTCGAGTTCGACCAATACCGACTGGTGAATTTCCGCGGCTGGGCGGAGCGTTCCGCGCTCCCCATCGAAGCAGTCGATGGTAATCCAATGGGCGGCGCGCGAAAGGCCGTCGTAGACGAGCGCTGTGGAGGTTAGATGCGCCAAATCGGATTCGAGAATATCGCGCTTTAAGTTCGTGTAATCGCGCGCGCCCTTAGATGCAATCTGGCGGTAGGCTTCAGTGGCGGGAACGCGCAGATAGACCACCGCGTCTTCTTTCGGGAGCGCGTAGATCTCGTACTCGAGCTTGGTAAGCCATTCGATAAAAGCGTCGCGCGACTCACGCGGCACGCGGGCGCCTTGATGGGCGAGATTGGATGCTACGTAGCGATCGGCGACCAGCATTTTGCCGGCGTTGAGTATATTTTCCATTTGCGGCTTGGCTTCGAAGCGATCCCCGGCATAGAGCAACGAGGAGAGGTGCGCGTTCACCTCTTCATTGGTGCCAAACTCTCCGTTGAGGAAGCGGGCCACCAGGTTGCCGAAAAAGCCGTCGTAGCGCGGGAAGCTGATGCGTTCATGCGGCAGGCGTCGGTCCGCGAGCGCGGCCGCAAGCAATTCCAGTTGCGTCCGCTTCCCCGAGCCGTCGATTCCTTCGAAGACAATGAATTTGCCGCGCGCCGCCATCAGTGGCGGACAGTCTAGCACACCGCGTTTTGCGGCCGGGCGTACTGCTTATTTTAATTACCGGCAGACGGCAGATGCATGGGACGAAGCGCCGGCGCTCGCGTGCTGGAATTACGGCTCGACCGCAGGAACGCTCGGAGAGGACCATTTTTTGGCCGGCGTTTATAGGATTGAAACCGCGCGAGCAGCCGCTCCGGGTCGGTCTCAACGATCAGCATCTCAGCGAAGGGGCGCGCGACGAAATCTTCAGCAACCATGTGTTCAATCATGGAAAGCAGCGCATCGAAGTAGCCGCCCACATTCAGGAAGCCGCAGGGTTTCGCGTGGATGCCCAGCTGCGACCATGTCCACTGCTCGAAAATTTCCTCCAGAGTTCCCGCGCCGCCCGGAAGAGCCACGAAAGCATCCGAAAGATCGGCCATGAGTTTCTTGCGTTCATGCATCGTTTCTACCACGCGCAGACTGGAGAGGCCGCGATGCGCGATTTCGCGCTCGACGAGGGCGCGGGGCATCACTCCGGTCACGTGACCGCCAGTGGAAAGAACGGCATCCGCGAGCACGCCCATCAGGCCGACGTTGCCGCCGCCGTAAACGAGACGCACGCCCGCGCGCGCGATGGCTTGGCCGGTGGATCGGGCTGCTGCCTCGTAAGCCGGGTTGGAACCGCGGTGGGAACCGCAGAAGGCGCAAATGGAATCCATGGAAACGAGAATAAATATAGCAGGAAGCGGTATCTGGGAGAGAAAGAAATTGCGGAGGAAGGCAGGGCGGCGGGTCGCGGCCGGATCGCAATGCTGACAAGCGGGCTGTCGAACTGCTGATGTGTTCGCTTCGCTGGCCGCGGAAACGTCCGTGCTAGAATTCGCGCGTGAGCGTTGACGTCGCATTGATGCGGGAAAATCTGGAGCGGATTCGCGAGCGGGTGGAGCGCGCGGCGTCGCGGTGCAGGCGAGCGGCCGATGAAATTGCGATCGTCGCAGTGTCGAAGACGTTCCCCGCTGAGGCGATTCTCGCAGCATATTCACTGGGGTTGCGGCATTTTGGCGAAAATCGCGTGCAGGAGTTCGAGTCCAAGCGGGCCGGGCTGGGGGAGATTGACGCGGACTGGCATTTGATCGGGCACTTGCAGAGTAACAAGGCGCGGCGGGCCGTTGAGCTGTTTGGGGCCATCGATTCGGTGGACAGTTTGGCGCTGGCGACGAAGCTGAATATGATTTGCGCGGAGGTGGCCGCGGAGGCTTCGCAGCTGCTGCCTGTGCTGATCGAAGTGCGCTTGGCGCCGGAAGATTCGAAGAATGGCGTGACGCCGGAAGAATTGCCGGGTGTGATCGAGGAGATGCTTTCCTTGCCGCTGCTGGAACTTCGCGGCTTGATGGCGATTCCTCCGTATTTCGACGACGTCGAGAGAGTGCGGCCTTACTTTCGGCGGCTGCGTGAGCTGCGCGACGCGATGCGCGAGGAGTTTGTCGCGGGCGATTCGCGGTTGCTGCGTGAATTGTCCATGGGCATGAGCCACGATTTCGAGATTGCGATCGAAGAAGGAGCCACGCAAATTCGCGTCGGCACAGCGCTATTCGGTTCGCGCGCGAAGCCATGATCGAAATCAGCGAGCGGGACGGTTGTGTTTGCTTCATGGTGCGCGTGCAGCCGCGGGCCAGCCGCGATGGCATGGCCGGCGAAATCGAGGGCGCGCTGAAAATCCGGTTGACGGCGCCGCCGGTGGACGATCGCGCGAACGAGGCTCTGCGGCGCTTTCTGGCCGCTGAATTGAACATCGCTATTTCGGCTGTTAGAATCGCCGGGGGCGAGAGAAGCCGCACGAAGCGAATTGAAGTCCGCGGCGTGGAACGCGGGCGTATTTCGGCGCTGCTGACACAGGATGTTTGAGGATTTCGCAAACTCCGCGAGAGTGCGACTCCGCAAGCGGGCGACACGAACCGGTCGCCGGATTCGAGAGCAATCATGCCGGACATAAAAGCCATACAAACCGCGTTGCGCGCCGATGGACTCGATGGCTGGCTTTTCTACGATCATCATCGCCGCGATCCGATTGCGGGGCGAATTCTGGGACTTTCCGCGAATGGATTGGCGACGCGGCGCTGGTTTTATTTTATTCCGTCGCGAGGCGAGCCGCGAAAGCTGGTGCACCGAATCGAGGCGGGGATGCTCGATTCCCTTCCCGGACGGAAGGCAGTTTATTCGAGTTGGGAAGAGCTGCATAAAAATCTGGGGAAATTGCTGGGCGGCGCGAAAAGCGTGGCGATGCAATATTCGCCGAAAAATAATATTCCTTATATCGGGTTGGTGGATGCGGGCACCGTGGAATTGGTGCGCAAGCTGGGCGCGAAGGTGGAGAGCTCGGCGGATTTGGTGCAGGTTTTCGAGGCGAGTTGGACGCCCGCGCAACTGGAATCGCATCTGGAGGCGGGAAAACTGGTGGATCAGATTACGCGCGATGCTTTTGCGCGAGCCGGAGCGATCATCCGCGAGGGCAAGCCGCTGAGCGAATTCGAATTGCAGCAATGGATGCGAGATCAATTCAAGGCGCAATCGCTGGAATCCGAAGATGGGCCGGTGGTGGCCGTGCCGCCGAACAATGGGAATCCGCATTACGAACCGACGCGGGAAAATTCCAAGCCGATTCACGCGGGCGATTTGTTGCTGCTGGATATCTGGGCGAAATTCAAGAAGCCTGGAAGCGTGTTCTACGACATTACCTGGGTGGGATATCTGGGCGATCGCGTGCCGGAGAAATACGCGAAGATTTTTGGCATCGTGAAATCGGCGCGCGATGCGGCCATGAATTTCGTCACCGAATCGGTGGCCGCGAAACGGCGCGTGCACGGGTGGGAAGTGGATCGCGCGGCACGCAGCGTGATCGAAAAGGCGCGTTACGGGAAATATTTCGTGCATCGCACGGGGCACAGCATCGGGCAGGATGTGCACGGCAATGGCGCAAATATGGATGGGCTCGAGACGCGGGATGACCGCTGCCTGGTGCCGCGCACCTGCTTTTCCGTCGAGCCCGGAATTTATTTGCCGGAATTTGGGATTCGCAGCGAGGTGAATGTTTACGCGTAAACTCAGGGAACTAGCTGCGGAGGAATTTAGCCTGACGAGCAGCGTTCATCTGATTGAAAAGGAAAACCTCCGCAGCGCAAGTCTCCAGCGTCTTCTTGAATTCGCAGTGATCAGGGATCTTCTTTACGAAGTAGGCCGACAAGCAGGTTCAACCGCGAGCCTGAACCGCGTTTCCGAAGTGGAGGAGCTCTGCCGAGTCTCGTTCTTCCGTTCTTACAAGTATACCTGCAGAACCATTCCGACGAGAGGAAAGCCTTCTGTTTGACCTCCAGATTCTCACGGGACCGACCCGTGTTACGGTCCCGGTTCCACGGATGTTAGTGGAGGTAAGCCTTGACGCTGCCAGAGCGATAGCGGACTCATACAAGGTTCGCGGAGGATCAGTACCGGTTCGGACCCTGCTGAACAGGCTCGATGAGGGAGATCGAGCGGTTAACGGAAGAACTGAAGCAGGCAGGATGAGGGTTTGACATATGCGTTGCAAGGCCCGTCGCAAGCCTGGTGCTGCAGGCGGTCGGCTCAGCTTGTTGGCCGGCTTCGCATGACGGAGCGGAGGAATCCTAAGCGTCCAATAGCCTGGAACAGCAGGTCGCCGAGCTAAAGGCACAGCTGCAGCGGCTGCACGAGGAGCTTGTTTTGGCCCGGAAACACCGGTATGGGCGTTCGAGCGACGCACCGTAGCCGGGCAGCTTCAGTTCGTCTTCAACGAAGTCGAAACCGAGGCAAAGCCTGAGGAGAAAGAGCCTGAACTGGAGACGGTCGGCACGTACAAGCGCAAGAAGAAGCGCCGCTCGCGTAGCGCTGTTCTGGAAGGCGTGCCGACCGAACAGATTCATTACACGCTGCCTGAGGAACGGCAGCACTGTCCCCAGTGTGCGGGTCGGCTGCACGAAATGCGCACGGAAGTGCGCCGGGAGCTGCAAGTGATTCCGGCGCAGGTGAAGGTGATCGAGCACGTGCAGCATCTGTACGCCTGCCGTGCCTGCGACCACGGCGGCACGAGTACGCCGATTGTGAAAGCCCCCATGCCGAAGCCGCCGATCCCGGGCAGCTACGCTTCGGCATCCGCCATCGCCCATGTGATTCACGAGAAATACGTTCAAGGCGTGCCCTTGTACCGCCAGGAACAAGAGCTCAGTCGTCTTGGGGTAGGTCTGTCGCGTCAGACGCTGGCCAACTGGACGCTGGAGGCCACGAAACGCCACCTGGCTCCGGTCTATGACCACCTGCACCGGGAGCTTCTCAAAAGGGACATCATCCAGGCGGATGAGACGACGGTCCAGGTATTGCAGGAAGCCGGGCGACCGGCCCAAACACCATCGTACATGTGGCTCTACCGCACCGGACGGGACGGCCCGCCGATCGTGCTGTTCGATTATCAAGAGACTCGGTCCGGACAACATCCGGTGGAGTTCCTATCCGGTTTCTCCGGTTACCTGCAGGTGGACGGCTATGCAGGTTACGAGAAGATCCCTCATGTGACCCTGGTCGGGTGCTGGGCGCATGCTCGCCGCGGCTTCGTGGAGGCGCTCGCGGTCCTTCCCAAAGAGGAACGTACGAACGGCACCAGTGCGACCGCAAAGGGTTTGGCGTATTGCAACCGCCTCTTTGAGATCGAACGGGAGCTGAAGGAGCTATCGCCGGAGGAACGCAAGGCGGAGCGCCTTGCCCGCAGTGTGCCGGTGTTGAACGAGTTTCATGCCTGGCTGACGAAGCAGTCCACGATCATGCTGCCGAAAAGCGCCTTCGGCAAAGCGGTGACCTATTGCTTAAACCAGTGGGACAAGCTGCAAGGCTATTTGCTCGACGGCCGTCTTGAGATCGACAACAACCGGGCGGAACGTGCGATCAAGCCGTTTGTCATCGGCCGAAAGAACTGGCTCTTCTCGAACACGCCGCGGGGCGCTGAACCAGCGCGATCCTCTACAGCATCGTGGAGACCGCCAAGGAGAATGGCTTGAAGCCCTTTGACTACATCACCTATCTCCTTGAGCAGGTGCCAAACCTCGATCTGGACGAGCCAGGCGTCCTGGATTCGCTGATGCCGTGGGCAGAATCCTTGCCTGCCACCTTCCGGACTCCGCAGAAGCCCGGCTAAGACTCACCTGAGACAACCGACACATCCCATCACACTAACAGAACGGAGCATGCCGCGTGAAGGTGTGCTCCGTTTGACGCTTACCTTGCAGGGACACCTTCTGCTTGTAGGCGCGATACTGGAACGCATCAACGGACACTTCATATTCGCCTAAAGAGAGGGCAATGGTGAATGGGGTGACGCCCCGAACCACTCCGTCAATGAACACTGTGGCGCCTTCAGGTTCTGAGGTAACGTGCAATGGGGCAAGCTGATGACCGGGCGTCTCGGACTCGCCTTGGGCATTCGGTCTTGGCACGTGGGTCGTTGCTGCTATCCGCTGGATACCTGGCAACCCTTCACCTGTGCCCTGCCTGATGGTGCGTTCGGATACGGTAAATGTGTCATCTTTTGAGTACAAACCGATGCATGCTGTAACGATCGCAGCAACGACTAAGAGCAAAGAAAGTACGTGAAGCCTTCGCAAACCCTTGGCCTCCTGACCCGGGATTTGTTATTTTTTATTGTAACTTCATGCTCTTTGATTTTGTGGTTTTGTAAAGTATACCATTAGTCATTGTGAGTTAATAGAGGCCAAAGAGTGTAGCAATATAATGGGCGGGTCAGTTAGTCGATGCCCGAAACAGGCTTAAATGGAGGTAAGCTGCGCAGTAGGAAAGAAAGGGGACATGGAAATTTCAAGGTTGGCAACGTGCGTCAGCAGGTGGTGAGCACTTCGTGCAGCAGCGCATCGTGGTTGTCGACGATGAGCCCGGCATTTTGGAGTTTGTCCAAGACGCCCTCACAGACGAAGGTTACGACGTGGAGGTAGCTTCGAATGGAATCGAGGTGTTCGACAAGTTACATCCTGAGCCTGACCTCATCGTGCTCGATGTGATGATGCCTGGGCTCGATGGATGGCAGGTATGTCAGGCTATCCGTGATAGGGTTGATTGCCCCATCTTGTTCCTTAGCGCTCGAGGGAGCGTGGAAGATCGGATAAAAGGGCTGATGGCAGGCGGTGACGACTACCTTGTGAAACCCTTCAGCATGGCCGAGCTGAAGGCCCGCATCCGCGCCCACCTGCGCCGGGAGGAACGACGGGAAGCGGGGCGGATACGCAGTGTAGTGCAGTACGGCGATGTGCGCTTCGATGCCACCAAGTATCAATTGTACGTTGGCCACAGGGAGGTGTCGCTTACGCCGCGGGAATTTGGAGATCGTCCAGCTCCTTCTCACCCATACAGGTCAAGTGTTCTCCCGGGAGCAAATTTACGAGAAGGTGTGGGGTTACGAGGCGGAGGGCGATTCGGCGACGGTGACGGAACATATTAAGAAGATCCGTGCGAAACTGGCTGAGGCTGCCCCGGACAAGAAATACATCAAGACAGTGTGGGGTGTAGGTTACAAATGGCAGCACCCGCCGGCGTAAAGCTACCTTCCTTTCGCGGCCATTTCGTTCGCAGCTTCGTCCAGGTACTTGTCTTCAGCGTGCTATGTACGTTAGCTACTTGGGGCGTCAGTTTCTATCTGCTCATAGGCGACTTTTCTCTGTTACAGCCAGCCGACTACTACGAAAGGCAAATCCCCGATGTCGTCCGCTTTGCTAACGCTCACGCTGATCGCATTCTCACGCCGGAGTTTCAAGGCGAGTTGGAGACGGTGATTCCCCTGGCAGGCTTGGGGTATCAGGTACTCGGCCCCGATGGGCGATTGGTGTACGGTTCCGAGAGGGAGCAGCATGTGGACGGCCCCTTAGAACTCGTTGAGAAGTTGAATACGAGTGAAGTGGTGGCGGGACGCATTGTCACGTATCACCCAGTCGTAGACGCGGAAGGGAATTGGCTTGCGACCCTTGTGCTGACCTATCGGCTTGCACTGAGCAGCAGCAATCCCGACCGGCCGGCACTTGTGTTGGTCTTCGCCGCCGTCAACATGCTGGCGCCCTTTGTTTATATCATCGTTTTTACAGCACTTATTGCTCGCCGGATGAGTCGGCGCCTCGAAGAACCTATCAACCGCCTTATCGCCGCAGCAGATAAGATCAGGGGAGCGGAATCTCGATTTTACGTTGGAAGCTGTAGGCGGTTCCCGAGAACTTGTGAAGCTGGGAGAGGCGGTGGAAGATATGCGGTCCGCTTTGCAGCATGCTTTGACCGCGCAGTGGCAGATGGAACAGGAGCGGCGCGAGATGTTGGCAAATCTGGCCCATGATCTGGAGACGCCGCTGACCGTAATCGCCGGGCACGTTGATAACCTCATTGAAGGGAAAGCGAAGCGGGAGGAGCGGCTCGAGCGGTACTTGGCAACCTTGCGCACTTATACTGAACGAGCCATCCAACTTGTAAACGACATGCGGATCCTCGCCGAAGTGGACCATCCAGCCCTCACCCTCGAGCTTGCGCCTTTCAATGCCCCGCGCTTTTTCGCCGATGTTCGTGGGACGTTCCAAACCCGGTGCACCGAAAAGCAGATCCACTTTGAAACGAGTCTAGTGATCGAGCCGGATGCAGCAACCGTCCGTGTGGATACGCGTAGACTCGAGCAGATTTTGACCAACATCGTGGAGAACAGCCTCCGGTACACGCCAGCCGGAGGGATGATCGTCCTCAACGCCCACGTCGGGACCGATGGGTTACAGATCGATCTCACGGATACGGGACCCGGGTTCGCTGAGGAAGATCTGCCCGCGTGCTGGAGCGTTTTTACCAGGGCGATCCGAGTCAATCTGGACACACCGGCATGGGTTTAGGATTACATATTGTAAAAACCCTTACAGAACGGCACGGAGGCAGAGTGGAAGTGGGGAATAGGCCGGAGGGAGGGGCGCGGGTTCACATCACGATCCCGGCCAAGAACAAAGGAAATGAGATGTAAAGGGGGGAGAGGGTGGTTACAGGACGTGATGTAAAACACGCCGCGTTCTGTAACCCAGCCACCCCGGCTCCCCACAGGTACGCACTTCCTATGCTGACCTAGGTGCACCTTGATATTCGCCTTCGCCTCTGCGCACAAGGGGTGGAACCGTCAAATAAGTTACTGCCCGCCAAAGCCACTCAAGGGGCCCCATCCGGAATCGTTTCAGCCAAAGTGCACTGATTACAGTTTGCAAAGTGAAGAGCAGCACGCTCAGGACTAGACCGACGAGCGGGCTCACCTTTCCATACAAGCCCAGGCCGTACCCGTAGAAAAGCAGCGTACAAATTACAGATTGCGCAATGTAATTTGTAAAGGCGGTCCGGCCTACACTCGCAAGGGGCATCAGCACCCGTTGCCATGACCCGCGCTGTGTGAGAAGGGCCAAGGCGCAGATGTAAAAGAGGCCAAGGAGCGGACCACCCACCAAAATTTGAAGCACATCCAGCTGTGTGCCGCTGGTCTCTGACAGTCCGATCGAGGCGAGGACGTGGGGTAGGAAGGTGAACAGAGAGCCGAGTACTCCCGTCCACTGTCATCGCCGGAACTAAAATGG
>CAVRSO010000131.1:0-18643 GCA_963723845.1 uncultured Acidobacteriota bacterium
TAGAACCTGGACGGTGATGTCCGCGGCATCCATCTCCGCGATCCTTTTTTCGCCGATATCGCAAAGCTTATCGAGGAGGCCAGCAACGGGGCTGCCGGATATCGTGGCGCTTGCCTTAAGCTTTCGGCCTGGGCCTTCGAAAAAAGCAGGAGTTGCGAAATGTTCTTCTAGTGTGATGGTTCGCATGGTCGGACTCAGAGTCTATCCGGAAATAGAGCCTGCCAAAAACATTCTGTTTGCGCCTGCCTCTTCACATCCACGTCGCTCCCTACACGGGATACTTCCGAAATATCAGGTGTTTCCCCTACTCAAGACCAGCCCGGAGAGGCATAGCTTTGGTACGCGGCAGGAGACCCTTAGTGGTGTTTAGGCCCGCCAAGGCCCGCTTCAAATCACGCTGATTGGCAGTGCTGACATTCTTGAGGAGGTTGCTATGGACGAGCGTCGCCGTTGCGAGCGCTTCCCGCTTACGATTCCCGTGAAGGTCTACGGACGCACCCCGCGGAACCATCCCTTCCGGGATGTAACCGCCTCGATGGCAGTGAGCCTATACGGGGGACTCCTGGACATGGAGCCGAGAGTAAAGCTCGGCCAGAAGGTGACCATCGTCAACAGCTTTACCGAGGAAGAACGCGAGAGCCGCGTCGTATACATCGATTCAAAACGGCGCGGCCGAAGAAAGGTTGCCGTCGAATTTGCAAGCGGTGCCGGTGACTTCTGGCACGTCTATGGCCCTCGCGTCTTACTCAAGGCAGTGCCATCGTCCGCCAGCGCGGCCGTCGCCAACGCGCCCGTTAGCGCTCACGCAAGCCCTTCGGCCGAGAAAACTTAACACCTCCCAAACCGCCCAACACCGCACTCCTGCAGATTCGTCCCAGGCGCAGCTAACGCAGCCGTTCGACTAGGAACACATGGAAGTCCGTGGCCATAGGTTCAGCGCGAAGCTGGCGCATCATCGATGCAACTTGACCCCGATGATAAGTGGAATGATTCGCGAGATGTTGCATGAGGTTCGCCAGACTGACTTCTGTTGTGCTAATTGGGAGCACTTTTTTCAAGGATTCGTCCGTCACGCCGTTTATGAATTCGACTTGTTCTCTTTCGACTTCAGCCCACTTTGATTTCACGCTAGCTATGTTCGGAAATCCATCAGGATTGAACAAGACGTCGTGTCGATCCCATAAATCCGTCAGGAAGGCGGATCCAGGAGACGGCTCCTTCCAAAATGCAAGCCAGCCCCACTCTCCACCGATAATATGGACGAGCGTGTCCCGCACCGAACGAAAGCTGCCGCCCAAATCGCGCGTGAACTGCTCAGCGCTGAGCGCGGACGCGGCCTGCAAAACCCTGTTGTTCGCCCAACGGTCGTACTCGTAGAGCAGCCGAATGTCGTCTTTGGTCATTGTTGCGGGCCCGACGCTTTCATCTCGGGAATCTTACTGTGTTCTGGGTGTTCGGCAAACCGAGATGCAATGAGGGGGCGGAGTCTCGGCGAGGTTAGAGTCTAGGTCAAGAAACAAACCGTTACACGGTTCCAGCGCGTCCTCCCGAAGTCCACACCACAACAGCTCGCACCCTCGCCGCAAACTGTCAGCCTAATTACGATGTTGAAGGAATCCGCCCCCTTGACGGGGGCCGGAAGTATTGCTCTTTGACAATTGAGAATGTATCGCTGAGGTTAGAGGCTAGGAAGCGAACGTCGTCAAAAATCGCGAGAATCCAGCGTCTCTGGGGTATCCTTTTGAGAGGAAGGAAACAATGACTCCGCTCATCGCACAGCAGCGCACCGAAATCGAGGCGCTCTGCCGCCGCTATCGCGTGCGCCGTCTGGAACTGTTTGGCTCCGCGGCAGCCGGACGAGACCGCCCCAACGAGAGTGATCTGGATTTCTTAGTAGAGTTTGAGCCCCTTGCGGCCGGCGGCTACGCAGATGCGTACTTTGGGCTTCGCGAATCCCTCGAAAAACTTTCGGGTCGCTCCGTTGACCTCGTAGTCTACTCAGCAATCAAGAACCCTTATTTCCGGCAATCCGTCGAGCGCACCAAGATGCTGCTTTATGCGGCTTGAAGCGAAGAAGTACCTCTACGACATTCAACGGGCCGTTAGATTGCCGGAAGCTGTCAGTGTGTGAGGCGCCTTGTTTCCACCGTTGTATGCGATTCTCGATCCCGACTTCACAACTTTGCCGCTATCGCAACTTGCCGCCTCGCTTGCGGCAGCGGGCGTTCAATTGATGCAGCTTCGCTGCAAGCGCGCATCAGCCGCTCGAATGCACGCCCTAGCCAGCGAATTAGCCGTTCTGTTGCAGCCAAAGGGTGTGCGGCTCATCGTGAATGACCGCGCCGACGTCGCCGCGCTTTCCGGAGCCTCTGGCGTTCACGTGGGGCAGGAGGATCTTCCTGTCGAGGACGCGCGGCGTTTCTGCGCTCCGCCGCTGTGGGTGGGTGTTTCGACACATAACCTCGAGCAATTGCGCGAAGCGGACAAAACTTCGGCAGACTATATTGCAGTGGGGCCGGTATTCCACACAGGCACTAAGGCAAATCCTGATCCAGTGGTGGGCGTTGAGTTTGTAAAGGCGGCGCGCAGATTGACTCGCAAGCCGCTGGTTGCGATCGGCGGGATTACGCTGGAATCGGCTGCGGAAGTATTTCGGGCGGGTGCGGATTCGTTGGCGGTGATAAGCGATCTGATCGCCGCGCCTGATCCAGCGCAGCGCGCGGCCGAGTACTTGGCGATTGCCGGCAGGGAACGCACCAACCGGGATCAAGAGCATTCCGAATAACGGGCGGAATGGCAGATCAATCGCAGACAATGGAATTCACAACCGCTCGGCCCTCCGCCGAGCTGGTCAAAGGGCTGGGCCTGTTCGATTCGACCATGATTGTCATCGGGTCGATGATCGGCTCGGGCATTTTCATCGTTTCATCCGACATTGCCCACCAAGTACAGAGTCCGGCGCTGCTGCTCGCCGTGTGGATTATTGCGGGGCTCATGACCCTGATAGGTGCCTTGAGCTACGGCGAACTTGCTGCGGCAATGCCGCACGCCGGCGGACAATATGTGTATCTGCGCGAGGCCTTCGGGCCGCTCGCAGGATTTCTGTACGGATGGACGATGCTGCTGGTGATTCAAACGGCGACCATCGCCGCCGTGGCCATCGCCTTCTCGAAATTCACCGCCGTACTCGTGCCGTGGTTTTCGGCTTCCGACTGGATATGGAAGATTGGGACGTTTGGTCCCTGGAATCTCTGGTTTGGTTCGCTCGGCCCGTACAATGTTGGATTGAATCGCCAAAATCTTCTCGCGATCCTCTCAATTGTTCTCCTCACATGGATCAATACACGCGGGCTGCGCTTGGGCAAGATCGTCCAAAACATTTTCACGGTGACCAAAATCGCGTCGCTGGCGCTGCTGGCTGTGCTGGGGCTCTGGCTCAGCACTTCGATCGCGCGCACTGCAAACTTTACCGATTTCTGGCGCAACGCCGGCTTGTCGCTGCATCATCCTTATCCTCCCGACTCGCCGTCGTGGATGATTGGGACAATTACGCTCGTTGCTGTCGCAATGGTCGGATCGCTTTTCTCGATGGACGCGTGGAACAACATCACCTTCACTGCCGCCGAAGTGAAGAATCCCAGTCGCAATCTGCCGATTTCGCTCGCGCTGGGGACGGGTACCGTAATTTTGCTTTATACCTTGGCGAACTTCGCGTATTTGCGAGTGCTGCCGCTCTCCGGTGATCCGCACGGCGCAACCGTACTTTCGCGGGGAATCGAATTTGCCGCAGACGGACGCGTCGCGACTGCCGCCGTTCAAGCCATGCTCGGGCCGGTGGGAGCCATCTTGATGGCGCTCGCGATTTTGGTTTCCACTTTCGGATGCAATAACGGCCTGATTCTTTCCGGCGCCCGCATCTACTATGCGATGGCGAAGGACCGGCTTTTTTTCACGTCCGCAGGCACGGTGAACCGCCACCACGCTCCAGGAGTCGCACTCGTGGTCCAGTGCGTGTGGGCGTCTGTGCTCTGCCTTTCGGGTACCTATAGCCAGTTGCTCGACTTTCTGATCTTCGCGGTGATGATCTTCTACATTCTCACCTTGTTAGGACTCTTCCTGCTGCGCTGGAATCGTTCGAGTTTGCAACGTCCGTATCGTGCAGTTGGATACCCTTATCTGCCAGCCCTGTACATCCTGATGGCTGTTTTTCTCGAAATTCAGTTGTTGAGGTATAAACCACAGTACACTTGGCCGGGGCTGATTATCGTTTTGTTGGGTTTGCCGGTTTACTTCATTTGGAGCTGGGCAGGGAAGCGGTCAGCGAGAGCTTAGCATGCCAGTGACAACACGACCGGAGGGCAATCTGGGAACGGCGAAGCCGCTACTGGCCAAGAAGCCAATGGATTGGCTTCTGAACGAAGCCGAAGGCGTCGGCGAGCACACTCTCAAACGCACGCTCGGCCCCGTCTCGCTGACGGCGCTCGGCGTCGGAGCCATCATCGGCGCCGGAATTTTCGTCCTTTCAGGCCTGGGCGCCCATTACGCCGGCCCCGGCCTGATGTTGTCGTTCGTGATTTCGGGGTTGGGGTGCGCGTTTGCGGGGCTTTGCTATGCCGAGTTCGCAGCATTGATTCCTTTGGCGGGCAGCGCCTACACGTATGCGTACGCGGCGCTTGGAGAACTCTTTGCCTGGGTGATTGGCTGGGATCTGACGCTCGAATACGCGATGGGAGCGAGCACGGTTTCCTCCGGCTGGTCAAATCACTTCATCGAATTCCTGAACATTTTCGGGCTCAGGATGCCGCTCTGGCTTGCCTACGACCATTGGACTGCCTTGCGCACGGCTCAGAACATCGTCGCGCGGCAGATGGCGCATTCGTCTGACCCAAGCTTGGTAGCAGGCACGCAAGCGTTCCTGAACAAAGTGGGCGACATCATTGGGGCGCAATCTCCGGAACTATTGCGACGCGCACACGACTTAGTGGCCGCGCCACACCTTTTCGGGATGGAAATCGGGTTCAATCTGCCCGCATTCGCCATAGCGCTGGTTATAACCGCGGTTCTCGTAGTCGGAATCAAGGAAAGCGCGGCATTCAATTCGACAATTGTGATCATAAAAGTAAGCGTGGTGTTGTTCATCATCGCTTTGGGAGTCCACTACGTGCATCCGCCGAACTGGGGCCATGATTGGGCGTCCTTTGCACCGATGGGCCTCTCTGGAATTGGCGCCGGCGCGGCTTACATCTTCTTTGCATACATCGGCTTTGACGCTGTCTCCACGACGGCGCAGGAAGCAAAAAATCCTCAGCGGGACCTTCCTATCGGGATCATCACGTCCCTGCTTGTCTGCACGATTCTGTACATTCTGGTAGCGGCAGTTCTGACAGGGATGGTGCCTTGGAAGGAAATAAACGTAGAAGCACCGCTCGCGGTGGCTTTTCTGGATCGCGGACTTACCAAGGCCTCATATCTAATTACTATGGGCGCGCTGGCGGGACTCACGAGCGTGATGCTAGTGATGTTGCTGGGGCAAACGCGCGTGCTTTACTCGATGGCCTGCGACGGGCTGCTTCCTCGCAAGTTTTTCGCTGCGATTCATCCCAAGTTTCGGACGCCATATAAAAATACTATCCTCGTGGGAATCCTCGCCGCAATCGTGGGAAGCCTCGTTCCAATCGACGACATCGGAAAGATGGTTAATATCGGCACCCTATTCGCGTTCGTGCTGGTGTGCATATCAGTGATGGCGCTGCGCCGAACGAACCCGGACCAGCCGCGGCCGTTCAGGACTCCCTGGGTTCCCGCCGTTCCACTTCTCGGAATAGCCTTCAACGGCTATATGATTTACAAGCTGGGCGTCGTGAATTGGATCCGACTGATCGTCTGGCTTGTGATTGGACTTGTAATCTACTTCACCTACAGCCGCCACCATAGTTGCGTGCAGAGGGGCGAGCGCTTCTCGGGGTAGTGTTTCCGGCTTGAATGGCGGCGTAAGAAAGAGGGCCTCCAGCACCGGAACTCCGTGTTAGATTGCGGCTCTGGCATTCGGGCAAGGTGGCCTCCATCTCACGCTTTGTGCGAATCTAGCTTGCATGGCCGCATTCTCTCCACGTCGTTTCTCGGTATTCCTCCGGCGAACCTCGCTGCTCGATCGCGTGGCCGTTGCCGTAGTGATCGTCGATGCCATTGAGGGCCTTGTTGTTCGCTTCGGGGCTGGCAAGCTTCCTTTTTCGTCTTTCGTTAACTTTCTCGGTTTTGCAGCCATCGTCTATTTGGTTGTACGTCTCATCCAGTGGATTCGCGCCCGCGTGCTCTGGAGATTGCGGAATCGTCTGATTGTGGCCTACGTATTCATGGCTGTGGTTCCCGTTGCGCTGCTACTGACGATGGTGGCTGTTTCGTTCATTCTGCTGGAACTTCAAATCGGAGCGCATCTGCTGCGCGACGATCTCGGGCGCCACCTCACTGTGATCGCCGCCGATAGGAACGCCATCGCGGCCGCGCTCAGCCGCGAGCCGGACTTGAAAGTTGACGAGCCTGTTTCGCCGAATTCCTCGGCCACTGCCGATCCCGTGCTATTACGTCCTGGTGTCGCAAGCGTGATTGCCGCGGCACAAGCGCAATGGCCGGACCTTCGCGTCTATTTGAATCACGGTCAACAGCTGGTGCGAGCACCGAACACATGTCCAAACTCATGTCTGACCGAATTTCGCGGGCAGCTCTGGTTCGCATCGGCCGAAGAGCTGGCCGTACGCGGCGGCCACGCCACCGTACTCGTGATCGCGCTCGTTACGCCGTCTCTTCTTAATAGTTTGCCTTCCAAATTAGGCCCAATCCAGCTAACCGTGCTCGACCCAACGACCCATCACTCAAGCGATTCGCGCACCGTCGAATTTGGCAAATCTCGATATGTTTTGGGGGAACAGATTGCCAGCAGCAGCCGAACGCTCGGTTCTCCCGCGAATTGGCTCGATATTCCTGTGGATGGCGTGGCCACATTGGAAGCTGTGCGCGCCGATCTCGGCCCGGACACGGTGGAGCGGCCTGTGCTGGCGAGTTTTTCGCTGCGATTATCGGCGGTCAACAAGGACCTATTGACGTCAATGGGCGCCTTCGGGCCCTATCTCGTGGATATCCTGATCGTTGCTGCCATCATATTTTTCGTGGTCGTGATCGCTGCATTCGCAACCGGGACCGTGCTCACGCGAACCATCACTCGTTCGGTTGCCGACTTGTATGAGGCCACGCTCCACATACGGCGAGGTGATTTCAGCCATCGCGTTCGCGTGACAAAGCGCGATCAGCTTGGAGCACTCGGCGAATCGTTCAATGACATGACCAGCTCGATTTCTGAGTTGATCGAGAGCCAGCGCGAGCGGCAGCGCTTGGAAAACGAGGTCGCAATCGCACACGAAGTCCAGCAGCAGCTCTTCCCTCGCACTCTGCCCACCGCGCCCGGCCTCGATCTTGCGGCGATTTGCCGGCCTGCTCGGGTTGTGAGCGGTGATTATTACGATTTCATTCAGCTGGGGCCAGCACGCGTTGCGATTACTCTGGCTGACATCAGCGGCAAGGGAATCTTCGCCGCCCTTCTGATGGCGAGCCTGCAAGCCGCCTTGCGCAGCATCGCGACGATCGGCGACCAGTGCAACACTGCTGATCTCGTCTCGCGGCTGAATGGGCACCTTTTCAGAAACACGTCGGACGATCGCTACGCAACGCTTTTCTACGCCGTCTACGATGGAGACGCCCAAACGCTCACCTACACTAACGCCGGCCATCCGGCGCCGTTTTTTCTGTGCGATGGTAGTGTCCGGTCGCTGGACGAGGGCGGAACCGTGGTGGGCCTTTTTGAGGAGCCCACATACGAGCAGAGGACGATCCATATATCACGCGGCAGTTTGCTTGTGGTGTTCAGCGACGGGCTCGTAGAGCCCGAGAGCGTTTACGGCGAGGAATTCGGCTTAGAAAGATTGAAAGCGGAAATGCTTCGGCAGCGCGGCCTTTCGCCTCCTCAACTCGCCGAAGATCTCATCGACGCCGCAGAACGGTGGTCCGGCACGGCGGAACAAGCCGACGATATGACGGTCGCGATCGCCCGCATGGGCTAGGACGATTTGGTCCTGGGCGGCGTTGATGGCGACGATGGAGGCACGGCTAACCTCCAGGTTCGCTATTGACAAGGGCAGACGGACCCGCCATCTTATTTAACTTTCCTTTACAGGGTGTGCGGCCGCGTTCACGATGCACGGAGACAAATCGTTGAAGATTCGTGTATGTTTTCATGACAAATGTTTCGACGGCGCTTGCTCTGCGGCGACATTTTCGCGTTTTTATCGGGAGCGAATCGAGCCCGATGCGCAGTTTTTCTACACCGGAATGACTCACAAGGCTTCCCAGCCTTTCGAGGACGGCATCTTTGACGGCGATGAAAACGCGGTCGTCGATTTCAAGTATTCCAGTTCCCCGAGACTGACGTGGTGGTTCGATCATCACCAAAGCGCCTTTTTGAAGCCGGAGGACGCCGAGCATTTCCGCCAAGATCACTCCGGCAAAAAGTTTTACGATCCTACCTATAAGTCCTGCACAAAATTTCTAGCCACTATTGCTTCCGATAAATTCGGTTTCGATGCGCGTCCCCTGTCGGACCTGATTCATTGGGGCGACATCATTGATGGTGCACAATTCGCGTCTCCCGAAGAGGCCGTGGGGCTGGCGCAGCCGGCGATGCAGTTGGCACTGGTGATTGAAGCCGCGCCGGAGGCCAACCTGGTTCCTCAGTTGATTCCCTACCTTTCTGAACTTCCGATCGGTGAGATTATCGAACTGCCCTTGATCAAGAAACATCTCGGCCCGTTGCTTGAGCGCCACCGCCGCTCCATTGATATCCTGCGCGAGCGCGCCGACTTCAGGGATGGCGTGATTTATTTTGACGTGAGCGACCTCGATCTGGAGGGCTACAACAAGTTCGTGCCGTATTATCTGTTTCCGGACGCGCTTTATTCCGTGGGAGTGAGCGCGTCGCCCGTTCGCGCCAAAATTTCCGTGGGCACCAACCCGTGGAAGGAAGCGTCGGCGGAAGTAAACCTTGCCGCGGTCTGCGAAAAATACGGGGGAGGCGGACATGCGCGCGTGGCAGCCATCTCGCTGGGCCCGGGAGATCTTGTGCGCGCCCGCCAGGTGGCGAAGGAAATCGCGTCGTCCCTCCGGCATTAAAAGCTTGTTCCACCTGCTTCTGGACGCATGGCCAAGCAGTTTGATCGTATTAGAATCGGGTTCGTCGGGCCGCTAGCTCAATGGTAGAGCAGCTGACTCTTAATCAGCGGGTTGGAGGTTCGAGTCCTCCGCGGCTCACCATCTTTTCCTCAGCACTCTCGGACGGCGCCAAGTACTTGAAAAGTGGTGCCGTTGCGGCGGTTCGATTGAATCGATTTCCGTCGTACGCGATTCCTTCCGGGAAAGAACAGCGCCTGCAGCCGCTGCTTGTAGTCGAGCGAAGCCTGCACCCACAGGTCTGAGGCGCGCGGCAGAATGCGTTCTGCGAACGCCAGGATTCCGTCGTTCTCTCGGTCGCTCGGCGTCGTCGGCGACCTCCGCTACGACCGCTCGCCGGGCCTCGACTTCTCGGATCTGCCGCTCGATCGCGCGGCGCCCTGCCCGAAACGGGTGCCGCCTGGATCCCTCCGCGCAGCGATCTCTTCGGCCCGCTCGAGTGAAGGTCCGTCGGCAGCCCTGGAGCGCCGGTCACCTCCGAAGCTGCTCGGCGAACCCGAGCCGATCCACCACCTGCCAGTGGCCCCGGATCCTGCCGTCCTTCACCTCGAAGAAGGTCTGCCCGGCGAACGCGTGCCGCCTGCCGGTCCGCGGGAAGCCGCGAAGATCTCCGTGGTGCGTCCCGGTCGCGCTCCACCGCACCGCGACCCGTTCGCCCGCGGCGACGACCTCGTCCACCGTGAACTCGAGGTCCGGAAACGCCCGGCGCGAGTACTCGACGCGCTCGCGGTAGGCGCCCTGGTCGAGCGTCCTGCCGTCCCATGCATCCCCCGGATCCGAGTGGACAACGTACTCGGGCGCGACGAGGCGCGGGATCGCGTCGAGGTCGCCGCGGCTCCATACGGCATCGTAGAGCTCCCGGACGAGCTCCTCGTTGGGGCTCCGGGCGGCGCCACTCTCGTCGCCGGCGCGGAGGAGCGCCATCTGCTCAAGCGCGAACGCCCGGATGTCCTTCGGCCACCTGGCGACGAGCGCCTCGAACCGCGCTGCGTCCGCCTGGAAGAGCGCGCGCGTCGCCTCCTCGTAGTTCGGCCGGTCGCCGGCCATGCTCGTGAGGAAGCGACCGAGCGCGGCCTGGATCCGCCGCACGCGCTCGTTCCCGGGGCCCTTGATCGCGTCCTCGACGAGCCGCCGTAAAGCGCCCGAGATCCCCGTGTCCTTTTGCTCGAGCCAGTCCCAGTGCCGGGGCAGGAGCGTCACCTCGCGGCTCGTGACCCCGAGCTTCGGCCGGCCCGGCCTGGGCCCGGGCGCCGCGCGCTCGAGCACCTGGTCCAGGGTTCCGCGGAGATCGAAGTCCACCTGCCGCCCCGACCCCACGTCGAACACGAGCACGAGCTCCGAGGGATCCCGGTCGAAGCGGTCCTTCAGCACGGGCAGGACGTCCCGAAGGACGCCGTCCGTTACCTTTCGGACCCCCGAAAAAGCCACGAATCGATTGGCGGTTTCCATGCCGGCATATTACCCTGGTAAAACATGGCGTGTCAATAATTACCCGGGTGTTATCTGTCGGTCCCTCGCGGAGCCACCCAGGGCTTCGGGAAACGGGCGGGCGTGGTCGCCATTCTCGCTGGGCCCCGGCGATCTTGTCCGCGCCCGCCGGGTAGCGAAGGAAATTGCATCGTCGCTCCGTCATTAAAGGCTTATTCCAGCCTGCTCCTGGGCACCTGGGAAGTAGTTTGATCGTGTTAGAATCGGGATTCGCCGGGCCGCTAGCTCAATGGTAGAGCAGCTGACTCTTAATCAGCGGGTTGGAGGTTCGAGTCCTCCGCGGCTCACCAGTTCTTTTCAACAGGTTTGTGTCCGATCCTACAGTGATTTCGACCCCTTGGGTGCACGCTACGGCTACGGCACAAGCATTCAGTGTATACTCCGGCCAGGCAGGCGGTGCTTGGAGCGGAGGCCGTGGATGTCCGGGGACAACAGCGCGGCATCAACCGGCAGGGCCAAAGAGGAATTGCGGAAGCGAGTTGAAGGGCGGTTCGGGCTGCTTCCAAACTTTTTCCGGCTCGCGCCAGAGACTCCCGAAATAACTGAGAAGATGTGGGGGTTTGCCCAGGCGGCTTACCTGGACAATCCGCTGCCCTCTCTTTTTAAGGAACGGCTTTTTGTTCACCTATCGCGCTTTTGCGCGGTTCGTTACTGCATCGCCAGGCACGTCGGCTTTCTGATCGGACTTGGCCGCCCTTCTGGAGACTCTCAAGCTCGCGTTCACCGAGTGGAAGAGGTTGTTCGGCTTCTTCAGCGCCGACTTCCACGCGGACGCGAACTAGAGTTACGGCTCTCTCTTTGCGCGAACATTCCCTCGCCTCTGGCTGAAATGCCCTTTGCCGATTCGCAGGTGGAAGACGCTCTCTTCGCATTCGCCAGCCACGTTTTCTTGCAGACGGCCGATGCTGATGTTTGTCTCGATGGCCTGGGACGTTTATTAGGTCCGATCCGATTTCAGTACCTTATTCTTTTCCTGACTTTTGTGCGGGCGGCCCACTACTGGACCAAGGTTCATCCCGAACTGGAGTTGGAGGAAGACATTAAGAATCTGCTAGCGACGCACGAGGCGCTGGCAGCCTGTATCTTGAATGATCCTGAGGCGATTCCGGACAGGATCAGCCAATCGCTTCTTGACGAGCTGCCCGCGTTGCGCCAGAAAGCCGATAAGGCGATCGGGCTGCTTGCCGCGATTGTGGACTACTCCGACGATGCAATTGTGAGCGAAAGTCTGGATGGGATCGTCACCAGTTGGAACAGCGGAGCGGAGAAACTATTTGGTTATACCGCTCAAGAAGCTGTTGGTCAGCACATCTCGCTTATCATCCCAGCCCATCGTACAGACGTAGAAGCAGCGATCCTTGAGCGCATCGCCCGAGGCGAACACGTTGAGCATTTCGACACAGTTCGGGTTCGCAAGGACGGGACGAAGTTAGAGGTGTCACTGACGGTTTCACCCGTAAGGGATGCCGCGGGGAAAATTATCGGCGCGTCCAAAATAGCTCGTGATATCACGGAGCGCAAGCGGGTCGAACGGGCATTGCACGCGAGCGAGGACCGGTTCCGCACACTCGCGGACGCACTCGACACCCAAGTGCAGTTTCGGACTCGAGAATTACAGCGGCAAAATGCCGAGGTTCTTCAGCAATCGGAAACGCTTCGCTACCTATCGGCTCGGTTGATGCAAACTCAGGATGAAGAGCGCCGACACATCGCGCGCGAGTTGCATGACAGCGCCGGCGGGACATTGGCTGCATTGGGCATCACTCTTACTCGGCTCGCCCAGAGCGCAAACGACGATCCTGCCGTTGCGAAGGATTTCGAAGAGGCCGAAGACTTGCTTCAGCATTTGACGCACGAGATACGCACTACCTCGTACCTCTTGCACCCGCCGCTATTGGAAGAGAACGGCCTGTTGTCCGCGCTGAGTTGGTATGTGCAAGGTTTGAAAGAACGGAGCGGACTCGAAATTGATCTAAGCATTCCCAAAAAATTTGAAAGACTTCCAGGCGAGATAGAATTGGTCATATTTCGTCTCGTGCAGGAGTGTTTGACAAACATCCATCGCCATTCTGGAAGTAAGACTGCGGTCATCAAGGTTGCTCACAAGACGGGCAAGGTACATGTAGAGGTTCGGGACCAGGGAAAGGGAATGTCTCCCGAAAAATTGAACGAGATTCAGTCCCAGGGCGTGGGTGTTGGAATTAGAGGGATGCGCGAGCGAGTGCGGCACGTTCATGGTGAATTGAGGATTGAGTCCTCGGAGTCCGGAACGAACGTTATTGCCACGATTCCAGTTTGAATTTCGCGGAATGGGTTCGAGGCTGAGTCCCCCGCGGCTCACCAGGTCTTTTTCGCAAGTCAGCACGATTCCCCTTTTCTGAAGTTGGAAACTGTGCGCGATTTTGCCGCGCTGAGCTAAAAATCCGCTCGCCCGAGCGAGCCCGTGGCGCTTGGCTTTCATCCGAACGTGCGTGCGGCCAATTGGACAGCGGCTTAACCCGTGTTTCCAGTCGTCCTTTTCCTGTACTACCGACCAGTAGCCCCGCTCTTTCCCTCACGTTAGTCTGCAACGTTTCGGCACCTCTCTCTGTTTGAATCCGAAATCGTTCTGCGAGCGGCGCAGCCTGGGTAACCGGTACAGAGGTCAGGACGGAGTCCGAAATGGGTATTTCTGGAAAAAGCTGCACGAAGATCTTACGCGTCGCGCTGGTCACCGCGCTGCTGTTCGCAATCGGTACAGTAACGCCCTCTACAGCCGCCGCAAAGCGGGTGACTACTACATCCAGTTGCATACCGTCGTCCCGGACCTGGGTGAACTCGGGTCTGCCGCAGGTGGAAACTGGGTTGTTTCGATTGGAATTTGATGCCACGCCTGCATCCACCGGGATCGATGGAGTTATAGGCCTTTCCTCCGGGCCGGCCGGCGCCTACACGAATCTGGCCGCGATTGTCCGGTTCAATTCCATGGGGACGATCGATGCCATAAATGGCGCTGCCTATACGGCGGCGGCAGCGATTCCGTACTCAGCTGGCACTAGTTATCATTTCATTCTGGATGTGAACCTGACGGCGCACACCTACAACGCTTCGGTGGTGGTTAACGGGGCACCGGTGGTTATCGGGACGAAGTTGGCATTTCGCTCGGAGCAAGCTGGGGTCTCGTCACTCAGCAACATTGCGGCAGTGGCCTCACAGGGAAGCCAGACCATTTGCAATGTCACGCTGACTTTGCCTTCCTCTGGTTGTATGACGTCGTCACGGACCTGGGCGAACTCGGCTCTGTCGCAGGTGGAAACTGGAGCGTTTCGATTGGAATTTGATGCTACGCCTGCATCCACCGGAATCGATGGAGTTATCGGCCTTTCCTCCGGACCGGCCGGCGCCTACACGAGTCTGGCCGCGATTGTCCGGTTCAATTCCATGGGGACGATCGATGCCATAAATGGCGCTGCCTATACGGCGGCAGCAGCGATCCCGTACTCGGCGGGCACTAGCTATCATTTCATTCTGGATGTGAACCTAACGGCGCACACCTACAACGCCTCCGTGGTGGTTAATGGAGCCCAGGTGGTTATTGGAACGAACTTGGCAGTCCGCTTCCAGCAAGCGAGGGTTTCGTCACTGAGCAACATTGCGGCAGTGGCCACACTGGGAAGCCAGACCATTTGTAATGTCGCGCTATCGGCGGTGCCAGTGGCGCCTTCGGTTACCACACAGCCGCTAAGCCAGACGGTCACCGCCGGGCAGACGGCCACGTTCTCCGTGGCGGGAACCGGAACAGCGCCGATGAGCTATCAGTGGCGAAGAACGGTGCTGCAATCAGCGGCGCCACGGCGTCTACCTACCAGACTCCCGTCACGACTACTTCTGATAACGGCTCTCTGTTTACCGCGGTGATGGGCAACGGTGCCGGCAGTACAACCAGCAGCGGCGCTAGCCTAACCGTCAAGTCTCCAGTGGTGGCGCCTTCACTCACCGGACAGCCCGTGAGCCAGACGATTACCGCCGGGCAGACGGCTACGTTCTCTGTGGCGGGGACCGGAACAGCGCCGATGAGCTATCAGTGGCAGAAGAACGGTGCTGCGATCAGCGGCGCCACGGCGTCTACCTACCAGACTCCTGTCACAACTGTTTCCGATAGCGGCTCTCTGTTCACCGTGGTGATGAGCAACTCCGCCGGTAGCGTAACCAGCAGCGGCGCGACGCTGACCGTCAAGTCTCCAGTGGTGGCGCCGTCGATCACTGCACAGCCCTAAGCCAGACGATTACTCCGGGCAGACGGCGACGTTCTCCGTGGCGGGGACCGGAACAGCGCCGATGAGCTATCAGTGGCAGAACAACGGTGCTGCGATAAGCGGTGCCACGGCGTCTACCTACCAAACTGCCGTCACGACTGCTTCCGATAACGGCTCTCTGTTTACCGTGGTGGTGAGCAACAGTGCCGGAAGCGTGACGAGCAACCCCGCTACATTGACGGTGACCTCTCCCGGCTGCGTAGTATCGGCAGCGAGCTGGGTGAACTCGGCTCTGCTGCAGGTGCAAACTGGAATGTTTCGATTCGGAATTTGATGCCACACCTTCATCCACCGGGATCGATGGAGTTATGGGCCTTTCCTCCGGGCTGGCCGGAGACTACACGAATCTCGCCGCGATGGTTCGGTTCAATGCTGCGGGGACGATTGATGCCAGAAATGGCGGTGCGTATACGGCGGCGGCAGCGATCCCATACTCGGCTGGCATGAGCTACCATTTCATTCTGGATGTGAACCTGACGGCGCACACCTACAACGCTTCGGTGGTGGTTAACGGGGCACAGGCGATTATCGGGACGAACTTGGCATTCCGTTCCGAGCAAGCCGGGGGTACCATCACTGAGCAACCTTGCGGCAGTGGCCACACTCGGAAGCCAGACCATTTGCAATGTCAAGGTATCAGCGGTGGCGCCTTCGATCACCACACAGCCCTTAAGCCAGGCGGTTACTCCCGGGCAGACGGCTACGTTCTCTGTGGCGGGAACCGGAACAGCGCCGATGAGCTATCAGTGGCAGAAGAACGGGATTGCGATTAGTGGGGCCACGTCATCTACATATCAGACTCCAGCAGCAGCAGTTTCCGATAACGACTCTCAGTTCGCCGTGGTGGTCAGCAACTCCGCCGGCAGCGTGACCAGCGGTTCCGGTACACTAACGGTGAGCATGGGAACTGTCCTTCTTGCCGCCAATCCCGGTCAGGTGAGTTTCGGCAGTGTCAATGTGTCCACCAACAACGTCCAAAGCATAATGGTCACCAATAGCGGTAGCTCCAACATCACCATCTCAAGTGTCCTCGTTTCGGGCGCTGGTTTTAACGCGGGCGGCGGAATTGCGGGACTCATTTTATCTCCTGGACAAGCGGCGCCTTTGAGCGTCACTTTCGCCCCTGCAGCCGCAGGCAGTGCCTCGGGCAGCGTCACGGTGAAAAGCAACGCCACGAACTCCCCGGCAACAATCGTGCTAACGGGCACCGGGGTAACGCAGCCGCATTTCGTTAATTTGAGTTGGACGGCCAGCAAGTCCACGGTGACCGGTTACAACGTGTATTCGAGCCGCGTTTCGGGTGGGCCTTACGTAAAACTGAACTCGACCCCGATGGCGATGACGAGTTATACAGATCCGAGTGTCCAGCCTGGCCAGACTTACTATTATGTGACGACTGCGGTCGCGTCGGGCGGTGGCACTGAAAGCGGCTTCTCACCGGAGGCTTCGGCGCTTATCCCCTAGGCACTACGACCACTTGTTTTCAAGAATCCATGGGCCGCCTCTTTTCAGATTTGAGAAGAGTCCACAGGTCCCCGTGCCTGACGGCGCCTCCGACTCTGCTAACGTAGGAACGTCGCAGAAGAGACAAAATTCGCCGCGGTAGCTGCACCCCGCGGGGGCAAGCTTCCTAACGGCGGAAGCAGCTTTGACAACTGAATACTGCTAACGTCGGGCAACCAGCCTTTCTCGCTGCGCGTCTTCCGGTTACAGGAACACAAATCGCTACTATCGAAAAGTTGCATGTGCTATAGATTCCGATTGCCGTTACTCTAACGGGCTTGGACCAGTATTCAAGGCGCTATGTGCGAGTCGCCGTTTTCGCGTCGTGAGGCTCGTCGCGCTCAAATCGATTTGATCCAACGCCAAAACATATGACAGTGAAGGCTCCAATTTATTCGGGCGACCAGCTCGATCACTACCGCATTGGCGCGGTCGTTGAACGCGGCCGCACGGCAACCACTTTTCAGGCCACCGACCTCAACACCAATCGACAAGTGGCCATCAAGGTTCCGCATCCCGAAATGGAAGCCGATCCGGCGTTTGCCGATCGCTTTCACCGGGAAGAAGAGATCGGCAGAACTCTGAGCCACCCGGGACTCCTGAAGGTTTTCTCTGACGAACACCACAGCCAGCCGTATCTCGTCACCGAGTGGTTCGAAGGCAAGTCGCTGCGCCAGATTCTTGCGGAGGAAAAGAAGCTGCCTCCAGAACGCGCGATGCAGATCGTCCTGAAAATCTGCGACGTCCTCGGCTACATTCATAATCACGGAGTCGTGCATCGCAATCTCAGGCCGGAAAATATTCTCGTGGGAACCGGCGGAGAAATCAAACTGACGGACTTTGGCGTTGCCGCAAAGGAAGGAGCCCCGCGCCTTACATTTACGAGCATCGCGCAGCTCGTCGGATCGTCACCGTACATTTCTCCTGAGGAGCTGAAAGGGCAGCGAGGAGACGGACGCAGCGACGTCTACTCCCTTGGCGTGATCTTGTACGAGCTACTGACGGGCAAGGCGCCTTTTCCAGGCGCGGATCCTTTCGAGCGGCTCGCGCAGCACCCTGTTCCGCCGCGTGAGATCGATCCTTCGATCTCGCCACAGTTGCAGGAAGTTGTTTACCGCGCTCTTGAACGCGAGCACAGAAACCGGTACGCGAATGCCCACGAGTTTGCCCGCGACCTTCAGCGTCTCGATCAAGTGGGAGTCGCCGACCGCCCCGAGCTTCGGGATTGGAAGAAAGCAAGCACCGCGCGGTCCCGAAAGATCCTCTTTTACGCGGCGATGGCGCTGATTCCCATCGCGCTTTTCGGCTTGCTCTTGTATTTCGCGCGGCACTAGAGATCGCGCCACGCGTCGCCACCTCTGAACGGAATCCGAATCGCCGTGATTCAAAGTTTGAATTTGACTCTCCCCTTGAAAGCCCGCAATATGCACGCGCGGACGATGAAACCGCAGCCTCTTCACCTCGACGGCGAGGTAAGGAAGCTCCCCTAAGCTTAGGCGTTAATCAGGTGTTCGGACACGACGCCGTGTCCAGTCAAAATTAACTGCATCGCGCGCTCGACAACGAGCCGCTGAATCACGTTATGCGCGGTGGATGGAATCCTTGATTCCTCCGCTGAGGGTGCCCTTTTGGCCGGAGGGGTGCGCATCTGTTCCGCACCATGGCAGAGAAGTTGATCTGCGACGCGGAAGAAGCGCTTCTGTTCAATCTCCCGCCAATCGCCCCTCGGTCCGTTCCGGAATTGCATGCGGTGGAGTGAGCCGCAGAGGAGATGTTTCCAATGAGCGAACGCACGATTCTGGTTGAGATGATTCTGGCTGGGTTTTTCGCTGTCGCCTGTATTCGCGCTTCGGTGCCGACGGCGGCTGGCAAGCTTTCGTTCGGCAATTTGCTTCATCTCCCGGGACGCATTGAGCGGTTGCGACGCTCTCGATGGCAATGGTTTTCCATGATCGCCTTGCTGTTGGTGATACGCATGCAAATGGGCGTGCCGATCGTGCTTGAGGCCATCGTTGCGATCCAGTTTTTGATCTTCCTGGCTCTGCCGACAACGACGGTAGCCGCACATGGAGCTCGAAAATAGT
>CAVRSO010000132.1:0-17310 GCA_963723845.1 uncultured Acidobacteriota bacterium
CCGTTTTCGCTACTCCGGCACGCCGCGCCACTGCCACGGCTTGGCGCAAGCCCGCGGTCACATCGCGCAGCACGTTTCGCGCGAAGGGTTTTTTCTGCATCGTGCGCGGTTCGCCGCGCATGTGCATCAGGATCAGCGGCAACTTTCTTCTCCGCGCGATTTCGGCGAGCTTGGGATCGGCGCGCAGGGCCGTCACGTCATTCAGAATCTCGGCGCCGGCTTCCACTGCCGCTTCGGCCACTTCTGATTTGCTCGTATCCACAGAAATCGGGATCTTCACGCGTTCCGCGCAACCTCTCGATCACGGGCACAACGCGGCGCAATTCCTCGTCGGCTGAAATGCCTTCCGAACCGGGCCTTGTGGACTCGCCGCCAATGTCCAAAATATCCGCTCCGGCGCGCTCGATTTCGATCGCCCTCTCGACCGCCGCATCGAGACTGAAATACCGCCCCCCGTCGGAAAAGCTGTCTGGCGTGACGTTTAGCACTCCCATCACCAGCGTCCGCTCGCCGAGCATCAGCGTTCGCGACGGCAGCCTCAACCGGAACTTTTTGCGTCGAAACACGGATCGCTATTGAATCATGGTTTCCCCTCGCAACGATAACCCCTATCCCGGGCACATGTAGAGCTGGCGCCGCGGCTGCCCACAGGTAACGTGTGCGTAACATGCGATAACCGAATGACCACATTCCGCATTCGGGCGCGACTTTCCCGGCCGCGCGGGGTTAGAATCCGCATCGTTCCGGTTCACGGAAACCGAGACGCGATCAGGCCCCTAAAATTTTTGGCACCCAAATCGCCGACGCAGCATCCAAGTGAGTGACTGAGGGCGTACTGGGGAAGAGAGGGCACAATGTGGAACCGCCGAGATTGGGACGAGTTCTTCAATATCGTGCTTAAGAAATCGCGCATGCAGCGCCCGCCGCGACCGCTGGACCTCTCGCGACGCAACCGGCTTGTGCCGGTTGAAGGTTATAGCCTCGCCGAACTCGACGATGCCGGACTCAGCATCGAGCAAGCTGAATTCCTCGGTTTGCCCGTTGATGCGGGGCGCGTCGGCTCGTACGGCCCTAATGTCACTACTCTGCGCGAATACATCCGCGCCACGCGCTCTCGCTCCATGTAGCCTGCGCCGCCGCTTGAAGTCCCTGCATTCACGCGGCGGAAACAGCGCTTTACCGCTCCGAAAAAAACGATTCGTCTAGGCCGCGCACTTTAGCGCCGGGCGGCTCACGTCCTCCACGCCTCTAGAACATCCAATACCTTGGAGATAACTTTCATGCCCCTTCACATTTTCGCTGTGCTCGTGCTTGGGTTGATGTGCGGTAGCGAGCTGAACGTTGCGGCGTTCGCTCACCCCTTGCTCAACCGCCAATCTCTGGAAGTGCACATCCCGGTTCGTTCATCGCTAGCTGCATTGCTTGGCAAAGTGATGCCATTTTGGATGTCAGGCTCCACTCTGCTGAACCTTCTGTTGCTGCTGCCGTTCGAGCACCTAAGTGAGCCAGCGTGGCGCCTCGCTCTAATTGTCTTCGCGATCCAAGTCTTCGCCGTCGTGTTTTCGCTGGTTGGCCCGGTGCCCATCAACAATCGCATCGCCAAATGGACGCCCCAATTGCTTCCGGACGACTGGAAAGCGCAGGAGCATCGCTGGGATCTATATCATTGGTTTCGAACGGCTGGGCTCATCGTCGCATTCGCCCTTCTCATCTTGAGCGTCGCTCTTCGCTAAGCGAAAGATTGGCGCGGATGCTATGCTGCGCCCGTGGAAAGCCTATCCCTTGTAGCCAAATACTTCGTCCTCGCGTTCAGCGCGCTGCTCCCGGTGTTGAATCCGCTCGGGTCTGCGCTGCTTCTTCTTGGCATCGTCGGAGACGCGCCTGGGTCCGTTTACCACGAGGTGGCGCGGAAGGTCGCCGTCCGGACAGCTCTTCTCTTTGTAGTGGTCGAATTGGTGGGCGCCGCGTTGCTGAATTTCTTTGGTATTTCTCTACCGGTGGTGCAGGTTGCAGGAGGCTTGGTGCTCGCATCGATGGGCTGGGGATTGCTGAATCGGCCGGCTGCCGAGACCGATCGCGGACAAGGGGACGTTGCCCCCACGACCTTCGAATCCCTGCAGGAAAAGGTTTTCTATCCGCTCACCTTTCCCATGACCCTCGGCCCCGGCTGCATTGTGGTGATGCTGACGCTCGGTGCGCGCGCTTCGGTGGAAAACGTCACAGGTGACGTGATCGCTCACCTGGGAATTCTGGCAGCGGTGCTCGTGTTGAGCGTGGTGGTGTTTTACAGCTACGCGTACGCGCCGAAAATCACCGAGCGGGTGTCGCGCCAGACGGCACACGGCATTCTCCGCGTCGTCGCGTTCGTCCTCCTGTGCATCGGTGTGCAGATCACCGCCAACGGGGTTCAGGAAGTGCTGAAAGCCGCGCTGAAGCCGTAAAAAGCGGACCTCTGCAATGTCCTACTTCGACCTCCGTCCAACTGCCAGCAGGTGCGCGCTGGCCCCTAGCACCGACGGCTCCCGCTCCACTAACGACAGAAACTCCATCAGCTCCTTTCGCTGCACCTGATCTCCCCAGGTCTGGCTAAATTGTGCCGCACTCCATATCGGGCCTTCGACTGCCAGCACTCGCACATCCTCAAATCCAGCCTCGCGGATCTCGGCCTCCAGCTCCTCCGGACGGTGAAAAAACGCCGTCGTGAAGTAGTGAGCGTTTTCGGTCTGATTGCGGTGCTGTCCCGACGCTAGATCGCTGGCCACAATTCTCCTGAAAACAGGGTCCTTGAAGAAACCGCGCGACAATCCATCGATCAGCGACGCGAAATGCGAAATCCCAGCGGCAAAAAGAATCCCTCCGGATTTCAGAATCCTTCGAGCTTCTCGAAGTGCCAGCAACCGGTCCGACTGCTCCACAAGGTGGTAGAGGGGACCTAAAAGGAGCACTGCGTCCGCGGTTCCCGATGTAGCGTCCAGTTTGCGAGCGTCACCTCGCGAAATCGACGCCAAAGCCACACCTGCGGCCTCAGCGCGAGCCCGCGCCTGCTCCAAGTGAAGTCCCACCGGATCGATCAGGTGTACCTGATACCCCTGTTGGGCCAGCGGAATGGCATAGACTCCGGCAGCGCCGCCCACATCGAAAATCACGGCGGGCGGCGGAGGAAGCTCGCGCGCCAGTATTTGCTGCGTCCGAAGCCTTTCCAGCTCTCCCTGCTCCGCCGCCAGCCGCTCAGCTTCAACTACTTGCTGATAATGCCCTTCGATTTCCTCGGGGATCAGGCCCATTTCCGTCTCCTCTGATATCCAACATGGAAAACCTGTACGTCAGACCAGTCGCCACAACAATCCGTGCTCGATTATTCTGCACACGTCATGCTTAGGCTGGATTATCTCTCTTGTCTGCTAACGATCATTTCCACGGTGTTAGTCGGGAAAAAGCTTTGGCATGGCTGGATCTTCGCCGCAGTAAACAGCGTGATCATTTGCTTCATTGGGGTCCGGACTGCTCAATTCGGCTTCGTTCCCGCCAATCTCTTCTGCATCGGACTGTACGCCAGTAATGTTTCGAGCTGGCGCCTAAAGGACGCGGGAAGGTCCTCTCTGATCTCGCCTCTCCCTCCCTCGACATCATCTTAGCTCCAGGTTTTCCTCTTGCGTTGGTCCCTGCTCAGCCCAGCCCGATCAGTGAGGTCATTTGACACCCGCGAGAGGCCAGACTAGTATCGTTTTTCTGCTGGTCCGCGTTCGTTTCAGCAATCAAAGCGAGATAATTAGACTGTTCATGCCGGACAAGCCGAAGTTCTACCTCACCACCCCTATTTACTATGCGAACTCGCGGCCGCACGTCGGCTCTGCCTACACCACTATCGTCTGCGACGTGATCGCGCGCTACAAGCGCATGTGCGGATATGACGTCGCGTTCGTCACCGGCACGGACGAGCATGGTGTGAATATCGAGCGCGCCGCGGAGGCCAAAGGGATCACACCCCAGCAGCTCGTCGATGAAAACGAAAAAATCTTCCGCGAATTGTGGAAGCTGCTCGGCATCACGAACCGGATCGGCAACGCCGGCGAAGGCTTCGTTCGCACCACGTCCCCCGAACATGCGCGCGCCGTCCAGACCCTCGTCCGGCGAACGATCGAGCGCGACAAGCATCTGCCGCCGGATAAGCGCTCCATCTTCAAAAGAAAATACGAAGGCCGCTACTGCATTTACGACAACGCCTACGTGAGCGATACGCCAGAGCCGGTGAATTGCCCCACCTGCGGCCGGCCGGCGGAGCTGATCTCCGAAGAAAACTATTTCTTCCGGCTCTCAGCCTACAAGGACAGATTGCTCGATCTCTATCGCCAGAATCCTCAGTTCGTTCAGCCCGATTTCCGCATGAACGAGGTGCGCAGCTTCGTCGAAGGCGACCTCAGGGATATCTCCATCAGCCGCAAGTCGATCAAATGGGGCATCCCCTGGCCGGGCGATCCGGAACACGTTTTCTATGTCTGGTACGACGCGCTCACCAGCTATATGACCGCCATCGGCTACGGCGAGGGCGAGGACGGCGAGGCGAATCCGCAGTTCAGGAAATACTGGACCGCGAGCGATGCTCACGTCCTGCACATGATCGGCAAGGAAATCATCCGCTTCCATGCCGTCTACTGGCCCGCATTCCTGATGGCCGCGGAACTCCCGCTGCCCAAGCAGATTTTCGCTCACGGCTGGCTCCTCTTCGAGCAGGAAAAGATGAGCAAGTCCAAGGGCAACGTCGCCTATCCCGAGCCAATCGTAAAAGCCTTCGACGAACTGACCGGCGCAAAAGTCGGCAACGACGCCTTGCGCTATTACCTCCTCCGCGAAACCGTCTTCGGCCAAGACGGCAACTTCTCCCGCGAAGCCCTCATCACCCGCTACAACGCCGACCTGGCCAACGGCCTCGGCAACCTCGCCAGCCGCGTGCTAACAATGATCGAGAATTACTGCCGGTGGTCATCGTTCCAGATCAGGACGATCAAGCACTGAAGACTGCTAAAGATGTGCAAGCAGATGCCGAAACTTAACCATGCGCTTCGCTACAGCCGTTTCACTTACTAGCGCATTGGTACTCAGAATTGAAGTTCGAAGGCTTTAGCCCAAGTATGGGGTTTGATGGCGTCTACCGATGAATATCTGACCAGGACCACTCCTTGGGCCATGGCCGAAGACCCGTCGAGAACGAGCGCGCTTGGATGGCGTGTTATGGCGAGCAGCTGACGCGCTTCGCGGCGTCATCCGTCTTGGCTCATCCAGTTATTCCGGAGGCAACCAAGAAGATTTGGAAACAGCTTGGCCAGCGACGGAGACTTGCTCCGAGCAACGCATTCACAGACTGAATGGGGCGGCACTGACGAGCCCGGAACAAAAATCGGAAAGCCCGAAGCGGTGTTTCCGCGCGTGGATAAAAAAGAAGCATACGAAAGGATCGAAGCCATGGAAAACGAGATACGCAATCCGGGAGCTACGCCTCCCGCTGCGGCAACAACGGCAGCAGCAGCCGGCGCCTGCGCCAGCGACGCCAGCAGGAGCGAAGATCACCATCGACGATTTCGCCAAGGTCGAGCTGCGCGTCGGCGTCATCAAATCCGCCGAGCGAATCCAAGGCGCGGACAAACTCCTAAAAATTATGGTCAATATCGGCGACGAAGTCCGCCAGGTCCTCGCCGGAATTGCCCTCGCCTACGCGCCGGAAAACCTCGTCGGACGCAAGGTCGTCGTCGTCACAAATCTCGCGCCGCGAAAAATGCGCGGCCTCGAATCAAACGGCATGCTCCTCGCCGCATCCACTGCCGACGGCAACCCCGTCCTCTGCACCTTTGCCGAGGACATTGCCGTGGGCTCCAAAGTGAAGTGACGACTTGACGCAGGAGCGCCAGGCCCAGCGGCGCGAGCGAAGGCTAGCTTCTGTGGGCGCAGTCCGAGGATACGAAGAAAATCTTTACACCGGGGGGCGGTTTCCCGCAAGTACCTGCTGGTGTAAAGAAAAATCGTCTACGGTAAAAACCATATCGAGACAAAATCAGCCGCGTACTGGAACCTTGTCTCCCGGGAGTCCACAGGCGTTCATTCTTGCAACCCTCTCCCATCCTGCTAACCTGACCACATGTTGAGTGATCGATGAGAAAGTGGCGGCATCACGAGGTGATGGCGGAGCGAGCTAGCCCGGCCGTTGGCGGGCGGCGATTGCCAAGCGCTTTGCAAATTCTAATCGCAACTATGGACGAGTAGAACATGATCCATGTTATTGAAAACAAAGGACGGGCGCCCATTCTACCCGTCACAGTTTTGAAGGGTACGAAAAAGGAAAACCGGAATTGACCATGGAAATAATCGACTCACACGCGCACCTGGAATTCGCACAATTTGACGGCGATCGGGACGAAATGCTCGCAAGGGCGCGCGCTGCGGGCGTCCAGACGCTGCTGGCCATCGGCAGCGGTACAGGGCCCATGGAACGGCTCGATGCCGCGATTCCTTTTGCCGAGGAACACGACTGGATTTACGCCACGGTCGGCATTCATCCCCACGATGCCAGCGCTGCAACAGATGAGCACTTTGCTCGGCTCGAGGAGCTGGCCCGGCATCCGCGCGTGATCGCGATGGGTGAATTGGGTCTCGATTACTACTACGATCATTCGCCGCGGGAGGTGCAGAAACAGGTCTTCCGGCGGCAACTCGCCCAGGCAGCTACGGCGAAGCTGCCTGTGGTGATTCATTGCCGGGATGCCTGGGACGACTGCCTCGCGATTCTTGATCAGGGCTGGCGCTCGACTGGCCTCGGCGGAATTTTTCATTGTTTCACCGGAAACGCGGACGAAGCGCGGCGCGGAATGGAGATGGGATTCATGATTTCATTCGCCGGGAATGTGACCTACCCGAAAATGCAGCATCTCCGCGACGTTTCGCGCGAAATCCCTATCGAAAAGCTGCTTACGGAAACGGATTCGCCCTTTTTGCCTCCGCAAAAACTGCGCGGCAAGCGCAACGAGCCTGCCTTTGTTGTTCAGGTAGCGGAAGCCTTGGCGAATGTGAGAGACTTAGCCGCCGATGAAATTGCGGCGGCGACCGCGGCTAATTTTCGCCGATTTTTTCGTCTCGGTCCGTCCAACGGACCGGGAAAAGCGTAATTGAGGGCCGGGGCGATGGCTTTCGCTGTCCAAATCGCTAAAGGGATTTTCGATCTGGTGCGCGACGATCTCGCGCTCGTGGAACAGGAGATTGCCGCCCAGAATAGCGCCGCCATCGAGCCGGTGGAGGAGATCGCCAGCTACCTGTACCAGGGCGGCGGAAAACGGTTGCGCCCGGCGCTGCTCTTGCTGGCTGCGGGCGCGGCCGGGTATCGCGGCCAAAGCGCCATCCGGCTGGGCGCGGTCGTGGAGATGATTCACAGCGCTACGCTAGTTCACGACGACGTGATTGACGGCGCGCAAATGCGCCGCGGCCGGCCAAGCACCAACGCGCGCTGGGGAAATCACATGAGCGTGCTGGCGGGCGACTGGCTTTACATGCGGTCGTTCGAAATGGCTCTGCGCGAGCGGAATTTTGCGATCCTCGATATCTTGATCGGTTTGACTCAGAACATGGTCGAGGGCGAATTATTGCAGCTCACGCTGCTGGGCCGCATGGACTTGACGGAAGCCGACGCCACCGAACTGGCCTATCGCAAGACTGCCTGCCTCTTCAGCGGATGCGCCCGATTGGGAGCGGTGCTCGGGCGGCAACCGAAACACTTGGAAGAGTCTCTGGCGGAATATGGCCGAAATGCCGGCTTGGCGTTTCAGCTTGTGGATGATTTGCTCGATTTCACTGCGTCGCCCGAACAACTGGGGAAGCCCGTGTTGAGCGATCTGAAAGAAGGAAAGGTAACTCTGCCGCTGATCTTTTCTCTACAAAATGGCGCTTCGCAGCTTGGAGCGGCGAAGAGCGGCGCCTACGAAGAAGGGCGGCGGCTCGTGGCCAAGGTGCTGGAGGAGCGGGATTTTGTGAGCGTCCGGCCGGAGCAGATCACTCAACTTGTAATGGAAACGAGCGCGCTCGATCGCGCCTCGAACCTGGCGCGTGAGTACGTGAAGCGCGCGAAAATGTGCCTCGAAGAACTTCCCGATACCGAATACCGCCGGGCTCTACTCGCCGTCCCCGACTTCATTCTCGATCGCCAGAATTAGTTCGTTCCTCTCGACAATTGCGCGGAATTTTTTTTCCGCAGCGTGGCTAGGCGGTGGGGACGCTTGCCGGGTTGCGCGGGCCCGCGTTGCGACGGTTGTCCTGCTCCAGCGATTGCGTGGCATCCTGCAAAAGATCGGTGGGCTTCCAAGTATTGGCGTCGTACCACTTATAGATTGTGCCATCGGGAGAAATGACGCTGGTGCTCAACGAGTGGACGATCTGGTCGCCGGACACGCTGTAGTACAGCCCGAAGAAATTCGCGACCTTCGGAAGTTCCTTGGCTGGGACGGCGGCGAATTCCCAGCGGTCGAATGGATTGCGGCCGGTGGTGCTCTTGAAGGATTCCGCGTAGCGCTTCAATGCCGCCGGCGTATCGTGTTTCGGGTCAAAACTAATACTCAGCAGGCGAATCTTTTTTGAGCCAATGGCCGGATCTTTGCGAAGCTGCGCGTAAATCTGCGCGAAGTTTCTGGAAACGAGCGGGCAGAAAGTGGGAAAGGGGCATCGAGTATAAATAAAAGTAACGAGAAGAACGTCACCCTGATAGGACCGGAGGCGGATGCGTTTTCCATCTTGATTTATGAGTGCGAAATCGGGGACCTTTTCGCCGGGCTTCGGTAAATGGGCAGGTCCCGTGGTGTTCGCAGGGCCCGTGCCTTTTTTGGTGACCACGATATTCTCGAGGTAGGTGTCGTTGTCGGTGACCACGATGTCGGCGGTAATTTGGTCTCCCGGCGAGAGCGCCGCGAGAGCCTTGGAATCATGCACGGGATAAGGCATGGCCATTGCGGCCATAAAGCCGGGAACCTCTTGGCCGTCAATATTGGCGGAGTTGTGAGCCGTGTCGATCGAAATGACGGTGCCGACGAGATGGTAGCGTTTCGCTTGCGGCGCGGGCGCTTTCTTGCACGCGGCGGGAATCAGGGCACAAGTTGCGATCAGAATTAGCAGGGCAGTGCGAGTATGTCGACGATTGCAAGTACTTCGTGGTTCCGGTCTCACTCGTTTCACTCCTTTTGAATTGCTCATTGTACGCCAGCGGTGAAGCGCATTACATCAGTAATGAAACTTGTAGCGGAACTCGACGTAGACCTCGCGCGGGTCGTTGTAATGGAATCCGCCGAAGGTGAGGCTGTTGTCGATCAGAAGGTGACGGTCCGCGATGTTCAGCGCGTTTACGGCGACGGAAAACCTTTCGCCGAGGTCCTTTCGCAGGGAAAGATCGATCGAGGCGTGTCCGGGAAGATACGCGTCCGGGAATTGAGCGTCGGGCGAGCCATTGGTGAATCCTGAGCCGTAGTAGACATTCGCCGCCCCGAACAGTCGCCACGGAAGGTTCGCATCGAAACCCACGTTCAGGGTGTTTCGCTGATCGTGATCAAGGGCGGAGAATCCCGGCTCGGGCAGGCAGCTTGGATCGGTGGGAGGAAAGCAGATCAGCCCGCCGGTAATTGCTCCCGCGGCCTGCGCCGTCTGATTCGAATACGCGAGATGGACTTCCCCTCGATTCCAGAGCCGCGGTGAGCGTATCGTGACTTCGAGACCGCGAATTCGGGCCTCGGCGATGGTGACGGGGATAAAGATGTTGGATTCGCCGATATTATTGTGATCGAAGAAATTTCTAGCGCGGGTTTCGAAATCGTCGATATCGAGGGACCAGCCGCGAATCGGAATGGTGACGCCAAACTGGTGCTCTTCGTCGCGCTCTCCGTGAAGCGGACTGAAGGCGAGGCCGCCCACGCTATTGATTTCGGAGAGCAGGGGCCCGGTAATGCTAACGAGGGGCGGCGCTTGATAGTAGCGTCCATAGTAGGCGCGAAAAACCCAGTGAAGATAAGGCACGCGCAGCGCAGCTCCGAGCCTTGGGTCGATTGTATTTTCTGTGATGCTGCCGGAGAAGTGCGTAGCCCTAAATCCGCCAATTAACGTTAACCAGGGCGTCACGCTGAACTTGTCACTCAAGAAGAACGCTTCGAGCGCGCCCGAGGACGTTTCGGAATCTGTGATCGGATTGGCTGGAGGCGCCGGGATGGGCGGCGGGTTGAGGAGCAGGCCGAAGAATTCGCTCTCGTGCTCCGCGAAGGTATAGGTGCCGATCTGTAGGTTATTTTTGGGCAAGGTCAGGGCGAGACTTGCCTGGCCACCCGCGTAGTTGGACGACCGATTGTCCGTGGTTTGAACAGGAGTGTCGTTTGGCGAGCCTCCGTAGTTCGCACGATTGAAGTGGTAAAACGGCGAGATGGTGAGAATCGCATTGGGATTGAAAGTGCGAACCCAGGAAAAAACCACGAAGTCGTCGGCTTCGTGCTGGCCGTCGCGGAGGCCGCTGGTCTGGAATTCCTGATTTTCGGAATCGTTGGGATCAGGGTCGAAGGGAATCTGATAGTAGTCGCGGCGCAGTGAAGTTACGAAGCGCAGTTGATCTCTCGGAGTGGCGTTGAAGATCAAGGAGCCGAAACCACCGACACCGTTTTCCGCGTCGTGATGGATTTGCGCGATAGGCGTTTCCAGGCCCAGATTGCTGCGGTTTGCGTTCACGCTGGCGTAGTAGGCGAAGCGCGGAGTGTGACCGCCGAGATTGAATTCGTCGTTGGTCTGATAAAAATTGCCAAAGCTGGTGATGAGCTGCGCTTCATTATTCCGCTCGAAACCGTTCCTGGGAACGACATTGAAGGCTCCATAGGTGCGATCGCCGGTGTCGGCCTCGTAACTGCCGCGCTCGACCTCGAGGTAATCAATATCCTTGGGATCGAATTGAGGACCAAGATTGCTAGCGATATTCGTATTCGGGATCGGGACGCCATCGATTAACCAGCTCACCTGATGGCCGCCGCGAATGTGCAACTGGTCGTGCGTGAGATAAGCAGCGGGAACAAAGTCGGTAATCATGGCAAGGCTATTGGAACGATCCGCGCCGGGAGTCAGTGCGATGTCGTTGCGGTCCAGAAGGGTGATCGAAGTCGCCGAATCGACATTTCCCACCGGGGCTTGCGCAGAAATAGTCGCTGTCTGGCTTACGGTTGCGATCGCCAGCGGGAAATGAAGGACAGGCGACGACCCGGACGTGACGGTAATGCTCTGCTGCATGTTCTGAAATCCGGAGGCTATTACCGTAACGATGTAGTCGCCGATAGGGACCGTAGCGAATTCGAATTCGCCGTCCTGATTGCTCTGCGTTTGTTGAGACCAATCCGAAGTGGCCGATTTTAGCTGCACTTGCGCGCCGGGAATCGGCCGGTGCTGCGGATCGTGGACAATACCCTGCACACCCCCAAAAACAGTGGCTCGCGCGGCCAGCGCAAACACAGGCAGCGCGACAGCGAGCAGAAACACATAAGCCTTTCGCATGGATTTCTCCGTTCCAATTGCGTTTTCGGGCGCAGTGAAAAACAATCCCTATGAAATGGATGCAGCGGCTAAAGCCGTATTAATGCGGCTGCATTTGAAGGCGGGTTTAGAAGCTCCGCCCTCCCACTTTTTCGCTAGCGGAGGAACGGGTCAGACTTTAGGCGGTTCGAAGGGGACGGGCATAAATCCAGAAGCCGACAACCGAAATTCAGAAGAGACGGAGGCCCTGAGCGAGCCTGGCATCGCGAGAACGACAAAAGCTTCGGGCTCGGTGGGCGGGAGCGGGGCTATCAAACCGAAATCCGGAATGTTCCTGGAGGATTTGCCGGCGCAGTGGCACACCATCGGCTGATTCCCGGGTGCGAACCATGGCGCATGCAACAAATCATTGGACCAGAAGAGGATTCACAAACCATGCCGCGGGCGAGCAACGCCAAAGGAACCGCCAACAGGGCGACGAGAACGATAGCAGCTTTGACGCGTTGCATGCCCGCGAGCTTACCATACCGATGTTTCAGACGCGAAGGCGGGTTTGCGCGGAGGAAGGCTTCGCGGTAGGCTGACGAAATTATGCTGCCATTCAAGCTGACTTATGCCGAGGGATACGATTTGAACCTCGGCGCGCACGTGTTCCCGTCACAAAAGTTTCGGATGATACGCGACCGGCTGTTGGAACAGAAAATCGCCGACGCAAATGATTTTCTGGTTCCCGAGCCAGCGACGGATGAGGATGTGCTGCGCGTCCATTCGCCGGAGTACGTTCGGAAGCTCAAGACGGGAACGTTGAGCGAGGCCGAAATTGCGCGACTCGAAGTGCCCTATTCAAGGGAATTGGTGGAAGCGTGCTGGCTGGCAGCAGGTGGATCGATCCTCGCGGGCCAGTGCGCGCTGAGAGACGGCTGGGCGGCGAATATCGGCGGCGGATTCCACCATGCGTGTCCCGATCATGGCGAGGGTTTTTGCGCGATTCACGATGTGGCCGTAGCGATCCGGCGGCTTCAGCACGATGGGGCGATAGAGCGAGCAATGGTCGTGGATACAGATGTGCATCACGGAAATGGGACTGCCACGATTTTTCATGAGGACGAAGCGGTTTTCACGCTTTCGATTCATCAGGAGAACAATTATCCATTCTTCAAGCCGCCCTCGACGGTGGACATCGATTTGCCGGACGGCATCGGCGACAACGATTATCTTGGCATTCTGGAGAAGCACTTGCACACGGCTTTCCAGAATTTCGCGCCGCAGATTTTGTTCTATATCGCGGGCGCCGACCCGTACCGCGAAGATCAATTGGGAGGGCTCGCGCTTACGATGGAGGGGCTGGCGCGGAGGGACGCGCTGGTTTTCGAATATGCGCGGCGAAATAGTGTTCCAGTGGCGAGCGCGCTGGCGGGCGGTTACGCGCGGCGCGTGGCGGACACCGTGAGCATCCATGCGGCCACGGTCGTCGCGATGCGGGATGCGGCGTGGCAATCGGCACGGGCGGGAGCGCGATAGCGACAATTGAGGAGCACGCCCGGGCAAACCGAAGAAAAGCGGGAACGAAGTATCTCCGTCCAACATGACCTCGAAGCGAAATCCAAGAGAGGTCCTTCGACTGCGTGTCCCGGCGCTTCGCGCAAGAGAAAAGGCTCGGGACACTCCGCTCAGGATGACGATGACTACAAAAAAGGGCAAAAAAAACGCCGGCAGGATGCCGAGCGCTACAGGAGCTTCGCGGATCAGCGAGTTATTGGAAGTCGAGGAGGACGTCGACGGTGCTGGCTTTGGGATCTTCCTGCAGGAAGCGGCCGACCTTCTCGTAGTGGAAGGGCAGGCCGACGAAGGCCTGCTTGATTCCCGAAGAGATGAATTCGTCGTAGACATCCTTGTCGAAGACGGCTCCCGACTCGATTTTCCAGGCCGCGCGGATGCGGCGCTCGCCTTCAATCGACAGGCCAGTAAGAATCAATTTGCCCATGTGGAACTGAGGGCCCTCGGAGACGGCCGCCGTGTAGCTGACGCGTTTTGCGGCGTCGTCGAATTGAACGTGTGGGGTTACGCTGGCCTCCAAATAGCCGCGTCGCGCGTAGTCGTCATGAACCGACTCCCAGATCGGCTGGATTTTCATTTCGTCGGCCGGGTCGCCGGGCCTTAGAGTGACGAGCGCATTTAGCTCCGGCGATAAAATCACCGTGTTTCCGCTCCAAGTGACTCCATTCCACGTGAATGCGGATCCTGGCTCGATAGCAATGGTGACGGCGACGCGGGCGCTTGGTCCGCTTCCCTCAAGGCGAGTGGTGGGCGGGTTGAACTTCACGCGGAGAAAACCTTGCGCGAGATAAGCGGGGCGAACTTGCTCAAACTCGAAAAGCTCGATGGCGGTCCGCGAGTAAGGGTGGTCAACGAGATCGGCAAGCCGCGCCTGGATTGCGCGGTCGTTTCGCGCGACAGGATCGCCGAATTCAACGCTCGCGACGTTTAAGTTCGCACCATCAACCCGGAATTGTTGAACTTGTTCGGAGCCGCCCGGCGCGGTGACGAGCGAGTGCGTGACGCTGGTATGCACATTGCGAGAGGCAAGCGCGAGTTGGAGCGCATCGGAAATGTCGTCGAGCAGAGTGCCGTGCTCTGGCGCGGCACCGTCGAATAAGGGCACGGAGGATTTTACGGCGGAGATCAATTCGGCGTCAGTAAACCAGGGGAAATTATCGAACCAGATCGGGACCGATGGAGCGTCGGTAACCTGGTATTCGACGACGACGCCAGCATTCGTGTCGCCATAGCGGTAATGAACGCCGGCAAAAGGGCCGAGCTGGGCGAGACGATCGGCGCCGCGCTGCAAATCGTCTTTCGTAACCGTGGCGCCGGGCTTGAGACCCGTGGCCGGCGCGATTTTATCGGAACGGAATCTGGAACCCGTAACTCCGACGGAGGCCAGTTTTCCGGAGCTGGCTTCGGCGGACGATTGTGCGCGCGCAGAGGGTGAGAGAAGCAGGCCGAGAAGTATGGCCAACACCCACCAAATGCCGGGCTGCCGAGAGAAATTCACGCGCATGTAAACTATTTTATACGCGAGGCGGGCCACCGGGCAGGTTATTCGACGGTAACGGATTTGGCGAGGTTGCGAGGCTGGTCGACATCGCAACCGCGGCGCACGGCAATGTGATACGCGAGAAGCTGTAGAGGAACAATTTCGAGAATGGGCGCGATCAGGTCGGGGGCGGTGGGAATTTCAATGACGTGATCGGCCGTCTCGCGCGCGAGCTTATCGCCCTCGGTGACCACGGCGATCACGATGCCGTCGCGAGCCTTCACTTCCTGGAGATTGGAGATGGTTTTTTCGTAGCGCGTCATCGAAGCAGAATCGGATTCATCGCGCGTGGCGATCATAACGACGGGGAGATTTTCGTCGATCAGAGCATTCGGGCCGTGTTTCATCTCGCCGGCCGGATAGCCTTCGGCGTGAATGTACGAGATTTCCTTGAGCTTCAGCGCGCCTTCGAGGGCGATCGGATAGTGGATTCCGCGGCCAAGATAGAGGAAATCAGTATGCCTGAAAGAACTGGCGGGCGAGATCTTCTATTGCGGCATCGTGTTGGAGAATGGTTTCGATTTTGTGGGGAATGCGGGTGATTTCTTGCATCAGGGTCTTGGACGCGGCGTTGGTGAGCCTGCCGCGCACTTGGCCGAGGTGAAGGGCGGTGAGCAAGAGCGCGGTGAGCTGGCCGGTGAACGCTTTCGTCGAGGCGACGCCGATTTCAGGGCCGGCGTGCGTGTAGATGGTGCCGCTGGATTCGCGGGTCAGCATCGAGCCGACGACGTTGCAAATCGAGAGGACTTTCGCGCCCTTCTGACGGGCTTCGCGCTCCGCGGCGAGAGTGTCCGCTGTTTCGCCGGACTGGCTGATGGCGATAATCAAGCTGTGCTCATCGAGAATCGGATCGCGATAGCGAAATTCGCTGCCATAATCAACTTCGACAGGCAGATGCGCGAGTTGCTCGATCATGAATTTGCCTGCGAGTCCCGCGTGCCAACTGGTGCCACAGGCGACAATTTTTAGGTCGCGGAAATTGCGGAACTCTTCCTCGGTGATGTCCATTTTGTCGAGGAAAACGTGCCCGGTTTCCTGGGAGATTCGGCCGAGTAGCGTATCGCGTACGGCACGAGGCTGTTCGAAGATTTCCTTCTGCATGAAATGCTTGAAGCCGCCCTTTTCGGCCATGATCGGGTCCCAAGTGATGTGCTGCGGTGGGCGGCTGATCGGATGGCTTTCGAAATCGAAGAGGCGGACGCCCTGCGGAGTGAGCACGGCCATTTCTCCATCGCCCAGGAAGAAAATGCTGCGGGTATGCTGGAGGATGGCGGGAATGTCACTGGCCACGAAAAATTCCTGGTCGCCGAGGCCGACGACGATGGGCGGTCCCAGCCGCGCAGCGACTATTTTGTTTGGATCTTTGGCGGACACGACGACCATGGCGTAGGCGCCGGTCATTACCTTGACCGTTCTGAGGACCGCGTCTTCTAAGGACGCGTCTTTTGAAAATTTCTCCACGAGGTGGGCAATGATTTCGGTATCGGTTTCCGTGACGAACTTGTGGCCTTCGGCAAGGAGCTGATTTTTTAACTCGACATAGTTCTCGATGATTCCGTTATGCACGACCACGATTTCTCCGGTGCAATCGCGGTGGGGGTGGGCATTTTCCTCGGTGGGGCGGCCGTGCGTGGCCCAGCGTGTGTGCCCGATGCCATAGAGGCCGTCCAGAGGAGTGAGGCGAATGGATTCCTCAAGATTACGCAATTTCCCGGGGGCGCGCCGAATCTCGAGCTTTCCGTTGTCGCCCACGACGGCGATGCCCGCCGAATCGTAGCCGCGGTATTCGAGGCGCTTCAGGCCATCGAGGATCAACGGGACGACTCGCTTAGGTCCTATATAACCGACAATTCCGCACATTAGATAATGCTCCGAAACATGCCTATTTCACTGGCCCGCACGAGAAAAGGGCTGCAACTAGGGTAGCACAATGAGGGTGTGATGGCCGGAACGTCCCTGTGGAAGTGTTTCAGGACCGATAATCGCGGAGCACAGGCTTGGATCAATCGAAATTATTCCAGGATTTCGAAGCGAAATTCTTCGATCACGGGGTTAGTGAGTACGTCCTTGGCGATGCGTTCGACTTGATTCTGGGCTTCCTGGCGACTGAGCCCATCGAGCTGGAGGACAAAGAATTTGCCCTGGCGCACGTCCTGAATTTTGGCGTAGCCGAGCGAGGAGAGTGCGCGCTGGATCGTCTGACCCTGAGGATCAAGGACGGTGGATTTCAGCATGACCCAGACGTGAGCTTTCATTCGGTTGCGCTTTCTCTACATTGAAAATCGACGAGAGATCCTTCGACTGCGTGTCCCGGCGCTTCGCGCAAAAGAAAGAACGGGACACTCCACTCCCTTCCTTCATCAGGGCAAGCAGGACGACGTACTCCGCAATGCGACTTGAATTATAGCAAGGCCTGCGCCTTGGCCGCGGCGCGAAAATCCTCGAGGAGCTTGCGTTTATCCATTGGGGGCAGAAACGCCGCGTTGAAGCTCTGCTCGGCGAGTCGCAGCAGCTGCTCTTTCGACAGACCCAGCGATGCGGCGTGAGAATATTCCGCGAGCAAGTCGGTGTGAAACATCGCGGGATCGTCCGTCGATAGGGTTACGAGCGAACCGAGATCGAGGAGCTTGCGAAGCGGGTGGTCGCCGAGCGACGCATCGGGCTTACCAGTCTGCTTGGCAAGAGCAATGTGG
>CAVRSO010000133.1:0-22492 GCA_963723845.1 uncultured Acidobacteriota bacterium
TATCGGGGAGAAGGCTCATGGCCAGACGATCGCCTCGCTGGTTGCTGCACGTATTCAGCTGCGCTCTGCTCGTTGTAGTCGTGAGCGCGGTTCCCCGCCTCAACGCGCAGGATTCCGGCCAACAATCCACAGGACGCAACCCAATCCCAAGCCCGAAAGCGCCGACAACGCCGAGGGGCCAGAAGCTGATGCTGAAAGATGGCAGTTTTCAGCTTGTCCGCGAATATGCGGTGCACGGTGACCGGGTGCGCTACTACAGCCTCGACCGTTCCCAGTGGGAGGAAATTCCCGCAGACTTAGTCGATTGGGACGCCACCGGAAAAGCCGCCGCGCAAGAGCAGCAACGAGAGACGGCAATCGTTGCAAAGGTGCACAACCAGGAGACGGCGCGCCTCGCGCAGCCTCTCGATATTGACGCCAGCCTGGAGGTGGCTTCCGGAATTTTCCTTCCGCCGGGCGCCGGGCTTTTCGCCTTCGACGGGAAGGCTGTTTTATCGCTTCCTCAAGCCGAAACGACGTCGAAACTATCCAAGGGACATTTCGTTGAACAAGTGATGGTGCCGGTTCCCATAATTCCCACCAGGCATAGCGTGTCGATCCAGGGACTGCACGCAAAACTTCGCCTTCGCACCGATCAGCCGGAGTTTTATATGCGCACGGCGGACGCTCGAACGCCCGAAATGCAGTTGATCCGAGCAAAGGCGCACGGCGAGAACCGGCAGATTGAAAATGTGGACGAACTCTTCGGCCAGCAACGCACCGCGGGAGACACGATCTCGATGCAGCGTTGGGAAATTGCACGCGGGGTGTACCGTTTCACGCTCAGCAAACCGCTGGCCCCAGGTGAGTACGCGCTGGCGGAAGCGATTGGCGACGAAGAAATGAGCCTTTATGTTTGGGATTTTGGTGTAGAAGCGCGTTCGGCCCCGGAAGCGCACCAGACCGCCAAGTAGCGCTCTTTGCTAGACCGAAGGAACGGGCTCTCCCTGCAAAAATTCCGCTAAGAGAGCTGCCAGCACGGAAACAGAGAACGGCTTTTGCAAAATGCGGGCGCCTTTCTCGCGAAACTTTCCTACGAGCGCAGGATCGACTAATTCCCCCGTCATAAAGACGAACCGCGGCCGAGGTCCGTTTTCTTTTGCGAGGAGCTTCTCGAAAAGAGCTTCACCGCTAATACCGGGCAGATTGAAATCGCAAATAACCATCTCGCATTCGTTCGCTGAAAGGTAGCCGAGCGCAGCCTCCGAACTTTCCACCGCATTGACCTTCATCCCCCGCCTTGAGAGGTCTTCAGCCACAATTTCGCGAATGCTTTCTTCGTCATCGACGATCAGGACGCTGTGGCCTTTGAGAATCTCCGCACGTGGAGGCGGCGACGAAAGGCTGGGTGACGACGAAGATGCGGAAGCCAAGGGCACCTGCGCGCAGGGCGGCAAGAACACATGGAAGGTAGCGCCCAATCCGGCGGTAGACTGGACTTCGATGGTCCCGCCGTGTTCCTTGATAACGGCCAGAGCGATCGTAAGACCGAGTCCGCTGCCCCCGCCGGGCCGCTTGGTGGTGAAAAACGGGTCGAAAATCTTATCCATGATTTCGGGAGCGATGCCGCCACCATCGTCCGCGAAACTAACGCGGATGCGCTGGTCCACGCAAGAGACGGAAATATCCAACCGGCCTTCGCCGCGAGCCGCGGAAATCGATTGTTCGGCATTAACAATGAGGTTCGAGAAAACTTGCGTGAGTAACCTTGGATTGCCTTCCACAGGGGGGAGTTCCTCGGAAGCCTCGAACGTTACGCGGATATTTTTCTTGGCGAGAAGCGCGCTTTCGACTTGCAAGACCTCCTGAATGGTCGTCTTGAGGTTGATCCTAGCATTCCCGTGGGCTGAAGGCCGTGAGAAAGCGAGCAGGTTGAGGACGATGCCCGCGGCGCGCCGTGCCTGTTGCAATATCGTATCCACCTGGCGCCGAGTGGTCTCATCCGTGGCACGCTCGCGGAGCAAATCGCTGATCCCCAAAATGGCGGTGAGCGGATTATTGAGTTCATGAGCCGCCCCAGCCATCATTTGGCCCATCGCGGCAAACTTTTCACTTTGAGCAAGCTGCTGCTCGAATTGCTTCGACTCGGTAACGTCCCGTCCCGAAGAGACCATGCCCGTGATTTTGCCCTGCTCGTCAAAAAGGGGCCTTGCGGTGATTCGCAGGGTTTTCCACGTGCCATCGACGTGTTGGGCCCGGATTTCGATTTGCTCCTGAGCCTTTCGACCGGAGATAGTGTCTTGGAGCATCTCCGAGAGCTTTGCACGGTCCTCCGACCCCATTCGCAGGCCAACTTGCTTGCCAACGTACTCCTCGGGAGACACGCCGAGGACGTCCTTTAGTCGCTCGCTGACGAACTTGAACCGGCCCTCGGAATCGAGAACGACAATCAGGTCTGGAAAGCATTCGATCAGCCGCCGGACAAACTCCTGCTCCTGGTGGAGTTTTCTTTCAATCTCATGTTGTTCCGTTACGTCGCGGGTTGACGTCACCACGCCGCTGATTTTCCCAGTCTCATCAAAAAGCGGACCAGCGGTAAGCAAGAGAACCCGCCAGGTGCCATCCGCGTGCGGCGCACGGAATTCGAGTTGGGCGCGCGAGACCTCGCCTTTAATCACGCGCTGGAACATCTCATCAATCTTGGCTTTGTCTTCCGGGCCGGCCCGGACGCCGAACTCTCCTCCCAAATATTCTTGGGGAGAGCGGCCCAGAATGTTTCGAACTTGATCGCTGATATAGGTGAATCTTGCCTGTAGGTCCAGAACGGCAATCAAATCCGGGAAGTTGGCGATAAGGCGGCGATTGAATTCCTGCTCCTGATGCAGGCGCTTCTCGATTTCGAATTGCTCGGTGACGTCGCGTGCCCATCCGGTGAGGGCCACGACTTCACCGCGCTCAACGAGCGTCTGAAACCAACAGGAAAAATGCCGGAGCTCTCTATCTTTCTTGAGTGTTACAGGTACGATGCCTGTCCATGTGCCCTTTTCGAGGAGTGCAGGCATCGATTGCAGCAGCTCCTCCGGTGTAGGAGACAACAGGAAATCAGACAGGGGATGGCCGATGATCTCCTGAAAAGGCGCCCCTAGAATCTCCGACATTCGCCGATTCGCGACTCGGATTTCACCTTGAAGCGAGAGAGTAAAAAGCGCCTGGTCGAGACTATCAATGAGGTCCCGATAGTTCTGCTGGGAGCGGAAAATCGCCTGAGCCAGCTTTTCGAATTCCTGTTTCGAATCAGGCAATGAGGCAGCCTGCTCCGCCTGGTTTTGCAACGCGTCTTTGGACATCGGTCCGAGCTATCCGAGTATCACTTCGAAGGGTGCGAATAGGCTCCATATGAATCTTACAGAGTGGCGGCACGAATCAGGAAAGAAAAAGGCAGGCTATGCGAAATGCTCAACAGGGAGTTGGCCAAGAAGAGGGTTGGCTTGCCCGGCATGAAGCCGACCAGGCAAGCCCTCCCGGAGTTCACAAGCACGCTTCTAGCTTTCGGCCACGGCGTCGGCATCCTTCCGCAGGAAATCGAGGGCCGCCGCTTCTTCGGGCGTGAGTTCGGGCTCCATCGCTTCCGGCTCCTCTTTCGGAATCTCGGTGAGGAGCTGAATGTTGCGATAGCGCTCAAGGCCGGTGCCAGCCGGAATCAGCCGGCCCATGATAACGTTTTCCTTCAGGCCGCGGAGATAATCCACCTTCCGGAAATGGCCGCTCGGTGAGGACGCGGGTTGTCTCCTGGAAGCTTGCGGCGGAAATGAAGGAATCGGTCGAAAGCGACGCCTTGGTGATGCCCAAGCACAGCGGGCGACCCGTGGCCGGCCTGCCGCCTTCGCGGATGACGCGGTCGTTCTCTTCGCGGAAGCGGAACTTATCAATCTGTTCCTCGAGCAGGAACGTGGTATCGCCCACGTCTTCGACTTTCACCCAGCGCATCATCTGCCGGACGATGGTTTCGATGTGCTTGTCGTTGATGTTGACGCCCTGGAGGCGATAAACCTCCTGGACGGAATTGACCAAGTAGGCTTGCGTGTACTTTTCGCCGAGGACGGCAAGCAAGTCATGAGGATTGAGAGGCCCGTCGATCAGGGGTTCACCCGCCCGAACGTGCTCGCCTTCCTGGACGTTGATGTGCACGCCGCGCGGAATCGAATATTCTTTCATGGTGCGGCCGTCTTCGCTTTCGACGTAAATCTTGCGCTGCCCTTTAGCGATTTCGCCGTATTTGACGACGCCGTCGATTTCGCTGATAACCGCCGGATCGCGAGGCTTGCGAGTTTCAAACAACTCGACAACGCGCGGGAGACCGCCGGTGATGTCCTTGGTCTTGGTGGTCTCGCGAGGAATTTTGGCGAGCACGTCCCCAGGCTGCACCTCATCGCCATCCGCGACCATCAAGTGCGCGCGAGACGGCATCAGGTATTTTTTCTTGGCGCGGCCAGCGGAGTCGCGTACCAAAATCGCGGGCTGGTGCTTTTCGTCACCCGGAGGAAGCGTGACGACGAGTTGCGAAAGGCCCGTGACCTCGTCCACCTGTTCTTCGATGGTTATGCCCGGCTGCGAGATCCTTGAACTCGATCGTCCCGCCGGACTCCGTGAGAATGGAGAAGGTGTACGGATCCCATTCGCACATGATTTGTCCCAGCGTGACGGGCTGGCCGTCTTCGACCCGAAGGCGCGCGCCATAGACCACGTGGTGACGTTCCTTTTCGCGGTTCTTTTCGTCGACAACCGCGATCAAGCCGGAGCGGTTCATGGCGATGAGAGTCTTGCCGCGTCCCTCGACGACCTTCAGGTCGATGAATTTGACGAAGCCGCTGTTGCGGGCTTCGACCTTAGACTGCTCGGTGACGCGGGTAGCCGTGCCGCCGATGTGGAACGTCCGCATGGTTAGCTGCGTGCCGGGCTCGCCGATCGACTGCGCGGCGATGACGCCGACGGCTTCGCCCATCTCGACGAAGCGGCCGGTAGCCAAGTTGCGGCCGTAGCAGCGCGCGCACACTCCCCGCCGGGACTCGCACGTGAGCACAGAACGAATGTTCACGCGCTCGATGCCCGCAGCCTGAATGGTGTTGGCCAGTTCTTCGGTGATCTCCTGGTTGACGTCGACGATCACGTTGCCTTCGTAGTCCTTGATCTTTTCGAGCGAGACGCGGCCGATGACGCGGTCGCGCAACGGCTCAACTTCGACGCCAGCCTCGAGAATCGGCTCCACGTAAATGCCGTCGGCGGTGCCACAGTCGAATTCGTTGATGATTACATCCTGCGCCACGTCAACGAGACGCCGCGTGAGATAGCCGGAATCGGCTGTCTTTAGCGCCGTATCGGCGAGGCCTTTTCGGGCTCCGTGCGTGGAGATGAAGTACTGCAACACTGTCAACCCCTCACGGAAGTTCGAGGTGATGGGCGTCTCGATGACTTCGCCCGAGGGCTTGGCCATCAAACCACGCATACCCGAAAGCTGCCGAATCTGCTGCTTCGATCCGCGAGCGCCGGAGTCGGCCATGACGTAGACCGGATTGATCGCGCCCTGTTTATCCTGTTCCTCGAGCGCTTTGAACATTTCGTCGGCAACTTTCTCGGTGATGTCGCTCCAGATGGCGATCACTTTGTTATAGCGTTCGCCGTTGGTGATGGCTCCATCGAGATATTGCTGCTGCACTTTGACCACTTCGTGCTCGGCAGCGTCCACCAGCTTGAACTTGACGCCGGGGATCACCATGTCGCTGATACCGATGGAAATGCCGGACTTGGTAGCGTAGAGGAAGCCCAGTTCCTTCAGCCGGTCGAGCATCACAACGGTCTTTTCCAAGCCGAAGCGGAGATAGGCATACAGAACGAGCGCCTGGACCCCCTTCTTCTTAAGCAAGCCGTTAATGAACGGCATGTCCGATGGAAGGTGATCGTTGAAGATTACGCGGCCGACGGTGGTGTGCAAAAACTGCTTCTGCAAATGAATCGGCTCCGTGTGCGACACGTCCTGATCGTCGTACGCGTTCGTGAGATCGATCACTTCGCCGGTGTAGCGCATACGGATCGGCGTGAGCAATTCAACTTCGCCCGCTTCCAGCGCCATGATGACTTCTTCGCTTGAGCCGAACGCGCGGCCTTCGCCCTTAGCCTTGGGCTTTGCCTTGGTCATGTAATAGATGCCGAGCACCATATCCTGCGTGGGCACGGCGAGCGGGTAGCCGTTGGCCGGCGACAGAATGTTGTGCGAGCTGAGCATCAGCACGGAAGCTTCCACCTGCGCTTCCGGCGAAAGCGGGATATGCACGGCCATCTGGTCGCCGTCGAAATCCGCATTGAACGCGGTGCAGACGAGCGGATGGATGCGGATCGCCTTGCCTTCGACGAGTACCGGCTCGAAAGCCTGGATGCCGAGACGATGCAGCGTGGGGGCGCGGTTGAGAAGCACCGGATGCTCGCGAATCACGTCCTCGAGAATGTCCCATACGGTGGCTTCCTGCGCCTCGACTAGCTCCTTAGCCTGCTTGATCGTGGTGCAGTGGCCCGCAGCTTCCAGCCGGTGATAGATGAACGGCTTGAAAAGCTCGAGGGCCATCTTCTTCGGCAGACCGCACTGATGAAGCTTCAGCTCGGGTCCGACGACGATGACCGAACGGCCTGAGTAGTCCACGCGTTTGCCGAGAAGGTTCTGGCGGAACCGGCCCTGTTTGCCCTTGAGCGTGTCGGAAAGCGATTTGAGCGGGCGGTTGTTGGTGCCGCGCAGAACGCGGCCGCGGCGGCCGTTATCAAACAGCGCGTCGACGGCTTCCTGCAACATGCGCTTCTCGTTGCGGACGATCACGTCCGGCGCGTGCAGCTCCATCAGCTTCTTCAGCCGGTTGTTACGGTTGATGACGCGGCGATAGAGATCGTTCAGATCGGAGGTGGCGAAACGGCCGCCATCGAGAGGCACCAGGGGACGCAACTCCGGCGGAAGCACCGGAATCACGTCGAGAATCATCCACTCCGGCTTGTTGCCGCTCTTGCGGAATGCTTCGAGCACCTTCAGGCGCTTGGCGTACTTGATCCGCTTCTGCAGGCTCGGATCGACCTTCATTTTTTCGCGCAGTTCTTCGCCAGAGCTTGTCGACATCGACGCGGCGCAGAAGTTCCTTGATGGCTTCGGCGCCCATGCGCGGCGTCGAAATTGTCCGGGATATTCCGTCTGCAGTTCGCGGAGGTTTTTCTTCCGGTGAGAATCTCTTTTCCTTGAGCTCCGGAACTTCGCCGGGTCGATGACACGAAGGTCTCGAAATAAAGAATGTGCTCGAGATCGCGCATGGTGATATCGAGCAGGTAGCCGATGCGGCTGGGCAGGCCCTTGAAGAACCAGACGTGCGAGCAGGGCGAAGCCAGCTCGATGTGGCCCAGGCGCTCGCGGCGAACTTTGCTGAGCGTGACTTCCACGCCGCACTTATCGCAGATCACGCCGCGGTGCTTCATCCGCTTGTATTTGCCGCACAGGCACTCCCAGTCGGTGACAGGGCCAAAAATCTTGGCGCAGAACAGGCCGTCACGCTCCGGCTTGAAGGTGCGGTAGTTGATGGTTTCCGGCTTGGTCACTTCGCCATGCGACCAGGAACGGATTTTTTCGGGACTCGCCAGGCTGATGCGAATCGAATCGAAATCCGCGATCTGGCTGGCACGGTCATAAGGGCTTGATCGATACAAGGGGCACTCCTCCCGTCCCGGATGAGCCGGGACAATAAAAAACCGTTTCCAAAATTTCTTAGGCGCGCTCCGAAGATCCGGAGCGCGCGAGCTAGTCGGCCGCTTCTGCTGCTTCCAGTTGCGGCTTCTGGCGCTTCATCAATTCAACATCCAGGCAGAGCGACTGCAACTCCCGCACGAGAACGTTGAACGATTCGGGTACGCCGGGCTCGATTCCCGGCTCGCCTTTCACGATGGCCTCGTAGATTTTCGCGCGGCCGTAGACGTCGTCCGACTTCGCAGTGAGCAGTTCCTGCAGAATGTGCGCCGCACCATACGCTTCAAGCGCCCACACTTCCATTTCTCCGAAGCGCTGGCCGCCGAACTGCGCCTTGCCGCCAAGCGGCTGTTGCGTGATGAGCGAGTATGGACCGATGGAGCGAGCGTGGATTTTGTCGTCGACCAGGTGCGAGAGCTTGAGCATGTAGATGTACCCAACGGTGACATTTTGTGCGAATAGATCGCCCGTCATGCCGTCAAAGAGCGTGATCTTGCCCGTTTCCGGCAATTCGGTGAAACCGAGCAAGTGGCGGATATCCGCCTCGCGAGCACCGTCAAATACGGGCGTGGCGAATGGCACGCCTTCACGGAAACTGTGCGCGAGATCGAGGAGAGCATCGTCATCCAACTCGGCAATGGTCTTCCATACCGAGGTGGGTCCGAAGGCCTCCTTGAACCATTTGCGCACCGCTTCGGCACGCGAGTCTCGTCATCGAGCATCCGGCCAATACGCGCGCCAAGTTCCTTGGAAGCCCAGCCAAGATGGGTTTCGAGAATCTGGCCCACGTTCATACGCGAAGGAACGCCGAGAGGATTCAGTACGATTTCCACCGGCGTGCCGTCCGGCATGTAGGGCATGTCTTCTTGGGGAACGATCCGAGCGATGACGCCCTTGTTGCCGTGGCGTCCCGCCATTTTGTCGCCCACCGAAAGCTTGCGCTTCATGGCGATGTAAACTTTCACCAGCTTGATCACGCCCGGCGGCAAGTTCGTCGCCCTTCTTGAGTTTCGCAATGCGCTCGTCGGTGATTTTGCGCAGCACATCGATCTGGCGCGAAGTCATCTCCTCGATTTCGTCGATCTTCTCGATGAGCAGCGGGTCTTTGTCATTGAGCCGCAAGCGCTTCAGATTGCGCGTTGAGATTTTTTCAAGGATGTCGCGCGTCGAGCTCGGCGCCCTTGGTGAGCAGGCGCTTGTTGGTGCGCTCATCATGCAGGTCGGCCACAGCTTCTGGCCGCCCAGCAGATCGTTAAGGCGCTTCAGGCGCTCGTCGGTGAGAATGCGGATTTCGTCGGCAGAGGTTCTTCTCGAGTTTTGCGACCTGCGCCGCTTCGATGGCCTTGTGACGCTCGTCCTTTTCCGCTCCCTTGCGGCAGAAGATCTTGACGTCCACGATCGTGCCCTCGATGCCGGGCGGACAATAGAGAGAAGCGTCGCGAACGTCTCCGGCCTTCTCGCCGAAGATCGCTCGCAGCAGCTTTTCCTCGGGAGTAAGCGTGGTCTCGCCTTTCGGCGTCACCTTGCCGACAAGAATGTCTCCCGGCTTCACGGTTGCGCCGATACGGATCACGCCACTCTCGTCGAGATTCCGTAGGAAACTCTCGTTGATGTTGGGAATGTCGCGCGTGATTTCCTCGGGGCCAAGCTTCGTATCTCGCGCTTCAATCTCGTACTCCTCGATGTGAATCGAAGTGTAGTAATCCTCTTTCACGAGCTTTTCGCTTACGAGGATCGCGTCCTCGAAGTTGTACCCGCGCCACGGCACGAACGCCACGAGCACATTGCGCCCGAGGGCGAGCTCTCCTCGATCCGTGCAAGGGCCGTCGGCCAAAACTTGCCCTTGCTTCACGCGGTCTCCCGCGCGAACCAGCGGCTTCTGGCTGATGCAGGTGTTCTGGTTCGATCGCTTGAACTTCGTGAGCAGATAAATGTCTGAACCGACCTCGCGGCTGAGCACGCCGGATTGGTCCGATTCCACGCGCACAATCACGCGCTCGGAATCCACCTGATCGACGATACCGTCGCGGCGGCAAACGATCACCGCGCCCGAATCGCGCGCCGTCACGCGCTCCATACCCGTGCCCACAAGTGGCGCCTCACCTTTAATCAGCGGGACCGCTTGCCGCTGCATGTTCGATCCCATCAACGCGCGGTTCGCGTCGTCGTTCTCGAGGAACGGAATCAAACTCGCGGCCACCGATACCAGCTGCTTCGGCGAAACGTCGATGTAATCGACTTCTTCACGGCTCTTCAGCACGAAGTTTCCGGCCTGGCGGCAATTCACCAGTTCCGTGGTGATTCGCAGTTTGTCGTCCAAGGACGCGTTGGCCTGCGCCACTACGTAGCGGTCTTCTTCCCACGCCGAAAGATAGAAGCAGTACGGTTCGACCACAATTCGCCGCCGCTTCAGTTCTTCGTTTGTCGTCTCCACCTTTTCTTTTTCGACGATTTCACCGGCCTTGAATTCGCTGTCGCCCGAATTCACAATCTGCACGAAGTCGATCACGCGTCCGCCTTTTACCTTTCGGTAAGGCGACTCGATGAATCCGAATTCGTTGATTCGCGCATAGGAGGAAAGCGAGCTGATCAAGCCGATGTTCGGACCTTCCGGCGTCTCAATCGGGCAAATGCGCCCGTAGTGCGTGGGATGTACGTCGCGCACCTCGAATCCCGCGCGCTCGCGGGAAAGGCCGCCGGGTCCCAGCGCCGAAAGACGCCGTTTGTGCGTGATTTCGCTTAGCGGATTGGTCTGATCCATGAACTGCGAAAGCTGCGAGCTGCCGAAAAATTCGCGAATCGCGGCCATTACCGGCTTGGCGTTCACCAGGTCGTGCGGCATCGCTGTTGACATTTCCTGGTACACGGACATCTTTTCCTTGATTGCGCGCTCCATGCGCACCAGGCCGATGCGGAACTGGTTCTCCAGCAACTCGCCCACCGCGCGGACGCGCCGGTTGCCAAGGTGATCGATGTCGTCCACCGTACCGATGTTCTTGCGGAGTTTCAGCAAATACTTAATTGCCGCAACGAAATCGGAAGGGTCGAGGGTCCGCTTATCGAGCGGCGTCTCCAGCCCCAACTTGATATTGAATTTCAGCCGGCCTACTTTGCTGAAGTCGTATTTCCGGGCGTCGAAAAACATGCCGTTGAAAAGCGCAGTAGCGGTTTCAAGCGTCGGTGGATCGCCCGGACGCAGTTTGCGGTAGATTTCAATCAGTGCTTCCTTGGGCGTGTGGATCGTATCCTTCTCGAGCGTACGGCTGATGATGATGCCCACGTCGTCGCGGTCCGGGAAGCACACATCCACTTCTGTGACTCCAGCCTCGCCGATCGCCGTCCACATCTCGGCAGTCACCGGTTTATTGGCTTCGAGCAGCACTTCGCCGGTCTGGCGGTTTACGAGCTCACTCACCGTAACAGCGCCCTCGAGATCAGCAGGAGTGACTTCCGCCTGGACCACACGCGCCTTCATCAATTCCTGATAAAGCGGCTCGGAGATGCGCTTGTGCGTGCCGACAATTACGTCACCCGACTTCGGGTGTTTGATTTCCTTCGATAGTTTGCGGTCGATCAGTCCTTCGGAGACGTTCAAAAAAAGATCTCCGTCGCGAACCGAAACGCGCTCCACCTGGAAGAAGGTCCGCAGAATATCCTCATTGGACTTCATTCCCAGAGCGCGCATGAAAATCGAACCGAGGAATTTGCGCTTGCGGTCAATCCGAACATAGAGAATGTTCTTAGTATCGTATTCAAACTCGACCCATGATCCGCGATACGGAATGATCTTTCCGAGGAAGTAGCTCCGATTGTTCGCCGTCTCGAAAAACACGCCCGGCGAACGGTGCAACTGGCTCACGATCACGCGCTCGGTGCCGTTGATGACGAAAGTGCCGTTCTCCGTCATCAGCGGAATATCCCCGAAAAAGACTTCCTGCTCCTTGATATCGCGAATCGATTTCGCGCCAGTGTCTGGATCCTTGTCGTAAATAGTGAGCCGGATGGTCACCTTCAGTGGCGCGGAATACGTCATTCCACGCTCCTGGCACTCGTTCACGTCGTATTTCAGCTGCAGCGTCACCGGATCGCCGCACTTGTTGCAGAAAGTCGGCGTGTTTTTGTTGAATGTGCCGCACTTCGCGCAGATGACGTCGCCCGTCTTATACGGGTTGGTAACAACCGAAGCTCCGCAATTCCGGCACGTGGCGCGCAAATGATGCAGGCCGCGTAAATGGCCGCATTTGCACTCCCAGTTGCCGATCGCGTAGTCGACGAAATCGAGTTGCGACAGTCCGCGAAAGTCCTGAATCGGGAAAACGGACGCGAATACCGATTGCAATCCGGTGTCTTCCCTCTCACTCGGCAACAAATCCATCTGCAAAAATCGCTGGTAGGATTTTTTCTGTACATCAATAAGGTTCGGTATCTGGACGGCCGTTTGAATCTTGGCGAAGTCCAAGCGTTCCCGTTCCCGCATTACTCGATTACCGTTACGATTGCTCATGGACCATCCTCTTTAAGACTGTCGCCGGGATGACGATGTGGGCGGACACCCGCTCCGTCAGTCCGGGAAGGACGTGCTTTGAGGTTCTATGTTCTGAATACCGAAGGAGCGCGTACGTACGCGAATTCCTTTGCAGCCTGGCACAAGGCCGTTGGCAGGCTGCCACTACTTGATCTCGACCTTCGCTCCGGCCTCTTCGAATTTCTTCTTGATTGTGGCGGCTTCGTCCTTGTTGATGCCCTCTTTCACCGTCTTCGGCGCGCCATCCACCAGGTCCTTGGCTTCTTTCAAGCCCAGGCTGGTAACTTCCCGGACAGCCTTAATCACATTGATCTTGTTCGCACCGACTTCAGTGAGGACGACGGTGAATTCCGTCTTCTCCTCCGCCGGACCAGCCGCCGCGCCCGCGCCAGCGCCGCCCGCCATTACCACAGGAGCGGCCGCCGCAGCCGAGACTCCGAAGGCTTCTTCCATTTTCTTGACCAAATCGGAAGCCTCCAGCAGCGTCAGGCCTTTGATTTCTTCCAAAATTCCTTCCACTTTGCTAGCCATTGCCTTGTGTATCCTCCTTAGAAATTAGAAATTCTAATTTTGACGAAAATATCTCTAGGCTTTTTCGGGCTCCGGCGCCGCCTCGGTTACTGCCACTGTCTCGGGCGCGGGACCTCCTCCAAACTTGTTCGCCTTCACCGCTTCGCTCACAACCACTGCCAGATTCCTCGGAAGCGCGGCAAGCGCCGTCGCCACTCGCTGCGCGGGAGCGTTCAACATGAACATGATCTTGCTGATCAGTTCGTCCTTGCTCGGAAGTTGCGCGAGCTGGCCGATTTCCTGAATCGAAATTACGCGTCCCTCAACCCATCCGGCACGGAACTTGAATGCCGGAACGTCTTTGGCCACTTTCGTCAAAATCTTGGCCAGCGTCACCGGATCGGTCTTCGTATAGCAAATCGAATTCGTTCCCTTTAGATCTTTCAGCAGTCCTTCCGCTGGTGTGCCGGCGGCCGCGCGCTCGGCCACAGTGTTCTTCACTACTTCGTAGTGGCCTCCGGCGGCTTCCACCGAGCGCCGTAGCTTCGTATCTTGCTCCACGGTGATTCCCTGAAACGTGGAAAGAATTACGGTCGAAACCGTCGCAAGCTGCGCGCGAAGCTCTTCACTCTGCGCTTTCTTTTCGGCCTTCTTCTTCATGTTGCCGAACTCCCTCGCTTCCGTATCCCGCTACGCCGCCACTGCCGTCGCGGATTCCGCCTCGGCATGATCAATCGAAACTCCAGGGCCCATCGTCGAAGTCAGCGTGATCTTTTTGATGTACTTCCCTTTTGCCGCTGACGGTTTGGCCTTCACCACCGCGCCGAGCAATGCCAGCGCATTTTCCGCCAAACTTTTGGCCGGAAAGCTGATCTTGCCCACCGGCGAATGAATCAGTCCCGTCTTATCCAGACGGAACTCCACCTTGCCCGCCTTGATTTCCTTCACGGCCTTGGCTACCTCAAACGTCACCGTGCCTGTCTTCGGGTTCGGCATCAAACCGCGCGGACCGAGCACTTTGCCAAGACGTCCTGCCGACTTCATCATGTCCGGCGTGGCGATCACCGCCTCATAGTCCGTCCATCCTTCGGTGATCTTTTGAACCATATCTTCGCCGCCGACGAAATCCGCGCCCGCCTCTTCCGCCTCGCGGACTTTTTCGCCGCTTGCGATTACCAGCACGCGCTTGGACTTGCCAAGTCCGTGTGGCAGAACTACCGTGCCGCGCACCATCTGATCCGATTGCTTTGGATCCACGCCGAGGTTCAGGACCAGCTCCACCGTCTCGTCGAATTTCACGAAGTGCGCCTTGCGAAGAAGCTCCGCGGCCTCTTCAAGTTTGTACGCGCGCGCTTCCACAAGCTTCCTCGCGCGATCGATATTCTTTCCGCCTACCTTTGCGCCACGGCCCATCGATTCCCTCTCCTATTCGGCGATCTCAATGCCCATGTTGCGTGCCGTGCCCATTACAGACCGCATCGCGGATTCGATATCCGCCGTGTTCAAGTCGGGCATCTTGGTCTTGGCGATTTCTTCTACTTGCTTGCGCGTCACTTTGCCCACCTTATTGCGGTTCGGCTCCGGCGAACCCTTCACAATTCCCGCCGCGCGTTTCAGCAGCACAGACGCGGGAGGAGTCTTCAAAATGAAAGTAAACGTGCGATCGCTGTAGATCGTCACCAACACCGGAAAAATCATCCCGTCCGGCTCTTTCGATGTCTTGGCGTTGAACTGCTTGCAGAAATCCATGATGTTCACGCCGTGCGGACCAAGCGCCGTGCCCACAGGCGGTGCCGGTGTCGCCTTTGCCGCCGGCAATTGAAGCTTGACCATTGCTTGAATTTTCTTCGCCATTTCTAGCCCTCAATCCCTCGCGCGACGCTTTTCGTCGCCTTTGGTTTTGCGCGAAGCGCCGGGACGCGCAGTCGAAGAATCTCTCTTCGTCGCGCGGGTAACCCCGCTTCCAGCTACGCGACCTTCTCCACTTGCGCGAAATCCAGCTCCACAGGTGTCGACCGTCCGAAAATTGTCACTGAAACCTTCAGCGTGCTGCGGTCCGTATTCACTTCCTCCACCACGCCGTTGAAATTCGCAAACGCGCCATCGGCGATGCGAATTTTTTCGCCGCGCTCGAACGAAAGCTTCGGCTTGGGCTTCTCCGCTGTGGTCGTTGCGCGATTCAAAATGTTTTGTACTTCCTCGTCGGTGAGCGGCGAAGGCATTTGCCCCGAGCCCACGAAGCCCGTCACCTTCGGCGTCGACCGCACCACGTGCCATGTGTAGTCGTCCATATCCATCTCGACCAGCACGTAGCCCGGATAACACATACGCGGTGAAACCACTTTTTTCCCGCCGCGAACTTCTACAACCGATTCGGTCGGGATCACCACTTGACCGATCTTTTCCGCCAAGCCGAACGCCTGCACGCGGCCTTCGAGACTTTCCTTCACCTTCTTCTCGAAACCTGAATAGGTATGGACGATGTACCACTGCTTTGACATTACGTTCATCTCAGTGATGGTGAAAATAATTGTTCACCAGAATATACAAACGGCCGAAAATCCCGTCGGTGATCCAGAAATACACACCAAAAAAGGCCACCGTGATCGTCACCACAATCGTTGTGGACCACACATCCGCGCGCGAGGGCCAATTCACCTGCTTCATCTCCACGCGCACGTCGTGCAAAAAACTTCGGATGCGCTTGGGGTAGCCGCCTAGCTTCTGGGCCGGCTCCATCAGCGAAAATCCGCTTACGCGATGGCTTTCTTCGTCCCGGTTTGTTCGCGCTGCATCTGCCATCTGCTCGCCTGTGCTCTCCGTTGCTTTAGACTGCCCGCCAGTTTCGCCGCCCCTCAAATACTGGCAGGGGAGGAGGGATTCGAACCCCCACTCTCGGTTTTGGAGACCGATGGTCTACCGTTGAACCTACTCCCCTGATTTTTCGAGCCACCGGCTCGAAAAATCACCCTGAGCCCGCAGTTCAGGGCGAAGGGTGAATTGAGTTCAGACTCTTGGATATCAGGTCCAATTTCTTTTCTCTCCGCCAACCCTTCAATTCCGCTTCACGCCCGCGCGCAGACCGTTCGCTCGTATGCTCTTCCTGCCAAACCAAGGTCACCGGTCGCCGCAATGCTGTGTGCTTCGCGCCAAGCCCCTGATTGTGCCGCTCTATCCGTACTGTCGGGTCTCTCGCCGCTCCTACGTACAAGGGACCCGTCACGGCATCGCAGCATGTAGCAAAACCAAGTCTCGTTGCCGTCCGCCATGAAGCGCCGGCTACGCTAGACCTACTTCACTTCCTTGTGCCCCGTATGCTTCCGGCACGTATTGCAAAACTTCTGCGTTTCCAGCCGCTCCGTATGCTTCTTGCGGTTTTTGGTGGTCGTATAGTTCCGGTTTTTACAATCGTTGCACTGCAATGTGATGATTTCTCGCATGGTCGCTTACTCGACGATCTCGGCGACCGCGCCGGCGCCCACCGTGTGGCCGCCTTCGCGAATCGCAAACCGCAACCCCTTCTCCAGCGCTACTGGAGTAATGAGCGTGATCTCCGCACTCACATTGTCCCCCGGCATCACCATCTCCACTCCCTGCGGCAGCTTCACGTCTCCCGTCACGTCCGTCGTCCGAAAATAAAACTGCGGCCGGTATCCCGTGAAAAACGGCGTGTGCCTTCCGCCCTCTTCCTTCGTAAGCACGTACGCCTCGGCCTTGAACTTCGTGTGCGGCGTGATCGATCCCGGCTTCGACAACACTTGCCCGCGTTCCACTTCATCCTTCTCCGTGCCTCGCAGCAGCAAGCCTACGTTGTCTCCTGCCATCCCCTCGTCCAAAAGCTTCCGGAACATCTCCACGCCCGTCACTGTCTTCTTCATCGTCGGACGGAAGCCCACAATCTCCACTTCTTCTCCTACCTTCACCTTGCCGCGCTCGATTCGCCCCGTCACCACTGTCCCGCGGCCCGAGATCGAGAAAATATCCTCGATCGGCATCGCAAACGGCTTGTCCACATCTCGCGGCGGCAAAGGAATGCTCTTATCCACCGCTTCCATCAACTCCAAAATCGACTTCTCCCACTTCGCATCCCCTTCCAAGGCCTTCAGCGCCGATCCCTTGATCACCGGAATCGTGTCCCCGGGGAACTGGTAGCGTCTTCAGCAGCTCGCGCACCTCGAGCTCCACCAGTTCCAGCAGTTCCGGGTCGTCCACCATGTCGCACTTGTTCAGGAACACCACAATCGCCGGCACGCCTACCTGCCGCGCCAGCAGAATGTGTTCCCGCGTCTGCGGCATCGGACCGTCCGTCGCCGCCACCACCAGGATCGCTCCATCCATCTGCGCCGCGCCCGTGATCATGTTCTTCACGTAGTCCGCGTGACCCGGGCAGTCAATGTGCGCGTAATGCCGGTTCGCCGTCTCATACTCCACGTGCGATACCGCAATCGTGATCCCGCGCTCCCGCTCTTCCGGCGCGTTGTCAATCGAATCGAACGCCCGAAACGATACCTTCGGGTTGTTCTTCGATAGCACCTTGGTGATTGCCGCCGTCAACGTCGTCTTCCCGTGGTCGATGTGCCCAATCGTCCCCACGTTGACGTGCGGCTTAACCCTCTCGAATTTCTCCTTCGCCATCTCACCCTCGCATTAAAACTTCGCGGCAGCGCCGCGCCAAATCTCTTCACTTCCCCGCGGTGTCATCCAACCCAAGCTGCCCGCAAGAAACGCATACCTATGGAGCGGGGGACGGGGCTCGAACCCGCGACCATCTGCTTGGAAGGCAGAGACTCTACCACTGAGTTACCCCCGCTCATTCCCTGCGCGCCTCCAACATGGAGCCTGGGACCGGGATTGAACCGGTGACCTCGTCCTTACCAAGGACGCGCTCTACCAACTGAGCTACCCAGGCCCGAACCGGTTCTGTGTTCCACTGCGGAAGCCTGTGAAAACTGGTGGACGGGGGAGGATTCGAACCTCCGTAGCCCGCAAGGAGCGGCAGATTTACAGTCTGCTGGTTTTAGCCACTCACCCACCCGTCCCGCGATGCACTGGAATGTCAATTCAAAGCTCGGTGAAATGCATCCGGGACACAGCTATCGTATCCCGCTAATCCAACCAGATCTCAACCGGACTACTGTACGGGGTGCTCCGCAAACGCAGAAAAGGGCTGTGTCCAGAGACACCAGCCCTGTTCGCTTTTCTCGCGAGGAATCCGTCCGTATCACAAACCGAAAAATCTCGGTCCCCTCAAAATCAGCTGGCGGAGGGAGTTGAACCCCCGACCCTCTGATTACAAATCAGATGCTCTACCAACTGAGCTACGCCAGCCCCGCGCAAACCGAGTAAAAATATCACGCAGGAATAAAATTGCAAGCGAGTTCCCCTACCCAGCAAAACTATTGCCACTGCTCAACTTAAGTAGAACCGGCCTTACTATACCATGCCTTATCATGCAGTACGACGCAAAAGCCTCTCGCCCGAAAAACGCATCGATTCGCCCGTACTACAGGCGTTCATATTGTCGGATATACCGATTAGACGCGCTTCCTCCCTTCCAGGTTGCTTGCTTTTTCATGCACCCAATCGCGGGCCGAGACATTACACTAGATCGCCTTAAACGAATACAATTCTCTTTCTTTCGTGACCTCTCCTCAAAAAAGACGCCTGCTGATTGCGCTCCTCGCCACCATTGCCGTGATCGCCGGTGTCGTCTACCTGTATCGTGCGAGGCGCGCAGCGTCGCCGGCAACAGCTGCGCTCGCCCCAAACATCCTCAACCTGCTTCCACCGCATGCGCCCGCCATCGCTTATATTGACGCGGCCGCCCTGCGCGGGTTTCAAAATTCTCCCCTCGCGGCGATTCTAGGCCTCACCCAGGCGGGGCCGCAGCCCGACCGCGACTACCAGGATTTTATCCGCGACACCGGCTTTCGATTACACGCGCGATCTTGACACGGCGGCCATCGCCCTTTGGCCCGCAATCTCTTCATCCGGCGATATCAGTGAAAATCGCGTCGTAGCAATCGCCGATGGACGTTTCAATGAATCCAAAATCAAAGCATACGCGCTCCGCACCGGGCGTGTTGTCACGCGCAACCCTCGTTCGATCTACGAAGTGCCGGGCAACCCGCCGGTTTCATTCGAGTTTCTGTCATCCACCCGCATCGCTCTTGCCAGCGGCGCCGGCTCCGACAGTTTTTTACCCGTGTCGACGTCCTCACCTCCCGATCCAGCCATGCAGACGCGCATCAATCGCGTCGCCGGCGCTCCGATATTCGCCGTCGCTCGCACGGATAATCTCCCGCCCGAATTTTACGAATCTCTGCGCAGTTCCCCGCAGTTTCAGAGCTTGGCGCGCAACATACAGGGCCTTGCTCTGGCGGGACGCCCCGACCATGATCTAATTCATCTGACCCTCGACGCGGAATGCCATTCGATGAAAAATGCTGTTGAATTGGTGACGCTTCTCGATAGCCTGCGCATTTTCGGGCCCGTCGCCCTCGCCGACCCAAAAACGCGCCGCCAAATGACTCCCGCGCAGATCTCGCTCCTCGAAACCCTCGTGAACAAAACAAAAATCTCGCGCGAAGATCGCGTTGTCCGCCTCTCGCTCGACCTTACCCCTGCCATGCTGGGCGCCTCCAACCGAAACCCGTAACAGGGCGCTGTGAACAACGCCCTAAAAAACTCGTTCTCCCAGTTTCAGCCCGGGATACACTTGTGCCGGCACGATGCCTCCTGACCTGACGCCTACAACTAAAAAGGCCCGCAAGCTCCGCATCCTTGGCGTGGACCCAGCCGTTACGGGGGCCACGGGCTATGGCGTAATTGAAATTGATGGCTCTGCGGCTCGGCCCATGCGGTTTGGCGCATTGCAGCTGCCATCGCGCGCCACGTTTGCCGTGCGGCTGCGCGAAATTCACTTCCTGATCTCCGGGCTTGTCGAGCAATTCTCCCCGGACGCGGTGGCCGTCGAGTCGGTTTTCACCGCGCTCAATATACACACGGCCTTGAAGCTCGCGGAAATGCGGGGAGTTGTCCTGCTCGCTGCGGCACAGGCGCAGATTCCCGCGCACAGCTATTCGCCCCGGGAAGTCAAGCTCAGCGTGGCCGGCTTCGGCGGAGCCTCCAAGCATCAGATCCAGCAGATGGTGCGCTCGCTTCTCGATCTTCCCGAATGTCCTCAGCCCGCGGACGCTTCCGACGCGCTCGCCGTCGCTCTCTGCCATGCGCAGGCTGCTCGGGCGCGCGATCGCATCGCAAAAGCCTCCGTGCGCTGGCACGTTTCCACTGCCGCCTCGGGTAAACCTCGCGCATCCCGGGCTCCGATCGTCCGCGCCTGACCTGTTGCATTTTGGGTGTGGAGAGATTTAGAGTCATCCAGATCACCCTTTAATTGTCGAGGTGGCGTAGTGGGGCTTGGATGTTCGGCGGCACGGCATGGAACGGACTTCCTCGCGCTTGCCCGAAGGGCGGCCGTTCTTGGAGCTTTCCTGCTTTTACCCGTTGTCGCAGTAACTCAAGCCCTGCCACCCGCAGCCACCGGCGCCACGATCACCTTTCGCAAAGTTTTCAAGTCCAGTTATCCCGAGTTCGTCGAAATCAAGATGAACGAATCCGGCGCGGGCACATACGACATCCGCCAGCTCAGTGATGATCCAAGCCCTCAGCCCATGGAACTCGATCCCGCGGTCGCCCAAAAAATCTTTGCCCTCGCCGCCAAACTTCACGATTTCGACGGCATCGACCTGGAAATGCACCGCAAAATTGCTAATCTCGGTCAAAAGACGTTCCAATATCAGCTAGGCGCTGTAACGCATGCCGTCAGTTTCAACTACACGCAAGATTCCACGGCCAACCAGCTCCTCGATGTCTTCGAAGGTCTCGCGCGTCAACAGACCGATCTCTCCGATCTCCGCCGCGCCATGCGCTACGACCGGCTCGGCGTGAATGACGTGCTCCTTCAGGTCCAAAAGGACTACGATCGCAACCTCCTCGTCGATCCCCAAAAATTCCTCGCTTCCTTGGACCAACTTGCCGCAGACGACCATTTCATCAACATTGCCCGCGAGAAGGCTCACGACCTCGCCGCCAGGATTCGCGCGTCTCGTTGACGCCTCTCGCCTGATAACACACCACATCTCCGTCCCTGCGCACACCCGATTGTCATGATCCCCAAGCCACCCGGGAAAGGGAGCAAAGCCTTTGCCTTCTTCTCTCATCCGGCCGCCCTTCCCTTCGCCCGACCCATAGCCAGCCCCTACCCCCCAGCCCGTCATGTTATAAGTTTGACAACTTCGCTCACACTTCTCGTCCATCCTTTTTCGAGTTTAGTAGCATCGCAGTTATCCGACATGCGAACCCAACCCATTCTTGCAGCCAAACTGCTGCCGGTTTCGGCTTTCTGTTTGCTCGCTTCCACTGCCTGCTTCGCGCAGGTACCCAGCGCCCGCGTGCGCATCACCCAGCCGGTGGACGAATCGAAGCTCACCGTCTTGCACGGCAATACCCACCCGTTCGCGCGCGCTCAGTTCGACCGCGGCGCCGCGCCCTACAGCCTCCCCATGCAGCGCATGCAGCTTGTTCTCAAGCGCAGCGCCGAACGCGAGGCCGCTCTCGACACGCTGATGGCGCAGCAGCAGGATAAGTCCTCGCCCAATTTTCACAAGTGGCTCACTCCGGACCAATTCGGCAGCGAATTCGGTCCCTCAGATCAGGATATCCAGACCATCACGTCCTGGCTCCAGTCCCACGGATTTCAAGTCAATAACATCTCCAAGGGCCGCACCTTGATCGAGTTTTCGGGTACTGCGGCTCAGGTTCAGGAAGCATTCCACACGCCGATTCACGCTTTCATGGTCAACGGCGTGCACCACTGGGCGAATGTCAATGACCCCGCAATCCCAACCGCCCTCACTCCGGCGATTGCCGGCGTCAGCTCTCTTCACAATTTCTTCCCGAGGCGCATGAGCCGCTCGATTCGTCCGCGAGCGACCTCAGCACGCGGATCAACACGCGGCTTGGCCATGCCCCAGTTCACATTCACCGACACTCAGAACAATACGAGCTTTGCCCTAGGTCCCGCTGACTTCGCTACGATCTATAACGTTCTCCCGCTTTGGAACGCCGGCGTCGACGGCACCGGCGAAACGATCGCCGTCGTCACAGACAGCAACATTAATGTTCAAGACATCGCGGATTTCAGATCTGTCTTCGGGCTGCCTGTGAACGCCCCTAAGGTCACTGTAAACGGCACCGATCCCGGGATCGATGTCAATGGCGACGAGATTGAAGCCTTGCTCGACGTCGAATGGGCCGGCGCCGTGGCCAGAAATGCCAACATCAACTTGGTTGTCTCGCAATCCACGAACGCCGTCTTTGGCGGCGATCTTTCCGCGAATTTCATCATTAACGAGAATCCTCCGCCGCCCGTTCTCAGCGAAAGTTTCGGCGCCTGCGAGCTCCAGATAGGCACCACCGCAAATGCCATGTATAACTCCATGTGGCAGCAGGCCGCCGCTGAAGGAATTACCGTCATCGTATCCACCGGAGACAACGGGTCGGCCGGCTGCGACGTCACGCAAATTAATGGCGCCCCCACGGGTCCCGCCCAATTCGGCCTTGAAGTGAACGGAATCGCTTCCACCCCGTTCAATGTCGCCGTCGGTGGCACCGACTTCGACGATTTCTCCAATGCGAGTACGTTTTGG